>JAKFYK010000031.1 GCA_021730905.1 Betaproteobacteria bacterium | reverse complement strand
ACCGAGGCGCGCACCAGCCGCAATGATGCGCGCCCGGACATGGTGCTGCTCGACATCTGGATGCCCGATACTGACGGCATTACGTTGCTCAAGGAATGGGCGAGCAGCGGGCAGCTCACCATGCCGGTGGTGATGATGTCCGGCCACGGCACCATAGACACCGCGGTAGAGGCTACACGCATCGGTGCGTTTGATTTTCTGGAAAAACCCATCGCGCTGCAGAAGTTGCTGACCACAGTGGGCCGCGCCCTGAAGCACAGCGCGGAACAACCCAAACCGGGGGCGTCATTGGGCGCACTGGGCCGCGCACCGGTGATCGCCGATCTCAAGCAGCGGCTGGAGCGCATCGCCGGCATGCGCACGCCCGTGGTACTGGTCGGCGAGCCGGGCTGCGGCATCGAGATTTGCGCGCGCGTGCTGCATGTGCGCAACACGCCGTGGGTCACACCGGAAACGTCGGCGCAACTGGCCGGTGAGCCGATTGAACTGCTTAACAAGGCGCGCGACGGCACGCTGTTCGTGCATGATGTGGCCGGCCTCACGCGCGCCGAGCAGAAAGGCATGCTGCTGCTGCTGGCAAAGGTCGCGCGCTACAACACGCGCGTGGTGTGCGGCGCCTCGCGCGCACTGGCCGATGTCGCGGCGGAGGGCGCCTTCGACGCGCAGCTCTACGAACTGCTGTCGGCGATGACGATCACCATTCCCAGTCTGCGCCAGCATCGCGACGATATACCCGAAGTCGCGGGGTTGATCCTCGCGCGCATGGTCGAAGCCAAGGAAATTGCCTCGCGCCAGTTTTCTACCGCGGCGTTAAACGCGCTGCGCAATTTCGACTGGCCAGGCAATCTCACGCAACTGGAGAGCGTGGTGCGCACGCTGGCGCAGACCGCGCAGGGCGAAGAAATCACTGCCGACGACGTGACGCGCGCGCTGCCCGAGCCGGCGCCGGTGCAGCAGGCGCCCGCGTTCGACCAGCCGTTGCGTGAGGCGCGCGATGCGTTTGAGCGGGCTTACTTTGAATATCACCTTGGGAAAGAGGGCGGGAATATCAGTCGCGTGGCGGAGATTGTTGGGTTGGAGCGGACGCATTTGTATCGGAAGCTTAAGCAGTTGGGGGTTAAGCTTACCCGCCGCGACGAGTAATCGTGCTGTAACGGACTTCGCAGGGGTCGCCCGCGCCTTCGCGCAGCGCTATAATCGCGCTTTCCCCTGTAGCTCTCTTGTAGATCAGCCGCAATGACTTCCAAAGCCGATTTGGCCAACGCGATCCGCGCGCTTGCGATGGACGCCGTTCAACAGGCCAATTCCGGCCATCCCGGCATGCCGATGGGCATGGCGGAGATCGCGGAAGCTCTGTGGAACAATCACTTACGCCATAACCCCGCCAATCCTGCATGGGTCAACCGCGACCGTTTTGTTTTGTCGAACGGGCACGGTTCGATGCTGCTGTATGCGCTGCTGCATCTGTCGGGCTACGATTTGCCGATGGCGGAGTTGAAACGGTTTCGCCAACTGCATTCCAAAACGCCCGGCCACCCTGAACACGGCATGGCGCCGGGCGTGGAAACCACCACGGGCCCGCTCGGACAAGGCATCGCCAACGCGGTGGGCATGGCGCTCGCCGAGCGCATGCTGGCGGCGGAATTCAATCGCGATGGCCATGCGGTCATCGATCACCGCACCTATGTGTTTCTCGGCGACGGTTGTTTGATGGAAGGCATTTCGCACGAGGTGTGTTCGCTCGCGGGCACGCTGGGACTGAACAAGCTGATCGCGCTCTACGACGACAACGGTATCTCGATCGATTCCGAAAAAGCGCAGCTCAAACAATGGTTCACCGACAACACGCCACAGCGTTTCGAGGCCTACGGCTGGCGCGTGATCCGCGATGTCGATGGCCACAACGCCGATGCGGTGGATGCCGCGATCAAGCAGGCGCAAACGGAAACCGCAAAACCGGTATTGATCTGCTGCAAAACCATTATCGGCAAGGGCGCACCAAAAAAAGCCAACACCGGCGGCGCACATGGCGCGCCACTGGGCGCGGAAGAAATTGCCGCCACGCGAGTTGCGATCGGCTGGAATCATCTACCGTTTGAAATTCCCGAAGCGGTGTATGCGGGCTGGGATGCGCGTGCGCGCGGTGCCAAAGCCGAGGGCGCGTGGAATGAAAAATTCGCGGCCTACGCCAAACAGCATCCCGATCTCGCCGCTGAATTGACACGCCGCATGGCGGGCGAGTTGCCGTCATCGTGGAAAGCGCACACCGCCAAGGTGCTGGCACAGGTCAACGACAAGGCCGAAACCATCGCCACGCGCAAAGCCTCGCAAAATGCGATTGAAGTGCTGGCGCCTGCCTTGCCGGAATTGGTGGGCGGCTCGGCTGATCTGGCGGGATCGAACCTTACCTGGTGGTCGGGCTCGAAAGCTTTGGGTAACACCGGTGGCGGCAACTATATATTTTTCGGTGTACGCGAATTCGGCATGTCAGCGATTGCCAACGGACTCGCGCTGCACGGCGGCGTGATTCCCTATGTGGCAACGTTCCTTACCTTTTCCGACTACGCGCGCAACGCGCTGCGCATGGCAGCGCTGATGAAACAGCGCGTGGTGTTTGTGTTCACCCACGATTCCATCGGTCTCGGTGAAGACGGCCCTACGCATCAGCCGGTGGAACATGCGGCGGTGTTGCGTTTGCTGCCGAACATGGATGTATGGCGTCCGTGCGATACGGTGGAATCCACGGTGGCGTGGATCGCTGCCATCGAGCGGCGCGACGGCCCGACGAGCCTCTTGTTCTCGCGCCAGAATCTGGCTTTTCAGAAACGCGGCGCGACGCAGGTGGCCGATGTAGCACGCGGCGGTTACGTGCTGTCGGATGTACCCACAGGCACTACGGCGCGCGCGGCGATTATTGCCACCGGCTCCGAGGTCGCGTTGGCGCTCGAAGCGCAAAAATTATTGGCGGCGGAAAATATTGCAGTGCGCGTGGTATCGATGCCGTCCACCAACGTGTTCGACCGCCAGGATGCCGCGTATCGCGCCAGCGTTTTGCCGAAAGGCACGCCGCGTGTCGCGGTCGAGGCCGGTGTCAGCGATTTCTGGCGCAAGTATGTGGGGCTCGAAGGCGCTGTAGTGGGCATCGACCGCTACGGCGAATCGGCGCCTGCGGGCGATTTGTTCAAGTATTTCGGCTTCACGGCGGCGAATATCGCAGCCACGGTAAAGGGTATATTATAAGTATTTGTTTTTAAAAGATATTTTGGAGGACGAGGCATGGCAATCAAGGTAGGCATCAACGGCTTTGGACGCATCGGACGCATGGTGTTTCGCGCGGCAGTGCAGGATTTTGCGGATATCGACATCGTCGGTATTAATGATTTGCTGGAGCCGGATTATCTGGCGTACATGCTACGTTATGACTCGGTGCATGGCCGCTTTAAAGGCGACATTGCCGTTGAAGGCAACACGTTGATAGTCAACGGTAAGAAAATTCGCCTGACGCAGGTCAAAGACCCCGCCGAACTCAAATGGAATGAAATCGGCGCGGATATCGTGATCGAAGCCACCGGTTTGTTTCTGGATAAAGCCACGGCTGAAAAACATCTCAAGGCGGGCGCGAAGAAAGTCATCATGTCTGCACCGTCGAAAGACGACACGCCGATGTTTGTGTTTGGCGTGAACGACAAATCGTACGCCGGGCAGGCGATCATTTCCAATGCGTCCTGCACCACCAACTGTCTCGCGCCGGTGGCCAAGGTGCTGAACGACAAATGGGGCATCAAGCGCGGACTGATGACGACCGTGCATGCGGCAACGGCGACGCAAAAAACCGTTGATGGTCCTTCGAACAAGGATTGGCGCGGCGGGCGCGGCATACTCGAAAACATCATTCCGTCGTCCACCGGCGCAGCCAAAGCGGTGGGCGTGGTGATTCCCGAGCTCAACAAAAAGCTCACCGGCATGGCATTTCGCGTGCCGACGTCCGACGTCTCCGTCGTTGACCTGACGGTAGAGCTGAACAAGCCCGCGACCTACGCCGAAATCTGCGCCGAAATGAAATCGCAATCGCAGGGCGCGATGAAAGGCGTCCTTGGCTACACCGAAGAGAAAGTTGTTTCCACCGATTTTCGTGATGAAACCTGCACCTCGGTGTTTGATGCCGAGGCGGGCATTGCGCTCGACAGCACTTTCGTCAAAGTGGTGTCGTGGTACGACAACGAATGGGGCTACTCCAGCAAAGTGCTGGAAATGGTGCGCGTGGTTGCGAAGTAACGCTGCATTCGCTGTAGCTGCCATCGTTATTGAGTTTTGATGTCGACATTTCTCAGACTGACCGATCTTCCGCTAGCAGGCCAGCGCGTATTTATCCGCGCCGACCTTAACGTGCCGCAGGACCACGACGGCAATATTACCGAAGACACGCGCATCCGCGCCTCTGTGCCGGGTATCACTCACGCACTCAAGGCGGGCGCGGCGGTGATGGTTACATCGCACTTGGGGCGGCCGATCGAGGGCGAACTGAAGCCCGAAGATACGCTGGCGCCGGTAGCGAAGCGCCTGGGCGAAATGCTTGGCAAACCGGTGCGGCTCGTCGCCAACTGGGTCGATGGTGTAGACGTAAAGCCGGGTGAAGTAGTGATGCTGGAAAACTGCCGCGTCAACAAAGGCGAGAAAAAGAACGACGACGCACTGGCCAAAAAAATGGCCGCGCTGTGCGACGTTTATGTCAACGATGCCTTCGGCACCGCGCATCGCGCGGAAGCTACCACGCACGGCATCGCGAAGTTCGCGAAAATTGCATGCGCCGGGCCGCTGATGGCGGCGGAACTTGATGCGCTGGGCAAGGCGCTGGGTAACCCCGCGCGGCCGTTACTGGCGATAGTGGCGGGCTCCAAGGTTTCCACCAAGCTGACGATACTCAAGGCGCTGGCCGCCAAGGTCGATCAACTGATCGTCGGCGGCGGTATTGCGAATACCTTCATGCTGGCGTCGGGGCAGCGCATCGGCAAGTCGCTGGCCGAACCCAATCTGGTCACCGAGGCGCACGAAATCATCGACATGATGCAGGCACGCGGCGCGCAAGTGCCGCTGCCGGTAGACGTGATCGTCGCCAATGAGTTGGCGGCAATGGCGCGCGCCAATCGCGTGGACGCCAATGCGGTGAGGGCAGACGATCTGATACTCGACATCGGTCCGAAGACTGCGGCGAATTTCGCCGGATTGATCGCCAAGGCAGGCACCATCGTCTGGAACGGGCCGGTCGGTGTGTTTGAATACGACCAGTTCGCCGGCGGCACCAAAGTCATCGCCGAAGCGATTGCCGCTTCGGAAGCGTACTCCATCGCCGGCGGCGGCGACACGCTTGCCGCCATCGCAAAGTTCAGGATTGCGGATAAAATATCCTATATATCCACCGGCGGCGGCGCCTTCCTGGAATTTCTGGAGGGCCGCAAACTTCCCGCGGTCGAGATGCTCGAATCACGCGCCGCCTGACATAATCAACGTGATGTAATAATCGGCTGTCAAACTATCATCGCAAACCAGAGCTTCTGACATGACACGCCGCACAAAAATAGTAGCCACGCTGGGCCCGGCCTCCAGCGACGAAAAAACACTGGCGCACATGATCGACGCCGGCCTCGACGTGGTGCGCATGAATTTCTCCCACGGCACGGCGGCCGAGCACAAAGCGCGCGTTGAGCTGGTGCGCAGGCTTGCCCGCCGCGCCGGACGCGCGGTCGGCGTGCTGGTGGAT
The DNA here is from genome assembly GCA_021730905.1 of Betaproteobacteria bacterium. Classification (GTDB taxonomy): domain Bacteria; phylum Pseudomonadota; class Gammaproteobacteria; order Burkholderiales; family SG8-41; genus UBA5216. Next base: position 52,324 of record JAKFYK010000031.1, on the reverse strand, counting down.
CTTCAAGGTCCGAAGATACGCATCGGCAAATTCAGGGACAACAAAATTACCCTCGCCGCCGGCGCGAAATTCGTGCTCGATGCTGAATGCAAACTCGGCGATCAACATACGGTCGGCCTTGATTACGTCAATCTGCCCAAGGATGTTCGCACCGGCGACACGCTGTTGCTGGACGACGGACGCATCGTGCTGGGCGTTTCGTCGGTGAAGGGCGCGCGCATCCATTGCGTGGTGGAACTCGGGGGGCCGCTGTCCAATAACAAAGGCATTAATCGCAAGGGCGGCGGACTCACCGCGCCCGCGCTGACCGAGAAGGACAAGCAGGACATCAAAATTGCCGCCGCGCTGAAGGCGGATTTTCTCGGCATATCGTTTCCGCGTTCGGGCGAAGACATGCGCTGGGCGCGCGATCTCATGCACAAGGCCGGCGGCAAGGCGCTGCTGGTGGCGAAGATCGAGCGCGCCGAAGCGATTACCGCGCTGGAAGAAATTATCGACGCTTCCGACGTCATCATGGTGGCGCGCGGCGATCTCGCGGTGGAAGTCGGCGACGCCGTGGTGCCTGCGTTGCAAAAACGCATGATTCGCCTCGCGCGTGAGAAGAACAGGGCGGTGATCACCGCCACGCAGATGATGGAATCGATGATCAACAATCCGATTCCGACGCGCGCCGAAGTTTCTGATGTGGCCAATGCAGTGCTCGACGGCACCGACGCCGTGATGCTGTCGGCGGAAACGGCTGCCGGCCAGTACCCGGCTGAAACCGTAGCGGCGATGGCACGCGTGTGCGTTGAAGCCGAAAAGGAAGACCCCACGGCCAACGAACGTGTGCGCCGCGCGCCGCCGAGTGAAGTCGAAGAGGCTATCGCGCGCGCGACCGTGTTTACGGCCAACAACCTCGCGATCAAGGCGATTGCGTCGCTGACGCAAAGCGGCAAGACGCCAATGCTGATGTCGCGGTTGTCCACGGCGGTACCGATCTATGCACTCAGTTCTGTGGTTGAAACGCGGCGACGCGTCACCGTGTTCAAGGGCGTCTATCCGGTCAAATTCAAGGGCGCGCGCAATCCGGAGAAGGCGCTGCACCTGGCCGAAGACGAATTGCTGAAACGCGGCGCGGTGCAAAATGGAGATTACATCGTGATCACCATCGGCGAGCCGTTCGGCAAAGCCGGCGGCACTAACACCATGAAGATCATCAAGGTCGGCGAACATCGCCACGCATAAAACAGGTTTTTAAACAGGAGGCACCATGTCAAACACCCTTAACAGCATCGCCCGCGCCATGGTTGCGCCCGGCCGCGGGATCCTCGCTGCCGACGAGAGCACCGGCACCATCGGCAAGCGCTTCGACAGCATCAAGGTTGAAAACACCGAAGAAAATCGCCGCGCCTACCGCGACATGCTGTTCACCACCAAAGGCATCGGCGACACCATCAGCGGCGTGATTCTTTACGACGAAACGCTGCGCCAGAAATCCGCAGATGGCACCTCGTTCGTGGATTTGCTCAACAAAAACGGCGTGCTGCCCGGCATCAAGGTTGATACCGGCGCGAAAGACCTCGCGCTATGCCCCGGTGAACTGGTGACCGAAGGCCTCGACAATCTGCCCAAGCGCTGCGCGGAATACGTGAAGCTGGGGGCTAAATTCGCCAAGTGGCGCGCGGTGATTACCATCGGCGCCGACATGCCTAGCACGACCTGCATCGCCGCCAACGCGCATGCGCTGGCGCGCTACGCGGCGATTTGCCAGGAAGCGGGGCTGGTGCCCATCGTTGAACCCGAAGTGCTGATGGACGGCGATCACACCATCGAGCGCTGCGAACAGGTTACCGAGTGGACGCTGAACGCCGTATATGAAGCGCTCTATATCAACCGCGTGTCGCTCGAAGGGTCGGTGCTGAAACCGTCGATGGTGATTTCCGGCAAGAGCTGTTCGCGGCAAGCGGGCGTGCAGGAAGTCGCTGAGCGCACCGTGCGCATTTTGAAGCGTACGGTTCCTGCGGCAGTGGCGGGTATCGTATTTTTATCGGGCGGACAGAGCGATGAACTGGCGACCGCGCATCTGGATGCGATGAACAAGCTCAGCGGCAACCCGTGGCCGTTGTCATTCTCGTATGGCCGCGCATTGCAGCAGCCGTCCATCAAGGCCTGGAGAGGCTCTGCCGCAAACGTGGCTGCCGCGCAAGCCGCGCTGGCGCACCGCGGGCGCATGAATAGCCTGGCCGCGTTGGGCCGCTATTCCTCGAGCATGGAAAACCAGAAGCAGGCGGCGTGATTCCGCGGTAAATCGAAAGCCCCAAAGGCGCGTAAGCATCCGCTTCGCGCTTTTGTTTTTTTAGCGCCCGGTTACGACAATGGAACTACGCACACCCGTTTCGATTATCACCGGCTTTTTGGGCAGCGGTAAAACCACGCTGCTCAATCACGTGCTGGCCGATCCGCGTATGGCAGGGGCGGCGGTAATCATCAACGAATTCGGTGAAATCGGCCTCGACCATTTGCTGGTGACGACGCCTGCGGAAAACATGGTGCTGCTGCGCAGTGGCTGCCTGTGCTGCACCGTGCGTGGCGATCTGGTCGAAACGCTCGCCGATCTGTGGAAGAAACGCGAGAGTAAATCGATACCGTCGTTTGATCGTGTGTTGGTGGAAACCACCGGCCTGGCCGATCCGGTGCCGGTGTTGCGCACGCTGGCGACCGACGAAGATATTTCGCCGCTGTTCCGGCCTGACACCGTGCTGTCAGTGGTCGATGGCGTGAACGGCGATGCGCAGCTTGATGCGCACGAAGAGTCGGTGAAGCAAGCGGCAGTTGCCGATGTGCTGCTGGTGAGCAAGGGCGATCTTGCGGAAGCTACCCTGCTGGAAAACCTGAAAATACGTCTTGCAACATTAAATCCCGGCGCGGCGCTGCTGCAGGCAGTGAAAGGCCACATCGACAGCGCAGTTCTGTTCGGCGGCGCGATCTGGGATCCGGCGACCAAGGGCGCGGAAGTCGAACGCTGGTTACGCGAAGATGCTTATGCGACGGCGCATGAACACAGTCACCACCATACCCATGACGTAAACCGCCACGACAAGCACATCCGGGCGTTTTCGCTGCGCTACGACAAGCCCATCTCTGGCAGCGGCCTCACTGCGTGGCTCAATATGCTGGCGGGCCTGCGCGGCGTGAATCTGCTGCGGGTCAAGGGCCTGGTCAATATCGAGGGGCGGCCGGTGGTGGTGCAGGCGGTGCAGAGCGTCTTGCACGAGCCCGTCGAACTGGAACGCTGGCCCAGCGATGACCATACCTCGCGCATTGTGTTCATTACACGCGATATGGCGCGCGCAGATGTCGAGCGCACGCTGGCGCTGTTTGAATTGAATCCGGGCAAACCGGCGGGAGGGGCGTTTGATCTCCAGGCGTATCAGCGTTTTGTCCAGATGGCGGGCGCGTTTCAGTCAAAAATCTGAAGGCGCTTCGCCCTCTGTGGCAGAATGTTTTACAAGCATTTAACAGGAGCGTTTTAGATGGCATCCAAATCAGAAGAATTTCTTGCAACACTGACGGAAAAGGGCCCGGCGCAAGCGGTAAAGTGCGGCACCTTTATCGACGGCAACGGCGGCAAGCCGCAGAAAGACGTGGTGTTGCTAATAGAGGGCCGTCGCATCAAGAAAGTGTCGCCTGCCGCCAAGGTTAAAATTCCTGCCGGCATGGATACCGTCGATTGCTCGAAGTACACCGTGATGCCGGGCATGATGGATTTGCACATCCACACCGCCATGTTCAATTGCATGACGTTCCACAATCACCGCGTGGCGCAGTTCGAAGTGATGCCGCATTTGCAGCAGATGTACGCGATGTTTCACGCGCAGAATTGCTTTGATATGGGCTTCACCACGCTGCGCGATCTGGGCATGAACGGCACGCGTGGATTGTTCGTGAACGAGCTGGTTGCGGTGCGCGACGCCATCGACGCCGGCATTGTCGAAGGCCCGCGCATGCTGGTCGCGGGCTTTACCACTATCACCGGCTCGCATCTCGACCTGATCCAGCCGCGGGCGATGTTGCGCCAGGGCTTCCAGACCGCCGACGGCCCGTGGGAGTTGCGCAAGCTTGCGCGTACCAATCTGCTGGCCGGCGTGGATGTGATCAAGACCTGCGCCTCCGGCGGCGGCGGCACCGACAAGGAAGAGCCCGACATCCGCAACATGACGCAGGAAGAGCTAGACGCCATCGTCGATGAGGCGCACGCCTTTCACAAGATTGCGGCGGTACATTGCTTTACCACTGGCGCGCAGCGCATGGCGATACACGCCGGCGCCGATACCATCGAGCACATGGTGTTCCACGACGACGAAACCATCGACATGATCAAGGAGGCCGGCATCCCGGTGACGCCTACGCTGTCGCATCGCACCGATCACGCAATTGAACTGCGGCGCGATCTGGGCACGGCTGAATTCGTGCTGAAAAAAATGAAGTGGCTGCAGCCGTACTGTTTCGAGACTTTCCAGAAAATGTACAAGGCCGGCATCAAGATTGCGATGGGCACCGACATGGGCTTCGAGCCGCACATGGGCAGCAATGCCGCCGAACTTGAAATCTGGATCAAGCTCGGCATGAAACCGATGGACGCGATTGTTGCCACCACCAAAAATGCCGCCGAAGCGATCAAGATGGGCGACAAGCTGGGCACGCTGGAAGCGGGTAAGTTCGCCGATCTGATCGCCATCGATGGCGATCCGCTGAAAGACATCGCTTGCCTGCAGAAAAAGAAGAATATCAAGATCGTGATGAAGGAAGGCAAGGTTCACGTCGACCGCCGGCCGGGCCACAGCAAGAATGTGGTGCAAATGCAGCCGGGCGACTGGAAAATCATCGATTACCTGTAAAAAGCGAGGAGAACATGGCGGCAAAAAAATCCAGCAAAACCAAAACCGCAGGCGCAGTCAAAGGCGGCAACGGCAAGTATCAGTTCAAAATGGCGGCGCTCAAAAAAGTCCCTGCCGGCACCGGTTATTCGACGTCACACGGTGGCGTAGTAGAAGGCGAACGCATACTCGTGGGCTACATCCACAAGCCGCGCGGCACCGGCGCACGCATGCACAGCCACCGTAACGAGCAACTGAATTATGTAGTGCGCGGCACGCTGATCGGCTCGGTTAATGGCAAGAAAGTGCGCGCGCCGACGGGTTCGCTGGTCTACATTCCGGCGAATGCACCGCACACCCTGGTTGCAGATCCCAAGGACGAGGATGTGATTTTTCTGGCGATCAAGGACCTCTCGCAGGGGATTATCGGCAAAGCGATCGATGGCACCATGACCGGGCCGCTTTATCTAAAAGGTTTCGAGCCGAAATCCAGAAAAAGCCCGGCACGCCGCGCCGCACGCCGATAGTTGCCTGCGGCGCTATACTGAATGCCCCGGCATGCGGTAAGGCTGCCGGGGCAAACCTTTTGGAGGAGGAGTATGAATAATAATCAAGCGCGGCTGGGCAAACTGGCCGGAGTTCTCGCACTGTCCTGCTGTGCGCCGTTGCTGTACGCGCAAACGTATCCGAACAAATCGATCCGTTTTATCGTCGGCTTCCCGCCCGGCGGCACCAACGATATTGTGGCGCGTGCGCTGGGCCAGAAGCTCACCGAACAGATGGGCCAGCAGTTCGTGATCGAAAATCGCGGCGGCGCCAATACGGCCATCGCCAGCGAAATGTTTGCGAAAACCGCAGCGCCCGACGGCTACACCATCATGCTGAACGCGCCGGGCCACGCCACCAATCCGTCGATGATGAAACTCAACTTCGACTCGATCAAGGATTTCGCTTTTATTACAGTGGCGGCGGAATCGCAGAATCTGCTGGTGCTGCATCCCTCGTTTCCACCGCGCAGCGTGAAGGAACTGATCGCGCTGTCGAAAGCACGGCCGGGCGAAATCAATTACGGCTCGTCGGGCGTCGGCACCACGGTGCACCTGTCGGCTGCATTGTTTGAATACATGACCGGCGTGAAATGGGTGCATATCCCATACAAGGGCGCCGGCCCGGCGTTGATCGAAATGCTGGGCGGACAATTTTCGCTTTACTTCGGCAACGTGCCCTCGGTGATCGGCTATGCGCGCCAGGGCAAACTGCGCGGAATCGCGGTGACCGGCGCCAAGCGTTCGGGTGCCATTCCTGAAATGCCGACTGTTGCAGAAAGTGGCATTCCCGGTTATGAAGTGACGACGTGGTACGGCGTCTCGGCGCCGGCCAAGACATCGCGGGCTATCATTGACCGTCTCAACAGCGAGATCGTGCGCGCGCTGAAATCCCCCGACCTGATGGCGCGCTTCAAGGATCTCGGCGCCGATCCCATCGGCAACACGCCGGAGCAAAACACGGCCTATGTTCAGGCTGAAATCACCAAGTGGGCGAAGGTGCTCAAGGCGGCGGGAATCAAGGGAGAGTGAGCGCTACACAACACGTGAAAAATATATTGAAAAACAGGTACTTATATTTTTTGTCGGTATCGGTGCTAATCACGTCCGGGGTGAACGCGCAGGCGCAGAATTATCCGATAAAACCGATTCGCTTCATTGTCGGCTTTCCGCCCAGCGGCACCAACGATTTTCTGGCGCGCGCGGTAGCGCCGAAAATGGCGGAGTTTCTCGGCCAGCAGGTCGTGGTCGACAACCGCGGTGGTGCCAGCACCATGATTGCCACCGAAATGGTCTCGCGTGCTGTGCCTGACGGCTACACGATTTTGCTCAACGCGCCGGCGCATTCGACGAACCCCACGCTGGCCAAACCCAACTACGATTCGGTGCGTGATTTTGCGTTCATCTCGCTGGTGGCGGAATCGCAGAATCTGCTGGTACTGCACACCTCGATTCCCTCCAAGAGCGTAAAAGAGTTTCTCGCTTTCGCCAAACAGCGTCCCGGTGAAATCAACTATGGCACGTCGGGCGCGGGCAGTACGCCGCACCTGTCCGCGGAACTGTTTCAGTACATGACCGGCGTCAAGCTCGTGCATGTGCCGTACAAAGGCAGCGGCGCGGGCATGGTAGCGCTGCTGTCCGGCGAGATTTCGATGTATTTCGCCAACATTCCGGTGGCGATACAACACGTGCGCAACGGCCGGCTGCGGCCGATTGCCCTGTCAGGCACGCGGCGCAATCAGGCCGTGCCCGGCATACCAACGCTGTCGGAAAGCGGCCTGTCGGGGTTTGATGTCACGTCGTGGTTCGGCATTGCCGCGCCGGCGAAAACGCCACGCGCTATCGTCGATCAGCTTAACAGCGCTATTGTGCGCGCAGTAAATGCGCCCGATCTGCGCGCGCGCTTTCTCGATCAGGGTGCGGAACCGGTGGGCAACACGCCGGAGCAATACACTGCGTTCATCGAGCGCGAAATCGCGAAGTGGGCAAGGGTGATCAAGGCGGCGGGCATCAAGGCGTCTTAATACAAGGGCGCGAGCAGCCACATATGAAAATTACCGACGTCAGCCTCACGCTTTTTTCCTGGGACGATATTCCCGCCACCAGTTACGGCGAGCACAAGAAATTCGGTGGCTCCAGCCAGCTTGGGCTGCTCGCCATCGTCACCGATGAAGGCCTTACCGGTCACGCGTTTCTCGGCAGTTCGCGCCAGGCCGCGGACATCGATGCACCGGCGCTGCTGCGTTATCTCAAGCCCGTGCTGATGGGGCAGGACCCGCTGGCGCGCGAGCGTTTGTATCAGGCGTTGTGGAAACGCGCGCGCACCACCACCACGCGCGCAGTAGGCGCTGTCGATGTGGCGCTGTGGGACATCGCGGGCAAGGCGGCCAACATGCCGATACACAAACTGCTCGGTTCCTACCGCGAACGCGCGCCGGCGTACGCCAGTTCGCAGATACTGCCGAGCCCTGCGGCTTATGTCGAGCAGGCGCAGCATTATCAGGCGCTCGGCTGGCCTGCGTACAAGATTCATCCGCCGCAGGCATGGCGCGAAGACATCAAGGTGTGCGAAGCCGTGCGCAGTGCAGTGGGCAAAGAGTTCACGCTGATGGTTGATCCGGGCTGGTGTTACAACTACGAGGAAGCGCTGCGCGTTGGTTTCGCAATCGACGAACTGGGTTACCACTGGTATGAAGACCCGCTCGCCGATCAGGATATCTACAACTACATCAAGCTCAAGCAAAAGCTCAAGACGCCGATCATGGCCACCGAGTATCCGCAGGCGGGGCTGGATTCGTACGCGCAATGGATCGTGACGCAGGCGACGGATTTTCTGCGCGGCGACGTGGCCGTCAAGGGCGGCATCACCACCATGATCAAGACCGCGCATCTCGCGGAGGCGTTTCATCTCAATTACGAAATTCATCATGGCGGCAACTCGCTGAACAACGTCGCCAATCTGCATGTGATGATGGCGATACAAAACGCGCAATTCTTCGAAGTGTTTTTGCCCGATGCCGCGCACAAGTACGGGCTTACGCAGGACATTGAAGTCGATAACCAGGGTTATGTGCACGCGCCCACCGGTCCCGGTTTGGGCGCGGCCATCGATTTTGATTTGATCAAGCGCAAGACGATAGCCGTGTTGAAATAGCAGTCTTTGGAGGAAACACAAAATGTTATTTAAAATCAAATACTTAATTATTATGCTGGCTGTGCCGGGGTTTGCGCTTGCCCAGCAGTATCCGACCAAGCCGATCCGCATCATCGTCGCCTACACGCCGGCCGGCACCACCGATATTTTGGCGCGCGCAGTCGGGCACAAAATGAGCGAAGCGTTTGGCCAGCCGGTGATTACCGACAATCGCGCGGGCGCCAACGGCAACATCGGCACCGATGTCGCCGCCAAGGCCACGCCCGACGGCCACACGCTGCTGATGGTGACAGCGGGCACGCACGGCATCAATCCGAGCCTCTATCGCAAGCTGCCGTGGGACGCGGTGAAGGATTTCGCGCCGGTGAGCCTGGTGGCGCTGGTGCCCAACATCATGGTGGTCAACAACAGCGTGCCGGTGAAAAGCGTCAAGGAATTCATCGCCTATCTGAAAGCCAATCCGAACAAATTCAACTACGGCTCGCCCGGCAACGGCAGCACCGCGCACCTGTCGCAGGAATTGTTCAAAACCATGACCGGCACCAGCATGCAGCACATTCCGTATAAAGGCAGCGCGGGCGTGATGGCGGATGTCATCGGCGGGCAGATCATCGTCACCATCGACAACATGCCGGTGTATCTGCCGCAGGTAAAAGCGGGCAAGCTGCGCGCGCTGGCGGTGAGCGCCGCCAAACGTTCCCCCGCCATGCCCGATCTGCCCACCATCGCCGAAGCCGGCGTGCCGGGTTACAACTCCAGCGCGTGGTTCGGTCTCGTCGCGCCGGCGGGCACGCCGAAAGCCGTAGTCGATAAACTCGCGACGGAAACGCAGCGTATTTTGAAATTGCCGGATGTGAATGAACGGCTTTCGAGTCTGGGTGCAGAGCCGGTTGGCGATCGGCCCGAACAATTCGCCGTGCATATCAAATCCGAAATAGCCAAGTGGGCGAAGGTGATTAAGGATGCGAACGTAGAGCTTCAATAATTCATGATCCGCGACCCCGCTTCTTTCCAACTCCTTCTTGACACCATCGCGCGCTTTGTGCGCGAGAAACTGATCCCGCGCGAGCGCGAAGTCACCGAGACCGATGAAATTCCCACCGACATCATGGCCGAGATGCGGCGCATGGGTTTGTTCGGGCTGACCATACCGGAAGAATACGGTGGTCTCGGCCTTACCACCGAAGAAGAAGCGTTGACCAGTATGGCGCTGTGCGAAGCGTCGCCGGTGTTCCGCTCGATCATGGGTACCAACAACGGTATCGGCGGCATGGGCATCGTCATCGACGGCACCGAGGAACAGAAACGGAAATATCTGCCGCGACTCGCCAGCGGGGAGATTATCGGCTCGTTCGCACTGACCGAGCCGGGCTCCGGCTCCGATGCGGCATCGCTCACCACGCGCGCCGAGAAGAAAGGCGATTTCTATGTGATGAACGGCGCCAAGCGCTATATCACCAACGCGCCGGAAGCGCATATCTTTACCGTGATGGCACGCACCGATCCGAATAGCAAAGATGCGGGTGGCGTGTCGGCATTCATCGTCGAGCGCGATTTACCAGGTTTGAGTGTCGGCAAACCTGATCGCAAGATGGGCCAACGCGGCTCACACACCGCCGATGTGATATTCGACAATGTGCGCGTGCCAGCGGAAAACGTCATCGGTGGCAAAGAAGGCATGGGCTTCAAGACCGCGATGAAAGTGCTGGATCGCGCGCGGCTCAATATTGCCTCGGTGTGCACCGGCATCGCACAACGCCTGCTCGATGAAGGATTGAACTACGCGCGCGAACGCAAGCAGTTCGGCAAGGCGATTGCTGAGTTTCAGTTGATCCAGGCGATGCTCGCCGATTCCAAAACCGAAATCTATGCTGCGCGCAGCATGGTGCTGGAAGCGGCGCGCAAGCGTGACACGGGCGTCAACATCACGCTGGAGGCGTCGTGCTGCAAGTTGTTTGCGTCGGAAATGGTGGGACGCGTCGCCGATCGCGCCGTACAGATACACGGCGGCGCGGGCTACATGCAGGAGTACGCGGTGGAGCGCCTGTATCGCGACGTGCGGCTATTCCGTATATTCGAGGGCACCAGCCAGATTCAGCAACTGGTGATTGCACGGCATATGCTGCGCGAAGGTTAACCGCAACCCCGTTTAACCACGGAACACACCGAACACGCAGAAATGACAGGCCTAATTTTCGAAGAGGAAAGTTATCGAATACGGGGCGCCGTTTTCGAGGTGTATCGTGAGATGGGTTGCGGATTTCTTGAATCTGTCTACCAAGAATGCCTTGAACGAGAATTCAGGAAAAGCGGCATTCCAATTGTTGCGCAACGAGAACTGGTAATTCATTACAAAGGTGAGCGCTTGTCTCAGGTCTACGTGCCTGACTTTGTGTGTTTCGAGGGGATTCTCATGGAAATAAAGGCAGTGAAGAAACTCGGTAGCGAACACCGCGCAAGTTCATAACTACCTTAAAGCAACAGGTTTTGAATTGGGTTTACTTGTCAACTTCGGGCATTATCCGAAAGCAGAGCTCGAGCGGATTGCCAAGACCAAGACAGGGTAAACCGCGGAATACGCAGACCACGCGGAAGAAAACCTTGACGACCTTATTTCTGCGTGGTCTGTGTGTTCTGCGGTTAAATGGGTTGATGATAAACGCGGACATGGACGGGAGAAAATCGTGACCAAGGTTATTGCGTTTTTGTTTTTCAGTTATTCGGTGGTTATTAGCTTTCCATCCCATGCCCAAACCTATCCCACCAAACCCATCCGCATGGTCGTGCCCTTCGCGCCCGGCGGCACGGGCGAGTTTCTGTCGCGCAGCATCACGCCGCGCATGGGCGAGTTGATCGGCCAGCAATTCATTGTCGATTTTCGTGGCGGCGCGGGCACCACGCTGGCTGCGGGGCTGGTTGCCGCCGCGCCCGCCGACGGTTACACGGTGCTGATTCAGACGTTCACCACGCAAGCGATCAACGACAGCCTTTATACGAAGCTCCCCTACAACACGCGCCGCGATCTCGCGCCGGTGGGTTTGATCGGCGTGATTCCCATCGTGCTGGGGGCGCATCCCTCGCTGCCGGTGCGTACGCCGAAGGAGTTGGTTGCGCTTTCGCACGCGCGCCCCGGTACGCTCAACTTCGGCAGTCCCGGCATCGGCACGTCGTCGCATTTCGCGGTGGAACTGTTCAGGCTCACGTCGAAGGCTGATCTCACGCACATACCGTACAAGGGCGCGGGACCGGCGACTATCGACGCGATGGCGGGCTTCGTTCCGCTGGTGACGGACGCCGTCACTTCCATGAAGCCGCATCTGGATAGCGGCAAGATCAAGGGCATCGCCATCGGCAGCGCGCAGCGCTCTGAGGCCGCGCCGACTATCGCCACATTTGCCGAATCCGGCTACCCCGGGTTTGAAGCGAGCACGTGGTGGGGCATACTGGTGCCGGCGCGCACGCCGGCAGCGATCATGACGCGGCTCAACACGGAATTGAATCGGTCGCTCGAAGACAGCAACGTACGCACGCGGCTGTTATCGCACGGCACGACGTTCAAGTACGGCACGCCGGCCGAAGCGGCGGAACTGCTGAAATCCGAAACCGAAAAGTGGGCTAAGGTGGTCAAAGCCACCGGTGCGCGCGTCGATTGAGCGCGACGGAAGATGTTAAACATGGGTTATTGGAGATCGCAATGAGGCACGGGCCGACATCCGGGGTTCGCTGGTTTGTCGCAACAGGAGTGGTATTGGTGGGTTTTGCCACGATAGCTCCTGCGTACGCGCAGACCTATCCAGTGAAGCCCATCCGCATCATCATCCCGTTTCCGATTGGCGGCATCGCCGACGTGTTTGCGCGCGTTATCGGCGGCAAGCTCAACGAAACGTGGGGCCAGCCGGTGGTGGTGGAAAATCGTGCCGGCGCGGGCGGCAATATCGCAGCGGAGTTTGTGGCGAAATCCGCGCCTGACGGTTACACGTTGGTGGTCGGCAGCATCGGCACGCACGCGGTGAATGTGAGTTTGTTCAGAAAATTGCCGTTTGATCCGGTGCGCGATTTCGCACCGATATCGATGATGCTGGAGGCCGAAGGGCTGCTGGTGCTGCATCCGTCGGTGCCGGCGAAAAATGTAAAAGAACTGATCGCGCTAGCGAAGGCGCGGCCCGGACAGATTATTTACGCGTCGGCGGGCAATGGTACCGCCGGGCATTTGTCGGGTGAACTGCTGAAGTCGATGGCGAAGGTGGAGATGGTTCATGTGCCGTATAAAGGCAACGTACCGGCGATTACCGATTTGATCGGCGGGCAAACCTCGCTGTTGTTCGCCACCATGCCCACCGTGTTGCCTCATGTGAAAAGCGGGCGGCTCAACGCTATCGCAGTTACCGGCGCCAAGCGCTCGCCCGCCGCACCCGATCTGCCGGCGATTGCCGAAACATTGCCGGGTTATGATGTAACCAATTGGGTCGGCGCATTTGCACCGGCGGGTACGCCGCGCGATGTGGTAACCAAACTGCACGCGGAGATTGTGCGCGTGATGCAGGCGCCGGATATTCAAAAGCGGCTGTTGACCGAAGGTGCAAAATTCACGCCGTTATCGCCGGATCAATTCGGCGACTTTGTGAAATCCGAAATCGCGAAATGGGCGAAGGTGATTCAGCAGGCGGGCATACGCGTTGATTAGCGCCCGTCGCATAACTATATGTTTTTATTGATATTTATAAAGGGCGCATTGTGGCCTACGAAAAGCTGATTCAGGAATTCCAGGAAAGAACCGCCGAGGCGATCGGCATGGGCGGGCCGGAGAAACTTGCCAAGCGCAAAGCCGAGGGCCATCTCAATGCGCGAGAGCGCATCGAGTATTTACTGGATAAAGATTCGTTCATCGAATCCGGCCGCTTCGCGCGAAGCAACCGGCCTGAGGTCAAACACAAGACGCCGTCGGATGGAAAAGTCGCAGGCTTCGGGCGCATCCACGGTCGCGACGTGGGGCTGGTGTCGAATGATTTCACCGTGATGGGCGCATCCAGCGCGGTGATCAACATGAAAAAGATCAAGCACGTGAAGCAGACCGCGACCAAGCGTGGCATGCCGTTGGTGCTGCTGGGCGAATCGAGCGGTGCGCGCATGCCCGATCGCATGGGCGCCGCGGGTCGCGCTATCATTGCGCAAGACCCTACTGAGTATCAGCGCCTGCGCGAATCGCCGTGGTGCTCGGCATTGCTCGGCCAGTGTTATGGTTCATCCACCTGGTACTCGGCGATGTCGGATTTTGTGGTGATGCGCAAGGGCGCCATCATGGCAATTGCCAGCCCCAATGTGACGTCGATTGCGATCAACAAGCCGATCAGCGCCGAAGAACTCGGCGGCTGGAAATTACTGACCGGTATTTCCGGCCTTGCCGACATGGCGGTAGATACCGACGAGCAGTGCCTCGACGCGATCAAGAAATTTCTGTCGTATCTGCCCAGTCACAACATGGAGCCGCCACCGGAAGTGCCGGTGCCTGCAGGCTCCGATGAAGGCAGCAAAACCATACTGGAGATCCTGCCGGAGTCGCGCAACCAAGTGTATGACGTGCGCAAAATCATCAAAGCCGTCGCAGACAAGGATTCGACGTTCGAGTTAAAGGAACGCTACGGTAAATCCATTACCACCTTGCTTGCGCGGCTCGACGGTAAAAGCGTCGGCTTCATCGCCAACAATCCGCTCTACAAGGGTGGCGCGCTCGACGCCGATGCCTGCCAGAAAGTCACTAGCTTCATGGTGCTGTGCGATTCATTCAATATTCCGCTGGTGTTCATGGTGGACGTGCCCGGTTTCCTGATCGGCCTCGAAGGCGAACTGCGCGGCATGCCCGGCAAAGTCATCAACTGGATGAACGCGCTGACGCTGGTGACTGTGCCGAAAATTACCGTGATGATGCGCAAGAACTACGGCCAGGCGTTTATCAACATGGCGGGCGGGAAAAACGCCGATGAGATTGCCTGCTGGCCTACGGCAGACCTCGGTTTCATGGACCCGGCGGTATCGGTCAATGTGCTCTACGGCGTGAAATACGAAGACGATCCCGAGCGCTTCAAGCAACTTAAGTCCGAAGTCGAGCGCGACACCTCGGCATGGGGGCTAGCAGAGCTTTATGAAGCGCAAAACGTGATTGATCCGCGCGACACCCGTGAATACCTGATTCGTACGCTGGAAGTGCATCGCATGCGCCTGAAAAAAGGCGTGGGCGAGCATTTGCTGCGCAACTGGCCGACCAGTTACTAACGTGCGCCGACAATAGCATCCCAAACAGGCAGATCGCGCTGCTCGAAAGGTTTAGCCCATGCCGCGCAATTTGCCCTATCCACGATTTCCACCGGCAGCATAATCTCGCGCGGTACCTGCTCGCCGCGCAGGTGACGCACAGCGGCCTCGGCAGCGAGGCAAGCCATTTTCATGGCATCGAAGCTGGCGGTGGCGAGCAGCGTACCGGCTTTGATGGCGGCTATAGCCGTCGGTACCGCGTTCACCCCGACGACGGGGCATAGCGGCATTTTCGCATCCGACATCGCATCAATCACACCCAATGCCATCGCATCGTTGGCGGCGAGCACGGCGTCAAATGCAGTGCCGCTTGCCAGAAAGTGTGTCATCTCGCGACGCGCGGCATCCTGTAAAAATTCTCCGGGAACATCCCGCACACGCGTAATGTCGGGCGCGGCGGCGAACGCTTCGGCAAAGCCCGTCAATCGATCCCGCCCGGAAATCGAGCCGTGTGTGCCGGCCAGCACCAGCACGCGCCCTTTCCCTTTAAGATGCGCAAACAAGACATTCGCAATGCGCACCGCCAGCGCGCGATCATCGGCACCAGCGAAGCTCACCCACTCGCCGCCCTGCAAACGGTTGATGAACGAAAACACGGGAATGCCCGCTGCATTGAATTTTTTTACCGAAGGAATCATCGCCTCGGCATCCACGGCCACGAATAAGCACGCATCGGGTCGCGCGGCGATGGCTTGCCCGACCAGCGCCTGTTGCTCGCCAATGTGATCGGGTTGCACGGGCACGTAATGCACCGTGCGCGCACCCATGCGTGCCACTACACGATCCGCGCCCAGGCGTGCGGCAGCGTAGGCCGGATTTGAGCGGTTTTTGGTGAAGACAGCGAGGGTGGGTGTGCTGTTGCCGGATTTTGCTGTCTGATTCATGAATGACTCCGGTAATTACTTCACAAAAAACCGCGTACGCAACTCTTCCAACCCCAGTGTATCCAGCATCGCCTGCAAGCGCTGCGCTGGCCGCGCGCGCGGCAGATCCTTGTAGCTGGCGATGATCAATTCGTTCTTGAGCGAGTGCTCCCAGCCTACCAATTCGGTAACGTTGACCTGATAACCGTGTGCTTCGAGTTGCAGACAGCGCAGCACATTGGTGATGTGGCTGCCGAACTCTCGCGTGTGCAGCGGATGCCGCCACGCTTCGGTGAGTGCGCTTTTGTGTGGATCGGCAAGCGCCGCACCTTTGTTTTTGCGCAGCATCGCCGCGACCTCGGCCTGACAACAGGGCGCCAGTACGATGAAACGCGCATGTTTCTTCACGGCAAAATGAATGGCATCATCCGTGGCGGTGTCGCAGGCATGCAGCGCAGTGACGAGATCAAATGTCTCTGGCAGCTCCGCAGTACTTATCGCTTCGGCCACCGGGATATCCAGAAACGCCATGCGCGTGAACTGAAGTTTTTGCGCCAGTGCGACCGATTTTTCGACCAGGTCCGGGCGCGCTTCGATGCCGTAAACGCGCGATGCATCGTTGCGCGCCTTGAAAAACAAATCGTAGAGGATGAAGCCCAGATACGATTTCCCCGCGCCGATATCTGCCATCTGCACGCTACCGCTTTCCTGTATCACTTGCCCCAGTAGCGGTTCAATAAGCTGGCACAGGTGATACACCTGCTTCAGCTTGCGCCGGCTGTCCTGGTTCAGCCGCCCGTCGCGCGTCAGGATGTGCAACTCTTTCAGCAGTTCGATGGATTGGCCGGGGCGCAGCTCCGCGAACTCAGGCGGAGGTGTTTTTTGGGTGGCGTGACGGGGCATGGGTGTGAAGCGCGGGTGCGCAGCGGCCTCGCAGTTTAGCCGAACAGCTGGATGGCGGTATCATCGCCGCGCACGTGTATCGAAAACCGCCAGCTATTGCAGCACATCGAGATAAATAAAGTAAGTATTTGTTTTAAAACATTATTACATTAATAGCTAAAGTTGGCATGCGCTCACATCAATGCGCGTAAAACCTCGACATAAAGGTATTTCATGCCCTTTGAAGACTCACTGAACGAACTCGAATCGCGCAAACAAAAAGCGCTGGCGATGGGCGGGGAAAAAAAGCTTGCCGAGCGTAAAGCAACCGGCATGCTCAACGCGCGCGAGCGCATCGCCCGTTTGTTCGACCCGGGTACGTTTCTGGAATCCGGCATGCACGCAGTGTCATCGCGTCCGGAGGACAAGGCCCATACGCCCGCCGATGGAAAGATTGCGGGTTTTGGCCGCATCAATGGGCGCGAAGCGGCGGTGGTTGCCAACGATTTCACGGTAAAAGGCGCCTCCAGCGCCGGCATCAATATCAAGAAACTGAAGCACGTGAAAATCACCGCACGCAAGCGCGGCATTCCCGCCGTATTTCTCGGCGAATCCACCGGCGCGCGCATGCCCGATGTGATGGGCGCGGATTCCATCGGTTCCAAAGACGATCCCATCGAATACCAGCGCATGCGCGAAAACCCGTGGGCGGCGGCGGTGCTGGGACACTGTTACGGTTCGTCGGCGTGGTATGCGTCGCTGTCGGATTTTTGCGTGTTCCGCAAAGGCGCGATCATGGCGGTGTCGAGCCCGCGGCTCATCAAAATGGCCACCGGCAAGGAAGTCGATCCGGAAGCGCTCGGCGGCTGGCAGGTGCATGCCGAGGCCAGCGGCATTGCCGATCAGGTGGTAGATACCGACGAACAGGCGATAGACGCCATCAAGCAGTTTTTATCGTATCTGCCGAGCCATCACAATGAAGCGCCGCCGGAAGTTGCGGTGCCCGCAGGCTCGGGCGCGGAGATGGGCAAGATCACGGATATCCTGCCCGCGTCGAACAATCAGGTCTACGACGTCAGGAAAATCATCCGCGCGATTGTCGATAAAGATTCAATGTTCGAAATGAAATCGCGCTATGGCCGCGCGCTCACCACCGCGCTCACCCGCCTCGACGGCAAGACCGTGGGCATTATCGCCAACAACCCGCTGCATAAAGGCGGCGCCATCGGCGCGCAGGAATGCCAAAAAGTGCAGAGTTTTTTTGTGCTGTGCGATTCGTTCAACATACCCATCGTGCTGCTGGTTGATCAGCCGGGCTTTCTGATCGGACTAGAGGGCGAACAGCAGGGCGTCACCGGCAAAGTGATGAACTGGCTCAATGCCATGCAACTGGTCACCGTACCCAAGCTCTCGGTCATCCTGCGCAAAAGCTACGGATTGGCGGTGTCGAATATGGGCGCGGGCGGCAACACCGATGAAGTCGCGTGCTGGATCACCGCCGAAGTGAGTTTCATGAAACCGGAGTTCGGCGCGCAGATTGCCTATGGTGCATCACCCGACGATCCGGAACAATTCAAGGAAGCCGTCGCCAAAATGAACAAGGGCACCACGCCCTACGACATGGCGAGCATCTACACCGCACACGACGTAATTGACCCACGCGATACCCGCGACTGGCTGATCAGCATGCTGGAAGTGCATCGCATGCGCATGAGCGGCGGCGTGGGACAGCATTTGATGCGGACTTGGCCGACCAGTTATTAATGGCGGCTGGTCATAGTGCCTTGCGGCTGACGGTGTCTTATCTATGATCGACAATAATCAGAAAGCGGCTTGCACACGGACGCTACTCGCCCAGATAAGCCCGCCGCACCTGTGGATTGTCCAATAGCGCTTTTGCTTCACCGCTCAAAGTTATCAATCCGCTTTCCATCACGTAACCGCGGTCACAGGTTTGCAGCGCCAGCCGTGCGTTCTGCTCAATCAGCAGCAGCGTAACGCCGGCACTTGCAACAGCACGGATGGTCTCGAAAATCTTTTGCACGACGATGGGCGCGAGTCCCATGCTGGGTTCATCCAGCAGCAGCAGGCGCGGCTTGCACATCAGCGCGCGCGCGATGGCGAGCATTTGCTGTTCGCCACCGGAGAGCGTCCCCGCGAGTTGCTTGCGGCGTTCGGCGAGGCGCGGAAAGGTGGTGTAGGCGTGATCGCAATCGGCGGTGATCGCCGATTGCGGGTCGCGGCCTTTGCGTATGTAGGCTCCCATCGCGAGGTTCTCTTCGACCGTCAGCCGCGCAAACACGCCACGGCCTTCGGGCACCAGCGCCAGGCCGCGCCGCACCAGCTCGAACGCGGGCGTGCCGGTGATGTCCTGTCCATCGTACTGCACGCTGCCCGCGGCGGGCGTGAGCAGGCCGGACAGTGCTTTCAGTGTGGTGGTCTTGCCCGCGCCGTTCGCGCCGATCAGCGTGACCAGTTCGCCGGCGCGTACGTCGAGATCTATGCCTTTGACGGCGTTGATGCCGCCGTAAGCAACTTTGAGCCCCCGCACTTCAAGCAACAGCAACTCCCAGATACGCTTCGATCACCCTGGGATTGCACTGCACCTCGGCGGGCGCGCCCTCGGCGATTTTCTCGCCGTAATCGAGCACGGCGACGCGGTCGCATAGCCCCATCACCAGCTTGACGTCGTGTTCGATCAGCAGCAGCGTGATGCCGTCGCCGCGGATGCGTTCGAGCAACTGTTTCAATGCGGCGGTTTCGGTGGCGTTCATGCCGGCGGCGGGCTCGTCGAGCGCCAGCAGCTTGGGATCAGTGGCCAGCGCGCGGGCGATTTCCAGACGGCGCTGATCGCCATACGCCAGATTACGCGCAAGCTCGTTGGCATGCCGCGCGATGCCGCAGTAATCAAGCAGTTCGCGCGCACGCTGCTCGACCGCAGCCTCTTCAAGACGCGTGACGCGGGTGCGCAATATTGCGCCCAGCACGCCCGCGTGCGTGCGCACGTGGCGTCCGACCATCACGTTCTCCAGCGCGGTCATATTCGCGAACAGTCGTATGTTCTGAAAGGTGCGCGCGATGCCTGCCTCGGCCACGCGATGCGATTTCAGTCCTGACAGACGCTTACCCGAAAAAGTAAATTCACCGCCATCGGCGTGATACACGCCGGTCAAAATATTGAACAGCGTGGTCTTGCCCGCGCCGTTGGGGCCGATCAGTCCGAAGATTTCGCCTCGCGCGACGCAGAGTGATACACCACCGAGGGCGACCAAGCCGCCGAAGCGCTTGGTAATGCCGTTGACGGCAAGCAGCGATTCAGCCACCGGCTTTCTCCGCATCTGGAGTGCTGCCGGCGAGCTCACGCCGCCGGGTTTTTGAAGGCCACAGTCCCGCAGGACGGAACAACATCATCAACACCAGTGCCAGGCCGAACAGCAGCATGCGCAGATCAGATGGATCGATGTAAACGCGGCCCAGCCACTGCTGTTGCAACGGCCCGATGTAGCGCAGCGCTTCCGGCAGCGCGGTCAACAGAATCGCGCCCAGTACTACGCCGCCGACGTTGCCCATGCCGCCCAGCACCACCATGCATAGCACCATGATGGAATCGAGCAGCGTGAAACTCTCCGGGCTGATGAAACCCTGAAACGATGCAAACAGCCCGCCCGCGACGCCGCCAAAGGTTGCGCCCATCGCGAATGCCAGCAATTTGACGTTACGCGTGTTGATGCCCATCGCGCTGGCGGCGAGTTCGTCTTCACGGATGGCGACCCACGCGCGGCCGATGCGTGAGTTTTCCAGCCGCAGTGAAACGAAAATCGTCAGCGCCACGCACGCCAGAAAAACAAAGTAATACAAATGCACGGGCGCAATCGAGAGGCCGCCGTAAGTATATGTTTTAGAAATAGAAATTCCGGCTGCCTGCAAGGGATCAATCAGCGTGATGCCCTGCGGGCCGTTGGTTATATTGACCGGCCGGTTCAGGTTGTTGAGGAAGATACGAATGATTTCGCCAAAGCCGAGCGTGACGATGGCGAGATAGTCGCCGCGCAACTTCAGCGTGGGCGCGCCAAGAATCACACCAAAAGCAGCGGCCACCAGCGCGCCGAGCGGCAACAGCACCAGAAACGACCAGTGAATGCCGAATTGCGGCGACGCCAGCAACGCATAACAGTACGCACCCACCGCAAAGAACGCGATGTAGCCCAAATCGAGCAGGCCGGCGAAGCCGACCACAATGTTCAGTCCCAGCGCGAGCATCACGAACAACAGTGCGATGTCGATGATGCGCACCCAGGCACGGCCGAGCGTGGCGTCGATGACGAAAGGCAGCGCCACCAAAACCACGCAAAGCGCAATGATTTTCAACCAGCGCGCGGAATCAAACCCGTTCACCTGTTCACCTGTTCACCCGTTCACTTGTTCACTGTGGTCATGCGCGATCTCCGCTGCCCACACCCATCAAACCCGACGGCCGCAGCGTCAGCACAACTACCAGCACCAGAAACGCAAACACGTCGCGGTAGTTGCTGCCGAACACCCCGCCGGTAATGTCGCCGATATAACCTGCGGCGAGGCTTTCGATCAGGCCCAGCAGCAAACCGCCGAGCATGGCGCCGGGAATATTGCCGATGCCGCCCAGCACCGCTGCAGTGAATGCCTTCAAGCCGAGCATGAAACCCATGAAGTAATGGCCTTGCCCGTAGTAGAGCACGACCATCACACCCGCGATGGCGCCGATGGACGCACCCAGCGCGAAAGTGAACGCGATCACACGCGTGGTATCCACGCCCATCAATCCGGCGACATCGGGATTCTGCTCGGTGGCGCGCATCGCGCAGCCCATGCGGCTGGATTTCACAAACCACAGCAGCGCAGCCATGATGGTGCACGCCAACACAAAAATGAAGGCGTGTGTGCTAGTGATCTGCGCGCCGCCGAATTCTATTTTTCCGGGTTTCACGATTTCCGGCAGGGAGATGTACTGCTTGCCCCACACCAGCGCCGCGGAATACTGAATCAAAATCGATACGCCGATAGCGGTAATCAGCGGCGCCAGACGTGGCGCGCGACGCAGCGGGCGATACGCGGCGCGTTCCATGACCAGACCCAGCGCCACGCATACGACTACGGCAGCAGCGGTAGCGATCAACAATACAATCACCACGGGCAGGCTCGTGCTGATGGCCATGACGACCGACAACGCCACCATGGCACCCACCATCACGATATCGCCGTGCGCGAAGTTGATCAGGCCGAGGATGCCGTAGACCATGGTGTACCCCAGCGCCACCAGCGCGTAGATACTGCCGAGCAGCAGGCCGTTCAGTATCTGTTGGAGAAATATGTCCACGGGCTTTTGATCTTTGCCAAATACATTACACCGTTCGGGCTAAGCCTGTCGAAGCCCGGTTGCCCTTCGACAAGCCTGTCCTGAGCAAAGCCGAAGGGCTCAGCCCGAACGGATTGCACTTGGCGCGATTTATGAAACCTCCGATAGATGCACGTGAAAACGGCACCACGAGGGTGCCGTTTTTCCACTTTCGTCTGTGCAATGTGCTTACTTCTTCGCCGCGTCCTTGGGTGCTTCCGCTTTTGTTTCAGGCTTCGCTTCGGCTTTGGCCTCGGGTTTGGCTTCTGCCGCAGGTGCTGCGCCGGGCGATACGGTTTCCAGCGCCTCCCACTTGCCGCCCTTCACCACGTAGATGGTGATTGGGCCGTTCTTGAGATCGCCCTTTTCGTCGAACGCGATGGGGCCGATCACGCCTTTGTAATCGGTCTTGCCGATTTCCGGCAGAAATTTCGCCGGGTCAGTCGAACCGGCGCGTTTCATCGCCTCGACGAACACCATCACCGCGTCGTAACCCATCGGCGCGAACAACTCCACTTCGGCGTTGAACTTGGCTTTGTACTTGGCGAGGAATTCCTTGCCACCAGGCATGGTTTCTTTGGGCAGCCCGGGGATCGAGGCCATCGCACCTTCAGCAGAATCGCCTGCGAGCTTGATGAAATTCGGCGTTTGCATGCCGTCGCCGCCGATGAACTGGGCTTTGATGCCAAGTTCAGCCATTTGTTTTTTCATCGGCCCGGCCTGTGGATCAATGCCGCCGAACATGATGAGATCGGGATTCCTGCCCTTGATTTTGGTGAGTATCGCCTTGAAGTCGGTGTCCTTGTCAGTGGTGTGCTCGCGCGCTACCACCTTGGCGCCACCGGCTTTCACCGTCGCCTCAAAGTTGTCGGCGAGGCCTTGTCCATAGGCCGTGCTGTCGTCGATCACTGCAATGGTTTTTGCTTTCAGCTTGTCGAGCGCGAAGCGTCCCAGCGTCGGCCCTTGCTGGCCGTCGTGCGCGACCACACGAAACGTGGTCTTGTAACCCTTCAGCGTGTAATCCGGATTGGTGCTTGAGGGCGAAATCTGCGGTATGCCCGCATCCGCGTAAATCTTCGAGGCAGGAATCGACGCGCCGGAGTTGAAGTGGCCCACCACGCCTGCGACTTTGGCATCCGCAAGTTTTTGTGCAACGGTGGTGGCCTTGGTCGGATTCGCTTCGTCGTCTTCCGCCACCATTTCCAGTTTCACCGGCTTGCCGCCGATGGTCACACCTGCTTTGTTGGCGTCTTCAATCGCGAGTTGCACGCCGTTGCGGATGTCGATGCCGATGTGTGCCTGTGCGCCGGTGAGCGGCGACGCCGCGCCGATCTTCACGACTTGCACTTCCGGTGGTTTCGGCGCTTCCGCTTTAGGCGCCGGCGGGGGCGCTTTGTCGCCGCAAGCGACCAATGCCAATGCGATTGCCAATGCTGCTGCCGTTTTGATTAACAGTCTGCGATTCATGACCTGCTCCTTGTCGATAAGCTGTTGTTTGCGCGAGATAAATGATTATCGTTCCCGGTCAACGCGATGTCAAACGCGGCGACGCGGCTTACGCGCCGCCTTGCCGCGTACCTCAACCCCCGCCCAGGGCTCGATGTAAGTGATGAGCGTGGTCATGTCGCGCTTGGCACCGCCCTGGTTGTAGGCGAAATCCCAGAGCTGCTTTGCGGCGCTGCCCACGATCATCGGCAGCCCCATTGCCTGACATTCTTCGATAGCCAGCCCAATATCCTTGCGCGCGCCGGAAACCGGAAAGCCAAAATCAAAATTACGTGTCAGCACCGAGCGCGGAATTTTCTCTTCGGTGGCGCTGTTGCGGCCGCTGCCGGCATTGATAACCGCGACCATGGCGTCGGCGTCAAGCCCGCCTTTCACGCCGGCGACAAAAACCTCCAGGCTCATCGCCAGCGCGCTGGTTGAAAGCAGATTGTTGAGCAGCTTCATCAACTGCGCCTGCCCCGGCTGCGTGCCGACGATAAACACCTTGCCGAACACGCCGAGCGCATCGTGCACGCCGGCCACCGCGTTCGCCTTGCCGGCGACCATCACCGCGAGCGTGCCTTTTTGCGCGCCCGAGGCGCCGCCGGATACCGGCGCGTCCACCAGCGTGATGCCGCGTGCGGCGAGCGCTTTTACCAACTCTTTCTCGACGCTCGACCCCGTGGTGGAGAGATCGACGAGTGTTTTCACTTTGCTGCCGCGGATCACACCATTGGCGCCGAGCACGACCTCGCGCAGGATGGACGGCGTGGGCACGCTTGCAAACACGGTACGCGCCTGATCGGCCACGTCGCGCGGGCTGCGCGCGACCCGGGCGCCGAGTTTCGCCAGCGGCTTAACGGCAGCGGGGTTTACATCGTGAATTATCAAGGGGTAACCATGGTCGACCAACCGGCGCGCCATGCGCCCGCCCATGACACCCACGCCGATAAAGCCCGTCAGTTCCGGTTTTTTAGCCACCTGTTTCCCCGATTATTTTCAATGGCGCACATTGTAGTCCAGTGAAGCGGAAATTTGACGGTGCGCCCGGCTATGACCTAGTCTCTTGTTCCGGTCTCGTGAAAAAGGTAAAGCCATGAACGCACCCAATGCCCAGATGTTCGTCGAAATTCCCTATACCGTGGATACCGGCGAAAAACTGGTCAACGAAACGTTTGGCCCCGACGACATCAGCCGCCGCAGAACGGGCGTCATCGATTCGCGGCGCATGCCGATGGCGGACGGGCGCTTGCATGCGAGTGAATTTTCACTCGAAGGCAGCGGGTTTGTGCTGGTCGAACACAAAACTGCCATGAAGGATTTTTTCGACCTCAATGAACTGAAAACCGTGTATTACACTGAAGTCGAGCAACTCATCCAGCAGCAATCCGGGGCATCGCGCGTGGTGTTGTTTGATCACACGCTGCGCTCGGGTGACGACGCCGAGCGCCAGGCGAAGCTGATACGCGAGCCGGTGATTTCGGCGCATAACGACTA
Source organism: Betaproteobacteria bacterium (assembly GCA_021730905.1). Taxonomy (GTDB): domain Bacteria; phylum Pseudomonadota; class Gammaproteobacteria; order Burkholderiales; family SG8-41; genus UBA5216. The sequence continues at coordinate 27,359 of JAKFYK010000031.1, read as the reverse complement.
CACCGAATGGTCGGGACCGCAGCGCGTGCGCGATCTGCTGCCGGACGAAGCCGATGCGCTGCTGCAACGGCGCTTCGCCATCATTCAGGTATGGCGAGCGATCCATCAGCCGATCCAGTCGAATCCGCTGGCGGTGGCCGACGCACGCAGCGTGGCGTTTGAAGACTTGCTGGTGGCGGAACGGCGTTACCCCAACCGCGTCGGACAGACCTACCGGCTGCGTTACAACGCCGCGCACCGCTGGTTTTATTTTCCGCAAATGCGGCGCGACGAGGCGCTGGTGTTCAAGGTTTATGATTCCGCGAAGGACGGCCGCTCGCGTTTCACGCCGCATACGTCATTTGTCGATCCGGCCACGCCGCCCGGCGCCCCGGCGCGGCAGAGTATCGAAGCGCGGGCGCTGGTGTTTTTTTAGCCGGCGCGTGCTGCAGGAGATTGCCATGAATGCCTGCCTTAAACAGATGGGCTGGATAATTTTCGTGATGGCGATGCTGGCGCCGGCATCTTCAGCGATCGGCGCGGAGCGCCCGCCTGCGGTGGGCGACGCGTATGTGTACCGCTTGCTGAACGGATACAACAAGGGCATTCGCGGCCAGCTCCGTTACGAAGTGGCTCGCGTGGAAGCCGGCGACGTGACGGTGCGGGTGGTGCCCGACAATCCCGGTGCCGGATTGCCCCGCACGGAAATCGTAACCCGGGAAGGCAATTTTTTACGGCGTGTGCTGGATAGTCACGATGCCTGGATGGAGTATGAGTTCGCGACGCCGTACCCGGCGTACGTGTTGCCGCTTGAACCGGGAAAGTCGTGGTCGGTGCGTGTTAATGCCGTTGTGCCCGGTCTCGCAAAGCCGCGCAGCGTGCGCGTGGACGGCAAGGTGCTGGGACGCGAGCGCATACGCGTGCCCGCGGGCGAGTTTGATACTGTGAAAATTCGCCGCGCCATCTATCCCGGTGACGGCGGGCAAGGCCTCGAAGAAACGCAGATCAGTGAAATGGAGTGGTATGCGCCCGCGCTGGGTCGCGTGGTGCGTATCGAGAAAAGATCGGTTTGGCTGGACAGGAACCGCTGCATTGAAGAACGCGATTGCAATTTCCATGGCGACTGGGATGTGCTGGAACTGGTCGAAATGCCCGCGCGCGATCGCTGATGAATCATCTGGCCCGAACAAAAAAGCCGGCACAAGCCGGCTTTTTATCGCCGGCTTCGTAATATGCGCCGGCTTTTTTCCTGCAACGGATTCCCGGTTACTTCTGCGCCATGATCCACTTCACGATGGCCGCGATGTCGGCATCCTTCACGTGCGCATTGGGTGGCATCACCATATCGCCCCACGCACCTTTGCCGCCGTCTTTGACTTTTTTCACCAGCATGGCTTCGGCGCCTGCGTTGCCCTTGTATTTCGCGGCGACTTCTTTATACGACGGGCCGAGAACTTTCTTGTCGATTTGATGGCAGGTCATGCAGCCGTTTGCCTGCGCTAGTTTTTCATCTGCCTGCACCGTGCCTGCAAGCAGAAAACCCAAGGTTGCGGCGGTGACCGCGATCGCATGTTTCATGGTCGATATTTCCTAGTAAATACTTGTTTATATTAAGATTTATTTATTGGCCTGATCCAGCAAGCGCTCGATTGTGCCCAAATCCGAAGCTGGAGGCAAGCAACTAACGCCTTGGCAAACCCAGGCGTTGACGCCGCTCGCGGGCGCAGGCTTGGCAAGGGCGGGCGGCAAATCCGAAACGCTCCCGCGCAAAGCGATGACCAGCATGTCGGGACGATAACGCGTAGTGAGCGCGCGCTGCCATTCACCCAGCGCACGTGCGTCACCGCGCAGGACAACGATGCGTGGCGGCGCAAGCGTTTCTTCCAGCGCGGTGAGCAAACTTGCAAAGGCGCTGGGCTGGCGTTGCATCGCGCTGTAAAACAATCGGATCGCGCGCTCCGCTGCGCCGATGTAACGCGGCTCGCCGATCACATGTCCCAGCCGTTGCAGCGCGAACGCAGCGATGCCGTTGCCCGACGGCGTGGCGTTGTCGTGGCCCGGCTTGCCGCGGTGTATGAGTTTTTCGTGATCATGGCTTACAAAGAAAAAACCACCGTGTACAGGGTCTTCAAACTGATCGAGCAGCCGTTCCGCCAGCGCACGCGCGAAATCCAGATCTTCAGCGCGAAACTCGCTCTGCATCAATTCGAGCAGCGCATCGAGCAAGAATGCGTAGTCGTCGAGATAGGCATTGAGATGCGCTTTGCCGTCCTTGTACGTGGCGAGCAGGCGGCCGTCCTGCCACAAGGCGCGGCGGATGAAATCCAGTGCGTGCTGCGCCGAGGCGAGCCACGCGGGTTCGTTGAACACGCGCGCCGCCCTCGCCATACCCTTGATCATCAGCGCGTTCCAGCTAGTAAGGGTTTTTTCGTCGCGGCCCGGCCAGATTCGTTGGTTGCGTACTGCGAGCAATTTGGCGCGTGCGGAGGCGAGCAGCGTGCCGCTACCCGCGAGCGGTTTCATGACGCGCAAATGCCAGTAGGCGCCTCGGAGCGTTGAACGAGGGACCTCCGAAGAGGGATCCGTCAGCGAAGAGGCTGTCTGCGACCGCGTTGCTCCGGCGCCTGCATCCCGCTCCGGGGTCGCATCCCCTCTGCGAGGGGCCCCTGCTCCGCCCTCTGCGGTCGCATGCTCAAAATTAGCCGTGTCATCCAGCCCGTAGTGCGGCGCCAGCACCGCGTATTCAACGGGCGTGAGCAGCGCTTTTACCTCCTCCGGCGTCCACACGTAAAACTTGCCTTCAACGTGCTCCGAATCGGCGTCGAGCGAGGAGTAATAACCACCCTCCGGAGACTGCATCTCGCGCATTACCCATGCTGCGGTTTCCGCGCAAACCGTTTTGTAGCGCGGTGATTGCGTGACCCGCCATGCGTCGCTGTACAGCGCCAGCAGCGGCCCGTTGTCGTAGAGCATTTTCTCGAAATGCGGAATGGTCCACGTGTCATCGACACTGTAGCGCGCGAAGCCGCCGCCAAGATGATCGTAAATGCCGCCTTCGGCCATGTGCGTGAGCGTGGTGTGCGCGATGTCGAGGCCCGCCGTGTCGCCATCCAGCGCGTGTCTGCGCAAACAAAACGCCAGTTCATACGGATGCGGAAATTTCGGCGCGCGGCCGATGCCGCCGTGCTCACGATCAAACACTTGCGTGAATTCGCGCAAGGCCTCGGTCAAGGGCATGCGCTCGAATTCTTCCGCATTGGGTGACGCCGGCACGGTGCTCACCAGTGCTGCTATCAATGATTCGTTTTGTTTGGCAATTTCATCGCGCTGCTCGTGATAAGCCTGCGCAATACGGGGGAGCAGGTCCAAAAACCCCGGCATGTTGTAACGCGCCGTCTTCGGAAAATACGTGCCGCCGAAAAACGGCGTGCCGTCGGGCATCAGAAACATGGTCAGCGGCCAGCCGCCGTTGCGCCGCGTCAACAGGTGGTGCGCAGCCTGGTAAATCTGGTCAAGGTCGGGACGTTCTTCGCGATCGACTTTGATGTTGACGTAGAGCCGGTTCATCTCCGCTGCGACGGCCGCGTCTTCAAACGACTCGTGTGCCATCACATGGCACCAGTGGCAGGCGGAGTAACCCACCGACAGCAATATCGGCTTGTCCTGCGTACGTGCGAGTGCCAGCGCTTCCTCGCTCCACGGATGCCAGTCAACCGGGTTATCGGCGTGCTGCTGAAGGTAAGGCGAAGTTTCGCGCGCGAGGCGGTTGGGCATGGTAGTTCCGTAAACTCCTGCGCATTCTGTCACAGGCTTCATCACAAAATAACTGCGTTGACGTTGGGGGTTGCTGCAGACAGAGTCAGCGTAGCTCAGCACATGGCCCCGAAGCGGCTCTAATCGTCGGCGCAGAGCCATCCTTGCCGCTGCTTGCTTGACCCTCCACTGAGCGGAAGATAAAGTGCTGTTTGGAAACGTTTGGATTTCCCATCCCTCCCGTTCGTGCGGAGCCCTTCGGCAGGTTCAGCCGGGAGGGGGAAGGCAAGGCACGGCGGCAGTTGCCATCAATCAATGTGGGAGCACCAGTTGAAAGCTACGGCATGTCTTCGGCTGAGGATGTCTTTTTTCTTCACCGTGATGTTTTGCGCATCTGCGCAGGCGGCGGACATCAGGGGCAAAGTTCTGGATGACCGAGGCAACGGCGTCGCTCAAGCAGTTGTTTATGTTCAGGCGCCATTGCCGGAAAAAGCACTCGCTTCTCCGACGCGCAAAGCCAGCCTTGATCAAGTCAACAAACAGTTTGTTCCAAACTTGCTGGTGATCCCCGTCGGCACCGAAGTGCAGTTTCCCAATCGTGATCAGATCCACCATAATGTTTACTCATTGTCGCGCACCAAAAAGTTTGATTTGAAATTGTACAAAGGAGAAACGATACCGTCGATTACGTTCGACCAGCCTGGCGTCGTCAATATTGCCTGCAACATCCACGATGAGATGGTGGCAACCATCCTGGTCGTTCCAACTCCGTATCACGCAACCACGGACAAACTCGGCGAGTTTGTTCTGTCAGGCGTGCCGCCGGGAAGTTACACCATCGTAGTCTGGCACGAACGCAGCCGTGCCGAAGTAGCGGGTACCGCGCAGCAGGTACAGGTCCAGGGTGCGCTATCGACCTTAACATTCAGGCTGTCTCTGAAACCACTGCAGGCGCGCCCCACGGCCATCAGGCAACGGGAATATTGATGACATGGTGGATGCAGTGCCGGCTGCGTACAAAAATTTTTCTTGTCTTCTCGGTAATCATACTTTTGGTGCTGGTCCTGACGTTGTGGATCACCCAACTGATGGTGAGCCGTCAGGTGGAGTCGGTACTCAAAAGCGAGTTGTTGGTCACTGAAAGGGTTTTCCGCAGGGCCATGAAGGTGCATTCCGACCACTTGCTCACTCAGTCCGAACTTCTTGCATCTGATTTCGCCCTCAAACAGGTTATCGCCACCTACGACCCGTCAACCTTGTTTCCCGTTGCGCAGAATTACCGTAACCGCATGGGCGTTGACGTACTTTGGGTTACGGATGAAAAGGGAATGCTGCTTGCCGATTCCAGCGGCAAATTTACTGCCGGAAAGAACCTGGCGATTTTCCCGGCGCTCTCCGGCGCTTTTGCAGCCGAGAAACCGACAGCGATTTTCACCGAAATTGAAGGGACCCTGGTGCAGATTACGGTCGTTCCCGTCCTTGCGCCGGGAATCATTGGGTTCCTCCTCCTGGGCACCCACATAGGCGATGCCATCGCACAACAACTGGGAAAGGAGACTGGCTCCGAAATCTCGTTCCTCACGGCCGAGCGACTGTTTGCCTCGTCATGGCCCCTGGCCCAGCGACATCTCCTGACGGAGTCTCGGCGTCCAACAACCGAGATTTCCCAAGGCGTCCCTGGGACACCCTTTCTCGTTCGGCTGCAGGGAGAACGATTCTTGTCGCTACTAGTACCAATCCAGGCCCAGATAACGCCACCACTCCATGCGCTGGTACAGCGATCCTATGACGCTGCGCTTGCTCCACTTGCCGCCTTGCGATGGCGCCTTGCTGGCATCGGCCTTGCAGCACTGCTTGGCGCACTTTTACTCGGTGGCGTACTGACTGCCAGCATTACCTCCCCTATCCAGACGCTCGTAAAGGGTATGCAACAGGTGCTGCAGGGCAACTTCAACCAACGTATTCCCGTCAACCGGCAGGATGAAATCGGTTTTCTTGGGGTCTCTTTCAATGAAATGGTCTGCGGACTCGAAGAACGCGAGAAACTCAAATACACGTTTGGCCGGTTTGTCTCCAAAGACGTTGCCAGTGCAGTGCTCAACGACCGTATACCACTGGCCGGGGAAAGGCGCGAGGTCACGATTCTGTTTCAGGACATCCGGAACTTCACGACGATTAGTGAACGCACCGATGCTGCTGCCCTTGTGCAGATACTCAACCAGTTTTTTACCGAGATGGTCTCTGCTGTCGAAGCTGAGGGCGGCGTCGTCAAGCAGTTTACCGGTGACGGTGTGATGGCGCTCTTCGGCGCGCCTAATAGTTATCCTGATAGTGCGGCGCGAGCCGTGCGCGCGGCTTTAGGCATGGTTTACAGGCTGGAATCGCTCAATGTGCGTTTACGGCGGCCGGGTATTCCCGATTTGCGTATTGGCGTCGGTATTCACACTGGCGAAGTCATCGCTGGACTGATAGGCCCCGATAGCCGCGTGGAATATGCGGTTATCGGTGATGCGGTGAATTTGGCGAGTCGTATCGAAGGGCTTACCAAAGAGCTGCAAGCTACCATTCTCGTTACAGACGAAACCGCCTCTCGTTTAGGTTCGGGCTTTACGCTCGGACGGACAGCGATCATGGCTGTTAAAGGCAAAGATAAACCAGTGGGAGTGGTGGAAGTGTTAGGATGAAGCAACCAGGGACATCAATGCCTGTGCATTGATTTGGAGTGGAAATAACAGGCCTTTGAATGCCGCAGCCTCGCCGGCAAGGCGATCCGCGCCCGTGGCCTGAACCGTCAGCCGCGCGCGGCGGCGGCGAGATGAAAGGTCAGCAGCGCCAGCGATAGAACCAGGCCGCCCCACGGCACCCAAGCGGCGTAGACGCGCGCGCCGCGCGGCGCAGGGCCGCGGCTTTTGATACGGATCAGCGCCAGATTGACCAGGGCGAACACGGCCAGCACGATGGTGCTGGTGGCCTTGGCAAGCGTGGCAATCGGCAGTGTCAGCGCCAGCACCAGCACGGCCGCCGATACGGCAACCGTGGCGACGACCGGGGTGCCGGTGCGTGCGCCGACCTGCGCGAACGCGCCGGGCAACCACCCCGCGACGCTCATGCCATAGAGTATCCGCGACGCCATGATGATCTGGATCAGCGCGCCGTTGACGACTGCAAACAGGCTGATGACCGCAATGATCGTCGGCGGCCGGCCGCTGGCGCGCTCGAAAATCAGAGCGAGGGGCGCCGCGTTGTTTGCAAGTTCCTGCACCGGCAGCGACAACACGGCTACCAGCGCCACCAACAGGTACAGCAGCGTGGCAAGTACGATCGAGAACACGATGGCCCACGGCAGATTACGCGCCGGGTCCTTCACTTCCTCGGCGACGTTCACCATATCTTCAAAGCCAATGAAAGCGTAAAACGCCAGGAACGCGCCGACCAGAATACCGGACCAGGCGGCAGCGTCGGCCATCGGCAACAGGTCCGGCCAGCGCGCGGGCAGCGTGGCCAGACTGGGCGAGGCGACGGCGATCACAATAGCGAGGCCGGCTATTTCGATGACAGTTGCAATCGCTGCTGCCCACGCTGATTCAAGGATGCCCCACACTGCCAGCGCGCCCAGCAACATCACCACAGCGATGATGACAGGGGTCGCCGGCCAATCGACGAACACGCCGAGGTAGCCAACGAAACCGTGAGTGATGGTCGCGGCGGACACCAGCCCCGCAGCAGCGACCATCAAACCGACGAGCGTGGAAAGTCTGCGAATGCCGAATCCCTGCTGCACATAGATGGCTTCGCCGCCGGCGACCGGAAAACGCGAACTCAGTTCGGCATAGGCGAAACCGGTGAGGGCGGCAACCGCCGCCGCCAGCATGAACGACAGGGGCGTGTAAAGACCGGCAGCACCGGCGACCTTGCCCACCAGCACATAGATGCCCGCGCCGAGTATGGTGCCGAGGCCGTAGAAGGTAATAAGCGGCAACGACAGCACGCGCCGCAGTTGCGGATTGCCGCTCACACCTGCTCCACAACGCTCGCAGCGGTCAGTCCGTCACCGCGCCCTTGCTCGCCGTCGAAACCGCATTCATGAACTTGGCCAGCGCGCCGCGCGTGTAGCGCGGCTTTGGTTGTTTCCACTTCTTTTTGCGCGCGGCCATTTCCTTGGCGGAGATATTCAGTTTGATCAGCAGCTTGGTGGCGTCTATCGTGATCGAGTCGCCTTCCTTCACCAGCGCAATGGGACCGCCGACGTAGGCCTCGGGTGAAACATGGCCGACCACCATGCCCCAGGTGCCGCCAGAGAAACGTCCATCGGTGATGAGGCCCACCGTTTCGCCCAAACCCTGACCGATTAGTGCAGCGGTAGGCGCGAGCATCTCCTGCATGCCGGGCCCGCCTTTTGGACCTTCGTAGCGAATCACTACCACGTCGCCGTGTTTGATTTTTTTTGCCATGATCGCATCCATAGTCTCCCGTTCGGAGTTGAACACGCGCGCGGGGCCGGTGATCTTCGGTGATTTCAATCCGGTAATTTTCGCGACGCAGCCTTCCGGCGACAGATTGCCCTTGAGTATCGCGAGATGGCCCTTTTTGTACATCGGGTTGTCCCACTGCCGGATCACGTCCTGATCGGTGCGCGGGTTGTCCGGGATGTCCGCCAGTGCTTGCGCCATGGTTTTGCCGCTGATGGTCATGCACTCGCCGTGCAACAGTCCGTGCTTCAGCAGCATTTTCAGCACCTGTGGCACGCCGCCGGCACGATGGAAATCCACCGCAACGTAGCGCCCCGACGGTTTGAGATCGCACAGCACCGGTACTTTGCGCCGCACGCGCTCGAAGTCGTCGATGGTCCATTTCACCTGCGCGGCGTGCGCAATGGCGAGGTAGTGCAGCACGGCGTTGGTGGAGCCGCCGGTGGCCATGATCAGCGCGACGGCGTTTTCAATCGACTTGCGCGTGACGATGTCGCGCGGCTTGATGTCTTGCTTGATGGCGTTGACCAGCACACGCGCCGAGTCCGCGGCCGAGTCCGCTTTCTCCGGATCGGGCGAAGCCATTTGCGACGAGCCGAGTATGCTCATGCCCAGCGCCTCGAACGAACTGGACATGGTGTTGGCGGTAAACATGCCGCCGCACGCGCCCACCGACGGACAGGCATTCTTCTCGATGCCGATAAAATCCTCGTCGCTCATCTTGCCCGCGGCGTACGCGCCGACGGCTTCAAACGAACTAACGACAGTGAGATCGACGCCTTTCCACTTGCCGGGTTTGATGGTGCCGCCATAAACATAAATGCCAGGCACGTTCATGCGCAGCATGGCGATCATGCCGCCCGGCATATTCTTGTCGCAGCCGCCGCAAACGAGTACGCCGTCCATCGCCTGGCCGTTGACCGCGGTCTCGATGCAATCGGCGATCACCTCGCGAGACACCAGAGAATACTTCATCGCCTCGGTGCCCATGCCGATGCCGTCGGTAATCGTCGGTACACCGAACACCTGCGGCATCGCACCGGATTCGTGTAGCGTGGCGATTGCGCGATCTACCAGCGGCTGGATGCCGGCGTTACACGGGTTCATCGTCGAATGACCGTTGGCGACGCCGACGATGGGCTTGACGAAATCGTTGTCGCCAAAGCCCACTGCGCGCAGCATGGCGCGGTTGGGCGAGCGCGCGACACCCGCGGTGATGAGCTGGCTGCGTTTGTTGAGGGGTTTGGCGGCGGCCATGTGAGATTCTCCGAAGCGCGGGTAAGCGGCTTTATAATGGGAGCAGAATTTTAACCTATCCTGAATCGACGCTCATGTTCGTACACCCCGGATTCGACCCTATCGTATTCAGCCTCGGCCCGCTCGCGGTGCGCTGGTACGGCTTGATGTACGTTGTCGGCTTCGCGCTGGTATGGTGGTTCGGCCGCATGCGCATCAAAGCGAATCCGAATGGCATCTGGCAGCAGAAAGACCTCGACGACGTGATGTTCTACGGCATCCTCGGCGTGATCTTCGGCGGGCGCTTTGGCTACGTGCTGTTCTACAAATTCAGCGACTACATCAGCGTGCCGTGGAAGATTTTCTATGTGTGGGAAGGCGGCATGTCGTTTCACGGCGGCATGCTCGGCGTGATCGTCGCGCTGGCATGGTTCGCACACAGCCGCAAACAGCACTGGCTGGACATGACCGATTTCATGGCGCCGCTGGTGCCGCTGGGGCTGGCGGCGGGGCGGCTCGGCAACTTCATCAACGCCGAGTTATGGGGCCGGCCCACCGACGTGGCGTGGTCGATGATTTTTCCGCTGGTCGATAAACAGCCGCGCCACCCGTCACAGCTCTATCAGTTCGCGCTGGAAGGCGTGCTGTTGTTTGCGATTCTGTGGTGGTTCTCCGCCAAACCGCGTCCGCGTGGCGCGGTGTCAGCGCTGTTCCTCATCGGCTACGGCGGCTTTCGCTTTGTCGTGGAATATGCGCGCGAGCCCGACAGCTTTCTCGGTCTGCTGGCGATGGGCTGGTCGATGGGGCAATGGTTGTCGCTGCCGATGGTGCTGGCGGGGATTGCGATGATGGGATGGGCATATCGGGGGGCAAGAACAAAGTAGATGCCATGAGCTACTTGATTATTTGCTCAGTGGCGTTTATCTCGTCCGGACTCACGTTCTTCTCCGGCTTTGGTCTCGGAACGCTGCTACTCCCTGCGTTTGCGCTGTTCTTTGTTGTGGAAAAAGCGGTTGCCTTAACCGCGGTCGTGCATTTTCTGAACGGCGTTTTCAAATTAATCCTGGTGTGGCGGCATATCGACCGTGGCGTGGTTATGCGGTTTGGGGTACCAGCCATCCTCGGTGCGTTTTCCGGGGCATGGATGCTGATATTGCTTTCCAAGAGCGGTTCGCTCCTGACCTACTCTCTTTTTGGCCACACGCTGGAGATAGTTCCGGTCAAACTGACCGTGGGGCTGATACTGTTGTTTTTTGTCTGCGCCGAAGGGTTGCCGCGAGTTCACAGAATTTCTTTTTCCTCGCGCTATCAACCTTTGGGTGGATTGCTTAGCGGATTTTTTGGCGGCCTCGCCGGAATGCAGGGGGCGTTGAGATCGGCGTTCCTGATTAAAGCCAACCTGACCAAAGAAGCCTACGTAGCCACGGGTGCGGCGATAGCCTTCATGATCGATGTTTCCCGACTTACGGTGTACTCCCGGTTGATCCTGGAACATCGGGCGGGCTTTGACTATGGTTTGTTGGGCGCGGCTGTCATCGCGGCTGTGCTGGGCTCAATTTTGGGCAACCGTTACCTTCGTAAAGCGACGATGGGCGGGATTCAGATCGTCGTTGCTTTTATGCTTTTTGGTGTGGCGGCAGGATTGATTTCGGGGCTTCTCTAGCAGACGCAGATGCGCAACGGAGCCGGGGTACACATGCGCATCCTGCAGTCTATGTGCGGCCGGATAACTTGGCGTCTGTGGTGAGCCAACTGCTGGCGGTTTGCGTGAGTAGCGTGCGCTGCGTTTCGTCTAACCCCAGCGGATCAAACCGATAGCGGTTGTGCAATTCAACGATTTCGGCGAGTGAAGCCGTATCCAGCTTTGCGTCAGACTTAAGTCGCGCCAGCCAGTCATTCGCGGTTTCATGAGGACGCCGCCCCCAGCCTTGTTCGGTCAGCCGTTGTTCGATGCGATAGAACTCGGAATCGGCCCCCATTCGCGCGTCAGATATAAGTATTTGTTTTAATTGATTATTTTTTGCCTTGTTGCGACTGCGATAAAGCCGCCACGCGAGCCACAACGCAAACGGAAATACCACGATCAGCGCACCAGTAAGCCATTGCCGCTCGTCGCTGTTAGCCCAGGCTTGCGAGGCGCGAAAGCGCAACCATGACCACAGGTCGCTCACTTTTGACCATGTTTTCGACCATGCGCCGCCCTCTTCGGCCTCGATGGCAAACCACGATGGCGGCGTGGTGTCGATCTCGATCCACGCGCCGTTCACGTACGCGCGCACCCAGGCATGCGCATGACGCGTGCGCACGATGTAAGCGTTCTCCAGATCGCTTTTCTCCGCTACCACAAAGCCGGTGGCATAGCGCGCGGGGATGCCGCCGGCGCGCAGCAGCAGCGCGGTGGCGGTGGCGAAATATTCGCAATGGCCCGATTTCGAGCGATGCAGAAAATCGACGATGGGCGATCCGACCAGTGGTGCGTTCTTCTGGAACGTCGAATACTGGTAACCGTTGGCGAAGTATTGCTTGATCTGTTCTACGCTGGCGGCGGGCGTCTGGCCTTTAAGGCCGAGTTCCGATGCCAGTGCGTCAAAGGCTTCGCGCTCTCTCGCCGGCAATTTCACATCCTCGGCGGTGGGCGCTCCATCGAGAGCGGCTTCCCCTGCATAGGCCGCGACGTATGAAAAGAAACCGGGTTCGCGCACGATTTGCACCGCGCCCAGCGCATTGCGCTGCATGGAAACCGCATTGAGTTTTTCAATGGCGGAGGTGCCGGCGGGCAGGCTCAGCACCGGGTTGGGCCGCACCGTGTAGTCGTGTATGGTGGCGCGCGCGCGCGGTGCGTGATCCGCTTTCAGCGGCCAGCGCTCATTGGGCGCGTCATCGACACGCACGAAGGCCGCGCCGCGCGCGATCCACTCCGCGCCGAAGTAGGCGTTGTAGCTCGCGCGATGCCAGAGCCTGGGCGGCTCCTTGCCGTCGGGCGTGACCACGCGCAACACGATGGCGTCGGAATCCTTGAGTTTGCCGATGTGGCCGATGTCGGTGGTGGCGCGATACGGATCGGTGCGCGCGCCCGACGCCGCAATCCACTCCGGCGCGGCCGCCTCCAGCCATGCCTGCGTTACGCTAAGGCCATATTGCAATCCATAGCCGAGCGCAATCGCCATCGAAAACGCAACGCCCCAGGTGCCGACGCGATACGACCACGGCCGTATGCGCACCAGCGGCCAACTGATGAGCGCGATGAGCCCCACGTAGAACCACTCGCCGCGCACGTTGGCGGCGGACGCCGCGACGATCCACAGGGCGAAGTAGGGCCACCACGGATCAAACGTCGCCGGTCGCGCGGGCGGGCGGCGGCGCAGACTCCAGAACAATACGGCGAGGTTCATGCGTTCCGCCGTGCCGTATGCGTGCGCCAATGCCACCGGCAGAAACATCACCGGCAGCCATTGAAAAAACACAATGATGGCGCGCGGATTGCCGTAGGTGATATAAAGATAAGCGCCCAGCAGCAACGCCAGCACCGTGCAGAAATCCGCAACACGCGTGAGGTGCGCGGTAGTGAGCGCCCAGCGCAGCGACACATAAAACGATGCGCACACGAAGATCGCGATCGGCACCGCGACGACCCATAGCCCGGTCTGCCAGCCCCAGAACGCGATCACCGCGGCGAGCATCAGCGGGTGGATTTTCATAATCCCGCCAGTCCTTCCTGCACCTTGCCCGGCGTGATCACGCGCAGCCACGGCGCGCGTTCTTCCACAGCATCGGCCGTTACCACCAGCGCCAATACCGGCACGCCCAGCGTGCGCAGCATGCGAATGAATTCGCGCCGCGCCTCGTCCCACCCCAGCAGGATGCAGATGCTGCCGGTGAGCAGGCTGCGTCGCGCGGTGACGGCATCCTGCAGGGTGCGAAACGGCTTGCTCGCGCACAGTTGCACGCCGGCCAGCACTTCCAGCAGGCTGCCGGTGGTCATCTGGCCGCGACCCGCGGTGTAGATATAGGATTCCGCACCGACGAACATCAGGTCGAGCAGGCATTCCTGCGTGTTGACGGTGCAGGCGAGTGACGATGCAATCGACACGGCGTCTTCAAATGCTGCTGCTCCAGCGGGGGTGCTGGCGCGGTCTGTGCCGGCAAAGGTATCGAGGATCAGCGCGTGCCGCTCGAAATATTCATCCTGATACTCGCGCACCACCGGTTCTCCGGCACGCGCGTAACTTTTCCAGTGGATGCGCTGTAATGGATCGCCCGGTCGGTAATCGCGCAGACCGACGAATTCCTCCGAGTTGCCGATGGACGCGGCGAGCGCGACGCCGCCCGGCTGATAGCGGCGCGAGCCCGGCAGCGTGATCGGCGGCAATGCATAGCGGCGCGGCAACACCAGCACATTCGCCGGCGCGTCCAGCCGCGACAGGCCACGCACCAGACCGAGCGGATCGGCGCGCGCCACCGTCATGCCCTGAAAATGCTGATTGCCGCGGCGCAGCGCCTCGCCGCGCACCGTGACATCCAGCGCGCCGCGCGGCGCGAGTTCGGGCAACGCCAGCTCATCAACCTGACACGCCTTGCGCTCGTTGATTAGCCGCTTCCATTTGAGATAGGTAGGGAATCGCATGCGCGCGCGGAATTCGGCCAGCGGCGGACATGGATCGGCGAGATCGTCGATCAGGGCGAGGCCGTCACGTGGCGCATTCGCAAGATTATTGACCGTAACGCGATAGCTGAACGGCTCGCCGGCGGTGACCACGCGCGGCAGATGGCGATCAACGGTGTAACGCCCGCGCTGCAACCGTGTTGCAATCCACGCCACGAACAGCAGCGCGGCGGTGAACGCAAAAATGCGGTAGGCCACCGTCAAATTCGTATCCACGCCGAGCGTGGCTGTGCCGATCATCGCGCTGCCCACCAGCATGCCGGCGCGTGTCAATCGTCGTTCAATAACGCGCTGGCTGGCCGCGACGAGACTGAACATCCAGTGTGAGAATTTCCACATGCGCCGTCAGTTATTACAAAGATACACGGGCTGAACTCAACTATATTTCATACCGTTCGTCCTGAGCTTGTCGAAGGACGATCCGATGCACGCGGGCTTCGACAGGCTCAGCCCGAACGGAATTTTTGTCTACGCTGGCACCGGCACCGACTTCAGCAACCCGGCTACTACATCCTGCGCGGTAAGGCCGGAGAACTTCGCCGACGGATCGAGCGACAGGCGGTGCGCCAGTACGCTGACCGCCATGTCGCGGATGTGATCGGGTTTCACGTAGTCCTCGCCCTGCACCAGTGCCAGCGCCTGTGCCATGCGCGTCAATGCGAGCGATGCGCGCGGCCCCGCGCCCAGTTGCACCGACGGCGCGCCGCGCGTGGCGCGGGCAAGATCGACGGCGTAGCGCTTTAACTCATCGCTGATGCGGATATTTTTGACCTGCTGCTTGAGCGCACGCACGTCCTGCGCCGTCACGCATGCCTCCAGCGTGTCGAGCGGATGCACCTGTTCCTGTGCGTTGACGATGGCGACTTCGGCGTCGGCACTGACGTAGCCGAGCGACAACCGCACCGCGAAACGATCCATCTGCGCTTCGGGCAGCGGGTAAGTGCCGCGGAATTCCACCGGGTTTTGCGTGGCGATCACAAAGAACAGATCGTCGAGCGCATGTGTTTTGCCTTCGATGCTGACCTGCCCTTCGGCCATGGCTTCGAGCAGCGCCGATTGCGTGCGTGGACTGGCGCGGTTGATTTCGTCGGCCAGCAGCACCTGCGTGAAGATGGGGCCGGCGTGAAAACTGAAATTCTGGTCGCGCGGATTGAATACCGACACGCCGAGAATATCCGATGGAAGCAGATCCGGCGTGAACTGCACGCGATGGAATTCCACACTGACGCTTTTGGCCAGTGCTTTGGCCAGCGTGGTTTTGCCGGTGCCGGGATTGTCCTCCAGCAGCACGTGCCCGCCCGCGAGAAATGCCGCCAGCACTTTGTTGACCGTATGCGTTTGTCCGGACATCACGCGCTCGATGTTGGCGCGGATGCGCGCCGCAAGTTCTTGCGGTGCGAGGCCCGGACTGATTTTTGGATCGTTCATGCTTGCTCTTTCGTTCGCGCCGGAGCTTTCCCGCGCCCAATGTGTTTTATTTGCCGGTGCTCGATCAGACGCTAACGCCGGCTTTGCGCGCGGGTTTCGACTGGCTTGCGTGCCGCGCCAGCAATCGCGTGAAATTCGACATCGACATCAGGTGCGCGTAGATCCGCGGCAGCACGCCATTCTGCACCAGCTCTTTCAGCTTGGCGCTGGAGAGGCCATTGATTTTTTGTTCGACCACGCGAAACATGCCCGACAGTGTAAACGGCGAACCGTCGTGCGGTTTCGCCTGCAGGTTGAACGGCTCCAGCAGGCCAAGCTCGATGATGACCTGGCACATGGCTTCGGTGCGCGCGAGGTCTGCCTCGAACTCAAACAGCAATTTACGCATGGCTTCCCATACCGGCAGCGCGTCGCCATGGTCGTTATACAGCGCGTCACCTTTGGCGCTGATCGCGCGCTTTTCAACGCAGGCGATGCGCTCCGGCTGTTCGGTGCCGCTGACTTTAACGCGCGTCATGCAGAACGGGTAGCGCCGCACGTAGGCGGGCAGATAGACGTTACGGTCCCAAGTGAGATCGGGCGCGACGAACAGATTGTGCCGTTGCTCCAGACCGACTACTGCCATCGCCAGCGCCGTCTTGCCCTCATCGCCGCTGACGAACACCACCGGGTAATCGTGGCAGGCGAGGCTGATCTCGGTATACGACAGCGGAATCACCATCATGCTATGGAAAACCGGCGGCAATTTGCCCGCGGCCGGCAGCACCACGCGATGCGCCTTGGTGAGGGGAACGACTTCCTGATAGCCGTAGGGCGGTGCTATGTCCATACCAGATATTTTTTATTCCGGTGAGCGATGGGCAAATTATATAGAGCCGCGACTCTTGTAAAAAAACATTAATAAAATCAAATACTTGCATATATCTCAAGATGGGCGCCCATTGTAATCATTTCGTCACATGCGCTCCCTATACTCGCCTTGCTTACTCAGGCAGGCAAACTAAAGGACGACAGATTATGAATACCAAATACGTACTGTGCGCAATTCCCGCATTGCTGTCATTGGCCTTTACGACAGGCGGCGCCGCAAATGCACAGTCGCTGGTCAAGATCGACGGATCGAGTACCGTGTTTCCCATCACCGAGGCGGTGGCTGAAGATTTCCAGAAAGCCCAGAAGGGCAAGATCAGGGTTACCGTGGGGATTTCCGGCACGGGCGGCGGCTTCAAGAAATTCTGCCGCGGCGAGACCGATATTTCCAATGCCTCGCGCCCGATCACCAAATCGGAAATGGAAGAATGCAAAAAGGCCGGGATTACCTATCTTGAGATGCCGGTAGCGTACGACGCCCTGACGGTCGTAATCAATCCGAAGAACACTTTCCTCAAGTCGGCTACGGTCGCGGAAATGAAGAAACTGTGGGAACCCGGCGCGCAAGGCAAGATTACCCGGTGGAACCAGATCAATCCTGCCTGGCCTGATACGCCATTCAAGCTGTTTGGCGCCGGTGCCGACTCGGGAACATTCGAGTACTTCACCGAGGCCATTGTCGGCAAGGCCAAGTCCAGCCGCGGCGATTTCACCGCGTCGGAAGACGACAACGTGCTGGTGCAAGGCGTTTCCCGCGATGTCAATGCCATCGGCTACTTCGGTTATGCCTACTACGCTGAGAACAAAGACAAGCTCAAGGCGCTGCCCATCGTGAACGAGCGGCTTGGCAAGCCGGTAGAGCCCTCGAGCGACACCGTGATCAACGGTACTTACCAGCCGCTGTCGCGCCCGATTTTCATCTACGTCAATGCCAAAGCGGCCACCAAGCCGGAAGTAAAAGAGTTCATTAACTACTTCAACAAAAACGCCGACAAACTGGTGAAGGAAGTGAAATACGTGCCGCTGCCCGCCAAGGCTTATTCGTATAACACGGAGACCCTGAGCAAAATGCGCGAGGGCACCAAGTTCGGCGGCGAGAACAAGGTCGGTCTGACGATAGAAGAGTTGATGAAAATGGAAGCCAAGCTGTAACTCTTGCAACTCGTGCGAAGGGAGCGTCATCGCTCCCTTCTTTTTTGTCCGCCGCCGGTGTGATTTGCGCGACGGGCGGGCGCCCAGTATAGAGTCGTCTACAATATGCCTCCAACCGAACTCGCACACCCACAAAGCTTGGCCAACCCCGTGATTTCCGATCGTCTGGAACGCAAGTTCTTCCGCCATGCCAAGGAGCGCGTCATCGAGTTCCTGCTGTTGCTGGCAGGACTGTCGGCCGTAGCGACCACGGTCGCCATCATCTGCATACTGCTCTACGAGTCGGCGGCTTTTTTTCGCCATGTATCGGTGGTGGAGTTTCTCACCGGCACGGTATGGACGCCGCTATTTGAGAACCCCCAGTTTGGCATATTGCCGCTGGTGTCCGGCACGCTGACGGTGGCGTTTGTGGCGCTGGCGGTAGCGATACCGATGGGAACCATTGTTGCCATTTATCTCAGTGAGTTTGCGCCGCACTGGGTGCGCGAGGTGGTGAAGCCATTCTTGGAGTTGCTGGAGGCTGTACCCACGGTGGTGTTTGGCTATTTCGCGCTGCTGTTCATCACGCCCATGTTGCAACATCTCTATCCTGACCTGCCCGGCTTCAACATGCTCGCGCCGGGCATCGTGATCGGCATTTTCATCATTCCCTACATCAGCTCGGTGGCGGAAGACGCGATGCGCGCGGTGCCGATGGCGATGCGCGAAGGCTCTTATGCGATGGGGGCCACGCGCTTTCAGACCGCGGTGCGCGTGATTACGCCGGCCGCTGCATCGGGCATTATTGCGGCCTATATTCTGGCGATTTCGCGCGCTATCGGCGAAACCATGGTAGTGGCAATTGCCGCCGGCCTGCAACCGACCTTCACCTTCAACCCGCTGGAACCCGCCGCTACCATCACCGCCTACATCGTGCAGGTGGCGCTGGGCGATCTGCCCCATGGCAGCATCGGCTACCAGAGCATCTTCGCCGCCGGCCTGGTGTTGGTGCTGATGACGCTGGGCTTCAATGTGCTGGGGCATTTCATGCGCCGGCGCTTCCGCGAGGTGTACTAAGATGGAACGCAATATCGTGGAAATGCGCGCGCTGATCGCGCGACACAAGATCAATGATCATATTTTCGCCGTCATCGGGTTGGTGTGCATGATGATTGCCGTCATCATGCTGCTGGCGGCGTTTCTTGACCTGTTTATCGACGGCTGGAGCCGGTTGTCGTGGAAATTCTTCACCTCCTTCCCGTCGCGCCGCGCGGTTGACGCCGGCATACTGTCATCCTGGGTGGGCACAGCGCTGGTGATGCTGGTCACCATGTTTTCGGCGGTTCCCCTGGGTATCGCGGCAGCGGTTTATCTGGAGGAGTATGCGAAAAAGAACTGGATCACCGATCTCATCGAGATCAATGTGACCAACCTTGCCGGTGTGCCGTCGATTATTTACGGCCTGCTCGCGCTGGGTTTATTCGTGTATGGGCTGGGGTTCGGCCAAAGCATACTCACCGCAGGGCTGACGCTGGCATTGCTGATCCTGCCCATCGTCATTGTCTCAACGCGGGAGGCGCTGCGTTCGGTGCCGAGCAATATCCGTGAGGCCGCCTATGCGCTGGGCGCGACGCGCTGGCAGATGGTCTCCGACCACTTGCTTCCGTATTCGCGCGGCGGCATCCTGACCGGCGTCATCATCGGGATGTCGCGCGCCATCGGCGAGACCGCGCCGATCATCACCATCGGGGCGCTGACGTTCATCGCTTTCCTGCCGCCGATGCCATTGACCGCCGAGCCGCCTTTCGTATCGTTCGAATGGCTGCTGGCGCCGTTTACCGTGCTGCCGATCCAGATGTTCAACTGGGTTTCCCGGCCCGACACGGCTTTTCTGGCCAATGCGGCGGCGGCCGGCGTCGTGCTGATCGTCATGACGCTGATGATGAACGGGTTGGCGATTTATCTGCGCTATCAAATCAGGAAGAAAATCAAATGGTAACCACCATCGCACGGCCGGAAGTGGCGGCAAAGCCGCGTTCCGCGCAGGAGCAGGCGCTTAGCGTAAAGGCGGAAGCGATCAACCTGAGTTTTTATTATGGTGGATTCCAGGCGCTGAAGAATATCAACATGCCGATCTACGATAAAAAGGTCACGGCATTGATCGGTCCGTCAGGCTGCGGAAAATCCACCTACCTGCGTTGCTTTAACCGCATGCACGATCTGTATCCGGGCAACCGCTACGAGGGTGAGATCCGGCTGTATCCGGACAACACCAATCTGCTGGGCGCGAAGGTTGATGCGATCGAAGTGCGCATGCGTTTGTCGATGGTGTTTCAGAAGCCAAATCCGTTTCCGAAATCGATATACGAAAATGTCGCCTACGGCATTCGCGTGCGCGGCGAGACCAAGCGTACCCGGCTGGATGACAAGGTTGAGGAAGCCCTGCGTGGCGCGGCGCTGTGGGACGAGGTCAAGAACCGTCTTAATGAACTGGCGTTCAACTTGTCCGGCGGCCAGCAGCAAAGACTGTGCATCGCACGCGCGCTTGCCGCCGACCCTGAATTGGTGCTGTTCGACGAGCCGACATCCGCGCTGGATCCGATCGCCACCGCCAGCATCGAGCAGCTTATTTCGGAACTGAAGAGCAAGGTTACGATCCTGATTGTGACCCACAACATGCAGCAGGCCGCGCGGGTATCGGACTACACTGCCTACATGTATTTGGGCGAGATGATTGAGTACGGGCTGACCGACGACATATTCATCAAACCGAAGAACCCTCAGACCGAAGCGTATATCACCGGTCGTTTCGGATAAGAGAGGTTAATGATCATGGTCAATACCGAACATCTTTCCAAGCAATTTGACGCCGATCTCGAAGACATCCGCTCGCGCGTGCTGCAGATGGGCGGAATCGTTGAAGCGCAGATTGTCGGCGCTATCGAGGGGTTTTCCAGTGGCGATAGCGCGGTGATCGATCGCGTTATCAGTGCCGAGTTTCGCGTCAACAACAATGAGAAGGAAATCGACGACGCCTGTACTCATGTGGTCGCGCGCCGGCAGCCCGCCGCCAGCGATCTGCGATTCATCATGGGGGTGTCGAAGATCGTCACTGATCTGGAGCGCGTCGGCGACGAAGCCGAGAAGATCGCGCGCATGGCGCGACAGATTTACAGCCGTGGCGCACCGAACATTCCGCGTTCTATCGACGTGCGTCAGACGGCCAACAAGGCCATCATCATGCTGCGCAGCGTGCTCGACGCGCTGGCCCGGCTGGATGCGGTCGAGGCTGAGAAAATTATCGCTAATGACAGGCTGATCGACACCGAGTTTCGCGGCATCATGCGACAGCTGATTACCTATATGATGGAAGACCCGCGTACCATTACCACCGCGCTCGATATCGTGTGGATCGCCAAGGCCATTGAGCGCGTCGGCGATCATGCCAAGAATATCGCCGAGCAGGTGATTTACATCGTTCACGGCACCGACGTGCGCCACACGACTGGCCCGAAAGCGTCCGCTGCGGAGGAAAATGCCTGATGGCAGCGCGCATACTTGTGGTCGAGGACGAGCCGGCGGTGCAGGAGTTGATGCGCTACACGCTGGAGCAGGCCGGCATGGAGGCGTTTACCGCATCGAGTGCCGAGGATGCGCTGGCGTCGCTGCGCGATGAATTGCCTGATGCGGTGCTGATCGACTGGATGTTGCCGAACAAGTCCGGGCTGGCGCTGGCGCGCGAGCTGCGCGAGACGACGCGCACCGCCGACCTGCCGTTGATTATCGTCACCGCGCGTGGCGAGGAAAGCGACCGCGTGAAGGGCCTCGATCAGGGCGCCGACGATTACGTGGTGAAACCGTTCAGCCCGCGCGAGCTGGTCGCGCGCATTCAGGCGGTGCTGCGCCGGCGCGCGCCGCATACCTCCGATGCCGAGTTGTCAGTGGGTGGGCTCGCACTCAATCCGGTGAGCCATGAAGTCACATTGAATAGCACTGCTATTCCGCTCGGCCCGACGGAGTTCCGGCTGCTGCATTTTTTCCTGGCGCATCCCGAGCGCGTCTACACGCGCGCGCAACTGCTCGATCAGGTGTGGGGCGACCACGTGTTCATCGAAGAACGCACGGTGGATGTGCACATACGCCGTTTGCGGGTGGCGCTGGGTGACGATGGCGAAGATCTCATCAAAACCGTGCGCGGATCGGGTTATAAACTTTCGGCGTTTACCAAGGCACACTGAGTGCCCGCGTTATAATTGCCACCCACGGCCTGTGCCGTGAGGCGACGCGCGCACCATGATGCCTGTCTGGTTTTCCCTGACCCTGAAGTTCGCGGCCATTGCAATGGTGGCCCTGTTCGTGGGCGCATGGAAAGGCGTGGTCGCAGGATGGGCCATGGCGTGCATCGGATTACTGGTATTGCACGCGGCGCATGTTTATCAGCTCACGCGCCTGGAGCGCTGGCTGAAAGCGCCGAACGCGGACGACGTTCCCGATGCGTGGGGTACCTGGGGGCTGGTGTTCGCGGGCATATACCGTGCGCTGCGGCAGGAAACCAAAACGCGCGACGCCGTCGGCAAGGAACTCGAACTCTTCATGGAGGCCGCGCAAGCGCTGCCCGGCGGCATCGCCATGCTTGACAGCGGCGATCAGTTATTGTGGTGCAATGACACGGCGGCGGTACATCTTGGGTTACAGGTGGGCCGCGACTACGGCTTGCGTATTACCAACATCGTGCGCGTGCCGGGCCTTGCGGCATTCCTGCAGCGCGCGCTGGCTGACAATACCCTCGACTACCGCCCGGCGGACAACACGGGACAATTGCTCTCTCTCAAGGCAATTCCATTTGGCGACGGCCGCAAACTGCTGGTGAGTTTCGATATTACGCAGATCGAACGTGCCGATACCATGCGCCGCGATTTTATTGCCAATGTGTCGCATGAGCTGCGCACGCCATTGACCGTAATCCACGGCTTTCTTGAACATATGAACGATGCGCCGGTGGCGCCGGCCGAGCAGGCGCGCCGCCACATCGAGTTGATGACGCAACAGTCTGACCGCATGCTGAAGCTGGTGGATGATCTGCTGATGCTGTCGCGTCTTGAAGCCGGCGATAGCCCGAATCGCGAGGAACGCGTGGACCTGCATGCGTTGTTGCAGGGGCTGGCCCAAGACGCGCGTGCCCTCAGCGCAGGCCGCCATCAGATTGAGGTGGACGTTCTCGGGGAAGCCGCTGTCACAGGCAGCGTCGACGAACTGCGCAGCGCCTTCGGCAATCTGGTGAGCAACGCGGTACGCTACACGCCACAGGACGGACGCGTCACGCTGGCGTGGCGCGTGGACGAACAGGGCCGCGGCGTTTTCAGCGTTGCTGATACCGGCATCGGTATCGCTGCAGAACATATCCCGCGGCTGACCGAGCGCTTTTATCGTGTAGATCGTGGTCGTTCGCGCGACACTGGCGGCACCGGCCTCGGCCTGGCCATCGTCAAGCACGTGTTACTGCGCCATCAGGCGACGCTGGAAATCCAGTCCGAATTGGGCGCGGGCAGCGAATTCCGCATTGTTTTTCCAGCGTGGCGCAGCGTGGTCGATGCGCCGGCGCACAACGCCACGGATACGCCGAACCACGACACTGCGGATGTGACAAAACACGCCGAGGCGGATGCGGCTTGACGATGATCACGGCCTCAGGCTTTCAGCTATTTTCCCTGCGGAGATGGCCACGATCTCATGGCAATTCTGGTTCCATGCGAACAATCAAAATGGCACATTTGTAGTTTGAAGTTATGGCGTAACGACTACAGGTGCGAAACCACCGCCGGGCGTACGAAAATTGGTGGTCTGACCGGCATACATGCGTGCAGCCAGAAGTTGAACCTTGCCGTTGTAGGTGTATGCGCGAACATCAAATTTCAGATCGGTTTGCACGCCATCTACCTCAATGAGTCGTTCATCCGGCGGCACCAGCGCTTGC
Organism: Betaproteobacteria bacterium; assembly: GCA_021730905.1. Taxonomy (GTDB): domain Bacteria; phylum Pseudomonadota; class Gammaproteobacteria; order Burkholderiales; family SG8-41; genus UBA5216. The sequence continues at coordinate 3,856 of JAKFYK010000031.1, read as the reverse complement.
GCCACAAAGTCACCGGCCAGAATCTCGCTCCACACCCGGCGCGTCAGTTTGTCTCCGCGATACGCCGCCCTGGCGCCGTAACCGGCGACCGGCTTGAAGAAAAGTTGACGGCGCTGAGTCCAGAGCGCGTCGGCGCGTTCGGCGGTCACGATCCGGGTTTGCGGAATGGCTGATTTCAACAGATGGATATCGTTTTCGGGCACCCCCCATGCGATTAGTAATGCCTCGTCGCTCATCGTCACGAGGTTGCGCTTGTCGGCATAGAGCGCATGGGCGCGCGGGTGCGGCGTCAGCACGGTGGCGCCGGCTTCATAGGCGCTACGCAGCGCCTGATGGCCTTCATCGGCCAGATAAAAATCCGTGAGCCGGTTATAGACCAGCTCAAGCACCTTGCCGTCGTGCCAGAGCTTGCCGTCGTGCCATTCGAGGGCTTTGGGGTCCGCGATGCCGGCGGCAATCCCATGGTGTCGAAACATCTGCCGGAACAGATCAAACTCGGGTGCCAGATACTGCGTTGCAGGCTCGTCGTCCACAATCAACAGCGAGTCCATGGGCGCGGTTCCGCGCTGACGACGCCACTCCGCGACAAACATGTCGCAAAATGTCTGCTCGATTTTGGGCAGTTCGGTATTTGGCGTGAAGGCCCAGTTCATCGATTCACAACAGGATTGCTGCGCGCGTGCCAAGGCGGTATTGAGTAACGCGCCCCCTGCGTTGGTGTTGATCTCGATCAGTCGAGGTACGGCAGGGCTTAGATGAAAGTCGTAGCCCATGAACACGCCGGTCGGACCGAATGCGTGTTGCGCGATGGCGGGTGCTCGCGACAAGGCCAAAGCTTGGTACGACGGCAGCGCAATGACGCGCTCGATGGCCGCTACCGTGGCCGCGATGGCGTTCGCCATCTGGCGTGACAGAAATACCACGGTTGAGGAGAACAGGTGCGATCGTGTCCGTGCGATGTTTTGCGCCAGACCGGCCAGACTCGCATCGCTCTCCAGTTGTTCGCGCAGCCGGTCTGGATTCAACGTGCGGCAATAGCAGCCATGATTCAGGGCGTCGACGGTATTCAACGACGAAACGGTTTTCATTTAACCGCCTCACAGCCGTGATCCAGCCGGCTGATATCGATCTGGATCGTCGAATGCGTAATCTCGTAGCGATCATGCAGCGTTGTTTCAATCTCGTTGAAGAAGGCATCTCCGGGGTGCCCGTTGGGCATGACGAGATGCGCGGTCAACGCGATATCTGAGGTACTCATCGCCCAGACATGCAGGTCGTGGATACCCGAGACACCCGGGCGCGACAGCAGGTAGTCCTGCACCTCCAAAAGATCAACCGATTCGGGCACGCCGTCAAATAAGAGATGTAGCGACTGCTTGAACAGTCCCCAGGTGCCAAAAACAATAACCACGGCAATGACAAGACTGGTTACCGGATCAAGCCAGTTCCATCCCTTCCACAAGTACAGTGCCCCAGCCACGACGACACCGAGTGAAACCAGGGCGTCAGCAGCCATGTGCATGAACGCGCCACGAATGTTCAGATCGGCTGATTTGCCGGACATGAACATGGCTGCCGTAATGCCGTTAACGACAATACCGGCTGCTGCCACCGCGATGATGGTATGCCCCTCGGTGGGCGTTGGCGTGTTCAGGCGCGATACGGCCTCCCACGCCAGCGATCCCATTGCCACCAGCAGCAGAATGGCGTTGCCAAAGGCGGCCATGATGGAGGCGCGCCGCCAGCCGTAGGTATGGCGACGGTCAGGTGTCAATCGGCCCGCCATGAAAGCCATCCATGCCAACACTAATCCGGCGACATCACTCAGATTGTGTCCGGCATCAGCGAGCAGGGCGAGTGAACCAATACGCCAGCCGTAGAAAGCTTCAATGGCGACGAATGCAAGATTCAGCGCGATGCCGATGGCGAAGGCACGGCTGTAACCGGTTGACGCGTGGCTATGGTTGTCCACGATCTTGCTGAAATATAATCGTAATTTTCATTATTTCCATTATAATGGAAATATGGATAACAAAGCAGCCGCTCATGCCTTCATCGCCCTGGGGCAAGAAACCCGCCTGAATATCTTTCGCCTGATCGTTCAGCGCGGGGATAAGGGCCTATGCCCGTCGCAGATTCAGGAATTGCTCGGCGTGCCGGGGGCAACCCTGTCGTTTCACCTTCGGGAATTGCTGTCGTCAGGGCTGTTAACGGTCGAGCGGCAAAGCCGCAATCTCATTTATCGGCCCAACGGTGACTTTACGAATCAGTTGCTCGGATTCCTGCTCGATAACTGTTGTGGCGGGAAATCCTGCGGTGTCACGCTCAAGAAATTAAAAACTCGTTCATCCTGATATGCGCTCCTACAACATCCTGTTTCTTTGCACTGGTAATTCTGCGCGGTCGATCATGGCCGAGGCTATCGCGACAATGACTTCTGCGGGTCGCCTTATCGGCTATTCTGCGGGCTCCCACCCGGGCGGTACAGTCAACCCGTTTGCTGCGGAGATGGTGCAGGCGCTGCACTATCCCGTAGAAAAACTGCGCTCCAAGAGTTGGGATGAATTTGCCACGCCAGACGCGCCGCAAATGGATTTCATCATTACCGTATGCGACAACGCCGCAGGCGAAGTCTGTCCGGTGTGGCCCGGCAAGCCGGTTACTGCGCACTGGGGATTCCCCGATCCGGCGGCCGTAACAGGTAGTGATGAGCAGAAACGCCAGGCATTCCGGCAAGTGTTTGCGGGCATTAACAACAGGATAAAGCTCACGCTCGCGCTGCCTGCGGAAAATCTGGATGCTGCCAGCATTCAGGCCGAACTGCGCAATATCGGCAAAACGCCCGCCGTCGCGACATGAATCGGCGCCATGCGGTCGCCGCCGAATTTTTCGGCACGGCGCTGCTGCTCATGGTGGTGGTCGGTTCCGGCATCATGGGCGAATCGCTCGCGGGCGGCAATGCTGCGATCGCACTGCTCGGCAACTCCATCGCCACTGGCGCGGGATTGTATGTGCTGATCAGCGTGCTGGGTCCGATTTCGGGCGCGCACTTCAACCCGGTGGTGTCGCTTACGTTCTGGCGCAGCGGCGAATTGACTCTGGGCGTGTTTGCGGCTTACGTTATTGCGCAGATGTGCGGTGGCGTGTTCGGTGTGTGGGTGACGCACGCGATGTTCGACCTGCCGCTGGTGCAGTTTTCCACCAAAGTGCGCAGCGGCATCCCGCAATGGGTTTCCGAGAGCCTCGCGACGGGCGTGCTGCTTGCCACCATTCACCTGGGCTTGCGCCATGCGGCTGAGCGCGTACCGCTGATGGTGGCGCTGATCGTGACCGCCGGTTACTGGTTTACCGCGAGCACATTTTTCGCCAATCCGGCAGTGACGGTCGCGCGCTCGTTCAGCAACACCTTTGCCGGTATTCAGCCTGCGGACGTCGCGGGTTTCATCGCAGCGCAGCTTCTTGTTGGCGCGGTGGCGTGCGCGTGCCTGAAGCGCCGCGAATCTTCGTAACAGATCTGCGCGTTGCTGGGCTGCTTGCAGCGCGCGCCACCGTCACACGTTCGTCACGCATTGATCATCACGCCGTAACGCCTGCCGGCTACGATTCCCCGCGATGCACTCGATATGGGTGCCCATCAAGGAGAAACTGCCATGCTGATGATCGATGTGATGCGCCGCCTGAACACGGAACATGAGATTCGCTTTTTGTTGACCGCGTATATTGAAACCTTGCAGTTTTACGAATCTGCGAAACGTCTGCCGCCGGGCGTTGCTGCGCTGCCGCTGAAGGGCGTGGATGATATCGAAGCGCGCTTTAGCGAACTGCTCGGCGCTGAACTGTGTGGCCTTGCGCGCTC
>JAKFYK010000067.1 GCA_021730905.1 Betaproteobacteria bacterium | reverse complement strand
CAGCAGGATCAGGCGCGCATGGCGCGCCGAATCGGCTCGACCGTTCATGGCACCCGCTTGCCGTTGAAGTTCCATGCGTTCGTTTTTACTCAGTTTCATCACGCCCTCCATTGGCGCAATGATACTACCGATTTAAACGTTACAGTCCACTAGTGCTACGCCGCCAATCCCACAAACCCCGTCCACCACTGAAACTTGCCGCCCAACTCAACATCGTATTTGCGCACGAAGCTGAGTTTTCCATCGTCGCCGATGCGGAACACGGTGAGCGCGGCGGGCACGTAACGCACATTGTTGCCATCACGCACCGACATATCCATGATGCTCGCCGCCACCATGATTTTGCCGCCGGGGTCGATACTGAAAGTGCGAATATGAAAACTCTGCGGATCGGCATTTTGTATGAGCGTCGGCTCGCCGGTGCTGGGGTTGATTGAAAACACCGCGATATTGTTTTCGCCGCCGCGGAACACGCGTTTACCGCTGAAATCTACCGTAGCGCTGGCTCGGTTCGAGACGTACACCGTGCGACCATTCGGATGCACATGTATCGCGCCAGCGCTTTGCGGGAAATGAATGTCGTAATTGCCGACCGTGGTGCTCTTGTTATAGGCCGGTTCGGCGGTGAGGCTGTCACCTTGCAAGAGATGCATATGTATCTGGTTCTGGGATTCAACGCAGACATAAGCCCATGGCTGTGTCGGATGGAAATCAAGATGCCGCGGGCCATAGCCCAAGCCGCCTTTGCCGCCGACCGGCAGGTTGGCCAGTGGCGAGAGTTGGCCGTCCCTGTAGTTGTAGATTTTCAGCGCACCGGGGTCTTCCGCTTTCTTGGCTTCGGGCCGGTTGCCGCGCGTAACCAGAATCGCCGAACGATTGGCGGGTGTCGTCAGTACCTGATGCGCGAAAATGCCGACGTCGATCTTCGACGTTTGCTGCACCTGCGCACCGACCGTACCGTCATTGTTGATGCGATGCACGGTGAGATTGCTGGGGCTGTTGTAGCACGTCAGTGCGTATGCGCCGCGAGCATCCACGCTGTGATGGATGGGGCGCTGGGGCAATGCTGCCGGCTCGCCGTGCATGGCGAGCGCGCCGCTCGCATCTATGCGCAGTGCGCTCAGGCGATGCACCTTGCCGGGATTGGGCGCATTGCCCGATGCGGCATCGCTGCTGGAGACATACAGATACTTGCGAGAAGGGTGCGGCCACACATATTGCACATTGGAAGGTACGGTGACCGATGCGTTCCGCGTGAGCGCAGCGTTATCGGCATCCACATCCCAGTGCGTGATGCGGTCGCCGACGCATTGATAGAACACAGCGCGGCCGCCGCTGCCACCTGGGCCGCTGGTAGCGCATCCGGCTATTGAAGTTGCAGCGGCACTGACAAGCGCGGTATTGAATGTGCGGCGGTCCATGATGGCAGCCCTCCCGTGTATCAAAACAATGGTTTACGTTTTGGTTGTCCCAATGCGTCCGGCCCGGACGCGACACGCAATATTTACTTCTGCTCGGCCTTGGGCGCGACAGATAGTCCCTTAACGCCGTTCTTCTCGATCCATTGCGCCACCAGTCCGGAGGCTTTGATGTCTTCGACAAACTCGCGCAGGTAGGCGGCGCCGGCATCGCGGCCTTTAACAGTGCCCACCGTGTGCCGCACCACACTGAAGCGGCCATCGAGTATGCGCGAGCCGGGCATTTTCTCGGTGTAACCCAGCAATGCCGGTTTCAGGCCGGCAAGCACGGGCAGTTTTTCGGCGACGAAATGTTTGTAGGCTGCGGCGGTGCCCGGAATTTGCACCAGTTGCGCCTGCTTGATATTGCGGCTCAGGTACAAATCGTAGGCGCTTTTCGCCGGCACGACGATGCGCACGCCTGGCCTGTCCACCTCTTCGACGCTGCGCAGCTTTGATCCGGCGGGAACCAGATAGGTCGCCTCGATTTCGGTAAGGGCAGTGGCAAACGCAATTTCCTGTGCGCGCTGCGGCTCGTCACCGAGCACCGACACGTCCCACGCGCCCGTCCTGACGGCATCCGCTGCCGAACCAGCCGATTTATAGGGAATGATTTCCAGCGGCACGCCAAGCCGCCGCGCCAGTTCGCGCACGAGATCAACCGCGACGCCGCCTTGTTCGCCGTTCGGACCGAGGGAAGTGAGCAGGGTATTCTGGAAATTAATGCCGGCGCGCAGTTTGCCAGTGGGCGCGAGTTCGGCGCGCGCAGCGGGTGGAATTTGCGGTGTGGAAGCGCAGGAGGTCATCAACATTAATCCTATAGAGATTATCGCCAATCTGATCATCGTGCGCCTCGCTGAAAATTAATTCATGCCTTCGACGATGCGCAAATCGCGTTCCACGGCGTCACCTAAAACTCTCAGTGCCTCTTGATAGCCGGGCGTGTCGTGCGCGGCGACGGCTTTTTCAAGACTGTCGAATTCGATCATCACCACGCGCTGATTCATGCCGAGCTCGTAAGTCTTTGCAGGCATGCCACGAATCAAAAACTTTCCGCCGGCGGCCTGAATCGCGGGCGGCGCGATTTTGGCGTACGCGGCGAACTGATCGGGATTTTTGATCGATTTGTAAAAGGCTATCCAATAGGCTTTTGCCATGTTGTTCTCCAGGGAAGTGAGGTGTGATTATGGTTGAGAGCGAGTTTACAGTGAATTTCCAAATCGAGAAATATTGTAAGTATTTGTTTTACCGCCACGATGCCCACCATCAGCGGAGAATCCGTCAGCTCCAGCGTGAGCTAGCCGATCACCACCATATCGGCCCACCGCGCCGTGGAGAAGAACACGCTGGCCATTCACAACAGACGAAAACCGCGATGGTGCAGGGCGGCAAACTGGTGCATCCGGCCCAGCCGGGCAAACATTTCTTGCATTGGTCTAAGCTCAGGTCACTATGTATTGGTCTGCGCATGCACATTGTCTTGCTGTGCCAAAGGTTGAAACAGTTTCAACGCGGCTGTGTAGTCCTTGCGATCATACGCGGCAAGCCCCTCCTCGAACTGTCCGGCACTCGCCGCGTTCGTTACGACGAGCATGATCACCGCCAGCACTGTTAATGCATATAATCCAAAGGCGTTCTTCATATGAACTCCACGTGAGCAGCACGCGCATCCCATGCTATTGTAAGAGAACTCGATACGATGGACAGGATAGTTCAATATGGGAAATCGCTGGAAAAACCGCCCCGAAGGTTCCAACTGGGGCGAATTCGGGGACGACGATCAGCGCGGGCGCTTGAATTTGATCACTCCGGCGATACGACTCGCGGCGTTGAAGGAAGTGAAAACCGGACAAGTGTTTACGCTGTCGCATCCACTGGATAAACCTGGTGGCACGGTCCTCAATCCCAACCGCAAGCCGCCGGTGTTTCATCCGGTGTTTCGCGGCGACAAGACGTATTTCAATCTCGCGTCGAGCGAAATCGATCCGCGTTTCAACGATGTGGGTTCCGACGAAGCGATCATGCTCTACATGCAGTACTCCACGCACTGGGACAGCTTCGCGCACAAGGGCACGGTGTTCGATGCCGACGGCGATGGCGTGGAAGAAAAAGTGTCGTACAACGGTTGGCGCATTGTCGATGACATAGGCCAGGGTCTGCACGGCGCGCTCGGCGCGCGCGCGGTGTCGGTGGCGGAAATGGCGCAGACCGGCGTGCAGGGCCGCGCGGTGATGGTCGATTTGCGCCATCATTTCGGAGACGGGCGCACGGCGGTGACCTACGAGATGCTGGCAAAAGTGATGCGCGACGACCAGGTGACGGTGCAGCAGGGCGATATCCTCTGCGTGCACACCGGTCTCGGTCAATTGATCCGCGAGGCCGACGGCAAGCTCGACAACTCGATCAAGACCAGTTGCGCGGTGCTCGACGGTTACGACAAGCCGCTGCTGGAGTGGATAGCCGACAGCGGGATTGCCGCGATCGCAGCCGACAATCTGGCAGTGGAGCGCTCATCCACGCTGGGCGCCGATCCGCGCTTGCCGCATCGCGGCCCGGCGCTGCCGCTGCACGAACATTGTCTGGTGAAGCTGGGCATTCACCTCGGCGAGCTGTGGTACCTGACCGAACTTGCCGCGTGGCTGCGTGCCAACCAGCGCAGCAGTTTTCTGCTCACCGCGCCGCCGCTGCGCATGCCCGGCGCGGCAGGTTCGCCGGTGACGCCGGTGGCGACGGTGTAGGATGGTCATCAGGTTTGACCAGGCAGGCTGCAGTACACAATAACCATAAAAGGAATTCACCCATGTCCGCCGATACCAACAAGGGCCCTGAGGGCAGGTTGCATGGACTCGACGTGCTGCGCGATCCATTGCTCAACAGGGGCACTGCTTTCACCGAAAAGGAACGCGACGAGCTGGGTCTGCGCGGCCTGTTGCCGCCGCACGTTTTGAGCCAGGCCGAGCAGGCCGAGCGCGTACTGGTGAATCTGCGCAAGCTGTCCGACCCGCTCGACAAGTTCGTCGCGCTCAACTCCCTGCACGACCGCAACGAGTCGCTGTTCTTTCGGATACTGTGTGACCACATCGACGAGATGCAGCCTATCGTCTACACGCCAACGGTGGGCCTCGCATGCCAGCGTTTCGGACAGATTTTTCAGCGCCCGCGCGGACTGTTCATCGGCATCAACGACCGCGGCAACATTGCGAAGATACTGCGCAACTGGCCGTACCCGGCGGGCATCATTGTCGTCACCGACGGCGAGCGCATACTCGGGTTGGGCGATCTTGGCGCCAACGGCATGGGCATTCCGGTCGGCAAGCTTTCCCTGTATACGGCCTGCGCGGGCATACATCCACGGTTGTGCCTGCCGATTACACTGGATGTGGGTACCAACAACGACGCACTGCGCAACGATGTCTACTACGTCGGGCTGCGGCAGCGGCGCGTTACCGGTGCCGCTTACGACGAGTTCCTGGAGGAATTCATGGCTGCCACGCAGGAGGTATTCCCCGGCGTGGTGGTGCAGTTCGAGGATTTCGCCAATCACAATGCCTTTCGTTTGCTGGAAAAGTATCGTGACCGCATCTGCACTTTCAACGACGACATTCAGGGCACGGCGGCGGTTGCGCTGGCAGGCCTGTTTTCCGCGCTGCGCATCACCGGCGCGCCGCTGACTGAGCAAAAGATTTTGTTCCTGGGCGCGGGAGAGGCCGCGACCGGCATCGCCGATCTGGTGGTATCGGCGATGATCGCACAAGGACTTTCGCGCGAGCAGGCGTTGCGCAACTGCTGGCTGGTGGATTCGCAAGGACTGGTCGTCAGAAGCCGCACGAATCTTGCTGAACATAAACTGACGTACGCCCACGACCATCCATCGGCGGGTGATTTTTTATCCGCGATCAGGATGCTCAAGCCGACCGCGATCATCGGCGTGTCGGCGGTTGGCGGTACGTTTACGCGCGAGGTGCTCGAAGAAATGGCGCGCATCAACGCGCAACCGATTGTGTTTGCGCTCTCGAATCCGACATCGCAGGCCGAGTGTACTGCTGAGGAGGCGTACCGCTGGACCGGCGAACGCGCGTTGTTCGCCTGCGGCAGCCCGTTTGATCCCGTTCAGCTCAACGGCAAAACGTATGTGCCGCGGCAGGGCAACAATTCGTATATTTTTCCCGGCGTGGGATTGGGCGCCATCGCGTGCGGCGCAAAATCCATCACCGATGACATGTTCATGTCGGCGGCGCATACGCTGGCGCACCTGGTTACGGAATCGGATCTTGAGCAGGGCAGTCTCTACCCTGCGCTGCCGCGCATCCGCGAAGTCTCTGCGGCCATCGCGGTGGCGATCGCCGGCGCCTCGTACAAACTCGGCATCGCCGGCAAACCCAGGCCGTCCGATCTGATGCAGGACGTGCAGTCGCAGATGTTTGATCCTCGCTACTGAGCGCAGATGTGGATAGACGAGACGATTTTTCCGGTCCGCATGCGCTGCGGCCTGTGACGTGCCGCGTCAGCGCGCCGTTGCGCGCAGCTTGGCGTCCCCACGGGGATCTGAACCTATTCCACCCGTAAATTTAACGATGTGCATGCTGAATTGACAGAAAATTTCCCTATTTTTGCGGTTCCTCACTGGCAGCTGAGTCACGCGCTGAGCCAATGCCGCACGGAGTTCCTCCCGCTGCCGAATCAGACTTTCCGCTGGAATATCCAGGCCACGATGCAGCTTCCAGATCATCTTCAAGGTCAGCGGGCGCTTATGGTTCAGGATTTTGTAGACTCGATTCAGGCCTATTTATGAAATGACCTCTAGTTACGAACCGGAACGGCTCGTCGCATGACATTCGGTCGATCTAGGAGTAGAACAATGGAAGTAGTCAGTGACCTGACTGGCAAGCGCGTATGTAACGCCAAGGGGTTGCTTCAGGACCTTTTAATCCCTTCGTTTGCGGAATCACCAATTGGTAGAAAGCCATCCATGAAAAAACTTTCGCTCATACTTTTATCTCTGGCGCTCGTCGCATGCGTTCGTGCAGATGAGATTGGTGAAGTGTCTACTGCTTTCATTTTGATCGGTGCCAACCACAAGGTCGTGGTAGAGGCCTATGACGACCCAAAGGTCAATGGCGTGACCTGTTATGTGTCGCGCGCAAAGACCGGCGGCGTTAAAGGTGCCATCGGACTTGCGGAAGACAAGTCTGAAGCGTCAATCGCTTGTCGTCAGGTCGGTCCAATTTCGTTTAAAGGCAGGTCTCTTCCGCCGCAGGAGGAAATGTTTAGCGAGCGAATATCGGTGTTGTTCAAGAAGTTGCGCGTGGTACGTATGGTTGATCGAAAGCGCAACGTACTGGTCTACCTGACCTACTCGGATAGACTTATCGACGGCTCGCCGCAAAACAGCGTAACCGCAGTCCCAATGGGCGAGGTTGTGTTCCCGCGTAGTTAGGCCTTCTACTCCGCCCCCGCACGGCTTTGAGCAGAGTGTTTCCCTGCACGGCCGCTGCGGTGGGATGATGATCACCCCCATCGGCTGGTCCCAGCGACTTCCCTCTCGCCAACCTGGCACAACGTCGACACGACTTCGTGATTGCGCTCACGCTTCGTGTATCAGCAACCCTCCACCAGCGAGCGAACCAGATCTCGCATGCCGCCCCAGGAAAAGACTGCAAGCGTAATCGTACCATCCGACCCCGTGCCCATCTGTCGAAGTTCGACAATCGCATAAGTAACACCATTTTTGACACGTACAATCACTTCTACATGCCCCCGTCCATCGGGCTGACGGACCTCGGACACAAGCGCAGAACTATGTTCTTCGGCATTGCGTGCAAAACATGAGGCGGCTGGTTGTGGAGGGTGTATGAATCGGTGTCTTACAGTTGTAGCAGACGCATCTTCACGTACCAACGCACATCCTGCGAACGTCAGTATCATCAGTATTGAAGAAACTATTACTCGTAACATTGTTCACATTGAATAATGGGGAACTGCCAACTGGACACTATGACACTATTTGATGCCTCATGTTCATTCACGAAGGTGCGTCGCAACAAGTCAACCAATGCCCACTTCTGCCCGATTGCAAACGGCCTGTCGATCACACACTTAGGCAATGACCGCGAGATCGGGGCATTGCACTTGGTATCTGTTCAAATGCGTATGTGGCTGGGGGTTACGGAACATCGCAGGTCATTGCCTTTGAAGGACGGAATGCCATGTTCGTGAATCTAAGGACCATGTGGTGCACTCGAAGTCTGCTGCAAGGACTATGGTTCGCGCTCGCGGTGCTGCCGAGCGGCGCGCTAGCAGCCGTTGATCAGACGCGCACGTATTCGGATGCTTACCGCAGCAGCTGTGCGTTTGGCATTGCCCATATGGAAGTGCTGCGCCGGCACAAGGTATTACTTGTGCCTGGCTATTTTGGCGATTTCGATCCGAACTATTTCGCTGATCAGTTGCAATGGCTTGCCTCCATGGGTGTCGAGCGAGAAAAGGTCGCGGTCAAGTCCAGACAGAGCGTCCTGATCAACGCGCCGATTATCGCCACAGCGATCAGGGATTCAATAAGGCCGGTGATTCTAATCACGCACAGCAAGGGTTCAGTTGATACGCTCGAGGCATTGCGCGCCGAGCCATCACTGCGAACGAAAGTGAAAGGCTGGATTTCCCTGCAGGGCGCCTTCTTTGGTTCCCCAGTGGCGGACATGTTGCTCGATGGCTCACAGCTCGATCCATTGGTCGCGATCTTGATTCTTGGGTATTTCGGTAGCACGAAGGAATCGGCGCAGGGTCTGACCACAGGTGCTTCGCTCGCGTACTATCGCAATCACAAAGCCATGATCGATCAGGTTGTGCGCGAGGTGCCCGCCATCGCATTCGCGAGTGCTCTCGATACTGTGCCGGGCACGCGCCCGAACACGACCCTTGAGATTCCACGCGAACTGATGGCGCGCCGGGGAATCCGTAGCGATGGCCTAGTACCGCTCGATGCCGCGGTGCTACCGGGTATGGATTTCGTTAAAGTATCCGGGGTCGATCATATTGCGCCGGTGATGCCAGCACTTCAGCGCCTCGATCGCGTACGCATGACAAAGGCGTTACTGCTCGCACTACCGAGGCTGTTCCGGGATCTGCCGCGTGACGCCGATTGCAAGGAGTTGGCCAATTAGAGCCGTTTTACTTAAGCGCTCGAAGGTTCCGCTTCGCCGTACTCCGCAAGAATAGCCGTCGCGCTAACTCGCAGGGTTTCCATGGCGAATCAAATCGCAGGGGGCGCGAGGTAGTACTCATGGTGCAATCTCCCAAGCAGTAGTCTTGCGCGTACGTAAGCACCCTTCTCCAACCGATGGCGGAAGTTCGATGGGTTTGCGTTCACAACCCCTGCGTGCGGCGGGCCCGGCACTCCCGGACCCAAACTGCTGTGCGGCCTTCTGCGATTGTAATGTTCTACCAAAATTTTCAGGATCCCGCGCAGGTGCGCCTCCGAGAGCGGAATCATCCAGTCCATGCACTCATGCCGTATCGTGCTGATCACCCTTTCGCAGATCGTATTTGCCTTGGGTGATCGTGGTGGCGATTTCAGCACGCTCAAGCCTAACGCGTTGATCAGATGAACCCGGCTTCAATGACGCAGCGCTAAACAGCGTCTTTCCTCCCTGCTGCTGGCGGTTTGACCGCATCGCACCCGCATCGCATCGTTATGTTGCTTCATTCGCTCCCGCGCTTCACCTGCAATGTTCTCGCAATCGTCATGGTGGCAGGCCCGTTCATCGGCACCTTCAGCGCGACTTGGGTGTATGTGATAGATAGCTTGACGATAGAGAAATCAAGTCGCATATCGGGTGCCACTGGCGACCTGCCGGTAACGCACAGTGAGACATTGCTGCGCGTTCAAACTGACGCGATGAGATTGGTGAGCCCAGGGCGGGGCGAGGAAACGCAGCAGGTTGCAGCTGATGCAATAGCCATCGTGATCGCCCTGCCGCAACCGCTCCGCACAAACATCGCCCTTCCTGAGCCGCTGCTCCACCGTCCTGTAGAGTTCGTGGAACGAGGCGCCGGCCTTCACAAGAGCGCTTCGTCGAACCTCCACCGGCAGGAAGGAGGCGCGCGTATCCCGGTTAACCGTCTAAGGCCCGACCGTGCGCAGCCAGGCAACGTAGGTGCGCTGCAGCGGATCAGCGTCTTGTCGCACCACTCGACGTTGAACGTGCAGCCGGGTGGTACCACCGCCTCCGCTGTGGTTTTTAACGCACTTGAACTTGCGCAGGAGGTGCGTCCTGTCAGCGACGCGCAAATCGCCAGGCTGACGGACACTTTCGGCCCGGTGGCTCGGGGGCGGCTCACCCAATGGCGCGCGCTAGTGAGTAATCCGAAAAATCGTGCAGCGGCCGAGCGTCATAAGCTGGAGCTTTTCAACGATTTCATGAATCGCACGCCATTCAAGACCGACCGCGAGCACTGGGGCGTGGATGATTACTGGGCGATGCCGATTGAATTTTTATCGAGCAACGGCGGCGACTGCGAGGATTTTGCAATTGCCAAGTATTTTACTTTGCGCGCGCTGGGCGTCGCCGAGGAAAAACTGCAAATCACCTATGTCAAGGAAATCAACCTTTATAACCGCGCGCACATGGTGCTGGCGTATTACCCCACACCGGATGCGGAGCCGCTGATTCTCGATAGCGCCAACAAGACCATACAATCCTCATCAAGCCGTACTGACCTCGTGCCAGTGTACAGTTTCAATGGTTCCGGACTGTGGCTTGCCAAAGATCAATCGGGCCGCAGCCTTCAAGGGGCAGGCAGTTCCGAACGCATTGTTCTGTGGAAGGAATTGCTAGCGCGCATGAAAAACGGGGCGTAACGCAGGCATCACAACGGTATCGGGAACGACAGCACCCGCCGGCGCGCGCGGCAGGAAAGAAAGCGGACACTAAACAAATGCCCTCTTTTATACCTGATTGGCGTCCCAACCCTTCGGCAGTTGTATCTTCTTGCCCGTGGGGTAACCGAGAAACCCGTTGTGCGCAAACACGTACATGTTGTTGCGCAACGGGTCGCCGCTGACCGCGATCATGAAATCTTCCGGTTTCCACACGATGGGCACCAGCCGGTTTTCGTCATCGGATTCGTAAAACACCTTGGGAATGCGGCCATTGCGCACGTCGTCTTTCAAATCCCACACGCCGCGGATGTTCCACACGCGCAACTGGCGCTCGAATTCCCACGCCGGCAGCCGCGCATGATCGTAGAGATACTGTTTGACGTCGGCTTTCGACCACCCTGCTTTCGCGATGGTCTCGACGAGGATCGGGCTTAGCACCACCAGCGGGCGCAGCATGCCGTTGCCGTGGCTGGTGGTAAACGTGATTTGCCACATGTGGTACTTGAGCACTGAATCCGCCACGTAAGGCAGCAGTTCCTCCGGCGTGCTGCCCGATACCGACGAGAACGAACCGCCGCCGGTGTAGCGCGCAATGGTCACCGTGTTGTCGCCGCGCGCAAAGCCCATTTCCTGCGCGGTGTTCTCCCAGCCGATGCTTTCCAGCACGTCCTCGTTTTCCGCGCACACCACTCTCCATGTATTGCCGAAGGTCGCCTTGTCGGTCTTGTGTGGCAGAAAGCCCGCGACGTTCCTTTGGTACAGCCGCCAGAAACGCCCTATCGACGTATTCGGCATGAAGCCGTCGCGCAGCGCCCCCTGCGTGTAGTTAAAACCGAGTTGTTTGATGATCGGGCCGTTGAGGATGATCAGCGTGTCGCCGCCGGGTGTATTGCCGCTGTGCTCGACGCCGTATTTCGGATCGCACATGCCTTCGACGGCGGCAATCAGCACCGGCATGTATTCGGGTTTGCAGCCCGCCATCACGCCGTTGACCGCGATACTCCAGAGGGTTGCGGCACGGCTGTCGGGGAGGATGACGCCCAGTACTTCATTTGGATCGCGGTCGGTGAATTTTAAAAACGCTTCAATCGCTTCAAGCGTCGGCGGCACGATGGGCAGACCGTCGGACAACTCGTTGTCGTAAAAATATTTGTTCACCGCGTTGAAACCGCCTTTGAAGATAACGTCGCGTGCAGCGGGTTCGGACGACTTTCCCTTCGGCGCCGGCTGCATGGTGAGGTTTTCAATCACATGCTTAGCGGTGACTTCGATCACGTCACGTTTCAATTCCTCGTTGCTCTTGGTGCCGATATGTCCCGGTACCAGCGCCAGCGGAATATTGGGCATGCCCAGGCCGATCGAAGTTGCCGCCGCCTGGCGGAGAAAACCTTCGCAGGTCAGCGAAGACGTCGGGTAACCCATCTCCTCGCACGCTGCACTGGCCCGCAACACGGCGGGCGTGCAGGAGCCTCAACACGCCATGCCGGAGATGACGGCATCGACCCCCATGGCTTTGAATTTTTTTGCGAACTCGGCGATCGCTTCTTTTTCTTCGCCGCCGTGCGTGCTGCCGAACTCGCGCCAGCTCACAAACTTTACTGTGGGAAATTTTTCCTTGATGGCCGTTTCGAGATGCGCGAACACGTCATCGCCGCGAAACAAAAAATCCCACACCTGCGCGATAGTTCTGCCATTCAGTGTTTCCAGCCGCCCGGCCAGAGGCTTGATGCCGGTCTGGCGCGGCGAGCGCGGCCAGTAGACTTCGTAGTACCCGTCGTTGTTCATGTAATATAAGTATTTGTTTTTAAATAAATTTTTTGCGATTATAATTCTATTGCGTCATGCCCAATTCGCTCAATACATCTTTCAGTATGCCGTGTTGCCGCCGCAACTCCTTGCCCAAATCGGCGCTGTTCAGATAATTCTCGACCCACTGGTTTTTCTCGACCGCCTGTTTCCACTCGTCCGATTTCACCAGACGCGCGAACGCGCTGTCCCAGTAGCGCACCTGATCCGCCGATAGCCCGCGCGGGCCGATGAATCCACGCGGGATATCGAATACGGCATCGATGCCCTGATCCCTGAATGTCGGCACGGCGGCGGCGTTGCCCTTGAGCCGCGTGTTGGAGGCGATGCCGATGATGCGCACCTTGCCCGCCTGCACCAGCGGCATCACCGTCGCAGGTGTGGCTGCCATCACATCCACGTGGCCGCCGGCAGCGGCAGTGACGCCTTCGCTCGAAGCATTGAACACCACGATCTTCAGTTTCTTTATGTCAGCCTGAACCGAACGCGCCACCAGCGCGGCGGTGATGTGAAACGCGTTGCCGCGCGCGGCCGAGAGCGCGATGCTCACGGATTCCGGATCGGCCTTCAGTTTTGCCGTCAGGTCGCGCGCCGATTTCAGCGGCGAGTTCGCGGCTACCACGAACGCAATCGGCTCCGAGATCAGATTCACAATCGGCGTGAACTCGAAGTAGTTGAGCTTGATCTGGCCTTGTATCGCAGCGGTGAGCGGTGTCGACGTCTGCACCATCAGCTTGTGCGCGTCGCCGTTGAACTGGCCGAGGTAATTCATAGCGATGCCATAGTTGCCGCCGGGCTTGTTGGTGGTGTTGATGGCCTGCTCCACCATTTTAGTGGACTGAAATATCGACTGCACGGTGCGCGCCGTGTTGTCGACGCCGCTGCCGGGGCCGGTGGGCACAATGAGTTCGACGAGCTTGTCGGGTTTCCAGTCGGCAGCGGGTGTCATTGCCGCATTTGCAGCGAGTGCCAGCGCGGTGAGGAATCGCGTCAATGCATGAATGAACGTAGGCAAGCAATATCTCCGGTTCGCAGGGGGAAACGCAGTTTACATGGCAGCCGGTGGTCGCGTTTGCGCATGTCCACTTTATGGCTGGAACACGGTATCATGCCCCAGCTTTCTTCGATTCACCCTGTGTCAAGGTGGTCAAAACCAATACTGTCGTTCCCGCAAATGTTTTCTTTTTCCGCTTTTTATTTATGGAGTGCAACATGCGTTTGAACAAGTTGATATTGAGTTTCCTCGCAGCAGTAGCAACAAGTGTCGCGATGGGCAATGCGCTGGCAGCCGATTGGCCCGCGCGCTCAATCCGCTGGATCGTGCCGTATACGCCCGCAGGCACCACCGACATACTCGCACGCATCATGGGCCAGCGTCTGGGCGAGCGCCTGGGGCAGACTGTCGTCATCGACAACCGCCCCGGCGCCGGCAATAACATCGGCACCGAGATCGCGATCAAAGCGGCGCCGGACGGCTATACCTGGTTTCTCACCAACCCGGCGAATGCGATCAACGCCACGCTCTACCCCAATCTCACGTTCAACTTCCTGCGCGACATGGCTTCTGGCGCGGGATTGATGCGGGTGCCCAACGTGATGATCGTGCCGAAGAATGCGCCGGCGAAAAACGTGCAGGAGTTCATCGCACACGCGAAAGCAAATCCCGGCAAACTCAATTTCACCTCCGGCGGTGTCGGCACCTCGGTGCACCTGTCGGGCGAATTGTTCAAGGCGATGACCGGCGTCAACCTGGTGCATATCGCCTACAAGGGTTCGGCGCCGGCATTGGTCGATTTGATCGCCGGACAAATGCACGTGATGTTCGAAAACATGCCGGGGTGCATTACTTATGTGCGTTCTGGCGACTTGCGGGCGCTGGCCGTCACTACCGCGCAGCGCTCACCTGTATTGCCAAACGTGCCGACGGTCGCGGAAAGCGTGCCGGGTTTTGAAGCCAGCGCGTGGTTCGGGCTTGCAGTGCCCAAAGGCACGCCGGAGGTCATCATCAGCCGCATCAATCGCGAAGTGAACGACGCGCTGAAAGATCCGAAAATGCTGCAACGTCTGGCGGAAATGGGCGGCACGCCGATTGCGGGCAGCCCGGCGGATTTCTGGACGCTGCATACGATGGAGACCGAGAAGTGGGCAAAGGTGGTCAAGGCGTCCGGGGCAAAAGTTCAATAAAAATAAATAGTAAACGGCATGCGTCTGCTACTCCCATCCATCGCTGTCATGCTTACATGCGGCGTAGCGTTCTGTTTTGCCCAACCTTCCGCAATCTCTAAACAAAAAGCAATCTCTGTAGCATTTGACTACGTTACTGGAAAGTTACGGGAGATAAAGGAATCTCGCAGGCAAGAGCTTGAGGTATCCCCGCCAGCCGAATTGATACGTGGAGCACCGTAGCGTATGTATCGTGTGCCAGAGCAGGAATTGCAGCTTTGGCGGACTCGCCTAGAAGGGAAGCTGATTTGGTTAATCCCTGTTCTGGTAACGCGATCACCAAATGAGGCATCGGGAAAGTCGCAATGGCAGACTGAAGTATTGGTTGATGCGATTAGTGGTAATGTCATCGCGTGGCCTTAGACCATGTCTTCTAGCCCTTCGCACCAAAGACGGACTGGCCGAACGCGGCTGGCCGTGGAACGCACGCGTTAGGCTTCAACGCAGCAATGAATCAGCCAACCTGCTGCAAAAAGCCATCGTGGATTTCAGAACTCGATCTTGGCCATGCGGGCGGCTTTGAATACATACTGGGCAAATGCGAGAGCTGTGGGGCGTATCGGATGAATGTGTTCTGTGTCGCAACAGGGATCACTGGCTTCGAGACCGTCAGCCTGAGCGATATCGAACGAATGAAATCTGCTTCGACGGGGCCCGAGCTGAAGGCATTGATGCGAAAGTGGGGCGACGAGAATATTTGATCTGCGAATCGGTTGCCGCCCTTTCGTAAATCGACCTACTTCACCCGCAATCCCGCCTCCTTCGCCACCCGCGTAAACGTTGCAATATCCGCGCGCAGCATCTTGTCGTATTCCTCCGGCGTGCTGGTGAGAATGTTGAAATCCACGCCGAGTAACTTATCCCGTACTTCGGGCGTTTCAAGCAGGCGAGCCATTTCCTTATTGATCTGATGCACGATGGCGCGCGGCGTTGGCGAGGGCGCGAGTATGCCTTGCGAGCCGTCGCGTCCCCAGCCCGGCACGACTTCGGCGGCGGTGGGCACGTCGGGCAGCAGCGGCGCGCGCTTCAAGGTTGTCACCGCCAGCGGCAGCAGTTGTCCGTTCTTGATAAAACTGAGCGACGGCCCCAATCCACCCACGCCGTAATGTATGCGGCCGGCGGCGATTTCCAGCAAAAATTCCGGCTGGCCCTTGAACCCCACGTGCGCGGCCTTGATGCCCGCGGCCATGCGGAATCGCTCGGCGTTCATAAAGGTGGCGCTGCCTGCGCCGGAGGAACCGAACAGAATCTTGCCCGGCTGCGCGCGCGCCAGCGCGATGAGTTCTTTGACTGACTTTACACCCAGCGACGGACTTACCACCAGCACCGTGGTGCTGTAGCCGATTTGCGCCACGCCGCTGAAATCTTTGACGGGGTCGTAGGGAAGACTGTCGCGCACGCCTGCGTTCACGGCGAAACCCGGCCCGCCGAGCAACAACGTGTAACCATCGGGCGTGGCCTTGGCGACGATGGAAGCGCCGATCATGCCGCCGGCGCCGGGGCGGTTTTCGACGACGACGGGTTGCCCCAAGCGCTCTCCGAGTTTGGGCGCGAACAGGCGCGCGAGCGTGTCCTGCGTGCCACCGGCGCTCGACGGCACGATCATGCGTATCGGTTTTGCCGGATACTTTTGTTGTGCATGCGCGGTTGCGGACGGCACCGCAACGGTGATAAGCGCGATCATTACTCCCGGCAACGCGCGCACGTTTGCTGTTTTCATTGGATTCCGCGGTCGTCGTTACCTGGGCCGCAGACCGGCGTCCTGCACCACTTTGTTAAACGCAGCAATATCGCTGCGCAACATGCGATCGGTTTCCTCCGGTGTAGCGGGCGCGATATGAAAAGCGATGTTCTGCAAACGCTCTTTGACCTCGGGCAGGGCGAGTATGCGCGCGATTTCCCTACTGATCTGTTGCAGAACAGCGCGCGGCGCCCCGGCAGGAGCGAGCCACATCTGCGAACCATCGCGGCCCGCGCCGGGCAGCACTTCCGTGATCGCGGGTACATCGGGAAACAGCGGCGTGCGGTTGGGCACCATCACCAGCGGCAACAATCTGCCATCCTTGATCAACGGCATCGCGGGGCCAAGGCCGGCCATGCCGAAGTGCACGCGCCCGGCAACGATTTCGATGATGAACTCCGGCTGGCCCTTGAACGCCACATGTACCGCTTTCATGCCCGCGGCGAATCTGAACCTTTCCGCGTTGATGTGGGTGCCGCTGCCGGCGCCGGCGGAGCCGAACAATATCTTGCCGGGCTGGGCGTGGCTGAGCGCAATGAGTTCCTTGGCGGATTTGATGCCGAGCGACGGCGCCACGATCAGCGCAGTGGTGCTGAAGCCGATGCTTGCGACACCGGAAAAATCCTTGAGCGGGTCGTAGGGCAGGTTCGGTTGCAAGGCTGCGGTTATCGCAAAAGCATTTGATGTTCCCAATAGCGTATAGCCGTCGGGTGCCGCCTTGGCGACGATATTGGCGGCAATAGTGCCGCCGGCGCCGGGACGATTTTCGATCACCACCGGCTGCCCAAACGTCTCGCTCATGCGCGGACCTATCAGTCGCGCCAGTGTATCGGGCGTGCCGCCGGCGGTGAACGCGACCACCAGCCGTATCGGCTTCGTCGGATACTTCTGTTGCGCTTGCGCGCTGCCTGATGCAAGCGTGGCGGACACGCCTGCTGCAATGGCCATGGCCATCGCTGCTTTGCCGTTGATACGCATGGCACTCCCCCGCACGATTGCGTTGTTACGCACATTATGCCGAATGCCGGGCCGCAACGGATTACAATTCGCGTTCTCATTTCAGGGGACACGGCACATGGTGACGAATCTGGACATACACACTCGCACTACGGTTCTCGACGGACTATCGTTCGGCGCCACCGGCGCCTACGAAAAAATCGCAGGAACGATACGCTTCGCGGTTGAGCCCAACCATCCGGTGCATCAGCGCGTGACCGACATCGCGCTTGCGCCGCGCAACGCGAAAGGGCTGGTTGAGTTCTCCGGCGATTTTTACCTGCTGAAGCCCGTGGATATGCGCAAGGGCAATGGCCGCCTGCTGATGGATTTGGCCAACCGCGGGCGCAAGGTGGCGCTCGGCATGTTCAACAGCGCACCGCGCGTGCCAGACCCCGCCACGGCCGAAGAATTCGGCAACGGTTTTCTGATGCGCCAGGGCTATACCGTCGCGTGGGTCGGCTGGCAGATAGACGTGCCGCGCCGCGATGGCCTGATGGCGCTGGAGGTGCCGCGCGTGCCGGGCGTCAACGGTTTCGTGCGCTGCCGACTGCGGCCCAATGTGCGTGCTGACACGTTGCCGCTGGCGGATCGTTATCACATTCCCAATCCGACCATCGATCCTAACGACCCTGAAGCGTTGATGACCCAGCGCGAGCATGGCGGCGCCGAGGCGGTGGCCGTGCCACGCTCAGCGTGGCGATTTGTCGATGCCGGCAACATTGAATTGAAAGGCGGCTTCGCGCCGGGTGTCATCTACGATGTGACTTATCGCTCCGCGAATCCGCCGCTGGTGGGCTTGGGTTTTCTGGCAGTGCGCGACACGGCGGCGTTTTTGCGCTTGGCGTCCGCCGCCGACGGCAATCCGTGTGCCGGTGCGCTCGAATGTGCCTATCTGTTCGGTGTGTCGCAAAGCGGGCGCTTCCTGCGCGAGATGTTGTACCGGGGTCTCGAGGAAGACGAGCAGGGACGCATGGTGTTCGACGCGGTGCTGCCACATGTGGCCGGCGGACGGCGCGGTGAATTCAATTTGCGCTTCGGTCAGCCGTCGCTCAATTCGCAGGGCACGGTCGGCAGTTTGCCGCCCTTCAACGACGAGGGCATGTACGCGCGTTTGCGCGCGCGCGGGCGTGTGCCGAAAATCTTCGCCACCAATACGTCGGCGGAGTACTGGCGCGGCGATGCGTCATTGATACACACCGATACGTCGGGAACGCGCGACGCCGAGCCAGCGGATTTCGTGCGCACCTATTTGTTTGCGGGCACGCAACACACGCCGGGCGTGATACCGCCGCTGCCGGCCGATGCCAACACCGGCGGCCGTGGCGCGCACGTGTTCAATATCGTGGATTACGCGCCGCTGTTGCGCGCGTCGCTGGTGAACCTGGACCGCTGGGTCAGTGCGGGCGTTGAGCCGCCGCCAAGTGTGTTTCCGCGCCTTGCCGATGGCACCGCGGTGGAAGCAGAGGCGCTGGCGCCGTACTTTAAGAAGATACCCGGTGTGAGTTTTCCGGCACGAGTGGTGCGGCCTGCCGCACTGGATTTTGGGCCGGATATCGAGCGCGGGATTGCGGCCTACCCGCCCAAGTCGGGCGCGACCTACAAGACCTACGTGTCAGCGATAGATGGCGACGGCAACGAACTCGCGGGCATCCGCGCGCCTGAGCTCGCGGCACCGCTCGCCACTTTTTGCGGCTGGAATCCGCGTCACCCGGAACAGGGTGCGCCCGGCGATCTGATGCAAATGATGGGTTCGACACTGGCGTTTGCGCACACGCGCGCTGAACGTGAAAAAAACGGCGACCCGCGCCTGTCAATCGCAGAGCGCTATCCGTCACGCGCGGCGTATCTGGATGCGGTGCGTGCGGCAGCGCAAAAACTCGTCGCGGCACGCCATGTGCTGGCCGAGGATATCGAGCCTGTCGTCGAGCGTGCCGGGCGGCGCTGGGATTATTTCCACGCCTGATGCTGTAACGGCAGCTATTTTTTGCCCGACACTTCCGGATTCAGCACATTGATGGGCTTGCCCGCCGCATAGGCGAGCAGTTGCTCCACGCCGCCTTCGTAAATGGCCTCGTAGCTGCCTTTTTCGCTATAGCCCAGGTGCGGCGTGCAAAGTACGTTTTTCATTTTCAATAGTGGATGGTTGGCGCCGACCACCGGCTCTTCTTCGTAGACATCGACTGCGGCAAAACCGGGGCGTCCCTTCTTCAAAGCCTCGACCAGCGCGCCGTCTTCGATAATGGGCGTGCGGCTGGTGTTGACCAGCAGCGCTGTCGGCTTCATGCGCGCGAGGTCTTGCGCAGTGATGATGCCGAGTGTGGCCTTGTTGGAGGGTATGTGCAGGCTGATTACGTCGGCGTTCTCGAAGAACGCTTCGCGGCTGGCGGCAACGTCAAAGCCTTCGGCTTTGGCGCGCGCAAGCGAGCCTTCGCGGCCCCAGCACACCACGTTCATGCCGAACGCGCGCCCAACACGCGCGACACCGCTGCCGATGTGTCCGAAGGCGTAGATGCCCAGGGTGTGGCCGTAGAGCCGCGTGCCGATGGTGGAATGCCAGTGGCCTGCCTTGAAGCGCTCGACTTCGTACGGCACATGGCGCAGCGACGCAAGTATCAGTGCCCACGCCAGTTCGCCAGTGGTGGTATACGGGCTCTTGCCGTCGTGGCCGCCAGCCGACACCAGGATGCCGTGATCGGTGCAGGCGGCGACATCGAGGTGATACACATTGCGTCCGGTCTGGCTGATGAACTTGAGCTGCGGAAGTTGCTCGATGATTTTGCGTGTGATGGTCATGCGTTGTTGCGTGAGCAGCAAGGCGTCGCAACCTTTGACCTGCTCCACCACGCGTGCGGGGTCGGTGTAGGCGTCGTTGTAAATGGTGACCTCGTGGCCTTGCAGTTTGGGATAGGCGCGCGTGTTGCGCAGCGCGTCGGCATAGTCGTGGATGACGGCGATTTTCATGAGTGCCTTTGCGGAAGATGGTCTATATCAGGATGGAATAACGCGACGAAAACGAAGGGTTGCTGAAAATAATCTATCAGAACCTATTTCATAATGATTCACGTGTGCGACGGCGGCAATGCGGGATGCGATGCGAGGAGGGCTCGCTTGCCATATCGCGAATATGGCAAGCGAGGCCGACGAAGCAGCGCGCCCGCATGGCCCCGTCCCGAAGGGTTGTGGCCCAAACACGCGTCTGCGGCGTCGCACGGCTTGCCCCTATTCGAAGCTGTGACTGCCGCGCTCCTTGCATCCATCGTGTTTGGGCCATAACGCATCACGCGAATCATTATGAAATAGGTTCTAGTAAAACCGCTGGCTACATTTTCGATGTCGACTGCACTACGGGTGTATCGAGTGCATGTATTGTATGCCAGCGCCACCACGCAAGCGCGATAGCGATGGCAGCATGCACCGCCAGCACCGCAGTGGAAAACGCAGCGCTTTCGGATAGTGGCGGCAAGATGAACCGCGCGACCATGTCTGCGCCAAACGCCTTGAGCAACCCGGGCAACAGGCCATACAGCAATATCAGGTAAAACAAGGTTGCCGCTTCGACGCGGCGCGGCTGGCGCGCGAGCGCGAAGAACTGGAATATGGCGGCGTCGCGCACCGCGAACAGCATCAGCGCAATCGGTGCGGCGCCGATTTTGAACGTGGTGTCGGATTCCTTGCCGCCGCTGACGCTGGCCAGCAGCGCCATCGCAAGTCCAACCGCGAGGGCTACCAGCCACAGCGGCAGTTCCTGCAGGGCGCGATGCCATTGCCGTGCGGCCAGGCGTGCGCGCAGGCGCTGCCATGCCGCGGAACCGCTATTTTCCGCGAACAGCAGCGAGTACACGAATACCATCGCCACTACCACGCCGACCGCCGTCACGCCGAAAAATGCCGAGGGCCCGGCGACGTGCCTGTCGCGCAGCGGAAAGCCGGCAAAGTACGCGGCAGTGAACAGCATGAACACCGGCAGTGCCCACGGCGTGGTGCGGATTTCAAGTTCGTTGCACATCGAGCGGTACGCGCCCAGCACGGCCCACGCACCGAACGCAACCACCGTCCACAGGGCAAAGTCCAGCTGTACGATGTGATGTCCCCACCACGCGACACTTTTGTTCATGTTGTCGAGCGCGCTCAAGCCCGGCACCAACCATATGAACGCCAGAAACAGGAGGAGGATGGTGCCGGCACCGCGGCGCGCCACGCCCTTGCGCGCGGCGAGCACGCTGCCGTTGAGCGCCATCGCGTGCAGCAAAATGGCGCCGCACAGCATCAGCGCGGCATAGCGCCACACGGGCAGGTTCACCAGCGCGCCGGCGATCACGAAAATCACCAGCAGGATCGCGCCGCCGTACCAGGTGAACGACGGTGCGCCGAGGAGCTTGCCCCAGGTCATCGCCCACGGTGCAATCGATGACATGCGTTGTGCGTCCCAGGTGCGCTCGCGCGCCTCGTCGATGACGCTCGCACCCGCAAGCCGCGTGCCCCACAGCAGCACCATCGCGATGTAACCCAATGCTGAGGCCATCGCGAGGTTTTGCAGCACGTCCTTGCTTTCGGTGGCCATGATCAACAGCGCGATCAGCGCAATCACCACTGGTGCAGCAATCACGCGATGCAGCGAAAATTCCAGCCACAGATTGCGGCGCAGTTCGGGATTGATAGTCATTGCGGTCTTGCGTCCGGCTGCATGGTGCGCAGGTAGGATTGATGCAGATTCTCGGTTTCCTCGACGAAACTCGCTACCGGCGCGCCCGCCGATATCAGCGCGCGCAGCACGCGCGCCTGCTCGCCGGCATCACCCTGAATCGACAACAGCGCGTCGCGTTCGCCGGCTTCGATCACGCGCGCGCCGGCGATGGCCTCCAGCGTCTCGCGCCATTGCGCGTATGCGGCGGCGAGCGTAACGCGCACATGGCGTTCGCTCGCCGATATGCCCGCATGTCCGAGCGCACGATGCTCAATGACTTTGCCCAGGCGCAGCACCAGCATGTGCGTGGAGTATTCGTCGAGTTCAGCAAGAATGTGCGACGACACGACCAGTGTCATGCCTTCGTCGCGCAGCCGCGTGAACAGCAGGGCGAGGGTATGCCGCGCCTCCGGATCGAGCCCGGAGGCGGGTTCATCCAGCAGCAGCACCGCGGGCGCATGCACGATGGCTTGGCCAATCGCCACGCGCTGACGCAAGCCGCGCGACAGCGCAGAACAGCGCTGTTCGAGACGATCGGCGATGTCGAGGCGGGCGGCGGTTCGTTCGACGGTGGTAGTCAATGCATTCTCGGCGACGCCGTTGGCGGCAGCGGCGTGCGAGAGGCTTTGCCTGACGGTCAAAGTGTCGTACAGCCCGAAAAAATCGGACAGATACCCCATGCTGGCATGGGCGAGCCGCGGCTCTTCCAGCACGTCGATACCGGCGACGCTGATGCTGCCGGTGAGTGGACGGTCGAGTCCCGCAAGACAGCGCAGCAGCG
The DNA here is from genome assembly GCA_021730905.1 of Betaproteobacteria bacterium. Taxonomy (GTDB): domain Bacteria; phylum Pseudomonadota; class Gammaproteobacteria; order Burkholderiales; family SG8-41; genus UBA5216. The sequence goes on along the minus strand of JAKFYK010000067.1, from coordinate 36,695 downwards.
TGGTTTTCCCCGCACCGTTGGGGCCGACCAGCGCGGTGACGCTGCCGCGCGTGATGTCGAACGACACGTTGTCGAGCGCGCGCGTGCCGGGATAAAGATAGACGACGCCAGAGGCCGAGATCGCAGTGTCATTCATGAATTTGCTCAGTCCCAGTCGGGAGCGCGTCCCGGCGGACTGGCGATACGTCCGTCGGCGCGCGCAAGCGCGTGAATGCGTTTCATTTCATCGTCGCTCAGCGTGAAGTCGAAAATGTTCAGGTTCTCCGCCTGCCGCCCGGGATTGGTCGAGCGCGGAATCGGTATCACGTTCGGCTGTTGCAGATGCCAGCGCAGCACCACCTGCGCGACGGTCTTGCCCTTGGTGCGCGCGATGTCCGCGACCACCGGATCGCTGAGCAAGCGTCCGCGTCCCAGCGGGCAGTACGCCGTCATCGCCAGCCCCAATCGGCGCACGGCCGCGAGCAGCCTGGTCTGATCGAGATACGGGTGATACTCCACCTGCACGTTGATGATGGGCTCCGGGCAAAGGCGTATCGCGTCTTCGAGCAGCGCGATGTTGAAATTGGCGACGCCGAGGTGGCGTGCCTTGCCTTCGCGTTTGGCCTCGGCCAGCGCGTTCATGGTCTCGGCGAGCGGTACTTTGTCTGGGCTGGGCCAGTGCACCATCAGCAGATCGACATACTCGACTTTGAGATTGTTCAGGCTTTCATCGACCATGCGCGCGACATCGTCGGCGCGCAGGTATTCGTGCGATACCTTGGTGGTGAGAAAAATTTCTGCGCGCGGCACGCCGCTGGCGCGTATGCCTTCGCCCACGCCTTTTTCAGTCTTATATTTCCACGCCGTGTCGATATGGCGGTAGCCGAGTTTCAGCGCATGCGCGACGATTTCGCCATACGCATCAATGCTCGTCTTGTCGCCGATGCGCCCCGTGCCGAAACCCAGTTTGGGAATGGCCGCGCCGTGAGCATGAAACACTGGAATAGTAGTCATAAAAAAAATACTTACGATACTTGGATGAGGGCGATGCGAATCGGCGAGACAGCCAGTTTACTTTGAGTTCCCCGCTGTGACCATGAACCCGGCCTGCCACGCGCCGTCCATCGGCAGCGCCGCGCCGTTGATGTGCGCGCCGGGCCCGCTGCACAGAAACACGCCGAAGGCCGCGATGTCCGAGGGCATGATCGGACGCTGGCTGGGCTGGCGCACGCTCATCAATGTGTTCAAGGCTTTTTCGCGGCTGACGTTGTCGGTTTTCATTTGTCGCGCGATCTGTCCTTCGGCGTGCGGTGTCAGCACCCAGCCCGGCATCAGCGCGTTGATGGTGACGCCGGTTTCCGCGCATTCCAGCGCGATACCGCGCGTCATGCCGATGAGGGCGTGTTTGGCGGTGACGTAGTCCACGCGGTTGGGCACCGCCATGCGGCCGTGGATCGACGACATGTTGATGATGCGTCCCCAGCCGCGCTGCTTCATGCCGCGCATCGTCAGGCGTATGGTGTGAAACGCCGCTGACAGGTCCACCGCGATCGCGCGATCCCATTCTTCCGGCGGAAAATCCTCGACCTTGTGGTAATGCCGCACCACGGCGTTGTTGACGAGGATGTCGACCGGGCCGAGCTGCTGCTCGGTTGCGCGCACCATGTCCTCGATTTCTTTGGGCACGCCGACATCGGCGCCGTGGTACGCCACTTTCACGCCATGTTCGGCGGCAATCGACGCGCGCAGTTTTTCAATAGCACCAGGCTCACCCAGCCCGTTCATCATCACATTGCAACCTTGTGCCGCGAACGCGCGTGCAAAAGCTTCACCGATGCCACCGGTGGATCCGGTGACCAACGCGGTTTTTCCCTTGAGCATTTTTCTTCCTGTGGTATGAGATAGTGGATCGACGGTGTGCGAGTATACTCGCACACATCGCGCTTCGTTAACCAGGAGGAAGTTGTGAAAATATCAATAAAAACAAATACTTACATTAAATTTGCAGTGGTGGCTGCGAGCATGACGGCAGCGGCGGTATCGTTCGCGCAAGACGCTTATCCGCAGCGCCCGATACGCTGGATCGTGCCGGCGCCGCCCGGCGGCGGCACTGACGCAGTGTCGCGCATCATGGCACCCAGGCTGACTGAAATGTGGAAGCAGCAAATCGTGGTGGACAACCGCGGCGGCGTGCAGGGCAGCATTGCCACGGCGATGGCGGCGAAATCGGCGCCCGACGGCTACACCATATTGTTCGGTTTCTCGGGGCCGCTGGCGGTGAACCCGCATATATTCCGCGAGGTTGGTTACGACGTGGACCGCGATTTTGCCGCGCTCACGCGTTACACCCAGCAGCCGATGGTAATGACCGCGCATCCGTCGGTGCCGGCGAACTCGTTCAAGGAACTCGCGGCGATCGCCAAGGCCAATCCCGGCAAGTTTACGTTTGCTTCCAGCGCATCGCTGCAGCATCTGGGCGGCGAACTTTTTAAACTCGCGGCGGGCGTTAACATGACCCATGTGCCGTACAAGGGTGCGGGTCCGGCGGTGATCGATGTGCTGGGCGGCAACGTCAATACCATGATTTCCAATCCGACGTCGGTGGTACCGCACATACGCACGGGCAAATTGAAAGCGCTCGGCATCCTCGGCGGCACGCGCATCGATGCGCTTAAAGACGTGCCGACGGCGGTTGAGCAGGGCTTTAAGGAATTTGCCGATGTCATCGAGTGGTACGGCATGGTGGCGCCCAAGGCCACGCCGCGTCCCATCATCAATCAGCTCAATGCCGGATTGGTCAAAGTGCTGATGATGCCGGAGGTGCAGGAGCGCATCCGCGCGCTGGGCATGACGCCGTCGCCTAGTACGCCCGAAGAATTCGACAAACAGATACGCGCCGACCTCGCGCTGTGGGGCAAGGTGGTTAAGGCCGCAGGGGTTAAGTCGGATTAGTGCCGCTCAAACCGGCAGCTTCGCCTCCAGCCCGGTTTCGCTCGCGATGCGCCGGAGATCGGCAAGGGTGTCCTCCGGCAGAGACAAACCCTCGCGCCGGAATTTCGCATCGCTGTTGTCTTCCATCTCGCCTGGATAAAACACCTCGTCGAATCCCTGCGCCAGCGGCACCGATTTTATTTCCTTCGCGAATTGCTGCATGCGCGCATGGAATTGGTCAAGCGGCTGGAAATTGGAAATATCCATCGCGATCATCAGGTGGCCGCAGTTGCTTTTTTCGGCAGTCTTGTACGGACTGTGCACGGCGGACAAAAAGCCGCTGCCGGTGAGCACGCCTGACATCATGTCCACCATTGCGGCGATGGCATAGCCCTTGTGTTCGGCCATCGGCAGGATGATGCCGTCGATGGCTTGCTGCGGATCGGTGGTGGGCGCACCGTCTTGATCGATCGCCCAGCCCAGCGGTATCGGCAGGTTCTTGTTGCGCGCGAGGTAGATTTTGCCGCGCGCGACACCGGTGGCGGCCATATCCACCACAAACGGCGCACGCGCGCCATCGCTCGACACCGGTGCAGCGACAGACCACGGATTGGTGCCGATGATTTTTTTGCGTCCGCCCCACGGCGCCATCGCCGGGCCGCCGTTGCTGGTGAGCATCGCCACGCATCCCGCCCCGGCAACGCGGCGCGTGTAATACATACAGGTGCCGAAGTGGTTGGAGTTGCGCACCGCTACTGCGCCAATGCCGTGGGCCTGGGCGCGTTTAATCGCTTCGTGGGTGGCGAGCATCGCCAGCACGTGACCGACGCCGTCATGTCCGTCAATCACCGCGATGGCGCCCGCATCGACCACAAATTCCGGTTGCGTGACCGGCTTCATCACGCCGTTGCGGATGCGGTCGAGATACCAGCCGAGGCGCAGCACGCCGTGTGACTGGTGGCCCCATAAATCGGCTTGCACCAGCGTGTCGGCAACCAGCCGCGCGTCGGCCTCCGGCATGCCCGCCGTGGCGTACACCGCGGTGGCAAAGTCGGTTAGCCGTTCCGGGTCGATGCGTCCTTTGAGCATGTGCCGGGCTCCGCCTAGATCAGCGACGCGATGTGTTTGCCAAACGCCTGCGTGCCGAGTTTGCCGCCGATATCTGGCGTGCGCGTTTCCGGCTTTTGCAATGCGCTGTCGATGGCGGCTTCGATGACTTTTGCGGCAGCATCGAATTCCGGCCGCTTGTGCCGCATGGCGAGCCAGTCGAACAACATCGCGGCGGACAACATCAGCGACACCGGGTTGGCTTTGTCCTGCCCCTGAATATCGGGCGCCGCGCCGTGCTGGGCCTGTGCACAGCAGGCGTCGTCGCCCGCCATGGTGGAGCCGGCGAGGCCAAGCCCGCCGGAAATTTCCGACGCTTCGTCGGACAAAATGTCGCCGAACATATTGCCGGTGACGATGCAGTCGAACTTGTCCGGATTACGCACCAGCAGTGCTGCCATCGCATCGACGATTTTTTCATCGAGCTCGACATCCGGGTATTCTTGTGCGACTTTGCGCACTTCGCGCAGGAACAGGCCGTCAGACATGTGCAGCACGTTGGCTTTGTGTACGGCGGTGACTTTCTTGCGACGTTTGCGCGCCCAGTCGAAGGCGACGCGCGAGATGCGCTGGCACTGGCGCGCGGTGACTTTGCGGATGGCGATGGCGATGTCTTCGGTCGGCATGAATTCACCGCGACCCATGAACATGTTGCGATCGCCATAAAAACCTTCGGTGCATTCGCGGAAGATCACCAGGTCAATCGGCTTGCCGGTGAGTCCCACGCCCATGCGCGATTTGGCGGGACGGATGTTGGCGAACAAATCGAGCTTCACGCGAAACTCCCCCGACGGATTAATGCCGCCCTGTTCGCGCGACGGATATATCAGATGATCCACCGGCCCCAGAATAATGCCGGGCGCCTTGCGCGCAGCTTCCATGACGTCATCCGGTAGTGTCGAGCCTTTGCTTTTGAGCGTGGTGAGGCCGATGTCGCGCTGATCCCATTCGAGGCCGAGTTTGAATTCTGCATTGGCGCGGTCGAGCACCGCGAGCGTGGCCTGCGTGATTTCCGGGCCGATGCCATCGCCGGGGAGTACGAGAATCTTCATGAGGTTTCCTTGTTAGAATTCGCTTCGACACGATAAACAATGAATCGCTAACAATCAATCTCGGTTCCATTCTGTCGTTTTTATTGTTCATTCAACGGAGTTTTCATGCCTTTGCTAATCATGGCAGCGGCAACCGCCGCCGACTATGCGCGCGATCCGGCGCGCTGGGGCAGCGCCGAAGTGGCTGCGCATTTCCCCGGTTTCGAACATTTGGACGTACGCACCCGCGGCGCGATCATTCGCATGCGTCATTCTGGTCAGGGTGGCGCGGGCAACGGCAAGCCGCCGTTGCTGTTGGTACATGGCAACCCGCAGAACCACACCTGCTGGTACAAGATCGCGGCAAAGCTGGCGAACGACTATCACGTGATCATGCCCGACCTGCGCGGTTACGGCGACAGTTCGCTGCCCGAGCCGGGCCCGGACAACAGCAATTTCAGCTTCCGCGCGTTGTCGCAGGATCTGATCGACATCATGGATCAGTTCGGTTACGACACGTTTTTTGTGGTGGGCCATGATCGCGGTGGGCGCACCGTGCACCGGCTGTGCCTCGATCATCCGCAGCGCGTGCGCAAGGTCGGCCTGATGGACATCGTTCCCAATCATCATGTGTGGACGCATCCCACCATGGGTTGGGCCATCGGCGCGTGGCACTGGGCATTCATGGCGCAACCCGAACCGTTTCCGGAGCGGCTGATCAGCGCGGTGCCGGCGGAGTTTTTCATCACCAACCGCATGATCATTCGCGGGCGCACCGGCCTGAGCTTTCTGACAGACGGCGCGCTTGCCGAGTATGTTCGGTGCTATACCCTGAAGACCATCACGGGTTCCTGCCGCGACTATCGCGCGACGGCGACCTGCGATTTCGTGATGGACACGGCGGACAAGGACAAGAAAGTTACGCAGCCGCTGATGATTTTGTGGGGTGCACGAGGCCACCCGCCCGAACGCGCAATAGAGTTTCTCGACGTATGGCATCGCTATGCATCCAACATTGTGATCTCCGATCCGATGGAGTGCGGGCATTACATGGCGGAAGAAATGCCGGAGCGGATTTGCGATCATTTCCGCAAGTTCTTCGTGGCATAGCGATGGAATGACCATGTTGCTGGGCTGCATGGCCGACGATTTCACCGGCGCGACCGATCTCGCCAACAATCTGGTGCGCGGCGGCATGCGCGTGGTGCAGACCGTCGGCGTGCCCGGCGCATTGTTGAAAGAAGACATGGATGCAGTCGTGGTGGCGCTGAAATCGCGCACGATTCCGGCGGCGGAAGCGGTTTCGCAATCGCTGGCAGCGCTGAAGTGGCTGCAACAACACGGCTGCAGGCAAATCTATTTCAAGTACTGCTCTACGTTTGATTCCACGCCCGCCGGCAACATCGGCCCGGTCACCGAAGCACTGATGCATGCGCTCGGCTGCGATTTCACCATTGCGTGCCCGGCATTTCCGGAAGCGGGGCGCACCGTGTTCAAGGGACATTTGTTCGTGGGCGACGTACCGCTGAACGAATCGGGCATGCGCCATCATCCGCTGACGCCGATGACTGATGCCAATCTGGTGCGCGTGTTGCAGGCTCAAATGAAAGCCAAGGTGGGCCTTATCGGCTATGAAGATGTGGCGCGTGGGCCGGATGCGATACGTGCGCGCATAGCTGCGTTGAAATCCACCGGCGTCAAAGTGGCAATCGTTGATGTATTGAGCAACGATGATCTGATGCGGCTGGGCCTTGCTCTCAATGACATGTCATTGGTCACCGCCGGTTCGGGTGTCGCGGTAGGGTTGCCGCAGAATTTCGTTGCGACGGGCGCGTTGCACGCAGGCACGAGTGCAACCACGCTGCCGCACGCTGACGGTTATCGCGCGGTGGTGTCCGGCAGCTGTTCGGTGGCGACCAACGCACAGGTAGCGTATTTCATTGCATCTGGCGGAGCGGCATTTGCGATCGATGCGGCGAAGCTGGCAGCAGGCGAGCCGGAGGTGGAGCGCGCGTTGGCGTGGGCAAACCCGTTGCTGGAACAAGGAAAGGGCCCGGTGCTGCTGTATTCAACGGCAGCACCGGCAGCCGTGCAGAAGATACAATCGCAAATCGGCGCAAGTGTTGCCGGCCAGTTAATCGAGCAGGCGCTCGCAACAGCGGCTTGCGGGCTGGTGCACGCAGGTGTCGATCAACTGGTGGTTGCCGGCGGCGAGACTTCCGGTGCTGTGGTGCAGGCGCTGGGCATCGCAGCCTTGCGCATCGGCCCGCAGATCGATCCAGGCGTGCCGTGGACGATGAGTGTCGGTGACAAACGTATTGCGCTGGCGTTGAAATCCGGCAACTTCGGCGGTGAGGATTTTTTTGTGAAAGCTTTTCGGGTTTTGCAATGAACGCTCAGTTAAGTGAATCGCAGTTACGTGAACAAATGTCCGAGTTGGGCAGATCGCTATATGACCGAGGATTGGCGCACGGCAGCGCGGGCAATATCAGCGTCAAACTCGCCAACGGCTATTTGCTGACGCCGACGAATTCGTGCCTTGGGCGACTGGATCCGGCGCGCATTTCGCGGCTGGATGGCAACGGCAAACTCATGGATGGCGATGCACCATCCAAGGAAGCGTTTCTGCATCTGGGCATGTATCGCGAGCGCCCGACCAGCACCGCAGTGGTGCATCTGCACAGCCTGCATGCGGTCGCGGTGTCGTGTCTCGACGGACTCAATCCCGATGATGTGCTTCCACCGATCACGGCGTACGCCGTCATGCAGGTCGGCAAGCTCGCGCTGGTGCCGTACTATCCGCCCGGTGATATGGCGTTAGCGGACGCGGTGCGCAAACTTGCCGGCAAGCACCACGCGTTGTTGCTGGCGAATCACGGGCCGGTGGTCGCAGGCACATCGTTGACCGCTGCTGTTTACGCCATCGAAGAACTGGAGCAAACCGCGCGGTTGATGTTGCTGCTGCAAGGCCATCCCACGCGTTTGCTCACGCTCGAACAAATAGCCGATCTCAATCGGCGCTTTCCCGGCTAACGTGACCTGCGTCAAGGGTCTCATGGGGCGGGCGTTGTAAAATGCACACTGTTCAATTGCTGTGGATAGCCAGCCCATGAGCCTCTCTCCGTTTCATCTCGCTTTTCCCGTGAACGATCTCAATCAGGCGCGCACGTTTTATGGCGGTCTGCTGGGTTGCGCCGAGGGCCGCTCCGATGCGGAATGGATCGATTTTAATTTTTTCGGCCATCAGATCGTGGCCTATCTGGCGCCGCAGGAGACGGGCAAGAGCAGCACTTCCGGCGTTGACGGCGATGCGGTGCCGGTGCGGCATTTTGGTTTGGTGTTGCCGATGGACGAGTGGGAAGCGTTGCGAGACCGGTTGGTGAATGCCGGCGTAAAATTTATTATCGAGCCGCAGGTGCGATTTGTCGGCGAGATCGGTGAACAGTCAAGTTTGTTTTTTCTCGATCCGAGCGGCAACGCGCTGGAGTTCAAGGCGTTTAAGGATCCGTCGAAACTGTTTGCACGGTAGCGGTGCCGCGAGCGTGGTAGCCGGTAACGTTGGCGCGCCACGCAAGTTGCAAACAAGGATGTTTGTTACACTCCGCTGTCTCACATGTTGTTAATCAAAGATAATCCTGGAGGAGAAAATGAATAAGTTATTGAAAAGATTGGCATTTGTTGCCGCTGCACTAATGCCATTGAGCGGTTTCGCGCAGGAGAAAATCAATCTATCAATAGCGACCGGCGGCACAGGCGGCGTGTATTACCCGCTGGGTGGCGGCATGGCGAACGTGTTTTCCAAGAGCATTCCGGGCATGACGGCCAACGCCGAGGTGACCGGCGGCTCCGTTGACAACATGCGGTTGATCGGCACCGGCAAGCCCTATATTGCGTTGACGCAGGCCGACGCGCTGGTCGATGCATACAACGGCCAGGGCAAGTTCGAGGGTACCAAGATTCCGGCACGTGCGCTGATGATGCTGTACACCAATCTGATGCACGCGGTTACGGTGGAAGGCACGGGGATCAATTCGATCAGCGATCTCAAAGGCAAGCGTGTATCGACCGGTTCGCCGGGCAGCGCGACCGAGGTATTCGCGTTTCGTGTTCTAGAGGCGGCCGGCATAGATCCGCGGAAAGATATCAAGAGCGAGCGTCTGGGCGCCTCGGAGTCGGTGAACGCGATCAAAGACAAAAAAATCGACGCGTTCTTCTTCGTGGTCGGCCTGCCTACATCGGCTGTGACCGACCTGGCCTCCACGCCGGGTACCAAGATCAAATTTCTTGACCACTCGAATCTGATTGGTGCCATGACGAAGAAGCACGGCAATATTTATATCGCCGACGTCATTCCGAAAGCGACTTATGCGGGCATGGATAAAGACAATCAGGCGACTGCCGTGGCCAACTTGCTGGTGGCCAATGCCAACATGAGTGATCAAACGGTGTACAACATTGTCAAGACGATATTTGACAAGCGTCCCGATCTGATTGCCGTGCATAAGACGGCTGCCGACATCACGCTCGAGAGACAAAAACCCGACGCGTCGCCGGTGCCGTGGCATCCGGGCGCGATCAAGTATTTCAAGGAGAAAGGTTTAAAGTTCTGATGGTGACGATTCCATCCGACCCCGTCCCATGCTGGACGGGGTTTTTTGTTTCTGGTTTCGCTGGAGTGTTTTAGTTTGGCGATTTTGACCGGGTGAAAACCACATGAAGGCCGCGGCTGAGGAAAGACATGTCAGAAAAATCCGGTTCTGATTCTTTGTTGGGGCAAACCGCACTCAGCGAAGATGCACGCAAACGCGTCGAGGAATTGATCGAGGAGGAAGAGGGCGCACACAACCGCTACGGCGGTATTCTGGCGGTCATGCTGACGTTGGCTGCCGTGGCGATGTCGCTATTTCATCTGTATGCCGCGGTGGAGATTGTTCCGGCATTCATGTTGCGCCCGATTCACGTGGCGTTCGCACTGGCGCTGGTGTTCCTGATGTTTCCGTCGGCGAAGCGTTTTCGTCACCGCCTGATGTGGTGGGATGTCATTTGTGCGTTGATGACAGTGGGGATCGCCGGGTACATCCTGTATTGGGGTGACCTGCTCGGAGACCGTGCCACGCTGCCGACGACGTTTGACCAGGTGGTTGGCGTCGCGCTGATTCTACTGATTCTCGAAGGCAATCGCCGCAGTTCGACCTGGATACTGCCATTTGTCGTTAGCCTGTTTCTCGCCTATGCATTGTTCGGGGAATATTTGCCATCGCCGTGGACACACAAAGGTTACGAGATTTCACGACTGACAGGGGCGCTTTACATGACGCTGGAGGGCATTTTCGGCGTGGCGGTGGACGTGTCCTCGACGCTCATCATCCTGTTTACCATTTTCGGCGCCTTTCTGCAGTACTCGGGTGCGGGAAAATTTTTCATCGACTTTTCATTTTCCGCAATGGGCGGCAAACCCACCAGCGCGGGGCGTGCGGTGGTCATGGCTTCGTTTCTGCTGGGCGGTCCGTCGGGTTCCGGTGTTGCTACCACGGTGACCATTGGATCGGTAGCGTATCCGTTACTGGCCAAATCGGGTTACGGTAAGGAAGCGGCCGGCGGATTGCTGGCCGCCGGCGGACTGGGAGCCATCATTTCACCACCGGTGCTGGGAGCGGCCGCATTCCTGATCGCGGAGTTCCTGAGGATTTCGTATCTCGATGTGATTCTGATGGCGACCATTCCGACGATACTGTTTTATCTCGCGATATTCATCATGGTCGAGATTGACGCGCGCAAGTTCGGCATGAAAACCGTGGTGCTCGAAAAACAGAATACCGCGGCCGTGCTTGCCAAGCGTTACTGGTATCACTTTGTGTCGCTGATAGCCATCGTTGTATTCATGATGCTCGGCTATTCGCCCATACTGTCGGTGTTTTGGGCTACGGTCACCACCGCCGTGCTGTCGTTTTTTCGCAGCGATACAGCCATTGTTCCCTACGATTGGTTCCGCGGCCGCATGCAGTGGGTAAAAGGGTTCTGGGAATCCGGCTTCATTAAATCGCTCGAGGGCGGCTCGGTGGGCGTGCTTACGGTGGCCATGACATGCGCCTCCGCCGGCATCATTGTCGGCGTGGTGACGCTGACCGGGCTGGGCCTCAAATTCAGCGCCATCGTGCTTGACTATGCCGATTCCGGCGGACAGAGCCTGGTCAATTTGTGGGTGATGTTGGGGGCGGAGCGCACCCCGGCACTACTGCACGACATGAAACTGCTGCTCACGGCCCTCTACACATCGCTGATCGTGTGGATCGTTGGCCTGGCGGTGCCGGTAACGGCATCGTACATCATCTGCGCAGTGATCGCGGCACCGGCCCTGATCAAGCTCGGAGTACCGGACTTCGCGGCGCACATGTTCATTTTCTATTACGCAGTGCTGTCGGAGGTGTCGCCGCCCACCGCCCTGTCTCCGTTTGCTGCGGCGGCGATAACCGGTGGCGGGCCGTACCGCACCACCCTGCAATGCTGGAAGTACACCGCGCCGGCGTTCCTGATACCGTTCATGTTTGTGCTTGACGCGTCGGGCACGGGATTGCTGCTCGGCGGCTCGTTCAAGAACCTCGCGCAGGCAAACTGGTGGTCTATTGCGGAAATTACCGTGACAGCGGTCATTGGAATTGCCGCGCTCGCGGGCGGCCTGCAGGGTTGGTTGCTGCGCAAGACGAATCTGCTTGAGCGCTGGATGCTGATCGTTGCCGGCATCATGCTGGTTTATCCGCGAGCGCTATTCGACTATATTGGCATCGTGCTGTTTATTGCGGTCATCGTGATGCAGAAACTGCACAAGGGGATGCGGGGGGCGGCAGCGGGGTAACGACGACGCATGATGCTGGAATTATTTCACGCAAAGTTGGCGACCCCGTTCGCGGTGCTTGGCATACGCACGACGGGCGAGTCGCTGACGGATATCGAATACCTGCCGCGAGGCGTTGCTACGCTGGCGCCATTGAATAAATTGGCCGAAAGAGCATGCCGGCAGATCGAGCGCTATGTTGATGATCCACAGTATCGTTTTAACCTGCCGTTCGAATATCGCGGCACTGATTTTCAGTGCAAGGTGTGGCGTGAGATAGTGAAAATTTCTTCAGGAAAAACAAATACTTATAAAGATATCGCCTTGCGCATTCGCAATGCGCCGCGCGCCGTGGGTGGGGCGTGCGGCAAGAATCGCCTGCCGTTGCTGATTCCGTGCCACCGCGTGCTGGCGTCGAACGGCATCGGCGGATTCATGCACGCGCGCGGCGGCGAGCCGATTACCATCAAGAAATGGCTGCTGGAGCATGAAGGCGTCCGCGTCTGAACAGTCACCGTTGATTGACGAGTTTTGCGACGCGCTGTGGCTGGAAGATGGCCTCTCGCGTAACACGCTTGACGCCTATCGCCGTGATCTCGCGCAGTTTATGCTTTGGCTTAAGCAGCAGCACGGCAAAGACTTGCTGACGTCCGATCATGGTGATGTGCAAAGCTATCTTGCCTACCAGTTCCAGAAAAAAATGCGCGCATCCAGCGCCGCGCGATTGCTGTCGAGCCTGAAACGATTTTTCCGTTGGATGCAGCGGCAGAATCGTATCGTCATCGACCCAACGCTCAACATCGATACGCCCAAGCTGCCGCGCAATCTGCCGAAAAGCCTGACGGAGGCGGATGTCGAGAGCTTGTTAGCCACACCTGACGTCGAAACGCCACGTGGTGAGCGCGACAAAGCGATGCTTGAAACACTGTATGCGAGCGGACTGCGCGTATCGGAGCTGGTGACGTTGAAGCTGCCGCAAGTCAGTCAGGACATGGGCGTGGTGCGCGTGCTGGGCAAAGGCTCCAAGGAAAGGCTGGTGCCGCTGGGTGAAGAGTCGCTGGCGTGGGTCAAGCGGTATGTGGCCGATGGGCGTCCGGCAATGTTGGCGGGGAAGGCGAGCGATGATCTTTTCGTCACGTCACGCGGCGGTGCTATGACGCGGCAATCGTTCTGGCAAATCATCAAGCGTTATGCGTCACAGGCGGGTTTGCCGTCATCGATCTCGCCGCACGTGCTGCGCCACGCCTTTGCCACGCATTTGCTGAACCACGGCGCGGATCTGCGCGTGGTGCAACTGCTGCTGGGGCATTCGGATATCTCGACCACGCAAATCTACACGCACGTGGCGCGCGAACGGCTGAAGCAGTTGCATGCGAAGCATCATCCGCGTGGATGATATTTACAGGCGCTTGCCGCGTTCGATGGTAACGCCCAGCCGCTTCACGTTTTTCAGCGCGCCCAGCTTGGCGACGCTGACTTTGACCCACGGCGCCTTGAACTCGCCGGTGATGATTTGTGCGATGTCTTCGGCAAGCTTTTCCACCAAAGGAAAATGCTGATCACGCGTCAGGGCTTCGACGTGCGCGACGACCCTAGCGTAGTCGATGGTATCGTCGATCGAATGGATCCGGGCGACGCGTGTGCCAGGCAAGCCGATTTCCAGGTCGAATTGCACGGCTTGCGGCGCGACTTTTTCCCAGTCGTAGATGCCGAGCCTGACGCTCAAACGCAATTCGTTGATGAAGATGATGTCCATGCGTGCTTGTATAGATTCGGAACGCGGCCGCAGCACGCGACCCCGATGATTCGGATAAAATTGCCGATGATTCTATTTGAAAATTGATAAACACGGTAACATGAACACGGCATTTCTGGCAGTCGCCGCCTATCTCATCGGCTCGGTGTCGTTCGCCGTGATCGTCAGCCGGGCTTTTGGATTGCCTGACCCGCGTACCTACGGTTCGGGCAATCCCGGCGCCACCAATGTGTTGCGTTCGGGGCGTAAATCCGCGGCGGTAATCACATTGCTGGGCGATACCTTCAAAGGCTGGATCGCGGTGTGGCTTGCCGCGCACTTTGCCACGCCCGGTGCTGCCGAATTGACGGTGGCGCTGGCAGGCGCGTTATCGGTCATCGGGCATATGTTCCCGGTGTTCCATCGGTTCCAGGGCGGCAAGGGCGTGGCGACCGCGCTTGGCGTTTTGTTCGGTTTCAATCTCTATCTTGGATTGGGTGCGGCGGGCACCTGGATCATTATCGCAGTGTTTTTTCGCATGTCCTCGCTGGCGTCTATCACTGCAGCGGCATTCGCGTCATTCGCGACGTGGATGTTCTACGGATTTTCGCATCCCTTTTTCGCAAGCGTGACGGTGGTAGCGTTGTTGTTGATTTACCGGCACCACGCGAACATCAAGAAAATACTCGCCGGCACGGAAAACAAATTCGGCCAGAAAGCAAAGATCTAAGCGGGGCGCAGTTCTTCAAGATCCCAGCGTGGACGCACGGTAAACGCGTGGCTGCTGCTTCGGGTGTTGAATCGGGAACTCAATCGCAGCGTGCCGGAAGCGTCACGAACCCCGGATGTTAGGCGCAGCGCCCCGGCCAAGGCGATCATCGCGCCATTATCCGTACACAGGTCGAGCGGCGGATAAAACACGTGGCAGCCCTGTTGTGTGGCCTGCGTTGTGAGCCGTTCGCGCAGCAGTCGATTGGCGCCGACGCCACCGGCGACGACCAGTTGATTCAGCGAGGTTTCTTCGAGCGCCGCCAGCGATTTTGCCACCAGCACATCGACGGCCGCCGCCTGAAATTCTGCCGCAAGATCGGCCTTGTCCGCATCGGAAAGTGTTTTACCGCGCACAGCGGTAAGCACAGCCGTTTTGAGTCCGCTGAAACTGAAATTGAGGTTACCGCTGCCGAGCATGGGTCTGGGTAATTTGACGCGTCCAGGTGTTCCGAGTTCGGCAAGCGCGGCGATTTTGGGCCCTCCCGGATAGCCGAGGCCGAGCAATTGCGCAGTTTTGTCGAAGGCTTCGCCGGCGGCGTCGTCCACGGTTTCACCGAGCAGGACGTAGGCGCCGACGTCCGCGACCTGCATTAACTGCGTATGCCCGCCCGACACCAGCAGCGCCACGAAGGGAAATGCCGGTGCCGGACTGGCGAGCAGCGGCGACAGCAGATGGCCTTCGAGATGATGGATGCCGATGGCCGGGATATCGAGCGCATATGCCAGTCCGTGCGCGATACTCGCGCCCACCAGCAATGCGCCCGCCAACCCCGGACCTTGGGTGTAAGCGATGGCGGTCAGGTCATTCAGCGTTGTGCCTGATGTTGCCAATAGTTCGCGCGTCAGCGGCAGTACGCGGCGGATGTGGTCGCGCGAGGCGAGTTCCGGCACTACACCGCCGTAGTCGGCATGCATGGCGACTTGGCTATGCAGTTGGTGACCCAATAGCCCGCGCTCAGTGTGGTACAGGGCCACGCCGGTTTCATCGCAGGAGGTCTCAATTCCTAATATTAACAAAGACTTATCTAGCTATATAGAAAGGCGGCACATGGATGATGGTACTTCAGGGGACTTTAAAAAAAGCTTATCGCTTGGTATAATAAGCGTTTTTTGATTCGCCACGGAACCGAAGGCACTCATGACTACTGTCCGCATCAAGGAAAACGAACCGTTCGAGGTCGCCCTGCGCCGCTTTAAGCGCACAGTTGAAAAAACCGGTCTGCTGACCGATTTGCGTGCCCGCGAGTTCTACGAAAAGCCCACGTCCGAGCGCAAGCGCAAGCTTGCCGCTGCGGTCAAGCGCACGCACAAGCGTCTGCGCTCGCAAACGTTGCCGCCGAAGCTGTACTAAAGCTGCAGGTCAGGTTCTGTTGAGGGGTGAAGGTGTGATGCCTTCGCCCTTTTCCTTTTGGGAGTCAACGATGCCGCTCAGAGAACAAATCAATAACGATCTTAAGGAAGCCATGCGCGCGGGGGATGCCCGCAAGCGCGATGCCATCCGTTTGCTGACTGCGGCGCTCAAGCAAAAAGAGGTTGATGAGCGCAAGACGCTGGCGGATGCGGACGTGGTGGCCATCATCGACAAGATGATCAAGCAGCGCCGCGATTCCATTACGCAGTTTGAAAAAGGCGGCCGCCAGGATCTTGCCGACACCGAAAAATATGAAGTAGGGGTGCTGCAGGCTTACATGCCGCAGGCGCTGTCCGAGGCCGAAATTGCCGATGCAGTTGCGGCATCCATTGCCGAGAGTGGCGCCAAAGGGCCGGCGGACATGGGCAAGGTGATGGCGGCGCTGAAGCCCAAGCTGGCAGGGCGTGCAGACATGTCGAAAGTGTCCGGCTTGGTAAAAGCCAAACTCATGGGCTGATAAATATAAGTATTTGTTTTTAAACAGACTTAAAATTTATCGCATCTCTTGCGCCACCGGTGCGCTTGCCTTGCTGCTGAGTCAGTATACTCATCGACTGACCATGATTCCGCAGTCATTTATCCAGGATCTGCTTCATCGCGTCGACATCGTTGACGTGATTGACCGCCACGTAAAATTGAAGCGCGCGGGCGCGAATTACGTTGCGTGCTGTCCGTTTCATTCCGAAAAATCGCCTTCGTTCACCGTGAGCCAGACCAAGCAGTTCTATCATTGCTTCGGCTGCGGTGCGCATGGGACTGCCATCGGGTTTCTGATGGAATATTCGGGGCTTGGATTTGTCGAGGCTGTCAAGGATCTGGCACAAGGCATGGGTATGGTGGCGCCTGAAGAGCGCTCCGAAAATCCGCAGCGCCGGCGTAGTGAAGGCGAGGACGGCGAAGACCTGCACGCGGTGATGCTCACCGCTGCGCAGTTTTATCGCAGTGCGCTGAAAGATGTGCCGAGGGCGATTGATTACCTCAAAAAGCGCGGGTTGTCAGGTGACATCGCCAAAAAATATGGCGTCGGGTACGCGCCGGAGGGCTGGCAAAATCTGGAGCGTGCATTTTCAAATTATCAGGCTGGCGCGCTCACCGTGGTGGGATTGGTCAAGCAAAACGATGAGGGGCGCCGCTACGACATCTTTCGCGATCGCATCATGTTTCCGATTGTCGATGTGCGCGGCAATGTCATCGGTTTCGGCGGACGCGTGCTGGACACCGGTGAACCCAAATATCTGAATTCGCCGGAGACGCCGTTGTTTGAGAAGGGCCGCGAGCTGTATGGTCTGTATCAGGCGCGGCGCGCGATTCGTGAGGCGGGCCGCGTCATTGTCGTGGAAGGCTATATGGATGTGGTGGCGCTGGCGCAACACGGCGTCGAATATGCCGTAGCGACGCTGGGCACGGCGACCACGCCAATGCATGTGCAAAAGCTGCTGCGTCAAACCGACGAAATTGTTTACTGCTTCGACGGTGATGCTGCGGGCCGCCGCGCGGCATGGCGCGCACTCGAAAACAGCCTGGGCCAGCTTGCCGATGGCAAGGAATTGCGTTTTCTGTTCCTGCCGCAGGGCGAAGACCCCGATTCCTACATTCGGCAACATGGCAAGGAACAGTTCGAAAAACTCCTGGGCGAGGCGATTCCGCTATCCAAATTTTTGCTGAATGAGCTGTTGTCACATGTGGATCGCAATACAAACGAAGGCCGCGCGAAGCTGTTGCAGGAGGCCAAACCGCTGGTGAAAGAGATTGCCGCCCCGATGTTGTCGCTGATGTTGCGAAAGGAATTGGCGGTTCTCGCGGGCTTTACTCCGGAGGAACTTGACGACAAATTTGATATCAAACCGCAGCCAACTTCAAGGCCGCAGTACCAGAAGCGGGAAGCAAAGATATCGCAGCCCAAGCGTCTCTTGATGCTCCTGCTGGGCAATTGGATGCTGTGCCGGAATATATCTGATGAGCAGCTTGCCCTGCTTGCGGCAAATCCGGAATACGCTTCAGTGGTCGACGTGATTGAGTTCTCGAGGCGAAATGACCAAAGCTCGGTTGCTTATTTCAACGAAGCAACTCGCAATTCTCCTCACGTTGGGATATTTGAGGAAGCCGAGTCCTTGGCAATTAAGGACCCGATGGAGGAAGAAGCCGCGGCTGCGGATATTGAAAGCATTCTGCGCAGCCTTGAAGAGAAAACGGTCGAAATTGAGTTCGGGCAACTCTCCAGTACGGAGCTTAAGACAGAGGAAGCAAAAGCGCGGTGGCGGTATCTCAATAAGCGGCTTGCGGAAATAAAAGGAGTTGGGCGCATAAAGTCAGAGCTGGGCATAAGCTCGTGAAGCGCCGAAGATGTTGATAAAATATTCTTTTAAAACAAATAGTTAGCGTAATACAATGTAAGCGATGGTTTGGTGAGTACGCACTCGCTTTAGGGTATAATCGCCGGCTTTCTCAACGCAGCCCGTTGCGACCCATTTTTCGCGGAACCTACCTCATGGCCAAGCCCAAGAAAGCGTCCAAAGTAAAGACCCACGCCAAAGCGAAATCGCCGGCCAAGCGCGCGGTTGCGCATAAATCTGCCAAGGCCAAGGCCGCTGTGCGGCCCAAGTCCGTGACAAAGCCCGCGGCGAAAACCAAGTTTGCCAAGCCCAGGACGCAGCGCGCTGCCGCAAAACCGCAACCGAAGAAAGTCGTCGCTAAGGCCAAGATTCCAGCGAAGGGAAAAAAAGCCGCCAGGGTAACGGAGAAAGCGCGCGTCGCCGCGAAGGCCAAGCCGCTATCGGCGAAAGACCAGCGGCTCGCCAAGCTGAAGGCTGTCGCTGAGCAGATGGCGAAGGCCAAGGCCAAGATCGCCGAGAAATCCCCCGCGACCACCGCACCTGCTCCCGCGCCCGCACAGCCCGCTGGCAAGGACGCGCGCAAGAAACCCACGCGCGGCCTGACCGCAAAGGAAAAAGCGCTGGTCAAGGAATTCGAGCGCAAGGAACTGCGCCCCGAAGAAGCCGAAGCGCGGCGCGTTCGTCTGAAAAATCTGGTCATGCTGGGCAAGGAGCGCAGCTACCTGACCTACGCCGAAATCAACGACCATTTGCCGGACGAAATGCTTGATGCCGAGCAGATCGAAACCATCATCGGCATGATCAATGATATGGGCATTCAGGTCTACGACACGGCTCCGGATGCAGAAACGCTATTGATGTCGGATGCGACGCCGCCGGTGGCCGATGAAGAAGCGGCTGCCGAAGCGGAAGCAGCCTTGTCCACGGTGGATTCGGAGTTTGGCCGCACCACGGATCCGGTGCGCATGTATATGCGCGAGATGGGCTCGGTGGAACTGCTCACCCGCGAAGGCGAGATCGAAATTGCCAAGCGCATCGAGGATGGCCTGAAGCACATGGTGCAGGCGATTTCGGCCTGCCCGACGACGATTGCAGAGATACTGTCGCTCGCCGATCGCATTGAAAAGGACGAGATTCGCGCCGATGAAGTGGTGGATGGCCTCGTCGATCCGAATGCGCCGGTAGAGCAGGCGATGCAGGCGATGCCCGAGGAAGACGACGAGGACAGCGACGACATCACCGCCGAAGAGGAAGACGAGGAAGAGGAAGACGAGGAAGCCAAGGCCGCGGTGCAAAGCGCCGATCTGTTGCGTTTGAAGGGAGAAGCACTGAAGCGATTCGGCATCATTCGCGGCCATTACGGTCGCATGATGAAGGCGCTGGGCCGCAATGGTCCGCGCAGCCCCGCGTACGTGGAGTCGCGCGAGGATATTTCCAACGAATTGATGAATATTCGCTTTTCGGCCAAGCAAATCGAAGCACTGTGCGATTCCGTGCGCAGGCTGGTGGAAGAAGTCCGCCGTTACGAGCGCAGCGTACTGGATCTGTGCGTGAACAAAGCCAATATGCCGCGCACGCATTTCATCAAGGAGTTTCCGGGCAAGGAGGTCAGTCTGCGCTGGATCAAGGGTGAAATCGAAGGTGCGTACCCATGGAGCGCTGTGCTGTCCCGTTTTGAGCCGCATATTGTCGAGCAGCAGCAGAAGCTGCTTGATCTGCAGACGCGCGTGGGACTTCCGATCAAGGATCTCAAGGAAATCAACCGCCAGATGACCGCCGGCGAAGCGAAGGCGCGCCGCGCCAAGCGCGAAATGACCGAGGCGAATCTGCGGCTGGTGATATCCATCGCCAAAAAATACACCAATCGCGGCCTGCAATTTCTGGATTTGATCCAGGAAGGCAACATCGGCCTGATGAAGGCAGTGGACAAGTTCGAGTATCGCCGCGGCTACAAGTTCTCGACCTATGCAACATGGTGGATACGCCAGGCGATCACGCGCTCCATCGCGGATCAGGCACGCACCATACGCATTCCGGTGCATATGATCGAAACCATCAACAAGATGAATCGCATCTCGCGGCAGATATTGCAGGAAACCGGCTCGGAGCCGGATCCCGCCACGCTGGCCGAAAAAATGGAAATGCCCGAGGAGAAAATCCGCAAGATCCTCAAGATTTCCAAAGAACCGATTTCAATGGAGACGCCGATCGGCGACGACGACGATTCGCATCTGGGCGATTTTATCGAGGACCAGTCCACGGTTGCGCCCAACGACGCGGCGGTATTTGCCAGTCTGCGCGGCGTGACCAAGGACGTGCTGGACACCCTGACTCCGCGCGAGGCAAAGGTGCTGCGCATGCGTTTCGGCATCGAAATGAATACCGACCACACGCTGGAAGAAGTCGGCAAGCAATTCGACGTCACGCGCGAGCGCATCCGCCAGATTGAAGCCAAGGCGCTGCGCAAGCTGCGCCATCCGTCGCGTTCGGAGCGGCTGCGCAGCTTTCTCGACAACGAAGGCTGATTTCCCCGCGCCACCGATGATCGCCGGGCCCTCTCCTGTTACCGGGAGAGGGTTTTTTTTGTGTACCATAGTACCAGTGGCATTGACAAGGCAGGCGGAGGCATCCAATGGCGAAACGTGATCGGCTAGCGGCATATGACGTGATGTTCAATCCTGCGCGCCGGCGCGTATTGCATGGCGCCGCTGCCGCGGGTGCGCTTTCGCTTGCATCACCGCTTGCATTTGCCCAATCGGGGCCGGCGCTTTACGGACTGCCGCGCCACGCGCTGGTGATTGGCAATAGCCGCTACCCAGGTTCCCCACTCGACAATCCAGTCAATGATGCGAAAGCAATAGCCGGCGAACTCAAGTCATCAGGCTTCGAGGTTGCTTTGCAACTCGACGCGGGCCGCGATGCCATGCTCAATGCCATAGAGACGTATGGCAAGCAACTGGCGTCGCGTAAAGCCGTTGGTTTGTTCTACTTTGCCGGACACGGTGCGCAGTTGGCGTGGCGCAATTACTTGGTGCCGGTGGACGCGGTTATCAAATCGATGGATGACGTGCCCGCCCGCGCAGTCGAACTCAATACCCTGCTGCAAGGCCTGACCAGGGCAAAGAACCCGATGAACGTGATTGTGCTCGATGCCTGCCGCGACAACCCATTCGGCAAAGGACTTCCCATCGAGCAAAAAGGCTTGAGCCAGTTCGATGCGCCGCCGGGATCGTTGCTGGCTTACGCGACGTCACCGGGCAACGTGGCGAGCGATGGCGCGGGCTCCAATGGTTTGTACACGGAAAACCTGCTGCGCGAACTCAAGGCCCCTGAAGCCAAGATCGAGGATGTGTTCAAGCGCGTGCGACTGGCGGTGCGTCGACGCTCGAACGGTGAGCAAATACCCTGGGAAAGCACCTCGCTGGAAGAGGATTTTTATTTTCATCCGCCGAAGGTCATCAGGAAACTGAGCGACGAAGAGGCAACGAAGCGATTCGAAGAGGAACTGGCGATCTGGGAGCGTATCAAGGCAACCACCGAGCCGGGTCCGCTCGAGGACTACCTGCGGCGCTATCCCAGCGGACTTTTCTCGGAGGTGGCGCAATTGCGGCTCGACCAGGTATTGGTGCAAGCCGGCGAACGCAAGATACAGATCGTTTCGAATGAACAAAACCCCTTTTCCAAGGGCACTGCCATTATCGATATACGCCTCAAGGCAGGCGACCGTTTCCGCTACCGGGAGATCGAAACCGATACCGGGCTGGAAACGCGGCAATACACGCTGGCCGTAACGCGCGTGACGGACACCGAGGTCATTTTTGGCAAAGGCAACCTGACCACGGATTTACTGGGCAACTGGTTGAAGCTGCCCGACGGCAGGCAATGGACCGGCGCGCAGTTCTTCGTGCCGGACTACAGTCTGGGCAAGCGATGGTCTTCGCGCCACCGGTTTGTCGCTGCTACCGGCAACAACTACAGCACCGAGTATGAATTCAAGGTGACGGCGAAAGAAAGCGTAACCGTACCGGCTGGTACTTTTGACGCGTTTCGCGTCGAAGGGCACGGTTGGACGCGTGGCGACGCAGGCGCCATACAACTGACAATGCGTTACTGGGTGGCGCCGCGCGTGCGGCGCTATATTGCCTTGGAGAGCTTTCACAAACACGCACGCGGAAAGGTTCTCAAGAACGACAGACTGGAGTTGATGGAATACTGCTGCGGGTAGCTGGCGCGGATCTACCGCAGCACAGGCGGGCGTAATGTGTTGCAGCTAATTGGTTCAGTTGGTATTTTTATTTCGCGTCTGGTGCGCTGTTGACGCGCCTAGCCGCGCGTGTCACCTCGTGAATTTCATCACGCCGTTTGAGCCACCACGCGTAAGTGCGTGGCAATAAATCATAGTAATTCGCGATACCCAATTCGCGCGCAGCATGTGCAGGCCAGTGGGGATTCCACAGGAATTCGCGCGCCAGCGCTATCAAATCCGCTTCGCCGTTTTGCAGAATTTGTTCCGCCTGACGTGCCTCGGTAATCAGCCCGACTGCGATGGTCTTGATTTCCACTTCAGCGCGTACGCGTTTGGAGAATGGCACGTGGTAGCCGGGCGTGCGCGCTACCAGCGTCGCCGTGCCTGCACCGCCGATGCCGCCGGATGACGGCGTAACTACTTCGATGCCCCGCGCTTTGGCGGCGCGCGCAACTTGTACCGTGTCTTCTAATGTCCATGCGCTGCCGCTGCCATCCACTGCGGACAGGCGCAAAAATACCGGCTTTTCCTTGGGCCACGCATCGCGCACGGCTTCGACGATTTCCATGCAAAAGCGCATGCGACCTTGCAGATCACCGCCATAGCCGTCGGTGCGCTGGTTGACCAGCGGTGACAGGAACTGGTGAATCAGATAGCCGTGCGCGCCGTGAATCTCAACGATGTCATAGCCGGCGTCGGCCGAGCGCAAAGCGGCTTCGCGCCAGTGCGCCACGACTTCGGCGATTTCCGATGGTGATAACTCGTGCGGCATAGGCGCTTTTTCGCCCGCAGGCACCGCACTCGATGAGATGGTGGTCCACGGTGCTTCGCCACGCGCAGCATCATCAAAAGTCAGCGGCCGGTAGCCGTCCCATGGCGGGCGTCCGGAGCCTTTGCGTCCGCCGTGCCCGAGTTGTATCGCCGGTACCGCGCCGTGCTGCCGTATAAAATCATTGATGCGGCGGTATTGCAAAAGGTGCCGGTCGTCGTAAATGCCCGCGCAGTGGTACGACTTTCGCCCACGATCCTCGACTGCGGTTTCTTCGCAAAATACCAGCCCGGCACCGCCCATCGCGAATTGACCTAGGTGAACCAGATGATAATCGGTAGGCCCGCCGTCGCGTTCAGACGCGTACTGGCACATCGGCGACACCACCACGCGATTGCGCAGCGTGATATTGCCAAGGGTCATTGGAGTGAACAGTATCGGTGTGCGATTGGATTCGGTCATGATTTACGAGGAGACGAAGGCTCATATTTTATAGGAACGCCCCAGCCGTGCTGGGCGTTTTGTCCGTGTCAGAGTAAAATACGTGCTCCTCGGGCCCTTAGCTCAGTTGGTTAGAGCAGCGGACTCATAATCCGTTGGTCGATGGTTCAAGTCCATCAGGGCCCACCACATTTTCCTTCGCTGATCGTGCCGACGCGCTACACTTTCGCACATCATGCGTATTACCACTTTTCTCGCGTTCAGCCTGATGGTTTTTGGCGCGATCGGCATTGCCGCCGCGCGTTACTTCGCGCTGCCAAAAGGCGTGCATCTGGGTATCTTCGCCATCGGTACTGGCGTGTTGATCGGTGCGCTGGAGTCGCTTTATACGCGACGCATGAGTCTGCGCGCGTCAAATGAGGCGGCTGCCGCATATGATGGTATTCCTGCGATGATCTGGGGGCTGATGCTGCTCCTCGTTGCGGGCTGTGTCATCGGTGCTGCGTATGCGATGGACGCTGGCAGGTGGAACGCCGTAACCGGTTACCTGAATCAGCGGCCGGGAGCACTGTATGCGTTGAGCGGCCTGCTGCTGATGGGCGCAGGCGCGTTGGCGTTCGTCAACCCGCAGGGCCAGCGCGTGTGGTGGAAAACGCTGCTGTTTCGATTGCCGCGCGTGTTGTTCGCGGTGCTGCTCACGCTCGCCGGCATGGTCGCTCTTGCCTGCGGCGCTTGGGAGTGGCTCGACCCGCGCGATTTTCAGAAGGGCAGTCGCGTGATCTTGTCGATCATCGAATCGAGTTTGCCGGATGGCTGGCCACGCGCTGTCGTAAAACGGCTGCGGTAGATGCGGTCCGCTTAAGGGCAAGTTCAGCCGCACGATGGATGCCAGCGCCCGCGCCGATGGTTTTTCTATACAATAATGGTTCTGCCTTCGCGTTGCCGTCCTTGGTGACGCCACAGTAAATTCTGAATAAATCAAGGAGATATGTCATGCCACACGCGATCCGCATTCATCAACCCGGCGGCCCTGAAGTTCTGCAATGGGAAGAAGTTACTGTCGGTGATCCCGGTCCCGGCGAAGTACGTGTGCGAAACACGGCTATCGGCCTGAATTTCATCGACACCTATCATCGTTCGGGGCTGTATCCGATGCCCATGCCGTTGACCCTGGGTTCGGAAGGCGCGGGCGTGATCGAAGCAGTCGGCCCGAAAGTAAAAAGCTTGAAGGTAGGCGACCGCGTTGCCTATGCGCAACCGATCGGCGCGTATTCCGAAGTGCTGATTCGTCCGGTGGCGCGGCTGGTGAAAATTCCCGCCGGCGTCAGCGACCGTACCGCGGCGGCGATGATGTTGAAGGGCATGACGGCGTGGTATCTGCTGCGGCGCACGTATAAAGTGAAAAAAGGCGACACCATACTGGTGCATGCCGCTGCCGGCGGCGTCGGGCAGATTTTGTGCCAGTGGGGCAAGCACCTCGGCGCGACGGTGATCGGCACCGTAGGCAGCGATGCGAAAGCGCCGTTGGCAAAAAAAGCCGGCTGTAAACACGTTATCGTAGCCGAACGCGAAAAGGTGTCGCAGCGCGTGCGCGATATTACCAAGGGCCGTGGCGTGCCTGTCGTATACGACGGCATCGGCAAGGAGACTTTCATGGATTCGCTCGATTGCCTGGCACCCCTGGGCGTGATGGCGAGTTTCGGCAACGCGTCGGGTGCGGTGCCGCCGGTGAATATCGGCATACTGGCGCAGAAAGGTTCGCTGTTTCTCACGCGGCCGACGCTGGTGAATTACACCGCGACACGTGAGGATCTCGAAACCGCCGCGCGCGATCTCTTTGCAGTGGTGAAAAAAGGCGCGGTGAAAATTTCGATCAACCAGACCTATCCGCTGCGCGAAGCGGCACAGGCACATCGCGATCTCGAAGGCCGCAAGACCACCGGCTCGACGGTGTTGCTACCGTAACAGCACTTTTTTTCAAACGAGGGCTGGCGTATTGCCCGCCGAAGGTTCAATCGATCGTGTTACCACTGGACAAACTACCCGCGCCGCCTGGCGGCGCGCCGCTGGCGCTGCTCAAAGGCATTACGGTTCTTGATCTCACCACGTCGATAGCCGGACCGTACGCGACCATGCTGCTCGGCGACATGGGTGCCGAGGTCATCAAGATCGAGCGTCCGGGCAAGGGCGACGATTGCCGCGCGTGGGGCCCGCCGTTTCTCGATGGAGAATCATTGTGGTTCCTGAGTGTGAATCGCAACAAGCAAAGTGTCGCACTTGATTACAGCAAAGATGCCGGACGCGCTGTGTTGCACGACCTGGTGCGCAGATGCGATGTAGTGATCGTCAATCTCACCGATCGCGTGCAAAAAAAACTTGGTGTCGATCACGCGGCGCTGTCGGCTTTGCGTGCCGACATTGTGCATGTGTCGCTGTCCGGTTTTGGTTTGAAAGGCGCACGCAAGGATTTCCCGTGTTACGACCTGATCGCCGAGGGCTACAGCAGCGTGATGGATTTGACCGGGGAGGCCGACAGTCCGCCGCAAAAAATCGGCACACCGGCGGCGGATTTGATCGCCGGCATGGACGCGGCGTACGCGACGCTGGCGGCGCTGTTCGACAGGCAGCGCAGCGGCAAAGGCCACAAGATCGACATCGCCATGATCGACAGCATGACGCGTTTCATGTCGCCGCGCATCGTGCCGTACCTCGGTTCCGGCATCGCGCCGCATCGTACCGGCGCGCGCGATAGCGTGATTTCCGTGTATCAGACATTTGACACGAAAGACCGTCCGATCACGCTGGGGCTGGGTAACGACGGCATATTCAAGCGCTTCTGGCAGGCGGTAGGACAACCTGCGGTTTCCGACGATCCGCGCTATGCCACCAACGCGCAGCGCTGCGCCGTGCGCATGGAAATCGTTGAGAAAATTCAAGCCGTGTTGCGCACACAAACGCGCGAACATTGGCTGAAGATTTTTGTCGAGCACAACGTGCCGGCAGGGCCGGTCAATAGCGCGGATGAAGTGGCATCTGATCCGGAACTGATCGCGCGCGGATTGTTTTTTACTGCAATGCATAATGATCGGCGCATACCACAGGTCGGATTAGGAATCGCGGTTGACGACAGCAACGCGAGCTATCGCAGCCCGCCGCCGCGCCTGGGCCAGCATAACGATGCTGTTCTCGGCGGCTGGCTGGGCTACGATGCTGCGAAAATCGCGCAACTCAAATCCTCCAAAGCCATTGAACAGGAATGAATATGTCCGTCAAAACAATACTTTACGAAGAAGAGGGCGCAATCGGCTGGCTTATGCTGAACCGCCCCGACGACGGCAACATGTTCACCGCCGGGATGTGTCACGAAATTCGCGACTGCATCAACGATATCCGACGCGAGACGCGTACACGTGTGCTGGTGATCACCGGTGCCGGTGATAAATTTTTCTGCATTGGCGGACGCAAGGACGGCCTGGAAGATACGACGCTTTACGCTGGCATGCTGCCTACGCTGGAAATTTATGAAAGCATCGAGCGCCTGCAAAAGCCGGTGATTGCGATGGTCAACGGTTACGCCGTCGGCGGCGGGCAAGTGCTGCAGGTGATGTGCGATATCACCATCGCGAAAGAAAGCGCGGTGTTCCGCCAGGTCGGGCCGATGATGGGCAGCTTCGACGCGGGTTACGGCACGTGGTACCTCGAAGACCTTGTCGGCAAGAAGAAGGCGAAGGAAATGTGGTTCGCCAATCCGCGCCTGTCCGCGCGCGAAGCGCTGGAGATCGGTCTTATCAACAAGGTGGTGCCCGATGACAAGTTAAAGGAAGAAACGCGCAAGATGGCACTGGAGATCGCGGATCGCGGCGCCTTTGCGCTGGCTTCGCTCAAGGCTGCGTTCGCTGCGCGCCACACCGGCGTTTCAGGGCTGGCACGCGTGTCGCATGACTTGTTGCTGCGGCTCTATCTCGATACCGACGAATCGAAAGAGCTCGGTGATTCGTTCCGCGGCAAGCGCAAGCCGGATGCGGACAAGTTCGGGCACTGATCGGCAACGGCATGCTGCTCACACTGCACAACCCCCAGACCGCGCGCCGTTACTACGACGCCTGCTGGTGGCGCGCCGAGACCATGTACATGCTGCTGGCGCAGCACGCGCGCGTGCGGCCGCAGGCATACGCGTTGCGCGATAGCCGCCATCGTTTGACCTGGGCGCAGTTGCAACTTTGGGTAGATGCGCTTGCCGCCGATTTGCACGCGGCGGGATTGAAGCGCGGCCAACGGGTGTCGGTGTGGCTACCCAATCGCGTCGAAGCCGTGGTGGTGTTTCTCGCCTGCTCGCGCAATGGCTATGTGTGCAACCCGTCGCTGCATCAAAACTACACCACGAGTGAGATTGTCGCGCTGATGGAGCGCATTCAGAGCGTGGCCTTGTTCGCGCAATCCGGCTATGGTGCCGACGCCAGCAAGGTGGATGTGTTCGAAGCGGTGCAGTCGCTGCCCGCGTTAAAGCGCGTGTACCGGATGGATGCGGGCGAGTTTCCTGCGCTCGGCGCGAAGCCCGCATCGTCGCTGCCACCGGCGGACAGTGACCCTGACAAGATCGTTTATCTCGCTTTTACTTCAGGCACCACCGGTATGCCCAAGGGCGTGCTGCACTCCGACAATACGCTGCTCGCCAACGGCCGCGCCATGGTGCACGACTGGAATCACGATGAGCGCACTGTGCTCTATACCCACAGTCCGTTGTCGCATCACATCGGCACGGTGGCGCTGGCGCAGAGTCTGTGCGCGGGTTTCGAACTGGTGCTGAACGACCTCAAGCCGGGAATGAAGCCGCTCGACGGGCTGCTGGAAAGCGGCGCGACCTACGTCATGGGCGTTCCCACGCACGCCATCGACATTCTGGCAGACGCCAAACAGCGTGGTCTTTCTGGCTTGGGCAAAGTAAACCTGTTTTACATGGCAGGTTCGACCATCCCGCCGCAAACCGCGCGCGCGTTTCTCGACATGGGTATCAAGCCGCAGAATATCTACGGTATGACCGAGAACGGCTCGCATCAGTACACCATGCCGGACGACAGCGTGGATATCATTACCACCACCTGCGGCCGTGCCTGCCACGGTTACGAAACCAGGCTGTGGGATCAGGAAAATCCGGATATCGAAGTGCACGAGATCGGCG
Organism: Betaproteobacteria bacterium; assembly: GCA_021730905.1. GTDB lineage: Bacteria > Pseudomonadota > Gammaproteobacteria > Burkholderiales > SG8-41 > UBA5216. The sequence goes on along the minus strand of JAKFYK010000067.1, from coordinate 7,930 downwards.
CCATTGGTGAGATCGGCACGCGCGGCGCACTACTGATGCTGGGCTACTTCAATAACCAGACCGCGACTGAAAATTCGTTCAACGCCAGCGGCTGGTTCATGAGCGGCGATCTGGGACGCATGGATGAACAGGGCAATCTGCAGATCGTCGGGCGCAAGAAAGATCTCATCATTCGCGGCGGGCACAACATACATCCATCGCGCATCGAGAATCTGGCGATCAAGCACCCCGCTGTGCTGAAGGCGGCTGCCTACCCGGTAGCGGATCCGCGCCTGGGCGAGCGCGTCTGTCTGGCGATCATTGCGCGCGATGGCGCCCACATCGAGTCTGATCAGTTGTTGATGCATTTGAATGACGCTGGATTGTCCAAATACGACATGCCGGAATTTTTTATCTGCATGGATACGTTTCCGCTTACCGCCAGCGGAAAAATTCTGAAGCGCGAACTGGTGGAATGGACGAAAGCGGGAAAAATTTCGCCCACGCCGGTGAGGTGGATCGCGTCCGAAAAAAGGAGTGCCTGAATGGCAATTGAGCTGACGCGCCTTGAAGAATTTGCGCTGATCACGTTGAACCGCCCGGACGCGCTCAATGCCCTGAGTTTTGCGCTAATCCGCGATCTCGGAGTGCGCCTTGACGACGTGGCCAAAAGTGATGCTCGTGCGCTGATTATCACTGGCGCGGGTCCCAAGGCGTTTTGCGCTGGTGCAGACATCAAGGAACTGACGGGACGCGGGCTGATGGCGCAGAAGCAGGGTGGCGAATTCGGGCAGGCTACTTTTGCCAAACTCGACAAGCTACCAATGCCGTCGGTCGCGGTGATCAACGGCTATGCCTTCGGCGGAGGACTGGAGCTCGCGCTCGCGTGCACGTTCCGGCTCGCCACGCGCAACGCCAAGATGGGCACGCCCGAAATCAAGCTGGGCCTGATCCCTGGTTACGGCGGCACGCAGCGCCTGCCGCGCGTGGTGGGCGAGGCGCGCGCGCTGGAGATGGTGATGACCGGCCGCACCGTAGATGCGGAGGAAGCGCATCGCATCGGGCTGGTCAACCGCTTGGTTGATGGCGATGCGACAGCGGCGGGGGTAGCCTTCGCGCGCGAGTTTTCCGGTTACAGCCTGCCAGTGCTCGGTTTCGCGCGCGATGCGGTCAGGCGCGCGAGCGAGACGCCGTTGCACGAGGGACTGAAGATAGAAACTGATCTGGGCACACTGGCGTTTCAAACTCGGGATGCTGCCGAGGGCATGGCGGCGTTCATGGAAAAACGCAAGCCGAAGTTCGAGGATCGCTGATGGCGGCCATACGTACCACAGGTACGATAGTCGTCACGGGTGCGAGCCGCGGCATCGGCGCGACCATCGCACTGGAACTCGCGCAGCGCGGTTTTACCGTGGGCTGTCTTACGCGCAAGGGCACGGGACTGGAAGTCGCAGTGCCTGCGGAACTGGCGGCGCGTTTCATCAATACGCGCTGCGATGTCACCGACGAAGTCAGCGTCAAACGGGCGTTTTCAGAAATCGCGTCGAAATGCGGCGTGATATACGGCATTGTCAACAACGCCGGCATTCATCTTGATGCGCCCAGCGACAAACTCACGCTCGATGTCTACCATCAGGTAATGAGCACTAACGCGACGGCAGTGTTCACCGCGTGCCGCGAGGTTTATCCGCATCTCGTCAAGGCGGGCGGCGGCGTCATCGTCAACATCGGCTCGTTCTTCGACAAGATCGGCGTCAAGCGCAATGTGGCGTACTGTGCTTCCAAGGCAGCAGTCGGGGCGATCACGCGCTGTCTGGCGGTGGAGTGGGCCAGCAAAGGCATTAGAGTGCTCGACGTAGCGCCGGGTTACATCGAAACCGATCTCAATCGCGATGCCTTCAAAGGGCCGCTGCGTGAATTTCTTGCCAAGCGCATTCCGGGCGGCAAGCACGGCACGCCGCAGGACGTCGCCAGGCTGGTGGCGGCGATCTTCTGCGAAGACATTCCATTCCTGAATGGCGAAACCATATACATTGATGGGGGCCAGGGCATTGCTCATTAGTAACGTCATAACCATTTGTTTTTATTGACTAATTTATAAGGCTGCCCATGAAGGTTTTTGAACGCATCGACAGCAGTGTGGCGTTCAGCAGCGAGGAGCGCATGCTGATCGATGCGGTGCGCGCACTCGCGCGCGACCAGATTGCGCCGCGTGCGGCCGCCTATGACCGCAGCGGGGAATTTCCGTGGGACAACATCAAGGCGATCAACGCACTGGGCCTGAATGCGATGTTCGTGCCCGAGGCATATGGCGGCGCGTTGATGTCATATGCGGCGTATCTCGAATGCGTGCGCGAGATCAGTAAAGCCTGCGCATCCACCGGCGTGATCTGGGCGACGAATTTTCATGCGATGAAACCGCTGATCGATTTCGGCAACGACGAACAAAAGCAGCGCCTGCTGCCCAAGTTGTTGGAGGGCGGGCTGGCGTCACTGGTGATTACCGAGCCCACCGCGGGCTCCGATGCGACGGGTATGAAAACCTCATTCAAGCCCGACGGCGACGCTATCATCGTCAACGGCGGCAAGACTTTTATCACTAACGGCGCGCACGCTGATCTGCTGCTGGTGTTCGGCAAGTGGAGTGAAATCGAAGACCGCAAGGCGTCGATTTCCGCGCTGGTGATGGAGAAAGGCACGCCGGGATTGAAGGTGGTGCGCGAGGAGGACAAGATGGGCTTGCGCGCGTCCAGCACTGCGACGCTGGCGTTCGATAACTGCCGCGTGCCGCGCGCCAATTTACTGTGCAATCCCGGCGACGGATTGAAAGTAATGCTGGCGTCGCTTAACAAGTCGCGGCCCAGCGTTGCAGCGCACGCGCTGGGCATTGCGCGTGCCGCATTCGAGGATGCTGTTAACTACATCAATGAGCGCAAGCAATCGGGCCGCAGGATTGTTGAGTTTCAGGGCATACAGTTCATGCTGGCAGACATGGCGACCGATCTCGCGCAGTGCGAAGCATGGCTATGGCACGTCGCGCGCAGGGTGGACGGCGGCGCGACCGAGTTTGGCGTCGAGTCGTCGATGCTCAAGATGCGCGCATCCGACATCGCCATGCGTATCACCACCGACGCGGTGCAGTTGCACGGCGGCTACGGCTACATCAAGGATTATCGCGTCGAGCGGCTGATGCGCGATGCCAAGATTACGCAGATATGGGAAGGCACCAATCAGATCCACCGGCAATTGATCGGACGCAGTTTTTTAACGAAATAAACTTTTTAGATGAGTGACATCAAAACCGTAGGCGTAGCGGGCAGTGGCACCATGGGTGCTGGCATCGCAATCGTCGCCGCGCGCGCAGGTTTCAAGACGATTGTATTCGACACGCAACAGGCGGCGCTGGATCGCGCGCGCAAACAGACCGAGGGCTTTTTTGCAAAATCAGTCGAGCGCAAAAAACTGACGCAGGATCAGGTTGATACCATCCTGTCCAGCCTTACGAGTACAACGCGCATCGACGATCTCGCCGCATGCGACATCGTGATCGAGGCGGTATTCGAAAATCTCAAGGTCAAGCACGACCTGCTCGCGCAGTTGAACAAGGCTTGTCCGCCGCAAACCCTGTTTGCATCCAACACGTCCACGCTGTCTATTACCGAGATTGCCGCCGGTTCCAGTCGCGATGAGAAATTCGTCGGCATGCATTTTTGTCTGCCGGCGCAATTGATGAAACTGGTGGAGATGTCGCCCGGTCTGCGTACCAGTGACGAGACGTTTCAGACGGCATGGAAATTCTGTAAGGCGATGGGGCAGATTCCGGTGAAGACCAAGGACAACCCCGGTTTTATCCTGAATTATTTTCTGGTGCCGTTCAACAACGATGCGATACGGCTGGTCGAATCCGGCGTGGCCGCGCCGGCCGACATTGATCGTGCAATCAAGACCGGTCTTGGTTATCCGATGGGGCCGCTGGAGTTGCTCGATCTGGTCGGGCTGGATACACATCTGCTGGTAGCCGAAGCGCTGTATGCGTCCACACACGAGCCGCGTGCGGCGGTGCCGGCGCTGATTAAACGCATGATCGCGGCGGGGCAGTTGGGACGCAAGACCGGACGCGGGTTTTACACTTATAAAAGCAACGCGATGTTCGGGGGCTGAGGTGCAATATTCCGTGATCAATACCGGCGGCAGCAACGGCTTCGAGGACAGTCATGCGTTGTTGAAAGGCGTCTCACGTAGCGACGGCAGCAGCGATGCAGTGGTGATACTGGGTGCCGAGGCCGGCAAGGCTTTTAGCGAACTGCGCGACGTGGCCGGGAAAACAGCAGTAATGATTGAACTAAATGGCGAGTGCCTGGGTGTGCATACGGGCGAGGCGCGCGGCGAGGAAGGCGGCAACGTGCTGGGTTTTGCGCGCTTTCGCCTCGGCACGGCGACGCCGACAAATGTGGTGGAACTGGTGCGCCAGCCCCGCACCTCCGAGGCGGCTCTTGCGGCAGCAAAAGCGGTTTTGGAGAGCGCAGGTTTGCAGGTAGCGGTGTGCGGGGATTTTTCAGGCCGCATCATCGACCGGCTGGTGCGTCCGTACTACAACGCAGCGTTGACACGGCTCGATGAAGGCCTTGCGACTGCCGATGATCTCGATATCACGCTGAAACTCGGACTGGGATATCCCGAAGGTCCGATTGCGTTGCTGGAGCGTACCGGTCTTGAATATCATTTCGAGGTGACGCAGGAATTGTTCGAGGCGTATGGCGATGCGGCCTACGCGCCGGCGCGCCGGGCGCGCGTGGCCCACGCGCGTGCAGTGGCGCAGCAGCATGCACCAGTGCAAATCAATTCACCGTTTCCCGCATCATCTGCGGGCGCCAACAGCGACTAGCCATGTCCAGCATCAATGCGCAGCAACCCCTGGCCGGCATCCGTGTCCTCGATTTCAGCACCCTGCTGCCTGGGCCGCTGGCGACTTTGATTCTCGCTGAAGCGGGGGCCGATGTGATCAAGATCGAGCGTCCCGGCCGCGGCGACGAAATGCGTTCATACGTGCCGAAGTTCGGCGCCGACAGCGTCAACTTTGCGATGCTCAATCGCGGCAAGAAAAGCATCGCGATTGACTTAAAGGATGCCGCCGAGCGCGCGCGGCTGATGCCGCTCATCAAGGAAGCCGATGTGGTGGTTGAACAATTCCGCCCCGGCGTGATGGATCGGCTGGGGTTGGGCTACGACGCGTTGAACGCCATCAATCCGCGCATCATCTACTGCGCGATTACCGGCTACGGTCAAACCGGTCCGCGCGCGCAGGTCGCGGCGCACGACATCAACTATGTCGCCGAGTCCGGCATGCTGTCACTCGCGGCGGGCGAGGACGGCGCGCCGATAGTGCCGCCGGCGCTGATCGCCGATATTGGCGGCGGCACTTATCCGGCGGTGATCAATATTCTGCTGGCGCTGCGTGCGCGGGATGCCGGCGGCAAAGGTTGCAAGCTGGATATCGCGATGGGCGACAATCTGTTTACGTTTTTGTACTGGGCGATCGGCAACGGACTCGCTGCGGGCGAGTGGCCCAAACCTGGCGGCGAGCGCGTGACCGGCGGCTCGCCGCGCTTTTTCATATACCGTACGCGTGACGGCAAGTTTATCGCTGCCGCTCCGCTCGAACAGAAATTCTGGGAAAATTTTTGCGACGCGATTGAGCTAGCGCCCGAGTTTCGCGACGACGAAAAAAATTCCGCGGCCACCACGCGCGCCGTTGCCCGGTGCATCGGCGAGAAAACCGCCGCCGAGTGGCAGGCGCGATTTGCCGGCAGGGACCTGTGCTGCTGCGTGATGGCCACGCTCGAAGAAGCGCTCAACGATCCGCACTTCAAAGCGCGCGGACTTTTTAATCGTACCGTCACCGCGGATGGAAAATCCATCACGGCATTGCCGGTGCCGGTAGCTGATGTGTTTCGTACCCCGCAATCCGACGCGGGCTATCCAGTGTTAGGCAGTGCGAATGATATGTTAAAATATCAATAAAAACAAGTACTTATATAACTCCATGCAAGCGTTAATCGTCAATGAACACGGCCCGCTGGAAAAAATTTCCTTGGGCGCATTTCCGGATCCCCAACCCGGCAAGGGTGAAGTGCTGGTCGATGTGCATGCCGCCAGCGTGAATTTTCCCGACCTGCTGGTGATCGGCGGAACCTATCAGCATCTGCCGCCGCGACCCTTCGTGCCGGGCAAGGATCTCGCCGGTGTGGTGGCTGCGGTCGGCGATGGCGTCACGCGCGTGAGGCCGGGCGAGCGCGTGATTGCGCAGGTCGAGCACGGCGCGTTTGCCGAGCGCTGCGTGGTGCGCGAGGCGCTGTGTTTTGCCATGCCCGAGAAAATGAGTTTTGCCGAAGGCGCGGCGATGGGGCTGGTGTATCTCACGGCACACTATGCGTTGCTCGAGCGCGGGCAGTTTCGCGCAGGAGAAACGGTGCTGGTCACGGGCGCGGCGGGCGGCGTGGGACTTGCGTGCGTGCAACTCGCGAAAGCGCTGGGTGCGATCGTGGTTGCCGCGGTCAGCTCGGCAGAAAAGGCGCAAGTCGCACGCGAGAACGGCGCAGATCACGTGATGAGGACAGATGTGGCGGATTTGCGCGACTCATTTCGCAAACAGGTGCTTGATGCCGTGGGAAAACGCGGTGTTGATCTGGTGCTGGATTCGGTCGGCGGTGATGTGTTCGACGCCTGTTTGCGTGTCATGGCATGGTGCGGTCGGCTGGTGATTATCGGTTTCGCCGCCGGGCGCATCCCCGAAGTGAAGGTGGGCTACCTGCTGGTGAAAAATATCTCGCTCATCGGCCTGCAAAGCAGCGATTATCGAGAGCGCACGCCGGAGAAGGTGCGCGAGGTACAGGCCCATCTGTTCGCACTGTACAGCGAGGGCAGGATCAGGCCGCACCTGATGGCGGTTTATCCGCTCAAGGATTCTCTCGCGGCGCTGCGCACGGTGCAACAACGCAAGGTGCTGGGCAAAGTCGTGATCACCATACGCTGATGTTTGACATGAATCCTCACGCAGCTTATAAAACGGTTTCAATATCCGATCGACCCAATAGACACAAACGGAGACTGACATGTACGGATGGCGCGGACGCATAGGCTTGCTGGTTCCCTCGATCAACACCACCATGGAAACCGAGTTCTGGAAGATTGCGCCGCCCGGCGTGTCGGTGCACAGCGCGCGCATCGCCGGCGGACGCGAAGGCACGCCGGAGACGCTGCGCAGCATGGAGGACGCCAGCAAGATTGCAGCGCGCGATGTGGCGATGGTCGAACCCGACGTGGTGGTCTATGGTTGCACCAGCGGCAGCTTTTTTGAAGGCCCGACGTGGAATAAAAAAATTTCCGAGCAACTGACGGCGATTACCAAGGCGCCGACGGTCACCACGGCCGGCGGCATGGCGGCTTGCCTGCAGGCGGGCGGCTTCAAGAAAGTGGATATCGTCACGCCGTACGTCGAGGTGACCAACGAACGGCTCAAGCATTTCCTGAAAGCGCACGGCATCGACGTGGTCAAGCTCGGCACCTTCGACATGCTCGACATGTTCGACCATGCCAAGATCCAGCCGGAAGAGATTTACCGCAAGGTGAAAGAAATCACCACACCCAAATCCGAAGCAGTGTTCGTCGCCTGCACCCAGTTGCGCGCGCTGGAGGTACTGGATCAACTGGAACGCGATCTCGGCAAGCCGGTGTATTCTGCGGTGCAGGCGTCGGCGTGGCAGGCCTACGACGTGATGGGCGTCGATCCCAAAATCACGGATTGCGGCAGCCTGCTGCGCAAATTGTCGGAGCCGGACGCGCGCAAGAAAGCGGTTAAGAAGTTGCGGTCAGCTTAGTCTGGCGGTTTAGAGACGCCGGATACAACGACAATTTATTTCCCTCCTCCGCCTTGGGGCGGGGGAGGGTTAGG
>JAKFYK010000094.1:3833-60213 GCA_021730905.1 Betaproteobacteria bacterium | reverse complement strand
ACCCGCCCTTGCAGGTTGTGTCATGTGCTGACTAATGAAAGACGTCTCAACGCCGTCCAAGTTCGATTGAAGCCACCTTCGACGGTAAAATCCTGCTTATTTCGATCAAGGATTTTTACCGTGTATCCACAGATAGCGTCCCCCAGAAAATTTTCTGGAGAAGATGCTTCCAAGCAAAAGGTGCATCCATGAAAGCGATGGTTTGTGAATCATTCGGCAGGCCGGAGGTATTGGCGTTACGGGATTTGCCTGATCCGCCGCCGCCCGGTCCGGGTGAGATCCAGGTACGAATAGGCGCACGCGGCATCCAGTATGTCGATGTGCTGATGCTCGCCGGAAAATATCAGTTCCGGCCCGACCCTCCTTTCATCCCGGGCGGGGAAGCCGCCGGGGTGGTCACCGCCGTTGGCGTGGGCGTCGCTGATTTCAGTGTCGGCGACCGGGTCATGAGCCGCCACACACTCGGGGCCTGCGCTGAACTCGGAAATGCAAAAGCGGCACTGTGCGACAAAATCCCGGATGGAATGAGCATGGAGCATGCCGGCGTGTTCCGCAGTGCCTACGCGACTGCCTACCACGCGCTGTTGCAGCGTGGCCGCATGGCCGCGGGCGAATGGGTGCTCGTTCACGGCGCGGCCGGCGGTATCGGCATTGCAGCCATCCAGGTAGCGAAACTGTTCGGCGCCAGGGTGATCGCCACCGCCAGTACCGAAGCGAAGCGCGCGGCGTGCCTGGAAGAAGGAGCAGATCACGCGATCGAGTACCGCGGCGGATTCATGGACAAGGTGAAGGAACTGACCGGCGGCCGGGGCGTGGACATCGTCTACGACCCCATCGGCGACAAGGTGGCGGATGAGTCGCTGCGCTGCCTCGCCTGGGGCGGGCGGCTGCTGATCCTCGGTTTCCTCGGTGGCAGTCCATCCAATATCAAAAGCAACTACCTGTTGATCAAAGGCATAGACGCCATCGGCGTGCGCATCGGCGGACTGAACGAAGCCAACCCCACGCTGGCGCTTGCCAATATGAAGGCCATTGTGGAACTGGCGAGGCAGGGAAAGCTGAGGCCGCGCATTTCACATCGGCTCCGCCTCGATCAGGCGGCAGAGGCGTTGCAGGCAGTAATTGATCGAACCGTCATCGGCAAGGTTGTGCTTGTCAGTTAGGCAGCTTGCAAGCGTGTGGACGAGTGGTATCTTGTCTGGCCTGCTACAAGATGTTTCTCTTTCTTTGATGGAGGACGCCGATGCAATACCAAGTGATTTCCGCGGACTGTCATCTCGACCTCATCTGGCTGCCGCCGGATTTGTTTACAGCCAATGCCTCGCAAGCGATGAAGGATCGCATGCCCTATGTGACCGATGGGCCCGACGGCAAGGTATGGGTCAGTAAACGCGGGGCCAGATTCGGGCTGATGAACGGCATGGGCTCCGCCGGACGCAAGTACGTGCCGGGCCAGATTCATCGCTCGGATCGCATGGCTGCCGAGGGACTGTTCGAGGATGGCAGCAAAGGTATTCGCCGCCTCACTGATCCCAGACTGCGTCTGAAGGATCAGGACCGCGACGGCGTTCAGGCGGAAGTGCTGTACGGCATACTCGGCGCCGGCAACCGGCTCAATGATCCCGAGGCGGCTATCGAGATGTACCAGATTTACAATGCGTGGCTCGCGGAGTTCTGCAAACACGCGCCCGATCGATTCATCGGACTGGGATCGCTCACGCCTTTCGATCGCGACGCAGCGGTGGCTGAAGTGCGCCGCGCCGCCAAGCTGGGGCTAAAGGGACTCGAATTCGCCACCTCGCCCGACATGGTGCCGCTGTACGATCCGCAGTGGGAGCCGTTGTGGCAGGCCGTCAACGACGTCGCAATGCCCATGCACTTTCACACCACCGGCGGCGGCAAAGTCGCGCCGCGAGATCATCTGCCGTTTCGTGCGCAGCGCGCGGCTTCCGCGTGCAGCATCACCGGCTTCCAGCTCGTGACCGCACAGTTCCTGATGGCGGTGATTTACGGCGGTGTGCTGGAGCGCTACCCCAACATCCGTATCGTGCTGGGCGAAAGCGGCATCGGCTGGATTCCCTACATCCTGGACCGCATGGACTACGAGTACGAGGATCAGTTTCACAACGATCTGGCGCTCTCGATGAAACCCAGCGACTACTGGAAGCGACAGTGCCGCGCCACCTTTCAGGTCGACGAGGTGGGCGTGGAGCTGTTGCACCGGATGGGCGAAGAGACAGTGATGTGGGGTTCGGATTTCCCTCATCCCGACGGCGTATGGCCGGATTCGCAGGAGTACATCCAGAAGCAGTTCGGCCACCTGCCCGAACGTGTGCGCAACAAGATCGTCTGCGAGAACGCCATGGCGTTTTACGGATTGTCTAACACGTAGACGCGCAGCTTGCATCGCACATTGGGGCAACTCACTAACGGGTTGATCAGGCCGACGAGTCCTGCAAAGTCGCGATACGTATTCTCGCCTGCTTTATATTGAGTGTTGCCGCAACGGCAGTGCAATATCAGGGCACATATCCCGTGAGACCGGCGTGCTTTGTCGAAGGCTGACACGGCGTGTTACGTGAAGATCATCGCGGACGCAAATATCTGTATCGAATGAAGATCACGCACGGTCCAGGCGTTCATCGCCTGTGGCAAAACCACCCCGGGTAAGCTGGGCATACGCTCAAAGACTGCACGTTGGGCACGCGTCACCAAAGACGTCGGTATCGCGCAACAGTAGCGGACAGCAACTTGCTATAGTCCCTGCATCGTGCCGAAATCAGGGAAGTCCACTATCTCGTGAATCATCTCTTGCTTGCCCTCGGGGCGATGTTCCAGCAGCAGACCTTCATCGCGCTCGGCAGAGCCCTGCCCGCAGTGATCGCGCCGGCGATTATCGCGGATCTGCGCATCGATCCGGCCTGGATCGGCATCTATTTTGCTTTGACAGCCGCTGCTTCGCTCGTCGCTCAGCTCGGTTGCGGCAGTTTCATCGTGCGTCATGGCGCCATGCGCATGAGCCAGCTCTCCCTGGTCATGGTGGCGGCTGGCACCGCATTGGCGGCATTGGGAACGCCACTGGCGCTTGTCTTGTCCGCGATCATTTGCGGGGGTGGCGGAGCCGTGTCCACACCGGCCAGTTCGCATCTGTTGAGCCGCGTCTCGTCACCGCAGTACTTGCCGCTGGTGTTCTCCATCAAGCAGACAGCGGTGCCGGCCGGCCTGCTTCTGGCCGGGGCGCTCGGTCCGCTGTTGACTGAGTGGAAGGACTGGCGTTTTACCATGCTGTTGAGCGCTGCAGCGTGCATCGTGTTCGCCCTGATGCTGCAGCCCTTGTGTAAAATTTTCGATACCGACCGGGTACCGACGCGCACCTTCCGCTTGTCGGATTTCAAGTCGACTTTGACCGCGGTGCTTGCCACACCCAATCTTCGCGCCTTGTCCTTCGCGTGCCTTGCCTTTAACGGCCTGCAGGCGACCATCACGGCATATTTCGTCGTCTACCTGACGACAATCGGCTACACGCCCGTGGCCGCGGGCTTTGTTTTTTCCGTGGCAGTAGCGGTTGCCGTGCCGGGCCGCGTTCTTTGGGGCTGGCTCGGCAGCACCCATATTTCCCCGCGCCGGATGATGGCGGGGCTTGCCCTCGGCATGGCCGGCAGCGTAGCACTCCTCGCCCTGTGCGACGCAGGCTGGCCGACGCTGCTGGTCGGCCTCATCGCCTGCGTGCTCAGTGCCACGGCGCTCTCCTGGCACGGCATTCTTTTGGCCGAAACCGCGCGCGCGGCGCCCGAGGACATGCGCGGCGGCGTCACCGGTGGCGTGCTCTCCTTTGGGCAGGTCGGCGCGTTGGCCTTGCCGCTGATGTATTCAGGTCTGCTTGACGTGACCGGCAGCTACGGTATCGGATTCATCATTTGCGGTGTGCCGGCGCTGCTGGTCGGCATGCAATTGCTGCGTCAGAGTAAATCCGCAAAATTCTGATTCCGTTCACTCTGCACCGAACGGCTGATCGGCAAGGTCGCTTCCCGACCATGACCAGCCACTGGTATCCTCCCCTCTGCATCATTGCATGCAGGACACTAGATGACACCTTCAGAATACGACTACATCATCGTCGGCGCAGGTTCGGCCGGCTGTGTGCTTGCCAATCGACTCAGTGCCTCCGGCGAACACCGTGTGCTGCTGCTCGAGGCCGGCGAGGACGACCGCTGGATGTGGATACGCATACCGGCCGGCATTGCGCACATCCTTACCGGCGAGCGTGCGATCTGGCGTTTCCAGACGCAGCCTGATGAAAAGGTGGGCGGGCGCAGCATCTTTTGGCCGCGCGGGCGCGCGCTGGGCGGTTCCAGTGCGGTGAACGGCATGATCTGGGTGCGCGGCGATCCGCTCGAACTCGACAACTGGGAGCACCTCGGCAACCCGGGCTGGGGCAGCAGCGACATACTTCCTTACCTGAAGCGCATGGAAAGTTTCGCGCAGGGCGATCCGCGCTACCGCGGGCATGACGGGCCGATGCATATCACCCGCTATCTCGACCGCGATCCGCTGTCGCAGGGCTTCATACAAGGCGCGCAGCAGGCCGGCGTGCCTGCGGTCGAGGACTACAACGGTCCACGCTTCGAAGGCGTGAGCTACCTGCAGTACAACACGCGGCGCGGTTTCCGGCGCCACACCGGCGATAACTATCTGCGGCCGGCGATGAGCCGGCCCAACCTGAAAGTTGAAACCGGCGCGCTGACGCAGCGCGTGCTGCTCGACGGCCGCCGTGCAGTGGGCCTGGTGTACCGCAAGGGCGGGCAGGAGATCACCGTACGGGCACGCCGCGAGGTGCTGCTCTGCGCCGGTGCTGTGCAGTCACCGCAACTGTTGGAACTTTCCGGCATCGGTAACGGTGAGGTGCTCAAGCGCGCCGGCGTCAAGGTGGTGCATCACCTGCCTGGCGTCGGCGAGAACCTGCGCGATCATCTGCACGTGCGGCTCGGCTTCGAAACGAATCTCAACATTACGCTCAATACCATCCTGCGCAATCCGCTGCTCAAGGCGAAGATGGGCGCGCGCTGGCTGTTTCTGGGCCGCGGGCTGATGAGCACATCATCGGCCACCACCATGGCGATCGCGCGCAGCAACCCCGAATTGACGCGGCCCGACATCAAGATGCAGTTGCACCAGTTGTCGATGGCCAGCAGCCACTATGGCGGGCGCGCGGGCGCGCGCTCCATCGCGGAGCGCATGGGACTGGACCCGTATCCGGGCTTCTCGATTGGCTGCTATGTTCTGCGTCCGGAGTCGCAAGGCTCGGTGCACATCAAGGGCCGCGAGGCCGGCGAACCGCCCGAGATCCGCGCAAACTATCTGTCGGCGGAGCACGACATACGTACCATCGTGGCGGCTCTGCGCATGATCCGCAAGATCGCAGCGCAGCCGGCCCTGGCGCAGCACATCGTGCGCGAAACACGGCCGGGACCGGACGCTGCAAACGACGAAGCGCTGCTGGACCATGCCCGCGCCACGGGGCAGACCTCCTACCATCCGATCGGCACCTGTCGCATGGGCCTAGATGAACGGGCCGTAGTCGATGCGAAGCTCAAAGTGCATGGCATCGAAGGGCTGCGCGTGTGCGACGCGGCTATCATGCCGACCATGGTGGCCTCCAACACCAATGCGCCGTCGATCATGATCGGCGAGAAGGCGTCCGACCTGGTGCTTGCGGATGTGCGCGGAAGCTAAAGCAAAACACCACACTGGAACGAGCAGGCTAAAGTGGGAGTATCACATGACATCACGTCAGGAATTCCGGATCACGCTTTGTCTGGCGTTGTCCGCCGCTGCGTTTCCGGTGATTGCCCAGGAAGCTTTTCCCGTCAAGCCGGTAAGACTGCTGGTCGGTTTCAGTCCTGGCGGAGGCCAGGACATCGCAGGGCGCATACTCGGAAAGTATCTGACGGCATCCTGGGGCCAGATGGTTATTGTGGAGAATCGGGCCGGCGCCAATGGCATGATCGCGGCAGAGGCCGTTGCCAATGCCGCGCCTGACGGCTACACACTGCAAGTATTTACGGCCAATGACACTGTAAATGCAGGCGTGCGGGCAAAGATGCCATTCGACACGCTGCGGGATCTGGCACCGGTGACCACGGTATCCAGTTCCCCCTATCTGCTGGGTGTGCATCCTGCGCTGCCGGTGAAAAATACCAGAGAACTTATTGCGCTGGCCAAGACCCGGCCCGGCCAGCTTCGTTATGCATCCTCGGGAACCGGCAGTCCCATTCATCTTTCGACCGCGTTGTTCAACAGGATGGCGGGCGTGAACATGGTGCACATTCCGTACAAGGGTTCTGGACCGGCGCTGTACGATCTGGTGAGCGGCCAGATTCAGATATCGATGGCGTCACTTGCCTCCTTCAATCAGCACTACAAGTCCGGACGCGTGAAGGTGCTGGCCGTTACCGGAGAGCAGCGCAGCGCGCAATTGCCGGATCTGCCTACGATTGCGGAATCGGGTGTGCCGGGTTACGAGGCGACCACCTGGAATGGCATTGCGGCGCCTGGCAAGACGCCGCCCGCCGTAATCGCCGCAATCAACCGTGAACTGGTCAGGCTGCTGGCGTTGCCGGAAGTCCGAGAAACGTTTCTTAACCTGGGCTCGGAGCCGCGCAGCAGCACACCGGAAGCCTTCGGCAACCAGATCAAGGTGGAAATCACCAAGTGGGGTGTCCTGGTCAAGGCAATCGGTCTGCAAATCGACTGACGACGGCGTTACGATAAATTTTAAGGGGAGATAACACGTGAAAGAGAACAGCATACGCAGGGCTGTGCGCGAGGGGCGGGCCGCGCTCGGTACCGGCATCAAAGAGTTTGCAACGCGGGGAATGCCGTGGATTATCGAATCGTCCGGTTTCGATTATGCAATGATCGACATGGAGCACGGCGCGTTTGATCTGGAAACCATCGCCAACCTCGCCGGGTGGTTCGTGGCGACCAGCGTGTCGCCGATCGTGCGCATACACAAAGCCTTCATTCATCTGATTCCGGCCATACTGGATCAGGGCATCATGGGCATACAGATTTCGGACGTCGATAATGCGGACGAAGCGCGCGCCATCGCGCGGGAAGCCAAGTATCCGCCTATCGGCAACCGCGGCATTTCGCAGATGGGTTCGCATACGAATTACAAAAGCTATGGCGCCCGCTATCACGCCGAATACAGCCCGTGGGCCAACGACAACATCATCATCTGCCCATCGATAGAGTCGCTCGAAGGCCTGGAAAATGTCGAAGAAATTGCCGCAGTCGAGGGCATAGACATGATTGCGTACGGCCACTCCGATTTGAGCGCCCGGCTGGGCATTCATTTGCAGCTTGATCACCCGACTTTCAAAGCGGCCGTGCGCAAAATAGCCGATGCCTGCAACAAGCACGGCAAACTCGCCAGAGGCTCGGCGGAGACGGAAGCGCAAATCGGGGAATACTATCAACTCGGCTGCAAAGTACTGAATCTGCCCGGCACCGACCTCAGCACCTACCATGATGGTCTCAAGGTGCGCGCTGATCGTGCGCATGCGCGGCTCAAATCCATAGGTGTGCCAGCGCCGTGAGTACGGAAAGGCACACCAGCACAAGGTCGACAAAGAGATCACAAGGGAGCTTCTTGCAGGTGCGGAGCGCAGGTGCAAGCAGTGGGAATGCCTAATACCGGCGTACAGTCGGAGAATGACTTTCGCCGCAGTATCAACGCCGATACCTACTACGACACTCTGGTTACGAAACGCCCTAATTACCCAAAATTACTATGCACAAACCCACCAATCTCGTCATCATCATGTCGGATGAGCACAATCCCAAAATCATGGGGGTGAGCGGACATCCTGTCGTCAAGACACCGCATCTTGATGCGCTCGCGGCTCGCGGCACGATGTTTACGTCGGCGTACACTACCAGTCCGGTTTGCGTGCCGGCGCGCGCGGCGTTCGCGGTAGGCAAGTATGTGCATCAAATCGGTTATTGGGACAATGCTGACGCTTACGATGGTGCGATACCCAGCTGGCATCACCGGTTGCGCGACGCGGGGCATTACACGGCATCCATCGGCAAGCTACATTTTCGCGGGCACGAGGGCGACGACTACGGTTTTAACGAGATGCAGATCGCGATGCAGATTATCGAGGGCAAGGGTGATCTGATGGGCTTGGTGCGCAACGATTTGCCCGAGCGTGCGCTGTCATGGAAGATCGCCAAGCTTGCCGGACCGGGCGAGACATCATATACGTCTTATGATCGCGACATTTGCACGCGCGCGCAAATCTGGCTGCGCGAAGAGGCCCCCAAACATATCGACAAGCCGTGGGTGCTGTTTGTGTCGTTGGTGTGCCCCCATTTTCCGCTGGTGGCGCCCGCTGAGTTTTACTATCAGTATTTACCCGAATGCGTGCAATTGCCCAAGCAATACGCACCACACGAACGGCCCAAACATCCGTACTTGCGCGATTATGCAGAGAGCTTCAGTTACGACAAATACTTCGATCCGGAAAAACTCTCAAAAGCCATCCGTGCTTATTACGGTTTGGTGAGTTTTGTCGATGACAATGTTGGCAAGGTTTTAAAAGTGCTCGACGACACTGGGCTTACCGCCAATACGCGCGTGCTCTACACCTCCGATCACGGCGACAATCTCGGCGCGCGCGGGCTGTGGGGCAAATCGACCATGTATGAGGAAGTCGCTGGCATACCGCTGATTATCGCCGGGCCGGACATACCGGTGGGACGCAAGGTTACGACGCCCGCCAATCATGTCGATACCTATCCGTTTATCATGGAATGCACGGGCGAGAACCATCCGTCGATGTACGATAATCATCCCGGTCATTCGCTGTTTACGTTGGCGGCAGGACATGTGCCGGACAGAAATGTATTGTCCGAATACCACGGCATGGGTTCGACCACGGGCGCATTCATGATTCGCCACGGTCAATTCAAATACGTACACTATGCAGCCTACGCGCCACAATTATTTGACTTACAGAATGACCCGGAAGAATTGCAAGACTTGGCGCAAGACGCGGCTTATGCAACAGTGTTGTCGGATTGCCGGGAGCGGTTGTATGCGATTTGCGATCCTGAGGAAGTGGATGCGCGTGCCAAGAAGCGTCAGCATGAGTTGCTGACGCTGAACGGTGGACGCGAAGCGGTGATCAAGCGTGGTGACTTGGGATTCTCGCCGCCGCCGGGATATCCAGTGGTGTTGGGATAGGGGTCGGAGGCGTCGCGATATGATGTTTTGCCTTACTATGGAATAAGCATGGCGACCAAAAATATTCCCTTCGGATTTGTTGAGCTTCCGCGCGAACGCTCGCAAAAAAAACCCCGGCGCACAGGGCTGACGATGATGGCCGATTTCGGTCTGCCGCTGCACTACGCGACGGATACGGTAGAGCTTGCCGGCCCATACATTGATCTTGCCAAAATTGCCGTCGGTACCTCACGGCTCTACGAACTGCCTTATCTGCGGCGCAAGCTCGCGATGTACAAACGCAACCGTATCCGTGCGTTCATTGGCGGGCAGTTTCAGGAGTATGTGTACGCGACTTACGGCGCGCGCAAGCTGCCGGTATTCATGATGGAAGCGAAGCGCGTCGGATTTGAAGTGATCGAGATTTCAGATAACTGCGTGCCGCTCAGCGATGCCGAACGCTTCCGGCAGATCAAGTTGGCAAGAGACAGCGGATTGGCAGTGTTCGGCGAAGTCGGTTCCAAGGATATGAAAAACGACGCCGGCCTGCTGGTGCATCAAGCCGGGATATGCTTCAAGGCCGGGGCTGAATTGGTGCTGGTGGAAGCCGCCGAACTTATTGCCAATGGCCGGCCCAAGATGAAACTCATCAACGGCATTCGTCGCGCACTCGACATGGACAAAGTGCTGATTGAACTGCCAGGCCCGTGGATCAGCAACGTCACCTTATCGGCAGTGGAAGACATGAAGAAATTTCTCGTCGCTGAATTCGGCCCCGACGTGAATATCGCCAACGTGCTCCCGCAGGACATTATCGAGACCGAGGCGCTACGTGTGGGCTTGGGTGTTGTCGGTCCAAAACCGAAAACGAACAAAGGGTAAATTATGTTTAAAAACAAATTCTTATGTAATATCGGCTTGATGGCTGCTGCAATGCTGACCGCTGTTCCGGCCAGCGCGCAAACCGCCTCGACAAGTTCAGGACAAGCCTTTCCCGCCAAACCGGTACGCATCATCGTGCCGTTTCCAGCGGGAGGCGGGCTTGATTTCACCACACGAGTGGTAGCGCAAAAACTCGGCGAAGTGTGGGCACAGCAGGTCGTGGTTGAAAACCGCCCCGGCGCAAGCGGCATGATTGGCGCCGAGCTTGTCGTGCGTTCACCCAAGGACGGATACACGCTGCTGTCGTGTTCGCCGGCGGAAGTTTCGCTCAACGCGGCGCTGTATCCGAAAATGCCGTACGACCCATTTCGCGATCTGGCGCCCATATCACTCACCGCGCTGTATGCCAATCTCATCACCGTGCATGCGTCCATGCCGGTGCGCACCTGGAAGGAATTCGCGGCACTTTCCAAACGCACGCCGGGCGGCATCGGCTACGCCTCCAGCGGCACCGGCAGTACGCAGCATCTCACCGGAGAATGGTTAAAGCGCAACGCGGGTATCGACCTGTTGCACGTGCCATACAAAGGCGCGGCGCCCGCGACCACCGATCTGGTCGGCGGTCAAATTCCTTCGGGCATACTCGGCGTAGCGCCCTTGACGCCGCATCTCAAATCGGGCCGGCTGCGCGGTATCGTTGTCACCACCGCGCAACGCACCGCAACGCTGCCGGACATTCCCACGCTTGCCGAAGCGGGCGTCAAAGGATTTGACTCGTCACAATGGTTCGGCATCCTCACGCCTGCCGGAACCCCGGCCGCCGTGATTGCAAAAATAAACGCCGATCTGCAACGCGTGCTCGCGTTGACCGACGTAAAGGAACGCCTCGCATCGCAAGGCGGCGACGCGCACCACAGCAGCGCAGAAGCGTTCGGCTTATTCATGAAAGCAGAGCACACGAAATACGCGAAAGTCATTGCCGAGGCGAAGATCAAGGTTGATTGATTTTAAAATCAGCCCATCAGCCGCAAGAAACTCGAAGCCCCGTATCGTGGACAGCATGCCTTGCATGGCCAACAATCCGCGACGCACGTGCCGTGAAACGGCGTAGCCCGCTATAATTCCGCCACTGCGGATCAAGCGTCGATCGCGACGCTATTGCCTGCCGCTGATGTCCATATTCTGGGAGAAACAAGGATGGGAGAGTCCGCTGTTCCACACGCATACGGTTGTCTGACGCAGCCGGAAGTTCGCTTTCTCGATGCCGCTGTCGAGCGCCTGATACCGAACGACGAGCTCGGACCTGGCGCGAAGGAAGCCGACGTCACTTACTACATCGATCGGCAGTTGTGCAGCGTGTGGGGCACGCACGGCCGCAATTATCGCTCCGGCCCGTGGCTCGAGGGCACGCCGCAGCAGGGATTCCAGTCGCGGCTGACGCCGCAGGAGATTTATCACGTCGGCATTCTCGAGACCAACCAGTATTGCGCCAAGCAATACGGCAAGAACTTCGAGTTCCTGACCGCAGCGCAGCAGGACGAGGTATTGCAGGCGCTGGAGCACGGCAAAGTTGATCTGCCGTCGCTGTCGAGCAAGCTTTTCTTTGGTCTGCTGTGGCGCAACACCGAGGAAGGATTCTTTGCCGACCCGATCTACGGCGGTAACCGCGACAAGGTGGGCTGGAAGCTGCTGGGATTTCCCGGCGTCGCCTCGGGCGCCTACAACGCGCATATCGACAATCCGGAAATCTATCGCGCAGAGCCGGTGAGCATCCTCGACATCCAGACGCAGCAGGCGAAGGTGGATGCGCAGGGCTACGCCAAGCACATCATGATCAAACCGATTGGGAGCAAATAAATGTCCGTCACCAAATTGAAACCTGTCGATGCGGTGGTGGTGGGCAGCGGCGTCGCCGGTTCGATCATCTGCATGGAACTGGCCAATGCCGGTCTCAAAGTGCTGTGTATCGAGCGTGGCCGCATGATCGAGCCGCAGCACGATTTCGTCATGCCTTATACGCACGACGAGCTGAAATTCGACCGCCACAGCGACATTTTTCAGAACCTGTCGCGTGAAACCATCACCTTCCGCAACAACATGAGCGAGACCGCGCTGCCGATGCGCGAGCTCGGTTCCTTCAAACCCGGCGAAATCGTCGGCGGCACGGCAGCGCACTGGGGCTGCAATGCGCGGCGCTTTCTGCCGTACGATTTTGAAATTCGCAGCCGCATGACAGAACGCCACGGCAAGCATTTCTTCCCCGAGGACTGCACCAGTCAGGACTGGGGCATCACCTATGACGAACTGGAGCCGTACTACGACCAGTTCGAGCACATCTATGGCGTGGGCGGCAAGGCCGGCAATCTGAACGGTGAAATTCAGCCCGGCGGTAATCCGTTCGAAGGCCCGCGTTCACGCGAGTACCCGAATCCGCCGACGCGCGCCACACCGCAGGGCGCCTTGTTCGCCAAGGCAGCAGCTGAGTTGGGTTACCACACCTTCCCGGGACCGGCCGCCGCCATGACGCGCGACTATACGAACCTCTATAAAGTCATGATGGGCGAGTGCCAGCGCGGCGGATTCTGCAGCAGTCATGCCTGCGCGCAGGGCGCGAAGGCCAACCCGCTCACCGCAGTGCTGCCGGCGTTGATGAAAAAAGAAAATTTCGAGCTTCGCCCGCTGTGCAACGTGATCAAGGTCAACACCGATTCCACGGGCAAGCAGGCGACTGGCGTCACCTATATCGATTCCCGCGGACGGCAGGTCGAGCAACCGGCCAATATCGTGGTGCTGTCCACCTATTGCTTCAACAACACGCGCCTGCTGCTGCTGTCCGGCATCGGCAAGCCGTACGACGCGCAGGCCGGCACCGGCGTGGTGGGCCGCAATTACTCGTATCAGACCGGCGGCAAAGTTGAGGTGTTCTTTGATGATCGCGAATTCAATCCGTTCATCGGCGGCGGCATGACCAGCACCCAATTTGACGATTTAAACGGCGAAGAGCTCGACCGCTCCGAATTGGGATTCGTCGGCAGCGCCTATATCGCGGTATCGAGTCCCGGCGCCACGCCGATCAAATCCAAGCCGGTGCCCCACGGCACGCCGCGCTGGGGCGGCGCGTGGAAGAAGGCGGTTGCCCACAATTACCGCCGCAGCTTCAGTATCGGCATACACGGCTCGTGCCAGAGCTATCGCCAGCACTATCTCGATCTCGACCCGACCTATCGCGATGCCAACGGATTGCCGCTGCTGCGCATGACCTTCGACTGGCATCAGAACGAGCAGAAAATGCTCAAATTCATGAACGAGCGCTGCGTCGAAATTGCAAAGGCCATGGCGCCAACCAGCTACGCCGCGCGCGCCGTGCCGACAAAGTACAGCATCATCCCGTATCAAAGCACGCACAATATCGGCGGTGCGGTGATGGGCGCCGATCCGGGCACCAGCGTAGTCAACAAACATTTGCAGTCGTGGGATGTGCCGAATCTATTCGTGGTCGGCGGCAGCGCCTATCCGCAGAACGCCGCGGTGGGCCCCACAGAAACCATCGGCACGCTGGCGTGCTGGGCCGCGGACGGCATCAAGGACATCTACATGAAGCGGCCGGGACAGTCGATGGTTTGAGAGGAGCATTGCAATGCCCTGGATCGAAGCGAACGGTGCCAGCCTGCGTTATGAACTGAGCGGATCGGGAAAAAACACGCTGGTGCTGGTGCACGAAGCCGGCGGGTGCATCGAGAGTTATGACGACGCATTGCCGGGACTGGAAAAGGAGTTCCACGTGCTGCGTTACGACCAGCGCGGTTTCGGTTTTTCGGAGAAGGTGCGTGAACTAAGCTTTGAGACGGTGGTCACGGATCTGGTTGCGTTGCTCGATGCGCTGCAAATCACCGCACCGGTGTGTATGGCTGGCTGCGCGATGGGCGCCGATTTTTCAGTGGGATTTGCCGCGCGTCACCCCGCGCGAATTGCAAAGCTGGCGCTGGCCAGTCCTTACATCGGCAGCAATACCGCGCGCAGCCCGCACAGCCTGGAGCGTGCCGCGCTGGTCGAGCGCGAGGGCATACGCGCTGCCATGAAAGCCAGCCATGACCGCTCTTACCCCGAGAACCTGCGCGCTCTGGACCGGCAACGGTTTCAGCGCTACCAGGCACGTTGGGTGTGCAATACGCCTGCTTCGTTTTCCGCGCAGGCCCGTATGATGCATCACGTGGACCTCACGCCCGAATACGCGAAGGTTCAGGCGCCCACGCTAGTCATCGGCGCCGCGCATGATACGCAGCGCCCGCCCGACGTGGCGCAGCGGGTGGCGAAAGCGATCACGGGCGCCACCTATATGCTGGCCGACACCGGGCACTTCATGAACGTAGAGACCCCGCAATTGTTCGCGGACACAGTGCTGCCCTTTTTCAAGAGCAAGTGAGCAGAGGCCTGCTGCTGGCGGATCTTGGCTACCTCAGTCGATCTTTGCCCCGGAACGCCTGGCGATGTCCGCGAATTTCGCGATTTCCTTGCGTACGAACAAGGTCAACTGCTCCGGTGTGCCGCCGACGATTTCGTAGCCGATGCCGGTGAACTTGTCTTTCAATACTGGTGTTTGCAGCGCCCGGTTGACCTCGGTATTGAGCCGCGTCACGATCAGTTTAGGTACTCCGGCCGGAAACACCACGCTGCCCCACACCATGACCTCGAACCCCGGCAAGGTTTCCGCCATCGTCGGCAGGTCCGGAACGGAAAACCAGCGCTTCGCGGAGGTCACCGCCAATCCGCGCACCCTGCCTCCGCGGACATGTCCGATGATCGAACCCATGTTGTCGAACATGAAATGCACCTGTCCTCCGATCATATCGGAGATCACCTGCTGCGCAGCCTTGTAGGGAACGTGGACGATCTGCGTGCCAGTCACTATTTTCAGCAACTCGCCGGTGAGGTGCATGCTGGTACCATTGCCGCTGGAACCGAAAAACACTTTGCCGGGATTGGCTTTCGCGTAATCGATCAACTCCTTCACCGACCTGATCGGATACACCGGCGAGGCGCCCAGCAGATTCGGCTGATTCCCCAACTGCGCGATCATCTGCAAATCCCTGATGGGATCGTACGGCAGCTTGGGCAGTATGCTGAGATTGCTTGCCAGCGCGGCCGAGGTGCCATAGCCGAGCGTATAGCCGTCTGGGGCAGACCTGATGATCAGCTCCATACCGATGGCGCCGCCGGCCCCAGGCCGGTTGTCGACAACGATCTGCTGCCCCAATTGTTTGGAGAGTTCCGCCGCGAGCAGGCGTGCGTTAATGTCGGGTGAACCGCCGGGCGCTGAAGGAACAATGAAGCGAAGCGGCCGTGCCGGGTATTCGGCCGCGCCGGCAGTTGCCGTTGTTAACGCTGTCAACACCATAACGACATGCGCGTATATGTGCCTTCGCCGATCCCTCATGAGTGCGAACCCGCCGATCCCCAAGGCGAGTATGGATCTGAGACGCGTAGCCATACGGTTCCTCCCCAAGCAGTAATACCACGTACCACGACCACGTTCAGTACTGTCAGGATAGTCTACCCGTTTCAGGCAGGGGGTCTTGCCCGTTGCCGCAAAGGATGATGACCCCCAAAGTCAGGCTTGGGGAATATTGAAACGAACGAGCAATGGGGCACAACCGGGCCGCCTGCCGCACCAAATTGAAGCGCCCAAGCCAAAATTGCCACATAATAGAATCTATCAAACGACAGAATTGCAGACACACCCATACCGAAGCCCCAGTGAACAAACTACTGCCGCTCAAGTTCCAGGTGGGTCGTTACATGAAAATGCTCGCTGGGCACTTTCCTGATCCTTTTACGCTCGACGAGCGCAATGTCGTGGACAATGCCGGCACCCTGACGCCCAGGCTGCTCAGCGGAAACACGCTCCTCAATCTGAATTATCGGGAAATCGATCGCTTCACCTCCAGTACTCGCGCGATGGCCACGCTGTTCGTCACAAGTGGTGAAGACTTTGTTCGAATTGCCACCTCGGTCAAAAATCAGGAGGGCGAGCGAGTCGTCGGCACCATGCTTGACCGCTCGCACCCGGGCTATGGCTTGCTCCGTGCCGGACAGCCCTACACGGGCTATGCGACGCTATTTGGCAAGCAGTACATGACAAAGTACGAGCCGATTTCCGATACTTCCGGCCGCGTGATCGGCGTATTGTTTGTTGGCCTGGACGTCAGCGGGGTATTCACGCTTTCCGTCTGGGCCAGGCTGGGTCTGCTGACCCTGGTGTTCGCGACAGGCATCTTGTTGGGCTACGCCAAGCTGCTCGAAGTCGTGATCGGCACCGCTCACTCCGGTGCCAACGGCAACTCGTTGTTCACGCTCACCCAGCAAGCCGGAACGGCCGGACTGGCGCTACTCGGCGCACTATTGATCGGCGGACTGGTTTTCGCAGTGACCAAGCACATCATTGGTGTGCAACTACTCGAAGCCAAGGCTGCCGCAGAAAAACTGGCAGGCGGTAACCTCACAGCACAGGTTCGTGTCGACCGGCGTGACGAATTGGGCCAACTGATGCAGGCCATAAACGGCATTGGCGTCAGGCTTTCGGCTGTGGTGCTGAAGGCGCGCAACAGCGCCGAAAATGTATCCTCCACCAGCGTTCAAATTGCCGGCGGCAACAACGATCTTTCAGGCCGCACCGAACAGCAAGCCAGCGCGCTGGAAGAAACCGCAGCGTCGATGGAAGAGCTCAACTCCACTGTCAAGCAAAACGCTGACAACGCCAGCCAAGCCAACCAACTGGCGCTGAGCGCCAGCACCGTCGCCGCCAAAGGCGGAGCTGCCATGGGCCAGGTGGTTGCATCCATGAAGGGCATCAACGTTTCTTCCAAGAAAATCTCCGACATCATCAGCATCATCGACGGCATTGCGTTCCAGACCAACATTCTGGCCTTGAATGCTGCTGTGGAGGCGGCCCGCGCCGGAGAGCAGGGACGCGGCTTTGCCGTCGTTGCCAGCGAAGTGCGCTCCCTGGCGAGCCGCAGCGCTGATGCCGCCAAAGAAATAAAGAGCCTGGTCAGCGCCAGCGTACTGCGGGTGGAGGAAGGCACGGCCCTGGTCAACGCGGCCGGAACCACCATGACCGAAATCGTCAACTCGATCGAGCGCGTGACTGGCCTCATGAGCGAAATCAGTGCAGCCAGCAGCGAGCAAAGCCAGAGCGTAACGCAAGTCAGTGAGGCCATCATCCAGATGGAGCAGATGAACCAGCGGAATTCGGCCCTGGTCGAAGAAATGGCTGCGGCGACCATCAGCCTCAGGACCCAGTCCCAGGATCTGGTGCAGGCTGTGGCCGTGTTCAAACTGGCACAAGATCAGAGGGCCCGCGGCACAACTGAAAGATCAGCAGGGAGCGCCTCGCCGTTGCATCAGCCACGCCGTCATCCGGAAGACCTGGCTGCAATGCCAGGCCGACAGCCGCTACTGCCGCTCTCAAAGCGCTAAGCTGACCTCGCTGGTGGCTTCAGTCGCTCAATGGCGCCGTTGAACCACCGCTTTGGAAAGCACTGACTTCACTCCGTTTTTATCCCCGCCGCCTTCACCACCTTTGGCCACATCGCGAGCTCCTCGCGAATGACGGCGGCAAACTCCTGCGGTGTGCTGGCGACGGATTCGACGCCTTCATTCGCGAATACTTTTCTGACCTCGGGCGCCTGCAACACACGCGCAACTTCAGCGTGAATTTTCGCGATCACCGCCGGTGGCGTTTTCGCAGGTGCGAACATGCCGTTCCATGGACCGTGGTCGTAACCAGGCACGCCCGACTCGGCAATAGTCGGGATCTCCGGCGCAGCCGGCGAGCGCTTTGCCGTGGTCACCGCAATCGCACGCAGTTTGCCGGAGCGCACATGGGGCAGCACGCCCACCGTAGTACCGATATTGAGTTGCACCTGCCCGCCGATAGCTGCCGTTACCGCCGGTCCGCCCCCGGTGTACGGAATATGCACAAGGTCGATGCCGGTCATGGTTTTCAGTAACTCCATCGACATATGCGTACCGCTCGCCAGGCCCGCCGATGCGTAGTTGATGGTGCCTGGCCTGGCTTTGGCCAGCGCCAGCAGGTCTTGCAGCGACTTCGCTGCAAACGATGGATGCGCGGCGAGCAGATTGGGAAAGCGTGTCAACTGCGTGACCGGCGCCAGATCGCGCTCGGTATCGTACGGCATACGTTTGTAGATGCTTGGATTCACCGTAATACCGGCAGCCACGATCAGCAGTGTGTGGCCGTCAGGCGTGGCACGCACCACCAGTTCCGTGCCGATAATCGTGCCCGCGCCGGGGCGGTTGTCCACCACCACCGGCTGTTTGAATACGTCCGACAGACGCTGCGCCACCAGCCGCGCCGTGAGGTCGGTGGAGGCACCCGGCGACTGCGGCACGATAATGCGCAGCGGACGAGAAGGATAGGTTTGCGCGAGCAAAGCGTCGCTCGTGCACATCCCGGCAGCGACCAGCATAAAAACGCAGGCGGGTGATTTCATGCTCGTCTCTTGCCAGACATCAATCGATCTTGATGCCAGCGGTTTTGACCACTTTTGCCCACTTCGCGGTTTCGGATTTCACGATGGCGGCAAACGCCTCAGGCGAATTGCCCACCGCTTCGGCACCTTCGTTGGCAAAAATTTTCTTCACCTCGGGTGCCGCGAGTATGCGCACGACTTCCGCATTGAGCTTCGCGATGATCGGGTACGGTGTTTTTGCAGGTGCCAACAAACCGTTCCACGGTTCATGCTCATAACCGGGCACGGATTCGGCAACAGCCGGAATCTCCGGTGCAATCACCGATCGCTTGGCCGACGTGACCGCGATGGCCCGCAGCTTGCCGGATCGCACATGCGGCAAGGTGCCGACGGTGGTACCGATGATCAACTGCGTCTGCCCGCCGATCGCCGCAATCGCCGCAGGCCCGCCGCCCTTGTACGGAATCTGCACGATGTCGATGCCGGTCATCTGTTTGAGCAATTCGGCCGACATATGCGTGCCGGTGCCGGTGCCCGCCGATGCATAGTTGACCTGGCCCGGCTTTGCCTTTGCCAGCGCAATCACGTCGTTGAGCGTTTTTACCGGTACCGAAGGGTGCGCAGCCAGCAGGTTCGGAAAACTCGATAATTGCGTGACCGGCGTGAAATCGCGTATCGCGTCGTACGACAGCTTGGTGTACAGCGCCGGGTTGATGGTGAGCGACGAGGCAACCACCAGCAGCGTATGGCCATCCGGCGCAGCGCGCGCAACGATCTCGGTGCCACTGGTAGAACCGGCGCCTGGACGATTGTCCACGACCACCGTGTGTTTGAAGACTTCGGGCAGTTTTTGCGCGAGCAGCCGCGCAGTGAGATCGGTCGAGCCGCCCGGCGACTGCGGCACGACGATACGGATCGGGCGCGAGGGATACGATGCGGCATTCGCCTGCGCAAGAGCAACCAGCGGCACCGTGAATAACACCGGGGCCAGTGCGAAATTCGTCCACCGCATACAGAACCTCCGTAAGTACTTGTTTATATTTATATTTTTTCCATGCTATTCCGCGACTATTTTTGCCGCCCTGATCACGTTCGCGTACATCAACGTTTCCTTGCGCACATGTTCTGCGAGCGCTTCCTGCGTGCTCGGCGTGGATTCCGAGCCTTGATTCGCGAAGCGCTCTTTCACATCCGCGCGCTGCAGCACCTTCACCAGATCGCCGTTGAGTTTGGCAAGAATCTCGCGCGGCACCCCCATCGGCGCAAAAATGCCACTCCATGTCGGGATATCAAAACCCTTGAAGGTTTCGTCGACGCTCGGCACATCGGGCAACAGCGGCGAACGCGTGGCCGACGACACCGCGAGCGCGCGCACGCGCGCGGTGCGCAGATGCGGCATGGTGCCGACAATGTTGGCGAACATCGAATCAACCTGGCCGGAAATCAGATCGACAAACGCCGGCGCCGCGCCTTTGTACGGAATGTGGTTCATTTTCACGCCGGCCTGTATCTGCAACAACTCCATACCCAGATGCTGCAAGTTGCCGACACCTGATGATGCGAAACTCAGCTTGCCGGCATTGCCGCGCGCAAGCGCGACGAGTTCCTTCACATTTTTCGCGGGCAGCGACGGATGCACGCTCAACACCATGCGACTCGCGTTCACCATCGTTACCGGCGCAAGATCGCGCTGCGGGTTATACGGCAATTTCTTGAACAGCGTTGGGTTGACCGTGATCGGCCCCGCGTTGCCAAGCAGCAGGGTGTAACCATCGGGCGCCGCTTTCGCCGCTGCTTCCGCGCCGATGTTGCCGCCTGCGCCGCCGCGATTTTCGACGATGACAGCCTGCCCCCAGATTTCAGTGAGGCGCTGGCCGAGCGTGCGCACGATGTCATCATACGGCCCGCCCGCCGCATAAGGAACGACGATGCGCACGGGTTTGACTGGAAATCCTTGCGCAGTCGCCATGCCGGCAACAAGCAGTCCCCCAGCCATGGCGAACGCATTGTGCATTGTCTGTTTCATGACTACCTCCGTTCGCTCCGGCTTCGTGGGCAGCATACCTGGCCGGCATGCGCGGCCTCCGATCTAATGCGGCAAGCGCCTAACCCACATCGCGTCGGCCGCCTGCCCGCCTATGCGGTCGCATCCCGCAAGCAGGCCCCTGCTCCGCGCTCCGGTGCACTACTTGATCGCCAGCGGATTCACCGGCGATCCCACTGCCCCTGTAATCGGCAAAGCAGGAGCGACAAACAGAAACTCGTAGCGCTTGTCGGCGGCACAATCCTTTGCCAGTTCGGTCAGGTGGAAAATCTCACCCACCGTCAGGCCCATGATCGGTATGGCGATCCAGTGCCACGGTTGGTTGGTGTCCTCGGTCTGGTTGGGGCGCACTTCCGCGCCCCAGGTGTCGGTCGCCACGCCGGCGATTTCCTTCTTGTGCAGCCACGACACGGTCTCGAACGCAAAACCCGGCGCATCGCCGCCGGAATAGCCGTCCCAGCTCTTGCTGTCGAGGCAACGCTGCACGTGGCCAGTATGCACCAGCAGATAATCGCCGCGGCCGACTTTCACACCCTGTTTCTTCTCGGTGAAATCGAGCATTTCATTGGTGATCGCAAAACCGTCAGGCAGATATTTCTTGCCCATCGCGCGCGCCACGTCGAGCAGCACACCGCGGCCGATCATTTTCTCGGCGGTCTTTTCAATGCCGGCCTTTGCCGCGCCTGCGCTGGAAACATTGCGGCAGTCGTAGCCGTTCCACATAAAGTCTTCATACATGATGTGGCCAAGGCCGTCCCACTGCGTGCCGCACTGCAGCGGCATGATCACGATGTCGTCGGTGCCGCGAATCTTGCGGTGATCGAGAATCCCGGAATAGGCATCGGTGCCAGTGCGCGTCATCAGGTGGATCGGATTGAAGCGGCCCAGCGCCGGATACTTGCTCTTCGCGCCCTGCGGACCATTGGCATCGTATTTCAGCGCGAGCGACATCACCTTGCCCTTGCGCACGAGTTTCGCGGCGGCAACGATATGATCCGCGGTGGTGAAATTCAGCGTGCCGATTTCGTCGTCCTTGCCCCAGCGGCCCCAGTTCTTGTATTTCCGGGCGGCTTCCTTGACATCCTTGCGCGTGAGTTTGCGGTTTTTCTTTTCGCGCGTGTCTACGGGTTTGGGCGTTTTTGTTACCTTGCTTGCCATGATAAAAATTCCTTTACTGTTGAATGAAATGATGACCGACAGAGTCTAGTCGCGCTCGCAATCAGGGTCAACGCGATGTCTCACCACACGGACATCTTATTTTCGTGACTACCGGCGGCCCTTCGCCTTCGGCTTGACCCGAGTTTTGTTGTTCGCTTCTGCTTCCGTGTAATACTTCTTCGCAATACGAAACGCACCCAACCCTTCGGGAAAACCACAGTACACCGCCGCCTGCAGACAGATTTCCCGGACTTCATTTTTGGTCACGCCGTTGCGTGTCGCGCCATCGAGATGCAACGCAAGCTCTTCCGCCTTGCCCCGCGCAATCACGAAGGCAAGTGTCAGCATGCTGCGTTGCTTCAACGTCAATCCCGGCCGTGTCCACACCATGCCCCACCCCGCAGCAGTAGCCAGGTCCTGCATCGGGCGCGTAAATTCGTCGGCGTTTTTCAACTGGCGATCCACATACACGCGGCTCAGCACCTTGCGGCGCATGTTGACGCCCTTTTCAAACCATTTGTCCTTCATGTTTACTCTCCCTTGATAAAGTCAATAGAGGATACACAGCGCTGCGGGAAATTCAACTATACTGATTGATCAGCATCGTGAACGGTAATTCAAAACTCTGCAAGAATATGCACAAGAGAATTTCAAAGTACGGATACGCGACTGTTGCGTCGGCGCTTGTGGGGCTTGCAATGTCATTTCCCGAGCAAGGCTTTGCACAAGATCAGGCCGCGAAGGATTATCCCGCAAAACCGATACGTATCATTGTGCCGTTTACGCCGGGCGGCGGTAACGACATCATGGGCCGCTTCATAGGCGTGAAGCTGACCGAACGCCTGGGCCGGCAGACGATCATCGAGAATCGTCCTGGCGCAGACGGCATTATCGGCGCGGACGTAGCCGCAAAAGCGCCGCCTGACGGCTACACGCTGCTGATCGTGTCGATCAGCTATACCATGAACGCAGCGCTGCACAAGCTGCCGTACGATCCGGTCAAATCGTTCGTGCCGGTTTCCCAAATCGGCATTGGTCCGGGCGTATTGGCGGTTACCCCGTCGCTGCCCGTCAATTCGGTCAAGCAACTGATCGCGCTGGCGAAGGCCAGGCCCGGTCAGTTGCATTACGCATCGTCGGGAATCGGCGGCGTCAATCATTTCGCCGGGGAACTGTTCAAGCTGGCGACCAAGACGGACATCGTGCACGTGCCCTACAAAGGCGGCACGCCCGCGATGACGGACGTGATGGCGGGCCAGGTCGAAATCATGTTCAATGCGCTGACCTCTGCCCTAACGCATATACGCTCCGGCAAGTTAAAGGCGCTGGGCGTCGGCAGCCTCAAGCGCACACCAGCATTGCCGGATGTGCCGCCGATTGCCGAAACGGTGTCGGGATTTGAATCTGTGGTCTGGTGGGGAATACTGGGGCCCGCCGGCATACCGCCGTCCATCGTCACCAAGCTCAATACCGAAATCGGCGCGATACTGCGCGAGCCGCAAACCGCAAAGCGGCTGGAATCCGAGGCGGCTGAAGTGGTGATTGCCAGTCCCGAAGCATTCGGCAGAATGATTTCCGACGAAGTCGCCAAGTGGATCAAGGTCGGCAACGCGGCCGGCATCAAGTCGCACTAACAGATTTTTTACCCCGCCAGCGGCAAGTGCACCGGCTTGCCGCTTTCCACCGACAGTTCTATCGCCAGCGTCGCCTCAAGCGTGGCGCGCGCTTCGCGCGGCGTCGCCAGCACGCAAGGTTTGCCGGTTGCCAGATGATCGAGCCACGCGCGCGTTTCGTTCGCGATCGGCCCCCAGAATTCGCCCAACGCCCAATCGCCCGGCGTGCCGCTTTGCAGAAACACCATGTTCACCGTGTGATCGGGCAGATACACGTGCGGTATGCCCTTGTTGCTGTACATGATCTGATCGGTGTGATCGTCGTCGAGTATCATCACGCCTTCGGTGCCCAGCACTTCCACGCGCGCGGCGTGGCCAAGCGCCGGATATTTTTCCGGCAGCGCGTAGCTGATGCCCAGATTGACCGTGGTGCCGTCGTCGTACGTCAGTACCGAGTAGCACACGTCATCGACATCATGCCCGGCGGCCTTCAGCACGCCCTTCGTGCCGCGCGAATAGACTTCGACGAGTTTAGGGCCATCAACGAACCAGTTCATCAGATCGACGTAATACGTCAACGCATCCACCACCGGCGTGGCATGCGGATCGCGTTTCAGCATCGCCAGCGCTTGTGAACTCGAATTGAACACGCGCGCAGCCGCGCCGGTAATCTTGCCAACGCGCCCCTGAATGATCTGCTCTTTGGCGATCAGGTAGCGCTCCTTGTAGCGACGGCTGTAGCCCACGCGCACGTTGGCCGCCGTTCCGTTCACCCCGCGCTCGGCCGCGACGATGATGCTGTCGGCCTCGGTGGTGGTGAGCGCGATGGGCTTCTCGACCAGCACCGGCTTGCCCGCAGCAATGGCAGCGAGCACCGCTTCGGTATGCTCGCCCTCGGCAGTAGACACGATGACTGCAGTCACATCAGGATGATTGATAATATCCAGATTGTTCCCGGAATGAACCTTCGCACCGACTTTATCGGCAAGCGCCCTCGCGTTTTCCGGCTTCAGATCGGACGTGGCAATGAAATTCACCGCCGGATGTTCCGACGCCAGCCGCGCACGCAGCGTGCCGATGCGGCCGGAGCCGATGACCGCTAATCCGATGTTATTGCGCTGCATGTGCTTCTCCGGGGTTTTACTTGTTTAACCTGCCGCGACCACAATCGATTATAGACGAAGGCTCCTCATGCCTCGCCCAATATATGAGCGAACCGCGTGACCGTGAAGCGGCGCATGCTAAAGTCCGAACTCACTCAACTCAACCGCACGCCAACATGAAAATCACCCGCGTCAAAGCCCATCCGATGTCCATGAAACTCGACAAGGTGTACTGGACCTCGCGCGCGCCGTGGGGCACCTACAATACGATCGTCGTCGAAGTGGAAACCGACGAAGGCATCACCGGCATCGGCACCATCAACAAAACGCCGCTAAAGGACATCGCCGATATCACCGATTCATTGGAACCCGTGATAAAAGGCATGGACGCGCTTGCGCACGAAGCGGTGTGGGACAGGATATTCAATCTCACTGTGCCGCACATCGAACAGGGCCAGACGAACGTCACGCGCCCGATCTTCGATCAGAATAAACGCGTTTTTATCATGGCCGCGCTCGCTGGCATCGACCTCGCGCTGTGGGACATCAAAGGTAAGGCGCTCAAACTGCCGATGTGGCGGCTGCTGGGCGGCAACAGGCGCGAAGTGCCCGCCTACGCCAGCGGTGGTTATTATGAAGAAGGCCGCTCGCCATTGGCGGTGATCGACGAAATGGCGGGCTACGCCGCGCAAGGTTATACGGCGGTCAAAATGAAATGCGGCGGCGCGAACATCGAAGGCGATATCGCGCGCATCAGTGGCGTGCGTAAGGCCATCGGCGACAAGGCATCACTGATGATAGACGCCAACGGCGCCTACACGCTGCGCGATGCCGAACGCGCGATCAAGGCGTTTGAGCCGTATGACATCTTCTGGTTCGAGGAGCCGCTGCATTGGTACGACGCCACGCGCGGTTTGGGCCGCCTCGCCGCCTGCACCAATGTGCCGCTGGCCAGCGGCGAAAGCGAAATTCATTTCAACGCGGTGCGCGATCAGATTGACTTGGGCGGCATCCGCTACGTGCAGTGGGATTGCACGCGCGCCGGCGGGCTGACCGAAGGGCTGCGCATCGCCGCCTACGCCATGGCGCACGGCGTGCAGATCGCCTATCACCACGATCCGCAGATCCACGGTCACCTGATGGCGGCACAACCGCACGGCTACTGTGTCGAAAGTTTTCCGAGCGTGCCGCGCGATCCGTTCTGGCATCAGGTGCTGACACAAAAACCCAAACTCGAAGCGGGTAAACTCACGCTCGACGACGAGCCGGGATTCGGCATCGACATCGACTGGAAGATGGTCGAACGCTGGAAAATATAATGGCTTGCGGAACCACCGGAGGAATGTCATGAACCATAAACACTTGCTGCAACCGGCAATTGCGATGTTTGCAACGTGCACCATTGCATCAGCAATCCACGCAGAAGCACAAACCTGGCCCGCGCGTCCGATCCGCATGATCGTGCCGTTCGCGGCAGGCGGCGGCACCGATATACAGGCGCGGCTGTTCAGCGCCAAACTCTACCCGGCGCTGGGCCAGACGGTGATCGTCGAAAACCGTCCCGGCGGCGGCGGCAACATCGGCGCGGAACTGGTGGCGAAGGCGCAGCCGGACGGTTACACCGTGCTGTTCCAGTCGGCGTCGCTCGCGGTCAATCAAACGCTATATCGCAAACTCAACTACAGCGCGGTGCGCGATCTGGCGCCCGTGCTGCTGGTGTCGTCAACACCGCTGATACTCGTCGTGCATCCCTCGGTGCCCGCCAAAACCGTGAAGGAACTGGTCGCGCTCGCCAAAGCGAGGCCGGGACAGTTCAACTTCGGCTCCAACAGCACCGGCTCCACCAGCCATCTGGCGGCAGAACTGTTGAAGACGCAGACCAGCATCATCATGACGCACATCCCCTACAAGGGGTCGGGCCAGGCGACCATCGCATTGCTCGGTGGCGAGATCGACATGCTGTTCTCCACCTTGCCGCCGGCGGCACAGCATGTGAGAAACGGCAAAATGCGCGGGATCGCGGTCACCACGCTCAAGCGCTCGGCGGCAATGCCCGACGTGCCGACGATGAACGACACCTTGAAAGGCTTCGAGATGGACAACTGGTACGGCATGTTTTTCCCGGTCAATACGTCGCGCGACATCATCACGCGCTACCACGCCGAGATGATGAAGGTGCTGCAGGATCGGGACGTGCGCTCGCTGATGGAAAAAGACGGCTCCGAACCACTGGGCAGCACGCCGGAGGAGTTCGCTGCGTATTTCAAACGTGAAGTCGACAAGTATGCGAAGGTAATAAAGGCGTCCGGCGCGCAAGTCGATTAGCAAAGTTTCGATCCCGCGGAAAATTCCTCAGCGGTGTTTGTCGCGGAACGCCAACGCGGGAAAGTATAATAAAAATATCAATAAAAACAAATACTTATTATATATCTTGCCACACGAGGCGATGACGACCGTCAGCGCAGACGCGACAAGAAATAAGCCAGATCGCCGAGCTGTTCATCGCTCACCGAATGCAGCACATCGGCCATCGCAGCATCGTAGCCGCGTCGCGTGTTGCTCTTGTATTCACGCAGCGTTTTCGCGAGATAGTCTTCGCGCTGCCCGGCAATGCGCGGGACGTTTTCACCACCGGCGTAATTGCCGCCATGACAGATATTGCAGCGGTTTTGCTCGGCCAGCGTGCGCGCGGCGTCCATGCGCGCCGCGTCAGGCGCCCCGGCAGGCGGTTGCGGCGCAGGCAGTTTGGAGATGGCTGCAGCGAGTGCATTGAGGTCGTTATTGCTGATGCCCTGCATCATCTGATTCATCAAGGGCACCACGCGTATCTTCTCGCGGAACATGAACATCTGGATGCTGAGGAAAAATACCGGCTGCGCGCCAAGCGACGGCGTGAGCGGCATATTCGATTGCCCGTTCTCGCCATGACACGCCAGACAGGCGGTCAGCCGCTCCTGCACCGATTGCGCGGCAGCAGGAATAGCACACCACAACACCAGCGCGGCGGCCAATCCTGCGCCGCCGCGCTTCACAGCTATGCCGGGTTTCAACGCAATCAGCGCTTCTGCGCGCCGTAGGTCACGCGATAGACCGCGCCGGCGTGATCATCCGACACCAGCATAGACCCGTCTTTCATCACCGCCACATCCACCGGACGGCCAAGATAACCATTGTTCACCAGGAAGCCGGTCATGAATACTTCCTGCGATTTCACCGTGCCGTTCGGATTGAGCCGCACGACGATGATGTCGCCGCCGATTTTTTTGGTGCGATTCCAGGAACCGTGGCGCGCGATGAAGATCGCACCTTTGTAGCCGGGGAACATATTGCCGGTATAGAAGCGCATGCCCAGCGCTGAAGAATGCGGTCCAAGTAATGCAGCGGGTTTGACGTAATCGTCACACGACTTGCCCCAGCCTGTTTCGCGGTCGGTAAACGTGCCGTTGTGGCAATACGGAAAACCAAAATGCTGGCCTGACTTGGTGACCCGGTTCAGTTCGTCTTCGGGCAGGTCTTCCGACAGCCAGTCACGGCCGTGCTCGGTGAAATAGAGTTCCTTCGTCACCGGATTCCAGTCGAAACCCACCGAGTTACGCACGCCGACTGCGTACACTTCCATGCCGCTGCCGTCGAGATTCATGCGGCGGATTTGCGCATGGCCCGGAGGCGGCTCGCAAATATTGCAGGGCGCACCGACGTTGATATAGAGCTTGTTGTCCGGCCCAATACCAATGTAGCGCCAGCCGTGCGACGCATGATTCGGCAGATCGTCATAAACTACTACCGGCTTCGGCGGATTATCGAGGTTGTCCTCGATATTGTCGAAACGATTGATCCTGGTACCTTCCGCCACGTACAGCGCGCCCTTGTAGAAGGCCAACCCGTTGGGCCGATCCATCCCCGACGCAATTACCTTGGTTTCGCGCTTACCGTTTTTCTCGGTAATCGCATACACCTTGTCGAGCAGGCGGTTCGACACGAACACCGTGCCCTTGTCGCCGATGCGCAACGTGCGCGCGTTGCCGATACCGTGCGCAAAAACCTCTACGTTGAAGCCTTTGGGCACCGTCAACTTCGGCAACTGGTCTGCAGGCACACCCATCGGCGGCGGCGCCACGTTCGACAGCCGCTTGCCGATCTCGGCGCTCGGAATATCGCCTCGCCCCGGCACCAGCGTCGGCGCAGGCTGTATGCTCGGAATCGGCTTGGACGCCGCGGGCTTAGGTGCGACAGGCGCTTCCGGCGCTGCGGCAGGTGCGTCAGCCGGTTGCTGGGCGCTCACCACCGGCACATTGAAAACCGCTGCCACCAGACCCGCGAACAACACATGATGCAGTTTCAATAAACGAGTATTCATGAGACTCCTCCGGTTGTATGTGACGCCGCCAGACACGATCCCGTCATGCGTTCAAATCGACGGCTCGCGCCTTCAGCGTGGGATCGGACTTTAGCATGGTCTTCTGCACCTTGGCGGTCGGCGTGTGCGGCAGGTCATCGACGAACAACACATAGCGCGGCACCTTCTGCGGTGCCAGGCGTTCGCGGCACCATTGTGCGATGTCCTGCGCCGTAGCCTTTTCGCCCGGCTTGAGCACCACTGCTACCAGAATATCGTCTTCGCCGAGTTCAGCAGGCACGGCAACCGCCGCCGCTTCGTGCACCGCCGGGTGCATGCCGATCACGCGGTCGAGTTCCGCGCCGGCGATGTTTTCACCTCTACGGCGAATGATGTCGCGCTTGCGCGAAACAAAAGTGTAGTAGCCGTCGGCATCGCGCTTCACCATGTCGCCAGTCTTGAACCAGCCATCGTGAAACGCCTCCGCCGTCTGCACTGGATCGCGAAAGTAGCCCTGCATCACGATCGGCGTTTTCACCCACATCTCGCCTTCTTTATCCACAGCGACATCGCACCCCTCGTCATCCACCACGCGGCACTGCGCCCACGGACGGTCAGGATCGGGATGGCGCCCCACCGGCCCCATGGTGTTCCACTTCTGCACGCCTTCGACCGGGTTGCAGGTGACGCCCGGAATCTCAGTCATGCCATACCCGCCAATCAGCACGGGAATGCCGAATTCGTTGCGAAAGGTATCCGCGTAGCTTCCGCGCACACCATACACCGCGCGCAACTTGTGATCCTTGCAGTATTCGCTGCGCGGCCGATTTTGCAGTATGGTGCCCATTGCCTCGATGATGTTGACTTCGGTGGCGCCGGTATCGGCAGCCACCTGCCAGAACGCCGATGCGGAAAACCTCGGCACGATCACCAGGCTTGCACCCGCCGCCAGCGTGCCCGCCACCGAGTAGAAATTGGCGTTGATATGAAACATCGGCAGCACCACCATCACGCGGTCGTCGTGCTGCAGGTATACACGCTGCACGAACGCTTCGCCGCCGGTGACAAAGCTGCGCTGGCTGTGCATCGCGCCCTTGGGAAAGCCGGTGGTGCCTGACGTGTAGACGATCAGCACCGTATCGTCGGCGTTCACATCGGCGGGCAACGCTGCCTGCGATGCTTTCTCAGCCAGGTCGTTCAATAGCGACACGCCGTCAGCCTCCTTATCCAGCAACGCAAACCACGGCGGCGTGGGCAGTCCTTCAGCAGCCTGCCGCGCCACCGCCAGCGTGTCGCTCGCCGCCAGCACCGCGCTGATCTCGGCGTGGTGAAACACATACTTCGCCTCCGACACGCCGAACTCCGGATTCACCGGCACCATGATCGCGCCGATACGTGCCAACGAAAACAACGCCAGCACATGCCCGTCGCAGTTGCGCGCCATCACGCCCACGCGGTCGCCTTTCTTGACGCCACGCAACATGAACAGGAGCGCGGTGCGCTCCGCTGCCTCGCCGAACGCCTGCCACGACCATGACTTGCCGTTGAACAAAATGAACTCGCGCTGAGGATCACGAGCGGCACGGCTGGTGAAGGCGTCGTGGAGGGTGTAGTTGTGAGCGGCGTACTGGCGCAGGACTTCGAGGGGGGGTTTCATTTCAGCGGATTGAAAATCAGCGACAGCGAGGTTTGCGATTATAGGGCAGCTCAATACGTTGGCGCGACGGCAAATGACCCAAGTCTGCAGCCCTGATGAAATGAAATCCGGGAATCATCGATTGTTGATTTCGCTATACTTCATCTGAATTACGCTTGCCCCTAGGCCACCATGATCCGAAAAGCTGTTGTTGCCACTGTCAGCTTTGCCCTGTTGACAGCAGTCTCCATCGGTACCACAGCCCAAACGTACCCCACAAAACCCATCCGCATCATCGTCGGTCAAACCGCCGGCGGCATCTCCGACCTGGTAGCACGCATGATGGCACAGCGATTGACCGAAACCTTCAAACAATCCGCTGTGGTGGAAAATCGCGCAGGCGCGGCGGGCGGCATCGGCACCGAGATGGCGGTGAAGGCCGCGCCCGATGGTTACACGCTGCTGCTCTCCTCCGCTGGGCCGATCGTGATCAATCCCGGTTTGTACCCCAAACTCGGTTACGACCCACTGCGTGATCTGGCGCCGATTGCGTTCATCGCCTCGTCGCCGCTGGTGCTGGTGCTGCATCCTTCGGTGCCTGCCAAAACCGTGAAGGAACTGATCGCGCTGGCTAGGGCGCAGCCCGACCGCCTGAGTTACGGTTCCGGCGGCAGCGGCTCGCCGCCGCACCTCACCGCGGAATTGTTCAAGACCATGACCGGCACGAAAATGACGCACATTCCGTTCAAAGGCTCCGCGCCGAGCGTGATCGCGCTGGTGGGAGGACAGGTCGATCTTTCGTTTTCCACCGTAGCGATCACGCTGCCACAGGTGAAGGCCGGGCGCATCCGCGCGCTGGCGGTGACCTCGCCCAAACGCGCTCGTGCCGTGCCGCAATTGCCGACGATGGCAGAGGCCGGCATGCCGGGCTTTGAATCGCAGCAGTGGTTCGCGCTGTTCGGTCCGGCAGCATTGCCAAAGGACATCATCACCCGGCTTAACACTGAAGTTTCTCGCTGGCTGGAAGCACCCGAGGTGCGCGCACGCCTGTCAACCGAAGGCGCCGAACCGGGCAGCCTGACGCTGGATCAGTTCGCGGCGTTCATCCGTGCCGACGCTGCACGCTGGATAAAGGTGATCAAGGCGTCGGGCGCGACGGTGGAATAGCTTTCCGCGACCCTCATCTACCGCCCGCGCCCGCGCGCAACGTGCACGCCATTGACGTGCTCATACTGCGCGTGATGCTGGCGCAGTAAATCCATGCCGTAGTCGTTGCCGTTGGGCGTGCGGACCACCGTGTGCGCATGGTTGCGCGACGGCTCCGGATTGCTCAGTGCGACGCCGCGCACATGATCGAATTCGATCAGCGCCACCGGGCTGTGGATACGGTAGTAGAACACGCTGTCTGCTTCGGCGCCGCCCATCCACGCAAACCAGGTCTGGTCGAGGTGGCGCTTTATTTCCGCCATGCGCACCGCCGCGTGCCCTTCGCGCATCTTGCCAATGTGCAATGCGATCAGCTCCAGCAACTGGTTCTGCTGCGCGGCGGACAACTCGCCGTAACGTATGCCCTGGTAGCGTAACTGCAGATTGTCGCTGAACGCGGGTGCGGATACTTCCCGCGGCAGCGTATCACCCACGAGGGTTTTGGCGCGCTGCGCGGGTGTCAACCCACGCATGAACGCGAGGCCGCGCCGCTCTTCTTCCTGAAACACCACCGTGCCAGCGTATTTGCCGGCGTCGGCACGCGTGGGTTCAGAACCCATGAACAGCGGCGTCATCACCACCTGATCGCCGAGTACAAAACAGTTGATCACCAGATGATGGCCGTCGAGCTGCCAGCCCCACGGTGCCGTCGCCGACGGCGTGCCCATCACCGTGAACCAGTAGAGATCGTCGCCGTATTCATCGAACCTGCCAGTCAGTTCGGCGATGGTTTCGTTGAGCTTCATGATATCGCGCGCGCTGTCGAACCCGCGCGCGGAAAGCGTCGCGCGCATCAACGCAAATGCGCGTTCGCGCTGCGCCGCGTTCATGTCGCCGAGCATCACACCTTCGCGCGGGTAGCGGTGGATGTTGCTCCAGTTGCGCCACTCGCTGCTCGTCACCGGAAACAGCGCTTTCGTGCGCTGTGGCGCGGTAAGCGCGGCAATAAAATCCTCGGCCGCGCGGCGGATTGGCTCGGTGGATACGCCGGTCCTGCCCACAGAATACAGGCCGGGAACCACTTTACCGTCGGTGGTGATGCCTTTGAACGGTTCGGCGAGCGCTTTCTTCGCCGCGGCCATGTAGGCGGGCGGCGGATCGATGCGCACGGCAGGTGCGTTCACCCCACGCTCGCGCTGCCGCTCGACAGCCGCACAGCCGATCAGCGTCACAAACGCCAGCCATGCCGCTGCACCCAGCCACCGGCCGCGTTTCATTACCCAGCCTTCCCTGCGTGCAAATCGCATGGTGACATCGACATTATCACGGAGTATGTTTGTGCGAATCATTGTATACCGCAACGGACACCCCATGAACCACCCGCAAAATCCCGCGATCGCAGGCTGCCTGCTCGGCACGGCGGTCGGTGACGCGATGGGACTCGCCAGCGAGGGCCTGAGCCGGCGGCGTCAGCGCAAAATGTTTCCTGTGTTGAACAGCTACAAGCTGCTGCCGTTCGGCAAAGGCATGACCTCAGACGACACCGAACACACCTGCATGCTGGCGCAGTCGGTGATACAGCACAGCAGCGCCGCCGCGGATGCGCGGGAGAAAAAAATATTTTCGAACTTTGC
The DNA here is from genome assembly GCA_021730905.1 of Betaproteobacteria bacterium. GTDB lineage: Bacteria > Pseudomonadota > Gammaproteobacteria > Burkholderiales > SG8-41 > UBA5216. Next base: position 26,937 of record JAKFYK010000094.1, on the reverse strand, counting down.
GTGGCGGCTGCGCTTCTGGCTGCTAGGCCTGCCCGCGGGCATCGGGCTGGCAACGCTGCGCTCGATCCTGAAACTGTGGCTGGGCTTTCCGGCGCACAGGAGCGGCGTGTTTTCGGCGGGCAACGGCCCCGCCATGCGTTGCGCGTTCCTTGGTATTTATTTTAGCGATGACCCCGCGCGCATGCGCGCGATGGTGCGCGCCGCCACACGCATCACGCACACCGATCCCAAGGCGGAATACGGCGCATTCGCGGTGGCGCTGGCGGCACAACTGGCTGCGCGCGGCGTCGACATCACGCCGGGCGAATATCTTCAGGCGCTGAATCAGCATATCGAAGACGAGGAATTTATCGCTTTAGTGAAAAACGTGACCGGCAGTGTCACCCGCGGCGATTCATCGGAGCAGTTTGCTGACAGCATCGGCTGTGCCAAGGGCGTGTCAGGCTATATGTATCACACGATACCCTGCGTGCTGCAGGTGTGGCTTACTCACCAGAACGATTACCGCGCGGCGGTCAGCGCCATGATCCGACTCGGCGGCGACGCCGATACCACTGCAGCGATTGTTGGCGCCATCGTGGGCGCACGTGTCGGCAAGGCAGGCATACCGTCAGAGTGGTTGCAAGATCTGTGCGAGTGGCCGCGCACGGCAACATGGATGGAACAACTGGCCGCGCGGCTCGCCGCGAGCCAGCACGATCAAACGGTGCGACCGCTATGGATCAACCCGCTTGGCCTGTTGCTGCGAAACGTGCTGTTTATGATCGTCGTGCTGGCGCACGGCTTCCGACGGCTACTGCCGCCGTACTGAACTACAGTGCAACAGTAATCAGGCGACGGCCTTCAATTCGCGCGGCGCCACATGACTGGTCAGGCGTTGCGTAATATCGCGGCGCACCTGATTGAAATCAATCGCCGACACTTCGCGCGGACGTGCCAGTTCAATCGCGACATCCGCTTCGATGCGGCCCGGCCCAGCGGTCATCACCACCACGCGGTCGGACAGCACCACCGCTTCCTCCACGGAGTGCGTGACGAAAATAACCGTGACATGCGTGCGCGCCCAAATTTCGAGTAGTTCCTGTTGCAGGCTTTCCCGCGTCAGCGCGTCCAGCGCGCCAAACGGCTCGTCCATCAACAGCACTTCGCATTCATTGGCCAGTACGCGCGCGATGGCAACCCTTTGTTTCATGCCGCCCGAGAGTTGCATCGGATAGCGGTCGGCAAATTTTTCCAAGCCGACCATGTTGAGATACTCGTCGGTGATTTCATTGACGTACTTTTTGGCGAGCCCTTTCTGGCGCGGGCCAAAGCCGATGTTTTCGCGCACCGTCATCCACGGAAACAGAGCGTAATCCTGAAATACCATGCCACGGTCGCTGCCCGGGCCGGTGATCGCATTTTCATAAAGACTGACCTGCCCCGAACTCGGCTGCTCGAAGCCGGCAATGATCCTCAGCAGCGTGGACTTGCCGCAACCGGACGCACCGATCAGGCACACGAATTCGCCCTTGTCGATGTTGAGATTCACGCTGCGCAGGGCTTGAACGTGATCGGCACCGATCTGGAACGTCTTGGTGACGTCGCTGATCGCCAGAAACTGGCGTCTCGCTTGTGTAGCTTCATCAACCATGATGTTGCGGGCTCCAGCGCAGTACCCAGTTGTTGATGCCGACGATGATGCGGTCGGTCAGAAAGCCCGCTATGCCAATCACGATCATGCCGGTGATCACCAGATCGGTGCGCGACAGCGTGCGGCCATCCATGATTACCGAACCCAGCCCGGTCGGCACGCCGGTCATTTCACCGACCACGATCAGTATCCACGAAAAGCCATGCGCCAAACGCAGGCCGTTGAAAATGCCGGGCATCGCGGCAGGCAATACGACTTGGCGAAACATGCGCGAGCCATCGCAGCCCAGCATCGATGCGGCTTCAAACAACCGCGGATCCACCGAACGCACGCCGAAAATCGTGTTCAGCAGAATCGGATAAAACGCGCCCAGAAACACCAGAAACACCGCCGAACGCGGCCCCAACCCGAAGAAAATCATCGACAACGGCAGCCACGCCGTGACCGGTATCGGCCGCAGCAGCGACAATGTGGGATCGAGCATTTGGCGGATGATTTTGACCTTGCCAATCAGCAGTCCCAATGGAATACCGATGATGATGGCAAGCGCAAATCCGCCATACACCCGCTGCATCGACGCCAGAAGATGCGTGAGTATGGTACCGCTGAAGGCGTCGTTGTGAATGCCGCCGAAAGAAAAATCCCACATCATGACGCCCACCTGATACGGCGTTGGCACCAGCTTGGTGCCGGTCATGACCACCAGTTGATGCCACAGGATCACCAGCGCAATCGGAAACGCCACCGCCAGCACAATACCCTGCACACGCTCCGGCAGCCACGGCGCCGATCCCGTCGCGACGGGGGTATTGACATTGACCGCGGCGGGCACGCTATCGACTGCCGATGCGCTCACCGCAGCCGGCGTGGTGCCGGCTGCGGTGGGAAGCTGCGATGGAATCGCGGACATCGATACGGTCCCCTGTGTGCCTATTTCTTGGCCACGGCGGCATCCGTCGGCATGAACTTCGCGGTGATGAACTTATCGTAATTCGGCAGCGCGCGTATTTGCTTGGCCTCAAGCATTAGATCGCCATAGGCTTTGGCACGCTTGACGAATTCATCGTCAATCTTCCAGGTGAGCTGCACATTGGGCGCGGCCATCTCGATGGATTTCTGTTGCTGACCGAGCTTTTGCATGGTCATCTTGACCATTTCCGCACGATTCCCCATCGCAAAGTCAGTCGCCTTGCGATGCATTTCCATCATGATTTTTACCAGTTCGGGATTTTTGTCGATCATTTCCTGGCGCGTCGCCCACACCATGTTGAGCGAACCGATCGGCGTGCTGTACGGATACTCGACGATCTTGCCTACGCCGTTGGCCAGACTGATGCCGGGGCCCGGTTCCGCGCCCACGTACGCATCGACATCGCCACGCGCCAGCGCCGGCGCCATGTCGGAGAACGGCAGACGGACATGCTGGATATCCTTGATCGTCATACCCTCGGCTTTCAGGCGCTGCAGAATCACCACTTCCTGCGTAGAGCCCGGCCAGATCGCCACTTTCTTGCCCTTCAGATCCTTGATCGATTTGATATCTGATTTGGCGCCCGCAACCACTGCCATGCCGCCATTGCACTGCGGCGCGAAGATCACCACTGGTTCGCCTGCCGCTGCACCCAGCATGGCAGCCGCGAAACCGAACGTGCCGAAATCGACCGTACCGGTGACCACGGCGTTCTTGCCGTCGGTCGGGCTCTCAAATGGAATCACTTCGATCTTGTAGCCCGGCGGCGCAAATTGCTGATAGAAGTGCGGCGTGATCGCGTGAATCAGCTTTAGCGTGCCGACCTTGATCACTTTCTCCTGCGCCTGCGCGCCTTGCAACACGGGTAAACCGAGCGGTGCAAGCAAAGCAAACACAGCGGCGGCAATGAACTGTCTGCGAATCTGTGACATGGGAATCTCCTGGTTAATAAGTGAGCATCCGCGTACATTTCGAATGCGCTGATGCTGATATATGCAACCAGCGTGCCAAACAAAAATATATGTTTAAAAACATATATTTATATCAATATGATGGAAGTGCAATGCACTTGAGTGGTGCAGCACTTGTCTGCACGCACTACGCGGGTGCATCAATCAAGCGGTAGCGAGTTCGCGCACCAGTGCGGCAAGTTCGCCGTCAGGCCGCGCAAGTGCTTCGAGGATGGTGAAGTGATTGTGTTGAGGCAACCGTGTCAGTCGTCCTGGCAGACCAGCCCGCGCGCGCGACTGCGCGTAAGTTTCGGACTGGCGCTGCAACTCGGGTAATTCACCCGTGCCACACGCCAGCATCAGCGGCGCGGAACGCGCTGGCAGATTCAGCAAAGGACTCAATCGCTGCACGGAATTTGCGTCCAGTCCGAGTTTGGTGTTGAGATAATTCAGGCGTATCGGCTCCAGATCGAAAATGCCGCTGATCGCGAGGCCGCCTTTTACCGCGGGCTCATCCATCATCATCGCAGTGAGGTGACCGCCCGCCGACCAGCCCGACACAATGATGCGATTGGGGTCTCCGCCAAAATCGGCTGCGTGCTGCGCGATCCAACGGATAGCCGCACGCACTTCGGCAACGATGCCGTCCAGCGTGATCGCCGGCGCCAGCGTGTAGCCGGGCAGCGCGACATGTATGCCGTGCGCTAGCGGGCCCGCCGCAAGGAAGCTGAACGTCGCCTTTGCGCGCATTTGCCAGTAACCGCCGTGGATGAAAATCAATATCGGTGCCGGTTTCGTCGTTTGAGACGCGGCGAAATAGTCGATGCGATTGCGTTCGGCTGGGCCATAACGCAGATCGAGGTGTTGCGGTTGCGCTGCACGCAGTTGCGCGCTGCGTTTATCAAAATCCGCCAGCAGCGCAGCGCTGTTCACCACCGCTGCCGTATTGTCGTACGCAGCATCGAGCGCCGCGCGATCCATGCCGCGATACAGTATCACTCGACACTCACTGCTGCGCGCCGGCTTGCACAGCGAGCCAGGCGCGCCAGCCGCCGAATGTCGAAATGTCCTGCGCGCCCGACACGGCGCAGGATTCGCACAGGAATCCTTTGACGGCGCGGCCATCGGCCAGCGTCAGTGTGCCTATCGCCAGCGGTGGCGGCACTTCAGCCACGAACGAGCCGAATGCAGCATAGGTCATAGCCCACAACTCGACGGCAACCGACACACCGCCGTTCGCCACGCGCATCAGCCCCGGTTTGGGGGGCACGGTGCCAGGCAGCGCATACAGCCGGTAACCCGGCGCCGTGTTTGTAGCCTGCAGCAGGCGCGCACCGCGCGTGGTGAGTTGATGATTCAGCGGCAACCCGGAAAGATGCGCCCCGACCACGGCAAGCACCACTTCTTCGCTTGCTTTCGCTACGGGCGCAGTGGGTCGTGTCAGCGCGGGCGTCGGCAACGCAAACCGTGTGGCGCCCAGCGGCACGCGGCTCGCGCGGTGAAACCGGCTGCCGATTTCCGCCAGCGCATGATCGTTGCAAGCCCCGGCAATCAGCGTCACGCCCGCCGGCAACCCGTCGGCACGGAAAACACCGGGCACTGCGAGCGCGCACAGATCGAGCAGGTTGACGAAGTTGGTGTAATGGCCGAGATTGCGGTTGAGCTGGAGTGGCTCTTCGGCAATCTGCGCCAGCGTATAGTGGGTGCCGGCCGTTGGCACCGCCAGCACATCCATTTTCGCCCACTCCGTCTCGCAGCGCCGCCGGCATTCCCGCAAACGGTATTGCGCCTCGAAGGTATCGGCAGCGTTCCAGTGCGTGGCGCTGGCGATAATTTCCCGCACCACCGGGTCTACCGCATCCGTATGCTCGTTCACGAATTTGCCGACCGCGGCATGGCGTTCGGCGACCCACGGGCCTTCGTAAAGCATGCGTGCTGCCTCGGAGAATGGCTGGAAATCAATCTCTACCAGCTCGGCACCCATGCCATGCAACACGGTGAGCGAGGCTTCAAACGCGGCACGCGCCTGACCGTCGCCAAAAAATTCAAGTTGCGCGGCAGCGGGCACACCGCATCGAAAAGACGAACCGGAAGCCGGCAACCCCTGCAAGGCTGAGGTGTCACTGCGCGCATAGATATCGTTGGCGTCAAAACCGCGCATCACATCAAATATGCGCGTCGCATCCTCGCAATTCAGCGCGAACACCGACACGCAATCGAGCGAACGACAAGCCGGCACTACACCGCGCGTGCTCACCACACCGGGCGTCGGCTTGAGACCCACGATGTTATTGAAACCGGCAGGCACGCGCCCTGAACCGGCGGTATCCGTTCCCAGCGAGAAACTCACCAGGCCCGCCGCCACCGCTACGGCTGAACCTGAACTCGATCCGCCCGAGATGTAATCCGCATTGAATGCGTTGTGGCAAGCGCCATATGGCGAGCGCGTGCCGACCAGTCCGGTAGCGAATTGATCCAGGTTCGTTTTGCCCATGAACAGCGCGCCTGCATCCAGCAATCGCTGCACCGCATGCGCCGTCGTGTCAGGCATATAGGAATACGCCGGACACGCAGCGGTTGTAGGACAACCGGCCACATCGATATTGTCTTTTACTGCAAAGGGAATGCCATAGAGCGGAAGCGATGCGCCTGCAGCACGACGCATTTCGATGTCTTGCGCTTGTTTGGTTACTACCTCTTGCGGCAATAAATGAATCCATATCGGATTGTCAGCAAATGCGGGGATCGCGGCATAGATGTCGCGCACCACAATATCGGGCGTCAACGAACCTTGCGCATAAGCAATGGAGAGGGTTGCCAGATCAAGACTGTAAAGCAGCGGCATGGACAATGGTCATCATTCGATATCAATTAAACCCCGAAATCCAAAGCAACAGTCATGCCACTACCCATCCATTGAGCCGGGGTCCGACTCGCCCATCACCGCTGCCGGAAGCCGCGATACGTGAGCACCATCAACAGCGTGCGGCGTCAGGTCGTATATTTCGAAGTCACCCACCGCGCCACTTCAAATAGCAGCCGGTCATTGTTGCGCGCGGCGATCAGCTGGGCACCCACCGGCAGTCCGTTCGGGCCGGTAAACAGCGGCAACGTCATGCACGGCACATGCGTACTCGTCCAGATCAGACAGTGCGAAGCGTTGCCCGTGGCGTTGAGGCCGACCGGCGCTTCGCCCGACGCCGACGGCACCAGCAGCACATCGAAATCCTTGAATACATCGTGCATGATGCGTCGCGCGCGCGCGAGAAAGCTGCGCGATTCACGGTATTTTTCGAAGCTGCACGCAAGGCCGTCTTTCAACCGGTTGTTGCGCAATGTTTCACTGATCATCTCATAGTGATGATCGATCTCCCACGCACGGTTGCGCGCAAACTCGAAACTCGAAACCCAACGGTGGGCATCGTCGATGCGTTCAAATTCTTGCGGCAAAACCACTTCGGACACTGTGGCGCCCGCTTTAGCCAATTTGGCGCCACAGTCTTCCAGCAATTCCTGCGTGGCCGGTTCGCATTGATCCCAGAACGGCGTACGGCAAAAGCCGATATGCGGCGCATCGATAATTTTTGCAGCCAGCGGTTGCGGCGCAACACCCAGCAACACATCGCGATACAGTGCAATGTCATCCACCGAACGCGCGATCAGGCCTACAGTGTCCACCGACCCCGCGGCTTCCATCACGCCGTGGCAGCGGATGTCGCCCCAGGTGGGCCGATAACCGACGCAACCGCAAAACGCCGCCGGCCTTATCGTCGAGCCGGTGGTTTGCGTGCCCATGCCAAGCGGCACCATGTGATCTCCCACCGCTGCGGCTGATCCGCTGGATGAACCGCCGGGCGTGCGCGTCGGGTCTTGAGGATGCCGCGTTTTGCCGGGATGACGATTGGCAAATTCGGTCGTCACCGTTTTGCCCATGATGAGGCCGCCGGCACGGCGCGTCAGCGCCACCACCGCGGCATCAATGCGCGGCCGGTGTCCCTTGTGGATCGGCGTGCCGTATTCGGTAGGCATGTCGCAGGTATCGATGATGTCTTTGATGCCGACCGGCACACCCTGCAACGGCCCGATTTTTCCGCTCGCGTCGAGCGCGCGCGCCTGCTTCAATACCAGATCAGGATCGAGAAACTGCCACGCTTCGACGTGGGGCTCGCGCACGGCAATGCGATCAAGGCAGGCACGTGCTACGGCTTCGGCCGTGGATGTTCCAGTTGAAATCGCCTGCACAATTTCACCGGCAGTAAGTTTATTGAGAGGCTTTGTGGCCATGGATCAATTCCCGGGCATGGATTATCCGCGATATATCGGTTCCGGCTGCGCGAAGAACGCATGCAGAATATGATAGACCGTCATGTAATTGATCTGCTGAAAGCTCGCATGCGAAATGCCCGACATCACCGCGAACTGCTTGTCGGGATTAGGCAGGCGCTTGAAAAACTCGATCAGGTCGTCAAAGCCCGCGATGCCGTCGAATTGCCCGCGCATGATGAGGGTCGCCGCATTAATTTTGGCGGGATCAACCACCGGCAGCTTCGAACACATATCGACGTAGGTCCCCGTCGGCACGGAATCATCGAGCGCCAGCACCTGCTCGGCAAACGCTTCGATGACTTTTTCTTCGGCGCAGCCCGGATGATCGCGATTGAACACTGAATACATGAACTCGCGGCTTAACGGGCGGCGGTTTACTTTCAGGAACTCGGGCAGTTTTTTTGTGCGCTCGGCCAGCGTAGGGCTGCCCTCGCCCGTCCACACGAACGCATCGAGCGCGAGCCGCGACACGCGCTCCGGGCAGCGCTGCGCGAACAGCGCCGCGCGCAGCGCGCCGGATGAAATGCCGTACACCAGAAACTTTTTGATGCCACGCGTCCTGGCGATGTAATCGGTCGCCGCCACCAGATCATCCACGCCGTTCGAGATGTCGAAATTGATGTCGCGCTTTTTGTCCGAGCGGCCGTAGCCTTCCATATCCACGCACCAGGTATCGAAGCCTTTTTCGACGAAATAATCCATCGCCGATGAATGCGCGCGTCCCGGCACCTTGAGATCGAACGTCGGCTGTGACGCCATCGACGAACCGTGCACGAACAACACGGCCGGTTTGTTGCCGGGCGCACCGGAATATTTTTCGTAGAGAAAAAGTTTGACTTCGCCCTTGTGCGTCCAGTGATCGTGGCCGGTGATTGCCGCCATGTGAAGCTCTCTGTGTGATAAATGAAAGGGCGCCAGTCTAGGTGAGCCCATGGCAGGCGTCAAACCGTGGACTGCACGTCCATAGGTGCAGATCCGGTTTGGCAGTGCCACGGCGAGCGTCTATAATTCATTTCCACCGCATTGCGCCTCTCCCGACCGATGTTTCCTCGCAGTCTCCCGTCGTTGCTCGCCATCGCGCTCACCGTCTGCGCCGGCGTCACGCAAGCGCAAACCACCGCGCGCTTTCCGGTAAAGCCGATCCGCTTGATCGTGCCGTTCCCGCCCGGCGGCAGCAACGACATTCTCGGCCGCTTCATTGGTCAGAAGCTCACCGAACGTACCGGTCAGCAGACCGTGATCGACAATCGCGCCGGAGCCGACGGCATCATCGGCACCGACATTACGGCCAAATCCGTGCCCGACGGCTACACGATTCTGATTGTATCAACCTCGTACGCGATGAACCCGGCGATCCACAAGCTGCCGTACGACCCGCTGAAATCGCTCACCGCGATTGCGATGATCGGCACCGGCGCCAACGTCGTGGTGGTGCATCCGTCCGTGCCGGCAAAAGGCATCAAGGACCTGATTGCGCTGGCGAAAGCGCGTCCCGGCCAGTTGCGTTACGCCTCGTCCGGCGTCGGCGGGTTTAACCATTTCGGCGGTGAATTGTTCAAGACGATAGCCGGCGTGGACATGATTCACGTACCGTACAAAGGCGGCGGGCCGGCAATGATCGACGTGATGTCGGGCCAGGTTGAAGTGCTGTTCAGCACGCTGATCCAGGTGCTGCCGCATTTGCGTTCCGGCAAGCTGCGCCCGCTAGGCGTCGGCAGCGAAAAACGTACGCCGCTGCTGCCTGACGTGCCAACCATTGTCGAAAGCGGCGTCGCCGGTTACGACGGCAGCATCTGGTGGGGCGTACTCGGCCCGGCAGGCATGCCGACGGATATCATCAGCCGACTGAACACGGATATCGCTGCGGTGCTGCGTGACACGGAATCCGCCAAACGCCTCGCCGCGGAAGCCGCCGAACCGGCCATCACCTCGCCGGAAGACTTTAACAAACTCATCGCGCGTGACATTGCGAAATGGATCACAGTCGCGAAGCAAGCCGGCATCAAGGCCCATTGACCGCGCGGCTTATATAACCGTTTTCTGTTGATATTTTATGGAGTAGTGCCATGGACTTCACCATTACCGACGAACAACGCGCCTTTGTCGATACCGTACGCAAAGTGTGCCAGAAGGAATTCGCACCGCGCGCGATCAAATATCTGGACGGCTCATGGCCGGCGGAGAACATGAAACGGCTGGCAGAAATCGGCGTGCTCGGCATGTCGATACCGGAAGAGTACGGCGGCTCCGGCATGAACACGCTCGAGTGCGTGCTGGTGCTCGAGGAAATCGGCAAGGTTTGTTATGTGACGGCGATGGGCGCGCTCGGCGAAGTCGGCGCGCAGTCGCGCATCATCGCCACCTACGCGCCGGAATCGATCAAAAAGCAGATACTGCCACGCGTGGTGAACGGCGACGCCATGCTGGCGATCTGCCTGACCGAACCCGATGCCGGCACCGACGTGCCTAACTACCGCACCAACTGCGAGATCAAGGGCAATAAAGTCATCCTCAATGGCGTCAAAACGCTGATCAGCCGCGCCGACATCGCGGAAATGTTCGTGGTATTCACGCGCGTGAACAGCGTCCCCGGTGCGGCAGGCATCGGCTGTGTGCTGGTGCCGGGCGGCATCAAGGGCCTTGCCTACAATGCCGCCTATCACACCATGGGTGGCGAGTACCTGTCTGAAGTCATTTTCGACAACATCGAACTGCCACTGGAAAACCTGATCCTGCAAGACAACGGCATGAAGCGGCTGCTGTCGGCGTTCAACGTGCAGCGCTGTCTGAACCCCGCGATCTGCCTCGGTATTTCGGAGGGCGCGCTGGAAGAAGCGATCAAGTACATGCGTCAGCGCAAGGCGTTCGGCAAAAGCATCGGCGAGTTTCAGGGCATGCGCTGGAAAGCGGCGGATATGATGATCCAGATCGAAGCCGGGCGCGGCCTGCTGTATCGCGCGGCGGTATCGGGCAAACAATTTCCCGATCCGACGCTGGCGGCGATGGCAAAAATCTATTGCAATGAAATGTCGATCCGCGTCACGTCCGAGGCGGTGCAGGTGCATGGCGGTTACGGCTTCACCGATGAATTTCCGGTATCGCGCTTTTTCCGCGGCACGCGTTATGGCAGTCTCGGCGGCGGGACCTCGGAGACGCTGCGCAATCTGGTGAGCCGCAAACTGGTGGATCAGATGGATCTCGCCAGCGGCGTGCTGGGTTTGGGTTATTTTTAAAATACCTTTAAAAACAAATACTTAACATCAATGCCTGCTCCAGCATATCAGCACCTGCTGGTCGGTCACGACGGTGACGTGGTCATTCTGAAACTAGCGCGCGCCGCGGCCAGGAATGCGCTGAACAAAACGCTGATCGCAGAGTTGCGCGACGTGCTGGCCAAGGTGTCGTCGGACGCCAACGCGCGCGCGCTGCTGCTCACCGGTGAAGGCGATGTGTTCTGCGCGGGTGCTGATTTAAAAGAGCGACGCGAGCATCCGGGCAAGGACGCGGAGTTTCGCGCGCCGCTGTTGCAGTTCTGGCATGAACTCGCGCAATTTGCCAAACCGCTGGTGATCGCGGTCAATGGCCATGCCGCCGGTGGCGGATTTGAACTATCGCTGCTGGGCGACGCAGTAGTAGCCAGCGAGTCGGCGCAGTTCTGGCTGCCGGAAGTGCAATGGGGCGGTATACCCGGCGGCTGGGGCACGCAGTTGCTACCACGACTGGTAGGGCCGGTGCGCGCGCGCTGGATTATTTTGAACGGTCATCGTATTTCCGCGCGCGAGATGCTCGGCATGGGACTCGTCACGCACGTAGTTCCCGCAGCCGACGTGCTCGACACCGCACGCGCCGTCGCGAAAGAACTTGCGACGCGCCCGCCCACTGCGGTGGCCATGGCCAAGGAAGCGATTCGTCAGGCGTTGAATATTCCACTCGCCAGCGGTATCGAAGTCGAAGAACAACTCCTGCAACAGGCGGTCGCAGCACCCGAACGTCGCGAATTGCTTGAGCGTTTTGCGCAAGGTCATCGGCCTAAATAATACGTGATGGTTGCCGTAACCCCCGCCCAGAACGATCCTGTCGTCAGCGCGTTCGCGGACTGGTCTCATAAACTACGCTGGGACGCGCTCGACGCAAAAACCCGCAAAGCCGTCAAATACGAACTGCTCGATTATCTGGGTTGCCTGATCGCCGGACGCGCGTTGATGGGTTTGCCCGGCTGGGTGGCTGAACTCGCGGATCGCGGTGGCCGCGCCGATGCCGCTATTGTCGGCGGCCCCAAAGTGCCGGCACCGGTCGCGGCACTGGCGAACGGTTACTACGGCCACGTGCTCGAATACGACGACACGCACGACGACGCGGTACTGCATGCAGGCGCAGCGGCGATTCCCGCAGCACTCGCCGCCGCCGAATACCGAAACATCAATGATCCGAAACAATTTCTCGAAGCGGTGCTGCTCGGCATCGAAGTCACTTGCCGGCTCGGCGTAGCGACAAAACTCAACCTCGTCGATGGCGGCTGGATTTACACGCCGTTGCTGGGGCATTTCGGTGCGGCGGCAGCGGCGGCGCGCCTCTTGAACGCCGATGCAAAAACATTCGGCCACGCGTTCGGCATCGCCTACAGCCTCGCCAGCGGCAACCATCAATCGAGCCGCGAAGGCGCGACTACCAAACACGCGCAACCGGGATTCGCCGCGCATAACGGCGTCAACGCGGCATTGATGGCCGCCAACGGCCTTGACGGCGTGAGCGAGGTGTTCTCCGGCAAAGACGGCATGGCGCGCGTATATCTGCACGGTCAGTTCGATGCGACGCGCGCGGTGCGTGACCTCGGCACGACTTTTGAAACCGAGCGTCTGTCGTTCAAACCCTATCCGACCTGCCGTCTGACACATCCGGCCGCGAGTGCGGCACTGGCGTTACGCGAGCGGCTGGGCACGCGCGCGGGTGATGCCACCGCGCTGGAACTCGAAGTCGGCCCGCAGGCATGGGATGTGGTAGGCCGTCCCGAACCCGCGCGCATTTTTCCCTCGGCAAAAGTGACGGCCCAGTTCTCGGCGTACTGGACGGTGGCCGTGGCGTGGGCGTATGGCGAAGTGAACCCGCTGCACGTGTTTTCCGAAGTGCCGCCTGCCGCAGAAGTGCGGCGCTGGCTGGAACGCATCACCTGCAAACCGTTTACCAATGCAGATACGCGCGACATCGGTGGCTGCACGTTACGCGTGCGCGGTCCGTTTGGCATGGAAACGGTCACTGTCGATTGCGCCAAAGGCCATCCCGACAATCCGTTCACCGACGACGAAGTGACAAGCAAGTTCGCATCGAACGTAAAACTGGCGGGATGGAGCAGCGCGCAGGCGCAAGACTTCGCAAATTACCTGCTGACACTGGATCAGCAGGAGAATCTCGCGTTGCTCTACCGGCAACTCGCCGCGCCGGTTGCCTACGCGCGCGGCTGAGCGCGCGCCCCGGGGAAACGGCTAGTAGGTCGCGCGCGCGCGGAAGTAGCTGTTGCGGTCGATGCTCTTGACCTTGATGTTTTCGACGCGATTGCCGCGCAGCACATCCAGTGAAATCTCTACGCCCGCGTTGCCGCTTTTCCACAAGCGCGTGTAAAAATCGGCTTGCCCCTTGAGGCCGTCGCCCGCGATGCCGACGATGATGTCGCCGGCTTTCAGTCCCGCTTCATCGGCGGGACCTTCGGGCGACACGCGCACCACCACCAGATTGCCGCCGACTTCCTGCGAGGTAACGCCGAGCCACGGACGGGGTATGGTGGTCGAACGGCCGTTGGCGATGAAATCACCGATCACGGGTTTCAGCACATCGATGGGCACAAACATGTTGCCGGGCACACCGGCACTGGCCGTCGCCAACGCATTGCCCACCGCCAGCGAACCGATGCCAAGCAGCTTGCCTTCGCGGCTCACTAGCGCGGCACCCTGCCAGTTCACCGTGGCGGGCGCGGTATAAATCGCTTCGTCGAGCAGGTATTCCCAATAGCCGACGAACTGGCGCTTGGATACCACGTAGGCCGGCGCCACGCCGTCGAAGCCGACGATCAGCACCATATCGCGTTCCTTGGTATCCGCCGACAAGCCCAGATCAATGGGCTTCACCGGCACCGGCACCAGCGATTTCAGCAGACCGAGCCCCGTCGCATTGTCAAAACCCACCACGGTGGCCGGATAGACTTTGCCGTCGGCGGTGTTGATCTCGACTTTTTCCGCTTCGGTAATCAGATAACCAATGGTCAGCACCAGACCGCTGGAATCAATGACGACGCCGGTGCCTTCGCGGTTTCTCCCCAGCGTGCGCCCGCTGCGCGCATCGGCAGCCGCTTGTGCGCGCACCCGCACCACCGACAGCGCGTCGATCGTGAGGTCAGGCTTGACGCCCGGCGCAGGCGCTATCCGATCCTGCGCATGCAGCGGCGCGCAGATTATCAGCGCAGCCGCCACCGGCAGCAGCGCCGCAAGCCTAAGTACTGTTCGTGTGCAGCGAATCAATGTGTTCACGTCTATCTCCCGGCGGCGGCTGAAAGCGTTGATCCGCGCGCATGCATGCCTATGCTACGACGATTTCCCGCGTTTGGTAAGCCCGGCCGCAAATCAAGCTAAAATGCCGCCTGCGCCCGCTGGAACGTCCAAGCCGTTTTCAGCGGGCTTCATCGTTGACCCGCTGGTTCACAGGTTCGTTCACGGATTCACAGGAGATATCACATGGATTTAGGACTGAAAGGCAAGATCGCGGTTATCACCGGCGGCACCGATGGCATCGGCCGTGCTACGGCGATGCTGCTCGCACGCGAAGGCGCCAAAGTGGCGATTTGCGCGCGCGGCCAGGAAAAACTCGACCAGACTGCGGCGCAGATTCGCAAGGAAGGCGGCGAAGTTCTGGCGGTGCGGGCCGACGTCACCAGCGAAGCCGACATCAACCGTTTCTTTGATGAGGTCATTAGCAAGTACGGCGGCGTGGACTTGTTGCTCAACAATGCCGGCTTGTCCCAGCGCGGCAAGTTCCTCGAGATCGACGACAAAATGTGGGATACCGACATCAATATCAAAGTGTTCGGCGCCATCCGCTGCCTGCGCCGCGCGATTCCGGAGATGAAAAAACGCGGCGGCGGGCGCGTGGTCAACATCAGCATCTCCAGCGCCAAGCAGCCGGGCGCAGGCTCGATGCCGACCTCGCTGTCGCGCGCGGCCGGCCTGGTCATCACCAAATCACTGTCGAAGGAATACGCGCCCGACAATATCCTGGTGAACGCAGTTTGTATCGGCAAGATCAAGTCCGGCCAGCACGACCGGCGCATGGTGCGCGAAAAAATCAGCTCCGAAAAATATTTCAACGACAATTCCAAAGAGATTCCGATGGGGCGCTTTGGCGAAGCTGAAGAAGCCGCCAGCGCCATCGTGTTTTTAATGTCGTCGATGGGAAGTTACGTCACCGGCTCCAGCCTCAACCTCGATGGCGGCACTTCGGGCGTTCTTTAATATAAGTATTTGTTTTAAAACAATATTTTTATTGTGTGAAGCGCGCGGGGCAACCCGCGCCGCGCGCTTTGCCACTCCCACCCGGATGTCGCACGCGGTGTGCGGCGCGCGCCCGCTGTGCCGCGCTTACACCATCACCAGCGCGTCCAGATAATGCGCAATCAATTGCCGCGCGCTTTCGCTGAGTCCGCTGAACTCGCAGCCGACCCGCGTCACCGCCCGCCCGTCAACGCTCTGCAACGGCGTTTGATGCTGCACCGTCAGGTCAACCATAATCGCGCCCACGCCGGGCAGCGCGATCGCGCAGTCGCGCAGCACTTCGCCCGCCTCCAGCCGCACTTCGGCGTCGCAGTTGAACATGCCGATGCCGCCCATGCTGAGATCGGTGACTTCCGCATCGCATTCCAGAAAACCGAGATTGAGCGTGATCGTCAAGCCGGATACTCTATGACGCGCGTCGCGGCGCCGCTGAAAACGCCACATAAATTCCGGAATTTCCAGCCCCACCACGGGCGTACCGTCGAGATCCACGATCGTGCCCTTGCCGCTTTGAAACTGGATTTTTGAATCCTCAAACGCGCACGCCAGAATGATGCTGTCGCCGCCGGCGGAATCCATGTACATCACGCTCTGCCACTCGGGCGGGCATTCCAGCAGCAGCATGTTGCTGGGTTCGTCCACGTAAACGAGCGACGTGGCCACGGCGCAGTCGGCGTTCAAAAAACTGATCGACATCAGATTGCCCTCCGTCATGATGCCGTTGAGCAGGCGCAGGACCTCCCGTCTGGAGCGAACCAGAAAGTCGGGCGATTCCGCGACGGCGGGCGGCTCCATCACAGCGAACGTTTTCTCTTCGGTAGCGAGGCCATTCATCACATGCTCCTGTTGCGTGTGTAACGTATTGTATTCAGGCACAGTTGTTCCGAGGCACCGCTTGTCGCCGACAAGCGGTGTATCGGTGATCAAGTGTGAAATAAGTCACAGACGCTGCTTGCGAAAACGCGGCAACGAATACGAGGAGGCTATCGGAATGGTGCCGTTGGAGGGAATCGAACCCCCGACCTGACGCTTACGAAGCGCCTGCTCTACCAGCTGAGCTACAACGGCTTGAATGGGATTGAACTGCAGTGCGGACACGCATTTTATCACAGGCGCCGCTGCTTCGACCTAGCGCCGGTGGTCCGCGCCCACCGCCTCAACCACCGATGGGAAGCCATCCGCGCGCAGGCACGCTGCCAGTTCACGCTTCACGCGCAACACGAGCGCGGGGCCGTGAAATACCAGCGCCGAATAAAGCTGCACCAGCGATGCGCCCGCGCGAATTTTCGCGTACGCATCACCGCCGCTGGCGACACCGCCACAGCCGATGAGGGGAATTTTTCCGCCGGTCAACCGATACAGGTCCGACAAACATTTTGTCGCCAGATTCAGCAGCGGCAGGCCCGACAAGCCACCCGCTTCAACCGCGTGACGGCTGGCGAGGCTGGCAGGCCGTGTGACCGTGGTATTGCCCACGATCAGTCCGTCGATGCGGGTGGCGAGCGCTACGCTGGCAATGTCGGCCAGTTGCTGCTCATCGAGATCGGGGCCGACTTTCACCAGCAACGGCGGCATGCGTGTTTTATCGGGCGCGTGCTTAGCGCGCGCTTCGAGCACACGCCCGATCAACGCCTCGATTTCCGCACGCGCCTGCAGGCTGCGCAGTCCCGGCGTGTTCGGTGACGACACATTGCACACCAGGTAGTCCGCCAGCCCGCAGACTTTCGCGATGCCGGCCGCGTAATCGGCGGCGGCATCGGGCGCATCGCGATTCTTGCCGATGTTGGCGCCGACGATGCCTGCACCGGCCGCGTGCTGGCGCGCGCGCAGCCTCGCGACAAAGTGATCCAGCCCCTTGCTATTGAACCCAAAGCGGTTGATCACCGCCCGATCTTCATCGAGCCGGAACAGCCGCGGCTTGGGATTGCCCGGCTGCGGCAGCGGCGTCACGCTGCCAGCCTCGACAAAACCAAAGCCGAGCGCCAGCATCGCGTCCATCACTTCGGCGTCTTTGTCGAAACCCGCGGCAAGGCCTATCGGATTGGGAAACGACAGATTCCACACGCGCGTGGCAAGTATGGAGTCCTCCGCTTCATCGGCGCGTCCGGCAAAACCGTTTTTCAGCGCCCAGATGGCAACACCGTGCGCCGCTTCCGGTGACAACAGGTGCAGCAAAGGCCGCACGGCGCCATAGCTCAGCATTATCTAAGCGCGCCTGACAAAATGAACGAGGCCACCGTAAATGGTTCGACAAGCTCACCACGAACGGCTCTCAAAATGACCGTTCGCCCTGAGCTTGTCGAAGGGTGTAAGGGCATTTTGTTTTTTCTCTAAGCATTTTTTTATTGTTATTTTTTACCGGAAAACTATTCACTACTAGCACCCGCGGTACCGCCGTGCGCTTTAGACCAGCCACGCGGGTCGTTGATGAATTTCTCCACTTCAGCGAGCATCTTCGTATCAAACGTGTTCGCCGCTTTCGCTACTGCGAGCACGTCCTGCCACGTCGCGAGCCAGTGCATGTGCACGCCCATGTCGTCGAGCAGCTTCGCGCCTTCGGGGAAAATGTTGTAATAAAAATTCACGAACACGTGGTCACACGTTGTGCCCGCCGCGCGCAGCGCTTTGCAGAAGTTGACCTTGCTGCCGCCGTCGGTGGCGAGGTCTTCCACCAGCAGCACGCGCTGCCCTTCGGTGACCACGCCTTCGATCTGCGCATTGCGGCCAAAACCCTTGGCCTTTTTGCGCACATACTGCATCGGCAGCATCATGCGGTCGGCAAACCACGCGGCATAGGGAATCCCCGCGGTCTCGCCGCCCGCCACCGCGTCGAACTGCTCAAAGCCGACATCGCGATGGATCGTCGCCACGCCAAAATCCGTGAGCGTCTGGCGCACGCGCGGGAATGAAATCAGCCGCCGGCAATCGGTGTAAACCGGGCTCGCCAGGCCGGAGGTATAGATATAGGGCTTGTCGCCCATGAACTGCACGGCATCGACTTCGATCAGCATTTTCGCCGTGAGTTCGGCCATCACCTTTTTGTCCGCGAATCCGATGCCGTGCGCCATGCCGGTGTTCCTTTGCTGAAATTTTTCCGTGGCCTTTCGTGACCCTTAGGCCAGAGAGCCTGAACTCTAGCATTCCAGGGCAGGTTAGGCGATAGTCCATGCCCTCGTTTCGAGCGCATCTACAGGGCCGGTTATCGAGTAATATAATCGCCCAACCCCTTTTACCCTTTCACCCCGTCTCAAGGAGAAATAATCATGGCTATTGCTATGTCCCAGATTTCGATCCCTGTTTTTGTCCGCCACCTCGAAGGCCTCGCCATCGTGCTGAAAAAAGCGCAGGCGCTGTACACCGAGAAGAAGTATGACGAGTCCACGCTGCTGAGTTCCCGGCTGTATCCTGATATGTTCAGTTTCTCCCGCCAGGTTCAGGTCGCAACCGATCATGCGCGCAATTGCATCGCGCTGCTTGCAGGCGTGGGAGCACCCAAGGTCGAGATGAATGAAAAAAGCCTCGCCGACCTCGCAGCGCGCGTGGAAAACACCGTTGCCTGGCTGAATGCCATCAAGCCGGAACAGATCGACGGCACCGAGGGCAAGAACGTCACGATAAAAATGGGGGATCGTGAAGTGAACTTCACCGGGCTGGATTTGCTGCTGAAACGCGCGCTGCCCAACTTCTACTTTCACGCCACTACCGCCTACGACATGTTGCGTCACAACGGCGTGGAAATCGGCAAGCGCAACTTTATGGGGACGGCCTGAACGCCAGTCGCTGCGTGACGACCGCACTCTGAGCCACTGTCATTCCAGCGGTGCGGTTTCAGTGCAAAGGACTCTCATACCCCGGAGAATGTGATGTCGAACGCGCCGCAAGAAGTGCAATACAAGGTTTCTCCAGTACGTTTGGGGCTTATTCCTGAAGCGCAAATGACTGCTGCGCAAAAAGCAGCCGTAGACGCCGTCATGTCCGGGCCGCGCAAACACATGGGCGGGCCGTTCAGCGCGCTGTTGCGCAGCCCGGAACTGATGAACCGTGTGCAGAAAGTCGGCGAATATCTGCGCTTTTTGTGCCCGCTGGAAAAACGCCTCGGCGAATTCGCCGCGATCATCGCCGCGCGCCACTACTCGCAGCAATTCGAGTGGTGGGCGCACTACCGGCAGGCCGTTGAAGCGGGACTCAAACCTGCAATCGGCGACGCAGTAGGCGAAGGCCGCCGCCCTACCGGCATGGCGGAAGACGAGGAAGTCCTTTACGACTTCCTGACCGAGGCACTCAAAAACAATGGGGTATGCGACACCACTTATGCGCGCGCGGTAAAAAAATACGGCGAGCAGGGCGTCATCGACATTCTCGCCATCGCCGGCTACTATGGGCTGCTCGCGCTGGTGATGAATGTCGCGCGCACGCCGGTGCCGGAAGGGCACGCGCTGCCGCTGCCCGCACTGCCGCTGCGCACGATTCAAGTTTAACCATAAAAATAATAATTTCGAGGAAGAACCATGGGGCGCAAGCCGCCTGTCGTGCATGGGCTATGGCTGTTCGCGGCGCTAATAGCAGCAATGGCCGCGCCGGCGGGCGCGCAGGATTTTCCGTCGCGCACCATACGCTTCGTGGTGCCGTTTCCGCCCGCGGGCGCCACCGACATCCTCGCGCGCGCGCTGGCGCCGCCGCTGAACCGCGCGCTCGGCCAGAGCGTGGTGGTGGATAACCGCACCGGCGGCAACACCGTGATCGGCACCGAAGCGGTGTTTCGCGCGCCTGCCGACGGCTACACCCTGCTGGTCATCGCACCGAGTTTTTCCATCAATCCGTTCGTGCGCTCCAAGCTGCCGTACGACACGCTGAAGGATTTTTCAGCGGTGGCGCGCCTTGCCGTGGTGCCGCTCACCATCTCGGTTCATCCGTTGGTGCCGGCGAAAGATGTGAAGGAATTGATCGCGCTCGCGCACGCGCGGCCGGGCGAGCTCACGTTCGCGACATCCAGTATCATCGGCGGCCAGCGCCTCGCGGCAGAACTGTTTTTTCGCGAACGCGCCAAGGTCGAAATTATCAGCGTGCCCTACAACGGCGGCGCGCCCGCGTCCACCGCAGTGATGGGCGGACACACGACGATACTCGTTTCCAATCTGTCGGAAGCCGCGCAACAAATCACGGCGGGCCGCCTGCGCGGTATCGCGGTCATGTCGCTCGCGCGCACTGCGCAGTTGCCGAGCCTGCCGACAGTGGCCGAATCAGGCTATCCCGGATTTGAAGCGTCGAACTGGTATGGCGCGATGATACGTTCGGCGACGCCGCGCGTCATCACCGAACGGCTGAGTTCCGAGATCGGTAAAGCATTGCAAGCTTCAGAAATCCGCGACAATCTGATTCGCGGCGGACTGGATCTTGCGTACCTTGGCCCGGCCGAATTCGACGCCTACATACGCAGCGAAATGCAGCGCAATGCCCGCATCGTCAGCACATTGAAACTACGCATGGATTAACACTGATACTCGATACGAGAAAATTATGTTTAAAAACAAATACTTATATTATTTCATTACCGGGCTGGCAATGCTGGCAAACAGCGCAGCGAGCGCACAGGAATATCCCAATCGCGCGCTGCGCTTCATCGTGCCCTTCCCGCCGGCGGGCTTGACCGACACGCTCGCGCGCGTGCTGGCACCGCCGCTGTCCAAGTCGCTCGGCCAGAGCATCGTCATCGAAAATCGCACGGGCGCCAACACGGTCATCGGCACCGAAATCGTCGCACGCGCGCCGGCCGACGGCTACACCGTGCTGTTCATGGCAACCAGTTTCACCGTCAATCCGTTCGCGCACAGCAAACTGCCGTACGACACGCTGAAAGATTTTACCGGCGTCACGCGGCTGGTCTACAACCCGCTGATATTTTGTTCGCATCCGTCATTGCCGGCGAGAAACATGAAAGAACTCGTCGCGCTCGCGCGCAAGCATCCCGGCGAACTGACGTGGGGTGTGGCAAGCATCATCGGCGGCGGGCGCATCGCAGGCGAGTTGTTCATCGATGTCGCAAAAATCAACCTGACCAACGTGCCGTATGGCGGCGGCGCGCCGGCAACAATCGCCATACTCGGCGGACATACCAGTTTGATGGTAGGCAACGTGCTTGACTGCTCGCAGCATGTGACCAGCGGACGGCTGCGAGGCCTCTCGGTCACCTCGCTCAAGCGCGCGGAAGTGCTGCCCGACGTGCCGACCATCGCGGAATCAGGCTGGCCCGGCTTTGAATCGCTGAACTGGTTTGGCACGGTGGTGCGCGCAGGCACGCCGCGCCCCGTGGTGGAACGGCTCTCCAACGAAATAGCCAAGGCGCTGCAATTGCCCGAAGTCAAAGACGCCTTCAGCAAACAGGGCCTCACCATCGGCAACATGACACCGGAACAGTACGACGCCTACATCCGCAACGAAATGGCGCGCAACGAGAAGGTGCTGCAAAAGCTGAATTTGAAGGTCAATTGACGCGACCCGGTCTTCACCGCGTCAAGTATCAGATCACACCCTCGGCCCGCATCGCCTTGATGTCGTCCTTGCTGTAACCCAATTGTCCCAGCACCTCGTCATTGTGCTCGCCGAACTGCGGCGGCGGGCTAGTGACTTCCGGCCCACCGTGGGCGAATTTGAACGCCATTACCGGCACGGTAAGGTCTTTTCCACCGTAGCCCGGCGGACTCTTGTGGGTATGCAGCAGGTTGCGCGTCTTGAGCTGCGGATCCTTGATCGATTCTGAAATCTTGCGCGTGCGCGTGGCGGGCACGTGCTTGCTTTGCAGATAGTCTTCCCATTCCTGCGCGGTTTTGGTGGCGATGATGTCTTCGACGATCTTGGTCTGCTCGGCGTAGTTTTCGCGCCGCTCCTTGTGCGTCGATTGCTTGGCGATGTCCGGCCGGCCCAGCGCGTTGAACAGGCGTTCGTGCTGCCCCTTGTTGCTGGCCGCGATCATCATGTACGCGTCTTTCGCCATGTAACCCTGGCTGCTGGCGTGTTCCATGCGATTGCCGTTAGGCGAAGGCTCCTTGCCGGTGTACAGATAATTCGTAAGGTGCGAACCCATCAGCATCATCGCCACGTCCATCATGGCGCTGTCGATGTACTGGCCTTTGCCAGTACGCTCGCGTTGAAACAGCGCCGCCGACAACGCGAATGCATTCATGGTACCCACCGCGTAATCGATCACCGGCGAGCCAACCTTGATCGGATTGACTTCCTTCGTACCCGTAGTGCGCATCATGCCCGAGGTGGATTGAATGGCGTGATCATAGGCCGTCATGTTGCCGCGCGGGCCGTCCTGCCCGAACGCCGTCATCGAACAGTAAATCAGTTTGGGATTGATCGCGGATAAATCCTTGTAACCCAAACCGAGTTTGGCAAATGCGCCAGAACGATAATTCTCGACAAAAATATCCGCATCCTTGACGAGTTTTTTGATGATCTCCTGCCCTTTTGCAGTTTTGAGATTCACCGTAATCGCGCGCTTGTTCGAAGCCTGTGTAGCGAACTGCAAACCCATTTTCGCTTGGCCCAGCGCATGATCGCTGCCGCCCTCGCGGCTTTGATCGCACTCGTGCGGGTCTTCCACCTTGATCACATCCGCGCCGAGCAGTGCAAGTTGATACGCCGCGAACGGACCGGCCAGCACGTGGGTTACATCGATGATTTTGAT
>JAKFYK010000094.1:0-3024 GCA_021730905.1 Betaproteobacteria bacterium | reverse complement strand
CGAAACGAAGTGCCGCCGGTCTGCCTTGCGCTGCAGGACCAACACGGGGTTGACGTCAATGTGCTGTTTTTCCTGTTATTCCTGGCGCTGGAAAAACGGCGGCTAACGCCTGCGGAGGTGCAGCATATAGACCGCTCCACGGCCGCATGGCGCACGCGCGCAGTGCAGCCGCTGCGCGAACTGCGCCGCGATTTGAAGAACGGCGTGGCGTTGATGGAGACGCAGGCCATCGAGTCGCTGCGCAGCGACATCAAGCGCTGCGAACTGCACGCCGAACGCGTGCAGCAGGAAATGCTGGAGCGCGCGTTCCCTGCTGCATCGGTGGGTACGCCAAGCCCGGTGGAAGAAGCCGCGGCAGCAAACGTCGCGGCTTACGGCGCCGTAATAAACACAGCGGGCGGTGCGCTACCCGATGACCTGGTGCAAACCCTGTTGAAACTGTTCGCCGAGGCGTTTGGCGAAAAACGCGGCACGTAAAAACGTTTCGAGCTATCGCGCCGCGGCACGTATGCGCACGATGATGTCAACACCATCCGTCACCATGCCCGACGGCAACGCCGGCAGGCGTGCGATTTCAACCTCGCCCGCGTCAATATCCGAAAGCGCGCCGCTATCGACGTTGTAAAAATGATGATGCGGCGTCGTGTTCGGATCATAGAACACGCGTGCCGGATCGACGATCACTTCGCGCACCAGTTTTTTCGCCACAAACAGATTCAGGGTGTTGTACACCGTCGCTTTCGATGTCTGCGCATGGCGCTGATTAACGATGCCCAGCACCTGGTCTGCCGACAAGTGCTCACAGCGCGAAAACAGCGCGTGCGCGATTTCGATGCGCTGATGGGTGGGCGTAATACCGTGCTTGCGCAGCAACCCGGCAACCGTTTCGCGCGTATAAGCCATTGAATGCGCCATTAATATCCGACCGTTAAGTCCAATAAATGGAGTTTAATCAATCCGCTGGACTATGTCTAATGCGATACACGCCGGCACCGTAGCGTCCGGATCAAATGCATTACCGCGCGAAACAGATTGATTTCGCCGCTGTTGAAGTGTCCGAGCGTGACAAAGTTCTCATTCCACGGACGCCATTTGCCGCCCATCCTGATAATCTATCCGCATATCGGCTGTATTTGATATCGGGTCAGCCTCTTGGATAGACTTTCAACACTTGGAGAAAAGCATGCTCAATCATTCACGCAAGCAAAGCGGGTTTACCCTGGTCGAAGTGATGATCGTGGTAGCGATTATCGGCATACTGGCCGCCATCGCCGTTCCCCAATACAACGACTACGTCACGCGTTCGAAAATTGCCGAAGCCACCAGCAATCTCGGTAGCTTGCGGGTAAGGATGGAACAGTTTTTTCAGGATAACCGTCAGTATGCGGCTGCGGGAAACCCCTGCACCGTCGTACCCACCGGCGCCAAGTACTTTACCTACGCCTGCGCTGCGGGCGAGCCTACGGCTAACACCTACAAGCTGGAGGCAACCGGCGTTGCAGCGCAAGGCATGGGTGGATTTGTATTCAGCATCGATCAAAATGGCGTCAAAGCCACTTCAGCGGTTCCTGCCGGCTGGACGACATCCGCCACCTGCTGGGTCACCAACAAAGCAGGCACATGCTGAGCCCCCGCCACAACTATCGCGGCTTTACCATCATAGAACTGCTAATCGCCATCTCGGTGGCGGGCATCATGTTGGCGCTGGCCGTTCCCGCCATGAGTACCTGGCTCGGCAATGCGTCGATACGCACCAACGCCGAGGCAGTAGTCAATGGCCTTCAGTTTGCGCGCACGGAAGCCGTCCGACGCAACACCAATGTGAGGATCGTCCTTGACGCGGCCGGAACATCCTCGACCGTTACCGTGGTGAGCAGCGGCGAGGTCATACAACAACGTGGTGCCGAGGGTCGCGCATCGTCGGTAGTTCTCACCTTCGAACCCGCCGCCGCCAGAACGCTCACCTTCAACTCGCTGGGAACCATTACCGACGTTGCCCCGATCACCGCCATCAAGGTCGATTCGAGCTCGATGGCTGCGGCGGACTCCCGGGAAATGTGCATCATGGTCTCGGTCAGCGGCATCGCGCGCATGTGTGATCCGCAGCGCTCGACCGCGAATCTCGAGGACGTCGGCGCCACCAAAGTCACCACGGATCCGCAGAGTTGCCAGCCCGCGGTTCCCGCGGCTTGCCTGTGAACATTCCGGAAAATCGGAGACCTATCGTGACCACCCGCTCCATCCGCAAACAACAAGGCGCGTTGCTGCTGGAAGCGCTCATCGGGCTGCTGATCTTTTCCATGGGAATTCTGGCGCTGGTGGGCATGCAGGCCACAGCAATATCCCAGGTCACCGATGCCAAATATCGCTCCGAGGCTGCTTTTCTGGCTGACCGTATGATTGGCGAGATTTGGGCCAATCGCGGCACCAACGTGCCGGCGCTGGCCGCGGCGTGGGCGGGTGAGGTCAGCGGCGTGCTGCCCAATGCGACCGGCGCCAATGCGCCGACGGTGGTCGTAGCAGGCAGTCAGATTACGGTCACCGTGTTCTGGCAGGCGCCCGGCGCATCGGCCGTGAGCAACCACTTGGCCATCGCCTACCTCGATTTCAACCCATGACGGTCCATCGCATCATGTTTAAAAAACAAGCCGGTTTCAGCCTGGTTGAGTTGATGGTAGCCGCCCTTATCGGGCTGATCGGCACCATCGTCATCTTTCAGGTATTTGCCGTATTCGAAGGCCAGAAACGCGCGACCACCAGCGGCGGCGATGCGCAGTCGAATCTGGCGCTGTCCATGCACGCCATGGAACGTGACGCACGGCAGGCGGGTTTCGGCATCAATGACCCTACTTTTTTCGGTTGCGTCGTGAACGGCTGGGATGAAACCAGCGGCAGCGCATTTACCGTGCCTTTTGTGCCGGTCTCGATCACGCAGGGCAGTGCCACGCCCGACGTGGTCAGCGGCGCCACGCCGCAGCCGGATTCACTCACCTTCTTTTACGGCAGCAGCCAGCTCGCGCATTT
>JAKFYK010000014.1 GCA_021730905.1 Betaproteobacteria bacterium | reverse complement strand
AGCCAGTCCTCGTACGCCCCGCCTACATCAGCTTTTTTTTCGGGTTGCGCCGTGACGCAGGCGTCGCGCAGCGAAAGCACGCGCAGGTGTTCGTGGTAGAGCGTCGCAAGATCGGCCGAGTACGACGGCTCCTCGGCGGCCCGCGCGAGACCGGCCACGCTCATAACGGCGGCAACCACTGCAACCAGCAACCCATTTTCAACCTGTTTGGTATTCATGTTCGTAACCCGCGAAAGGCGGCATTGTGCTACCGTTCCCGCCGACAAACAACCGGGACAACGGACGACGTGGATTCCTCTAACGCTACAACGCACGCTGTTGCGCCGACCGTCCGCAAGCTTGGAATCGCGGATTATGTGCCGACCTGGCATGCAATGCAGACATTTACCGCGCAACGCAACACTTCCACGCCCGATGAAATCTGGCTGCTGCAGCATCCGCCGGTCTACACACAGGGCATTGCCGGCAAAGTGGAACATCTGTTGCGCACGGATACCGGCATACCCGTGGTAAAAATCGACCGCGGCGGACAAATCACCTACCACGGCCCCGGCCAGCTTGTGGCGTATTTGCTGCTCGACATGAAGCGGCGCGGCTTAAGCGTGCGGCCACTGGTGCGGAAGATGGAAAACGCCGTGATAAACTTGCTTGGCAGTTATGGCATCAGCGCACGCCACCGCGGCGACGCGCCGGGTGTGTATGTGACGGTTAATGAAACTGAAGCAAAAATCGCCGCGCTTGGCCTGCGCATTAAGAACGACTGCTGCTACCACGGCCTCGCGCTCAATATCGACATGGACCTTACCCCTTTCGACGCCATAAATCCCTGCGGTTTTGCCGGGTTGAAGGTCACGCAACTCGCCGATCTCGGCGTGGTCGAACCCATTGAGACCATCAGCGACAAACTCGCTCAGCATTTGCTGCAAGTGCTGACTTGAAAAGATCATGAGCATTCTCGGCGAAAAACAGAAAGGCAGGGCGAAAACCGCGCGCATCCCGATCAAGATCATGCCCGTGGCGCCGCTGAAAAAACCCGACTGGATACGCGTGCGGCTTACGGACAGCCCGCGTTTTCGCGACATCAAACGCATCCTGCGCGAGCAAAAGCTGCACACCGTGTGCGAGGAAGCGTCGTGCCCCAACATCGGCGAATGCTTCGGCAAAGGCACAGCGACCTTCATGATCCTCGGTGACCTGTGCACGCGCCGCTGCCCGTTCTGCGACGTGGGCCACGGCCGTCCGTTACCACCCGACATTGAGGAACCGGTTCATCTGGCCGATACCATCGCCGCACTGAAACTGAAATACGTGGTGATTACCAGCGTGGATCGCGATGATTTGCGCGATGGCGGCGCCGCGCATTTCAAGGAATGCATACGCGAAGTGCGCACGCGGTCGCCGCAAACACGCATCGAAGTATTGGTGCCGGATTTTCGCGGGCGGCTAGACATCGCGCTCGACATACTTTCCGAGTGCCCGCCCGATGTGATGAACCACAATCTCGAAACCGTGCCGCGACTCTATAAACAGGCGCGCCCCGGCGCGGACTATGCCCATTCCCTTCTGCTATTGAAAAAATTCAAGGCGCGTTTCCCGCACATCCCGGCGAAATCCGGCCTGATGGTCGGCCTCGGCGAAACCGATGACGAAATCATGGAAGTCATGCGCGACCTGCGCGCGCATGATGTCGATATGCTCACCATCGGCCAGTATCTGCAGCCGAGTGCGCATCATCTGCCGGTGCTGCGCTATGTTGAACCCGCCGTGTTCGACCTGTATGCGGGAAAAGCACATGAAATGGGTTTCATGCACGCAGCCAGCGGTCCGTTGGTACGCTCAAGCTATCACGCAGATCAGCAGGCGCATGATGCGGGTGTCGTCTGATCAAGCAGGTTCAGCGAGTTTTTTCTCCAAGTACTCGCGCAACTTTTTAAAGTCCGGCTCACCCAAAATGCGGCTGACGATGTTGCCGCGCTTGTCGATGATGAAAGTCGTCGGCGTCAGTGTCACGCCGCCAAACGCTTTGGCGTGCTCGCCGATCGGATCAAACGCCACCTTGAACGGCAACGCGTTCTTTTCCGCGTAATTCACCACGCGGTTCGGCGGATCGTACCGCATCGCCACCGCCACCGTTTCGTAGCCCCGTCCCTGAAACTTCCTGTGGGTTTCGATGAGCTGCGGCATTTCCTTGAGACAAATCGGGCAATCGGTTGCCCAAAAATTCACCAGTATCACCTTGCCGCGCAAATCGTTTATCGCTATTTTTTCGCCCTTGATGGTTACAAAGGTCACGGACGGCGCCGGCTTTTGCACAAACTGCGGGCTGCACGACGCAAAAGCAGTTGCGGTCACCACCGCCAGCAGCATACGATTACACAACTTGCCCATGAGTTTCGGGTTCAGACAGATAAGGTGAAGCAGATGATGCATATTCTGGGTATTTTCGCGCTGGCTGTCACTATGTCACCCGCGTTCGCGCAGCTGTCTTCCATCAGCAACACCGAGGCTGCGGGCGGCCTGAAGCAATCGCTGAATGAAGGCTCCCTCGCCGCCATTGCCAAGCTCGGCGCGCAAAACGGCTTTTTCGGCAACCCGCAGGTGAAAATACCGTTGCCACCCGCGCTGAAAAAAGTCGAAAGTGCGCTGAGGCTCGCGGGCATGAGAAAGCAGGCCGACGACCTGGTGCTGTCGATGAACCGCGCCGCCGAAGCGGCAGTGCCTGCAGCCAAACAACTGCTCGCCGATTCGGTGTCGAAAATGACCTTGCAGGACGCCAAGGGCATCCTCACCGGCGGGCAGACGTCGGTTACCGATTACTTCAAGCGCACCACCAGCGCGCAACTCACGCAGCGCTTTCTGCCCATCGTCAAAAACGCCACCGACAAAGTAGGCCTCGCGCAGCAATATAATTCGCTCGCCGGACAGGGGGCAGCGCTGGGTCTGATCAAGAAGGACGACGCCAGAATCGAAAACTACGTCACCAGCAAGGCGCTGGACGGCCTCTACTTCATGATCGGCGAGCAGGAGAAAGCGCTGCGCGCCAACCCGCTCGGCGCGAGCAGCGATATCGTCAAGAAGGTTTTCGGCGCGCTGAAGTAACTGCAGTACTCGATGCGATGCTGTAATCCGCAATTGCCTGCAACACGCCGGCGTCCTCGCAGATCGCTTTTGCCACTCGCAATTTGATACCGCTCGCCGCGCGCGCCTCGGCGGCGAGCCGAGGCAAATCGCCGCGCACATGCAACCCGCCGCCAAGAAACAGCGGCACGATCACCGCGCGCTTCGCGCCCGCCGCCGCAAGAATTTTCGCGGCGTCCACCAACCCCGGCCGCATGAACTCGCCGAAGGCAAGCACAGCCGCGTAGCCGCCGCGCTTCACTACATCTTTCAGCAGCCGGTCAAACGGCTTGCGCCATTGCGGATTGCGCGAGCCGTGAGCGAACAGGATCAGCCCTTCACCGACATCTTTTGACTCTTTTTTTTTATTCATTTTTAGTATGCGGATTTCTGCAAATTCGCCACCCGCACCATCTCCCCGTAGCGCTCGTATTCAAGCCGCAGGAACTTGCGAAACTCTGCGGGTTCGCGGCCATCGGGCTCGTATCCACCGGCAACGATGGACTCGCGCACGCGCGGCGCCTGCAGCGATTTAGCGATCTCCTGATGCAGGCGCGCGATCACATTCGCCGGTGTTTTCGCAGGCACAAACCAGCCGTGCCACGCGCCGGTGAGTTCGAGATTCGGTATGCCCGCTTCGGTCATCGTCGGCAACTGCGGCATGCCGGCAAAGCGCGCGGACCCGGTAAACGCGATGGCTTTCACGCGCCCGGCCTTGATCTGGGACACCACGATGGTCGGCGGGATCAGCGTCATCTGTACTTCGCCCGCGAGCACGGCATTGAGTGCGGGCGCCACGCCCTTGTACGGCACGTGCAGCAGCTTCACGCCTGCGCGCGTGGCAAACAGTTCCGCCGCGAGATGGAGCGTGTTGCCGACGCCCGGCGAGCTGTAACTTACCTTGCCGTCGCGCGCAAGCGCGATCAATTCCTTCACCGAGTTCGCCGGCACCGCCGGATGCAGCACGATGAGATAACCCGTGCCGAGCACGCCATTGGTTACGGGATCAAAATCACGCAGCGCGTCATACGGCAGTTTGAGATAAACATGCGGATTGATGACGAAGGCAGCGGTCACATACAGCAGCGTATAGCCGTCCGGCGGCGCTTTGGCGACGATCTCGGTGCCGATGATGCTGTTGGCGCCGCCGCGATTGTCAATCACGAAGGGTTGCCCGAACTGCGCGCTCGCTTCGTTGGCGATGCTGCGTGCGATGACGTCGGCGGTGCCTCCGGCAGGAAAAGGGACCACCAGGCGGATGGGGCGGGTGGGGTATTGTTGTCCATGAGCAGGCAATCCGAACGCAAGTGCGATTGCCGCAAGAAAACGGATCGCGACTTGATGTCGCTCCCGCGAGTCCAAGCAAAGCGGCGCGATGCTAGCAGCCCAGCTTTTGCGCAAGATCAACCATGTCATCGGCTTTGATGGTGAACGACGGTTCATCGGTGAGATCCTGGTTGGAGTTGCGGCCATGTTCGTGCGGACGGCGCACGAAGGCGGTTTGCAGACCGTTCTTCGCCGCGGCAAACAAATCGTGCTTGTGTGCCGCGACCATCATTACCTGTTCCGGCTTCAAGTCCAGCGCTGCTGCCGCCCCGAGGTACGACTCCGGGTCGGGCTTGTAGTGATGAAATGTTTCCGCCGAAAACACACAGTCCCATGGCAGGCCGCCGAACTTCGCCATGTTCACCAGCAGCGACGTGTTGCCGTTGGAGAGTGTGGCGAGGATATAGCGTTTCCTCAAACGCTTCAGCCCCTTCACCGTATCCGGCCACGGTTTCAAGCGATGCCACACGCGGTTCAGATGATCTTTTTCGGGTTCGGTCAAATCATTGATGCGAAATTTCACCAACAGCTCGTCGAGAATCAAACGGTGCAGCACATCGATTTTCGTCCACGGTAGTTCGCCGCGCGTCACACGATCCATCGCCGGACGATAACCCGCGCGCCACGCGTCGGCGAACTTCGGCCAGTTCACGCGCAATCCCTTCGCCTTGCCCCACGCGCGGCAGTCCTTGATGATGCTGCCGCGAAAATCGACGCAGGTGCCGAAGACGTCGAAGGTGAGTGCCTTGATGTTTGAAATTTCGGGACTCATGATTGAAGAAATCCGCACGGTAAGGGAGTGACCGGATTGTACTTCTGGCCGGCGCTTTTCGCCGCGCGCAATAACCGCGCAATCCCGCCGCGAACCGGCGAAATTATGAAATAAAAATTATTGTTTTAAAACAAATACTTACGTTATTCTGCCGACGCGGGGTAAGGTGATAGCTATCGGCCATTCCAATCCAGCCGCCTGGACGTCGGCGTAGACCTCGCCCACCATCACCAACGCTGGACCATCGCCGACGCATTGCGCGGCAATGGACAGATTCCCTACGTTGGTGGGAATTATTTTGCGTTGATTGCTGGCAGCATGCTCGACAATGACGGCCGGGCGCGATGCCGCAACGCCGTTGGACATGAGTGCCTCGCTGACATTTTGCGCTTCGCCCGCCGCCATATAGAGCACGGCAGTGTCGGCAGCAGCAGCGGCTTTGGCCCAGTTGTTTCGTTTGCTGCCCGCCGCTTCACGCGGCGTGGCAAACACCACGCTGCGCGCGAGCGCGCGACGCGTAAGCGAGCATTGCAAATCTGCACTCGCGGCAAATGCGGCGCTGATGCCGGGTACGATTTCGAGCGTGATGCCCGCTTCAATCAGCGCATCGATTTCTTCCTGCGCGCGGCCGAACAGCATCGGGTCGCCGCCTTTCAGGCGTACGACGGTTGGGTACTTGCGTGCAGCGTCGATCAATTGCTTGTTAATGAAGCGCTGCGCAGTGGAATACCTGCCGCTGCGTTTACCCACCGCGACTTTGACGGCGCATGCGGCCAGTGCCAGCGTTTCGGGATGCACCAGCGCATCGTGAAATACGATATCCGCGCGCTCAAGCAAGCGTGCTGCGCGCAGCGTCAACAGATCAGGCGCGCCCGGCCCCGCTCCCACCAGATAAACTTTACCAAGCGGCCGCGTCATGACGTCAGGACCACTCCATGCCGTCCGGCGCGGGCAGGAATCGCGGTAAAAATTGCGGGTGCTGCCGCCCCGGGAGCGGATCATCGGCATCGGGGTCGTTGGCCGGAACGATTGCCGCTGCTTCTTCTTTGGTAACCACTTTGAGCGTGTTATCGCCCTTCAGTATGCGCAATTGCCACGGACCGCCGGTGTTTGATCTGGATAGAGTACTGGTCATCATGATCTGCTTTTCGATTCACCACGGACTGCGTGAATTGACCGGCGCCGTTGCCGTTGCAGCCGTTCGGGCGCCGAACCGAACGCCATCGTCCATGGCCGGCTGATACGGCGCACTAAAATCACTGAACGCGGTGAGCGCCACTTGCGCGTCCTGATCGGCACGCAACTCGAACGCATCAAAGCCGCAGCGAGTCATGTAGAACAACTGATCGCGCAGCACATCTCCCACCGCGCGCAATTCGCCCTTCCAGCCGAGACGGCACAGCAGACGCGCAATCGAGTAGCCGCGGCCATCGGTGAATTTGGGAAAGCGCACCGCAATCAGCGCGAGCCTGTCGAAATCCGCCGCGAGCGCGCGCGGATCATCGGTGTTTTCCAGCAGCACGCCGTTGCGACCGGTGCGTTGCGATACTTGCGAACCCTGCTCGTTCCAGATCGCAAAAGGCACGATCCAGTCTCCGGTCAGCGGTACGTCCGGCAGGCCGCCCTCGGTGGCAGGCTTAAGCTGCTGCCAACTGTCGGGGACGATTCGTTTGTTTCTTATCAGAGCCATAGACATGTTTCTTGAAAGGTTCAACACCCAGGCGCTGCACCACGTCGATAAAGCGTTCTTCAGGTGCATCGCGATGTTCTAGATAGTATTCAATCAGTTGCTCAATCACATCAGGCACATCTGCGCGCGCGAATGATGGGCCGATCACCTTGCCAAGCGACGCATTGTTGCCCTGTGCGCCGCCGATGGAAATCTGGTACCACTCTTCGCCGCCTTTATCGACGCCGAGGATGCCAATGTGGCCAATGTGATGATGCCCGCACGAATTCATGCAACCGGAAATATTCAGATCGAGCTCGCCAATGTCGTGCACGTAGTCGAGATTCTGAAAGCGCTCGTCGATCGCCAGCGCTACCGGTATCGACACTGCATTCGCCAGCGAACAGAAATCGCCGCCGGGGCAGGCAATGATGTTGGTGATAAGCCCGATATTCGGCGTGGCCAGCCCCAGCGCCTTCATCTCGCGCCACAACGCATGCAGCGCGCGCTGTTCGACATCCGGCAGCACCAGATTCTGCTCGTGTGTCACGCGCAGTTCGCCGAAGCTGTAACGATCCGCCAGTTCGGCGATGGCTTCGAGCTGCTCGGCAGTCACGTCGCCGGGCGGCACGCCAGGACGCTTCAACGACAGCGTCACCGCCGCGTAGCCCGGCACTTTGTGCGCATGCGCGTTACGGCCATGCCAGCGTGCAAACGCCGGCTCGACGTCGAGATAAGTCTTCAATTCGGAATCCTGCTTCGGCAGTGTGCGGTACGCCGGCTGCGTGAAGCGCGCGGCGATGCCATCGACCATATCCCTGGTGAGCGTAGCGGGACCATCGACGAGTTGCGCCCATTCGGCTTCAACCTCGTCGCGATACACCGCCAGCGTGCGCTCTTTCACCAGAATCTTGATGCGTGCCTTGTACAGGTTGTCGCGGCGGCCATAGCGGTTGTACACGCGCAGCACGGCTTCAAGATAGGTAAGCAGGTGCCGCCACGGCAAAAACTCGCGGATCACCTGGCCAATGATCGGCGTTCGGCCAAGACCGCCGCCAACGATGACTTTAAAACCAACTTCGCCTTCCGCGTTACGCACGGCCTGCAGCCCGATGTCGTGCACTTGTATCGCGGCACGATCTTCTTCCGCGCCGGAAACCGCGATCTTGAACTTGCGCGGTAAAAAAGCGAACTCCGGATGAAATGTTGACCATTGGCGCAGCACTTCCGTCCACACCAGCGGGTTGACGATTTCGTCGGGCGCTACGCCGGCAAAATGATCGGTGGTGATATTACGTATGCAGTTGCCGCTGGTCTGAATGGCGTGCATCTCGACCTTGGCAAGCTCGGCGAGTATCTCCGGCACTTCGGCGAGCTTGGGCCAGTTGAACTGTATGTTCTGGCGCGTACTGAAATGGCCGTAGCCGCGATCGTACTTGCGCGCGATATGCGCGAACATGCGCACTTGTCCCGACGACAGCAGGCCGTAAGGCACCGCCACGCGCAGCATCGGCGCATGCTTCTGTATATAAAGACCATTTTGCAGCCGCAGCGGACGGAATTCGTCCTCGCCAAGCTGGCCCGCAAGAAAACGCCGTGTCTGGTCACGGAACTGCTCCACTCGTTCCGCCACGATGCGCTGGTCTATGTCGTCATATCTATACATAAGTATTTGTTTTTAAATTATTTTTTATAAACTAGTCTATACGTCCCTACCCGCTACGGGCCGGGTTGCGATCATCGCTGAACTCTTATATGCTGTAAAAGGATATTTATGAACTTATTTATACGTTTTTCATATATATGAACATCCAGCAGCTTCGGGCAGTGCGCGAAACCTCGCGCCAGCGCTTTAATCTGACCCTGGTGGCGGAAGCACTGCACACAACGCAGCCCGCGATCAGCCGTCAGATTCGTGAACTGGAACAAGAACTTGGCGTGGAAATATTCACCCGGCGCGGCAAGCGGCTGACTGGTCACACCACTGCTGGACGCGAGATCGTGCCGATCGTGGAACGCCTGCTTCAAGAGCAAGCCAACCTGCGCACGGCCGCCGCCGATTTTCGCCAGCGCGACCAAGGCGAGTTGGTGGTCGCGACCACGCATACGCAGGCGCGCTATGCGCTGCCCAGAGTGGTAGCGCAATTCCGCAAGAAATTTCCGCGTGTGAAACTCGCGTTTCATCAGGCCGAGCCGCAACGCATCGTTGACGCTGTGCGCAGCGGCGACGCCGACATCGGCATAGCCACCGAATCGCTGGCGCGCGCCACTGATCTCTTGAGTTTTCCGTGCTACACGTGGAATCACGTGGTGGTGGTGCCCGCCGATCATCCGCTCGCCGCGCAAAAACGGCCGACGCTGGAAGAACTCGCGCGCCATCCCATCGTCACCTATGAAGTCATCTTCACCGGCCGCCCGCACATCGATGAAGCCTTCGCACGCGCGGGCATTCAGCCCGACATCGTGCTCACTGCGCTCGACTCCGATGTGATCAAAACCTATGTGCGAGAAGGACTCGGCATCGGCATCATCGCCGCGATGGCCTTTGACGAAAGATCGGACAACGATTTGCGTGCCATCGACGCGGCACATCTTTTCAGCAGCAACGTCACGCGGCTGGCGATCCGGCGCGGCGTCGAGCTGCGGTCTTATTGTTACGACTTCATTGAACTTTTCGCACCGACACTGACGCGGTCGACTATTGCGCAGGCGCTGCGGCCGAGTGACCCGGATGGGGCGCGGGAGTATAGTATTTGACAGTGTCCGCCTGCCTCCCGAAAGCACACGACGTTGCTGCCTTCAGGCCGGCTGGAAGATGGTTTGAGGGGAAAATCATGGCCATAAAAAAGCACGTGGCGTGCGTAGTAACGTATTGCGAGCGCTACCCGGACGATCAGACGGCGGGAATGCGCTCCCTGTTGCCCCCTGGATCGGGGCGATGGTTCGCGGCGTGAACTCCAAATCCGGCAAGCCGTTCAGGCGGCTGCGGGAACGAGTGCAGCGGTTAACACTGACCCGGCTGATGCTTGTCGCCGCCGCGTTGTTGGCCGCAATGCTGACGCCAGCGCACGCTCAGGGAACGAAGGAGGCTGCAACCGCGGTCGAAGCGCCAGCAGCACCTGCCGCGGAAACGCGTCTCGCGCTGGTCATCGGCAATGCCGCCTACAAGGACGCCCCTCTTGCCAATCCGGTCAACGATGCGCGCGATGTGGCAGTTGCGCTCTCCGCACTCGGCTTTCGCGTCATCGTCAGGGAAAATGCGGACCGCCGGACGATGCGCGCAGTGATTCGCGAGTTCGGCGACATACTCAAGGAAAGCGGCGGAATCGGCCTTTTCTATTTCGCTGGGCACGGCATGCAGGTCAAGGGCCGCAATTACCTGGTACCGGTCGGCGAGGACATACACGCCGAGGATGAAGTCGAAGATCAGTCCATCGCGATCGATCTTGTGCTGGAGAAGATGGAAACGGCAAAAAACCCGGTCAATGTCGTGATTCTTGATGCCTGCCGCAACAATCCCTTCCAGCGCCGCTTCCGATCAGCGAGCCGCGGCCTGGCGCCGCTCGACGCAGTACGCGGCAGTTTCATCGCCTTCGCCACCGCGCCGGGTTCCGTAGCCGCGGACGGCACCGGGCGCAACGGCATTTACACCAAACACCTGCTGGAAAATCTTAATCACCCCGAGTCGTCCATCGAAAGCGTTTTCAAACGCGTGCGCGTGGGCGTGCTGGGCGAAACCGGCAACCGGCAAGTGCCGTGGGATGCTTCGTCGCTCACCGGAGATTTTTACTTCAATCCGTCACAGCGCACGCAACCCGCCACCGCGGCACTGGCGCCTGCGCAACCGTCGCGGGATACGCCGCTGGCGCTGGAGATTGCTTATTGGCAAAGCGTGCAGGCCAGCAACAATCCCGGCGATTTTGATGCTTACCTCAGTCGCTACCCGCAAGGCCAGTTCGCAGATCTTGCCCGCAACCGCGTCGCTGCGCTTCGCAATACCACGCAAGCGGCCGGTACCGTAGCAACGCCGCCGAAAGACGCCGCGCGCGTCCACTTCTTCCGGGAGCGGGGCTTCATCGGCTCCGCGCTCAATTACCGGATCGAGCACAACGGCAAGGCCATCGGCAACCTCGGCAACGGTGCATACTTCAGTTACGATTCGCCGCCGGGCCAGCAGAACTTCTCGCCGGTGGGCAATTTCGGAAGCGGCGGCACTTTCACGCTGGAGGCCGGCAAAACCTACTATGTCGAATTGAACGTTGTGCCATTCAGCGCCAGCTTCCGGATGGTCAACACGGAACGCGGCGAGGAAGCCCTCCGCGCCATGCGTTGAAGTCATCGTCTACGCCGGCAATGAACCCTTTCGTTGAAGCGGTCTATTTTCAGCCACATTGTTGTCTTTTACGAAGATCGATACGCAACAAACATGTGTTAGTAAGAATGGTCTTATGTGCTTCCGATTGATCGTCCCTGCCCTGCTGTTCCTGTGCTGTTCCACCTTCACGCACGCGCACGACACTGCCGCTCTGGCGCGCGAACTGGTCACCATCAAAGGCGGCTACGCTGACAAGAAAAAACATCTTGAAGAACTGCGCATCCGCGCCTACATCCCGATCCTGCTGAAGGCGGTGGGCAAAGGCCCGGCGTGGAAGCCGGGGCATCCCCATTGGGCGGAGACCGAACGCCGCATCGCCGAAGATTGGCGCAAGCATTATCTCGATTACCTTGCGCGCATGGGACGCGATGCCAGCTACGGCTGGATGGACGACACGCTGGCGCAGGAATACGCGAAAGTATTCAGCGGGGAAGAGTTCAGTGCTCTGCTTGCCCTGTACCGTTCAACAGCCGGCGGCGCACTGCTGGCGCTGGAGAAGGAGTTTCTCGGCTTTTATCCGGGTGAAATGGTGCGTTCGCTGGCGCGCGTGATGCTCGGCACCGAAGCATTTTCCGCGCGTGAACAGGCGCAATTCCGGTCGCCGGAGAATCGCGAGCGACGTGATTTTGTCGTGATGTTCGAGACCGAGCCCGTCATTCACGGTGAAACCCTGCGCATCGGCAGTCCGTACGTGGATACGAACCGGCCCGTCGTGCAGCAGGGCGCTCTCGCCACCGCCGCCGATAACATCGATGCGCTGCGGCGCAAGCTCAATGCCGCCGCGCTGGCCGAACTGCAAACGTTTCTGAATTCGGAAATCGGCCGCAACGAGCGCGCGTTTCTCGGCGCCGCAATTCCGACGGCAACGCCCGCGAAGGAAGACCCGGCGCACGCAGCGAAAGAGGAGGCTGCGTTTTATAAAGGACTTCAGCAGTTGTCCGCGCAATGGCGCGAACTGGCTGCAGGAACAGCAGCCAGGTAATCGAACGCGATTCGCACCGATATATCGCTTACCAACCCTGAAATAATTATAAGAAAGCGCTGGATAACCATGTACCGTTCGTCCTGAGCCTGTCGAAGGACTTGTTCTGTTCTTTTATAAGTATCTGTTTTTATTTACTATTTTTACATCACGCTACTATCGCATCATTTTAAAAACAGCTCCGGATCCACATACGCGCCGTTGAGCAACACCGCCCAGTGCAAATGCGGCCCGGTCACGCGTCCGGTCGCACCTGACAGGCCAAGCACCGCGCCGCGTTCGACGCTGTCGCCTTCCGTCACGTCGATGCGGCTCATATGAATATAGAGTGTGATGAAACCCTGTCCGTGATCCACGAACACGGTTTTGCCGGAATAAAAATAATCGGCGGTGTTGATCACGCGTCCCCTCGCCGCCGCGCGCAACGGCGTACCGGTGCCCACAGCCACATCGAGTCCCGCGTGCGGCGAGCGTTCTTCGCCGTTCAATACGCGCCGCAATCCGAAACGTGCCGACAGCCGTCCGTGTGCCGGAAGATCGAGCACAAGATTTGACGGCGCTTCGTCGCTCCAGTGTTTTTTTGCGCGATCAATCACCATCTGCTCGCGTTCGATGCGCTTGAGATCGTCGGCGGTCGGCTGCATGAAGCGCGAACTGATCTTCAGATGCTGCACGGGATAGGCTTTCGGCTTGACATCAAATGCGGTGTCGTAAGCCGGCTTGGGTGGGCTTTCGCCAGTTTTAATGTTCAAAATCTTTTTGCCCGGCTGCGTATCAAGCGCAAGGCCCACCAGCGCGAACCATCCACCAGACTGATGCAAGGTGAGCACGCGTTTGCCGTCGAACATGACTTCGCTTGAGGGCGCATCTGCCTCGCCTATTTTCACCACGGCAACGCCGCCGGGGTACGGCGTGTGGCGCGGCAGCGCGGACTGTGCATGAGCCTGCGCAGAAACGGCAAGCACGGTAACAACTGTGGGCAAAATGGAAAGGACAGACGACACCCACCTCAGCCGCTTCATTTCAGCATGCCATCGCACGCGCCGCGCGCACGCAACACGCAACCTGATGCGTGATGGCTGCCGGCACCGGACGCTTGCCATCAAGCGCCTGCCGTATCCACTCGGCAGTCACCGCGGCGTCACGACTCTGCGGCAATTCGGGATTCTCACCGGCGCTGGCGCTCCACACCTCGGGCGTTTTTCCGCTCAGCCATTCGACCAAAGGCTCGCGCCGCGGATGCGCCACCGCCTCACCCTCTGCGCCGCGCAGCAACAAGGCATGCGCGGCGCAGGTTGTAAAAAACTCACGCATGCGTGCCAGATACTCCGGGTGCGTCACGCTCACCAGGCGCAGCGCCGGCGTGGTAAAGGGCTGAAGCATCTTGGCCAGCGTGTGGCCGGAACTGCGCAAGCCGATCTCGCGTCGCAGTGCCAGCACGCGCGCCAACGGCGGCGCCAGTATTTCCAGCGCGATGAATGCAAGGCCGTGCGCGGCCAACTGCGCCTGCGCGTCCCCGCGCGAATGCGCCGCCACCGTACCCATCGCCGCAAATACTTCGTACGTGGTAACGCGGCCCGCGTCGGTGGTAACACCCTGCACCAGCACCGGCACGCCTTCGCGCGCGACCAGATGCGCGAGCAGGGGCGTGAGATTCGGCAATTGCCGCGCACCATTGTAGGCGGGTATCACCACGGGCGCGACCGGCACCGGTGGCGCAATCAAATGCGGGTAGCTCGCCTCGCATGCTTCCAGAAAACCCGCAAGTTCCTGCAGGGATTCGCCTTTGATGCGTAACGCGATCAGCACCGCGCCCAGTTGCAGATCAGGAATTTCTCCAGCCAGCATGGCTGTAAACAACGCGCGCGCATCGTCGCGGGCAAGATCGCGCGCCGCGTTCTTGCCGCGACCGATCTCTTTGATGATGCGGGTAAGCTCTGGCTTATCCATAGGCCATTCAGCGTACCGCCCGGCTAGGTCGCCAGCCGGGAAACAAAATCATCGAACTTGCCGCTCGGTCCGCGCGGCAGTTCCTCTGAAAAATAGATGAAGGAAATGTGAAACGGGTGGCCCATCACGGCCTGCAGCGCATTGCGCAGCCGGGTCTCCGTCTGTTCCGTCAGCGGCGCATCCACCAGTAACCTCGTTTCGATTTCCTCCAGCGTACGCTGTATCAACTGATACTGCCGCACCATTGGAAATTCCTTGAATTGACGGTGAAAACTCAGGCGAATCCGCTGGCCGGAAGGCAGCGTTAACAGGTTGCGTACGCGCCCCAGTATCCGCGCTATGGTGGGCAGGCCACGGCCGCAAGCGCACGGCGCTCCTACTTCGGCATGGTCACCCAGCGTGTAGCGCAGCAGCGGCATAGCCACATTGTGCAGGGTCGTTACCACCACTTGCCCTACTGCGCCTGGCGCACACGGCTTGCCGTGTTCATCGATGATTTCCACCAGCACGCTTTCCGACATCACGTGATACGCGCCGCTGACCGGACATTGAAGCGCAATGTAGCCCATTTCCTCTGAACTGTAGCCATCGACAATCGGAATTCCCAGCACGTCTTGACAGGCTTCACGCAGCGCGGGATCCACCGTTTCTCCGACGGTACGCACACTGCGCAACCGCGCGGGCCGCTCACCATGAGACGAGAACCACGCGATAAGGAGATTGACAAGGCTGGGATAGGTCAGCAGATAATCCGGATTCTGCTGCAGCAACCATCGCGCCTGCGTAGCCACGTCAGCCGCGGTACTGAGCCTCGCCAACGGCCCTGTCCTGTACAGTTCCGCGACCGGCGAACCCCAATTGCGTGACAGGGTTCCATGCGGCGGTTTGGCGGCGTCCCCCATGGAGCGGATGACGGCAAGCTTTCCGGACGGATCGCGTTGGTGCCAATGATGATCGCGCAGCGCATTGGCCTCCCATAGCAACTGATCGAGCTGCGTGCGCCGCACCGTCAGCGGTTCCCCGGTAGAACCTGAGGTCCGCGTTTCACCGAAGCGGCCGTACGACGCCGGCAGCGCAGTGCTGTGCAACGCGGCGCCCGCGCGCTGGATATCCCGCCGCGTCAACAGCGGCAACGCACGCCAGACATCGAGGGTCAGCGCCTGCTGCGGATCAAACCCGATCGCCGTCAGGCGCTCGCGGTAATACGGAACGCTCGCGGCAACACGCTGCAACAAGCGTTGAAGCTGCCGCAACTGCTGTTCGAGAAGGCGTTCGGCGGACCACCATTGCGTCTGCTCGAACTGGTATGACAACGCCAGCAATTGCGCGCCACGCGCCGACGGCATCGCCGGCCACGACACGCCTGCTACGCGCGACCGAATATCAGTTGCCGGGCCAGTCATTGTGTAGCGCCATCCCCGTTGCTTTGCAGGCGCTGCAGGCTAATGCGCCTTGTCCCAATTGAGCCCCACACCCACCTCAACCGCCAGCGGCACGGAAAGCGTTGCCACGCCATTCATCAGTTGCGGCAAGCGTTGCCTGACGGTGTCGAGTTCAGTCTGCGGCACTTCGAGCACAAGTTCATCATGAACCTGCATGATGAGTCGTGTCGCGAGTTTTTCGTCCATCAACCAGCCGTGCACGGCGATCATCGCCATCTTGATGAGGTCGGCTGCGGTTCCCTGCATCGGCGCGTTGATCGCGGCGCGCTCTGCGCCCTGCCGCCGTGCGGGATTGGCATTTTTGATTTCCGGCAACCACAGGCGCCTGCCAAATACCGTTTCCACATAACCCTGGTTCCGCGCCATCTCGCGCGTGCGTTTCATATACGCATCAACGCCGGGGTAACGCGCGAAATAGCGCTCCATGTATTGCGCCGCGGCGCTGCGCTCCAGCCCGAGTTGCCGCGCAAGTCCAAACGCGGACATGCCGTAGATCAATCCAAAGTTGATCACCTTGGCATAACGGCGCTGCTCGCTGCTCACCTCGGCGGGCGTGGCGCCGAAAATCTCGGCCGCCGTGGCGCGATGGATGTCCTCACCCGCGGCAAAGGCTTTCAGCAGGCTTTCGTCCT
Source organism: Betaproteobacteria bacterium (assembly GCA_021730905.1). Classification (GTDB taxonomy): domain Bacteria; phylum Pseudomonadota; class Gammaproteobacteria; order Burkholderiales; family SG8-41; genus UBA5216. The sequence continues at coordinate 46,653 of JAKFYK010000014.1, read as the reverse complement.
GCGAAATATGCGCCATGATGCGCAGTTCGATCTGCGAATAGTCGGCGGAGACGACTGCGCAGCCGGGCGGCGCGATGAAAGCCTCGCGAATGCGCCGGCCTTCAGCGGTGCGTATGGGAATATTCTGCAGATTCGGGTCGTTGCTCGACAGCCGCCCGGTGATGGCGATCGCCTGACCGTAGTTGGTATGGACGCGCCCGGTGTCCGGGTTGATCATGCTCGGTAGTTTGTCGCTGTAAGTGGACTTGAGTTTCGCCAGCCCGCGATATTCGAGTATCAGTTTGGGCAGCGGATGATCGAGCGCGAGCTGCTCCAGAGAATCTTCATCGGTCGAAGGCTGACCCGTCGGCGTTTTTTTCACCGGCTTCAGGCCCTGCTTGTCGAACAGGATTTCCTGTATTTGTTTGGGCGAACTGAGATTGAACGGCTGGCCCGCCTGCGCATGTGCTTTTGCTTCAGCCTCGAGCATCTTCGCGCCGAATTCGCGCGACAGTTCACCCAGTAGTTTTACGTCAAGCAGCACGCCGTTGCGCTCCATCGATTGCAATACATGCATCACCGGCATTTCGATGTCGCGATAAATGAACAACAATTTTTCGTCGGCTTCGACCTGCGGATACAGCGCGTGATGCAGTTGCAGCGTGATATCGGCATCTTCCGCCGCATATTCGCTGGCGCGTTCAATGGACACCTGTTCGAACCCGATGCGCGCCGCACCCTTGCCGGTGACTTCATCGTAAGTAATTGTTTTTATTGATAAATGTCTTTGCGCCAGATCGTCCATATCGTGCGGCTTGTGGCTTTCCAGCACATAGGATTGCAGCAGCGTGTCGTGCGCCACGCCGCGCACGGTGACGCCATGATTGGCGAACACATGTGTGTCGTACTTGATGTGCTGGCCGAGTTTGGGCGCGCGCGCGTCTTCCAGCCACGGCTTGAGTTTGGCAAGCACATGATCGAGCGCAAGCTGATCGCCTGCGCCTGGATATTGATGGCCGACGGGTATGTACGCCGCTTCGCCCGGCATCACCGACAGCGATATGCCGACGAGCCGCGCTTTGAACGGATCGAGGCTGGTGGTTTCGGTATCCACGGCAGTTAACGTTGCGCCGTGAATTTTTTCCAGCCACGCATCGAGTTGAGCATCGGTGGTTACTGCTTCGTAGCGGCGCGATGTGTTGGGTGTGTATTGGGAAACAGCAGCTGTAACTGCCGGCATTGTCGCGGGTTGCTCGCTGGATGGCGGTGGTGCCGCATCGGAAGAAAGCTCCTTAAGCCACGACTTGAAATCAAAACGTGTGAACAACTGCACCAGCGTTTCCTTATCCTGCGGCCTGAGTCCCAGATCTTCCACTTTCACGGGCAGCGGAACATCACATTTGATGGTTAGCAATCCGCGCCCGGTAGGCAGCCAATCCAGTGCCTTGCGCAAATTCTCGCCGACCACGCCGCCGATTTCGCTTGCGTGCGCGACGACATTGTCGAGCGTGCCGTATTGTGTCAACCATTTCACGGCGGTTTTGGGCCCAACTTTGGCCACGCCAGGCACGTTGTCCACGCTGTCACCCACCAGCGTGAAATAATCGATGAGACGCTCAACTTTCACACCGAACTTTTGTTCGACGCCTGCTTCATCAAGCTTTTCGTCGGTCATGGTATTGACCAGCGTGACGTTCGGCGTCACCAGTTGCGCAATATCCTTGTCGCCAGTGGAAATCACCACGCGCATGCCCGCGTGCTCGGCCGCGCGTGCCAGCGTGCCGATGACATCGTCCGCTTCCACGCCGTCGATCATCAGCAGCGGCCAGCCCATTGCTGTGATTGCTTCGTGAATTGGCGCAATTTGCGCAGCAAGATCGTCGGGCATCGGCGGGCGGTTCGCCTTGTATTCCGGATACACGTCGTCGCGAAAGGTTTTGCCCTTGGCGTCAAACACGCAGGCGCTGTACTCGGCGGGAATATCCTTGTGCAGCTTTCGCAGCATGTTGATTACGACGTAAGTCGCACCGGTGGGTTCGCCGCTCTTGTTGCGCAGATCTGTCTGGCACATGGCGTGAAACGCCCGGTAAAGATAAGACGAGCCGTCAACCAGCAGCAGGGTTTTCATGTATCAATTGGGCGAAAAGTAGCTTGGGCGTACGTTGGCGTACATTGGCCACTGTGACACTGTGGCATTCTTGCACGCAGCCGCTTTCAAATTGCCCGCGAAAAGCAGATAATTGGAATTGAAAAGAGGATACCCCATGCGTGCTTCTGTCGCTACTCTACTGGCTACCCTGCTTCTGTGCGTCGCGCTGCCCGTGGCGGCGCAGACCCGTCCGCCGAACCTGCAGCCGGCACCGGAACCGCCGCCACCGCCCAAGGGCTTCGAACTCGATCCGGCGCTGGAACCGCAAGTCACGATTATTCGCCGCGGCACCGATACCGTTGAGGAGCATCGCATGGGCGGTCGGCTGTACATGATCAAAGTCACCCCCGCCGGGGGTGGCACGCCCTATTATCTGGTCGATCAACAGGGCGACGGAAAATTCACGCGTCAGAACCCCCACGACACGGGGTTGCGTCCGCCGATGTGGGTGATTCATAGCTTCTAGCCATTACCCGGCAATTTTTTAGCGGTGATAAAAGCGCGGTTATTTTCCGCGCTTTTTGCTGTACGGCGTTTCCTGAACACGGTACGCTATCGGGATGTCTGTATTCACCAACGTCACGCCGGAACAGCTCTCCGTCTGGCTTAAAAACTATGCCATCGGCGCCCTGATCGATCTTCAAGGCATCGCCGCCGGCATCGAAAACACCAATTACTTCGTCACCACTACCCATGGGCGCTACGTACTCACGCTGTTCGAGAAGCTCAAAGCGCACGAACTACCGTTCTATCTGAACTTGATGGCGTACCTTGCGCGGCATGGCGTGCCCTGCCCCGCGCCGGTCGCCAACCACGCCAGCGGCTACCTCGGCGAGTTGAACGGCAAGCCGGCAAGCCTGGTGAGCCGCCTCGACGGCAAGGACATCGCAATTCCCACGTCCGCTGATTGCGCGCAAGTCGGGGATGTACTGGCGCGCATCCACGTTGCCGGAAAATCGTACGCGGGCCGTATGGACAATCCGCGCGGGCCGCGCTGGTGGTCGGCGGCACAGTCCGACGTGCTGCCCTTTCTCGACGCCGGCCATGCCGCGCTGCTGCGCGCGGAGATTACAGCCCAGGCACAGCACGATTTCTCGGCGTTGCCGCGCGGTGCGATCCACGCTGACCTGTTCCGGGATAACATATTGTTTTTAAAAGAAAAGATTTCGGGCGTGATCGACTTCTATTTCGCCTGTACCGACCTCCTGCTGTACGACGTGGCGATCACCGTCAACGACTGGTGCCTGCAATCCGACAACACGCTCGATGCTGCGCGACTGCGCGCACTGCTCGACGCCTATCACGCCGTGCGCCCGTTCACTGCGGCAGAACAGGGGGCTTGGCCCGTGCTGCTGCGCGCGGGTGCGTTGCGCTTCTGGGTATCACGGCTGTACGACTTGTACCTGCCGCGCCGCGGCGAACTCACCCACGCCAAGAACCCGGCGCATTTCGAACGGCTGTTGCGTAACTATACAGCGGACGACAAGGCGGTCCCGCCGTTGCGCGCATAGCGCATAATTGCGCGCACGCATGGTTCTTACACGATGAACGCCCGTCACGCCCCCACATGAAGATACGCACCATTCCCGCCCTGCGCGGCTGGCACTGGTTTGCCGAAGGCATGGCACTGTTCAGGAAAGCGCCGGTCAATTGGCTGTTGATGATCGGCGTGCTGCTGGTCGTGGCGAAGCTGATATTGCTGATCCCGTACGTGGGGATCACCGTGCTGCTGCTCTTTCCGGTAATGCTGGCGGGACTGATGGAGGGCTGCCGTGCGATCGAGCTCGGCAAAGAATTGAAATTCGGCTATCTGTTAAGCGGCTGCGTGCGTCATACCGCGGCGCTGGTGACGCTGGGCGGCATCGGGCTCGCCGGCAACTTGCTCACCATGATGCTGCTTCTCGCGATGGGCGGCGATGCGATTCCGGCCGTGCTGAAGTTCGCCGCACAGAACAAGGTTACGCCGGAAAACGTTCATCAGATCCGCGAAGTCGCGTCGCAGGCGTTCACCGCGATACTGGTGAGCTGGGTGCTGTCGATACCGCTGCTGATGGCGCTGTGGTTCGCGCCGTTGCTGATCTATTTCAACCACCTCAAACCGCTCGGCGCGATGCTGCACAGCCTGTGGGGTTGCTGGAAGAACCTGCTGGCGTTTCTGCTCTACGGCGCGGTGCTGATGACGATACTGGTCCTCGCCACACCGCTGGCGGCAGCCACCGGGATACTCGACTTTGCGCTGTGGCTGGCGGCGCCAGTGATAGTGCCGTCGATCTACGCTGCCTACAAGGACATCTTCGATATTGATGAATCGCCGGATTCCGGGAGTACGCCAACCGGCGATGACCCCGCGGCATAATCTCGCAACGCCACCACACGAGGACACCCCATGAATCCACACACCGTGGGCGCCAGAAACGGCTGGCAGTGGATCGTCGACGGATTCAACATCTTCCGCAGGGGCGCGGTGATGTGGATCGTACTGACGCTGACGCTGGCCATCATGTGGCTGGCGACGCTGATGATCCCGCTGCTGGGGCCGCTGTTGTTTAATCTTTTCTCGCCCGTGTTCTTTGCGGGCTTGCTGATCGGCTGCCGCGCCATTGAACAAAGCGAGCCGCTGGAACTGCCGCATCTTTTTGCCGGCTTCAAATCCAACGTGTCAGCGCTGGTCAGCGTGGGTGGCGTTTATCTCGCGGGCACGATCATCATTATCGGCATTGTATTCGCGGCAGTCGGGACCTCGCCATTCACCATGATCAAGCCGGGTAAAGCGCCCGATGCAGAATCCGCGATGATGATCATGCGCAGCATGGGCCTCGCATTGACCATCGCCATGGCGCTTTACACGCCGTTGATGATGGCCATTTGGTTCGCACCGGCGCTGATCGTCTTTGAAAATCTTGGCGCGGTGGACGCGATGAAACAATCGTTTGCTGCGTGCCTGATGAACATGATGCCGTTTCTGGTGTACGGCGCCGTGCTGATGGTGCTGTGGATCGTCGCGTCGATACCGCTCCTGCTGGGATTGCTGGTGCTGCTGCCGGTGGTTTTTTGTTCGGTCTATACCAGCTATAAGGACATCTTCGCAGCGCGAGCCGAACTGCCGCGGCAGGACAATCCCCTGCTCAAATAGCTTCTAAGCAACGGGCGCGAGTTTCGCGTACTCAAGCATCAACCATTTCAGGCCGGCATCGCGGAAATTCACCTGCACGCGCGCCTCGGTGCCACGACCTTCGGCGCTGACAATGACACCTGATCCAAATTTGGCGTGCATGACACTCTGTCCTATACGCCACGGCATGTCGGGTCCGGGCCCGGCAGTTGACAGCGCCGATGCCGTGCCAGTGCTTCGCACGCTGGAATCCTGATAACGAGGGCGTGCATTGATGCGCTTGAGCAGTATCTCCGGAATTTCCGTAAAAAAACGCGACGCAATGTTGTAGCGCGTTTGCCCATGCAGCATGCGGCTCTGCGCCAGCGACAGATACAGCCGCCGCCGCGCCCGGGTAAGCGCCACATACATCAGTCGGCGTTCCTCTTCGATGCCGTCCGCCTCGGTGAGGCTGTTTTCATGTGGAAACAGCCCTTCCTCCATGCCGCTGATGAACACCGCGTGGAACTCCAGTCCCTTTGCGGAATGCACCGTCATCAATTGCAGCGCGTCGGCACCGGCCAGCGCCTGATGCTCGCCGGCCTCGAGCGCGGCATGTGCCAGAAAAGTAACCAGCATATCGCTCTTGTTATCGGTGTTCGCGGGCACATCCGCCGTGTACTCCGCGCCGGCTTGCATGGCCACAGGCGTATCGGACTGCACTTCGGGCACATCGCCAACGATCAGCACCTCGTTTTCAGCGACAAACGCCGACGCTGCGTTGACCAGTTCGGAAAGATTCTCCAACCGGTCCGCACCTTCTTTCTCATTTTGATAGTGGCTGCGCAGCCCGCTGTGCTCGATCACATGCTCGATGGTTTCCGGCAGCGGCAGGCCCTGTGTCGCCTCGCGCATCTTTTCAATCAGCCCGACGAAAGCGCCGATGCTCGCCGCCGCCTTGCCCGAAAGCGTATTGGCACACGCCGCGCCCCACAAGCTGATGCCGCGCTCGCGCGCAACGGTTTGCACCTGCTCCAGGCTGCGCGCACCGATACCGCGCGCGGGGAAATTGATGACCCGCAGCAGCGCGCCGTCGTCGCCGGACTGCGCCACCAGACGCAGATACGCCAGCGCGTGCTTGACTTCCTGGCGCTCGAAGAAACGTAATCCGCCGTAGACGCGATACGGCACCGAGGCATTAAACAACGCGTGCTCCAGCACCCGCGACTGCGCATTGGAGCGGTATAGCACCGCCATGTTCCCCAGCGCAATGCCGTCATTACGCAACGCCTTTACTTCTTCTACGACAAACGCCGCTTCTTCGAGATCGGTTGCCGCTTCATACACGCGCAGCGGCTCGCCCTTGCCCTCGGATGTCCACAGGTTTTTGCCGAGCCGCCGATGGTTGTGGCGGATCAGCGCATTGGCGGCATCGAGTATGTGCCCGTGCGAACGATAATTCTGCTCGAGCTTGATCACCTTCTCGATGTGGAAATCCTTCTGCAAGTCCTGCATGTTGGCACTGGACGCGCCGCGGAACGCGTAGATCGACTGGTCGTCGTCACCTACAGCGAAGATGCAGCTTTCCTCGCCACCCAGTTGCTGCAGCCAGCGGTACTGCAAACGGTTGGTATCCTGAAATTCGTCCACCAGGATATGGCGAAAGCGCGCACGGTAGTGGTCGCGCAAAACTTCGTTGCGCGCCAGCAATTCATAGGAACGCAGCAGCAGTTCGGCAAAATCCACCACGCCTTCACGCTGGCACTGCATGTCGTATGCCGCGTAAAACTCCGCCATGCGCCGCGAAAATTCGTCGTAAGGATCGACGTCCTTGGCGCGCTTGCCTTCATCTTTCGCGGTATTGATAAACCACTGCGCCTGACGCGGCGGATAACGCTCGTCGTCGATATTCAACTGTTTCATCAGGCGCTTGATCAACGCCAGTTGATCCTGGCTGTCGAGTATCTGAAAGAGTTGCGGCAGCCCCGCGTCGCGGTAATGCGTGCGCAGCATGCGGTTGCACAATCCATGAAACGTACCCACCCACATGCCGCGCGTATTGATCGGCAGCATTGCGGAAATGCGCATGAGCATCTCCTTTGCCGCTTTGTTGGTGAACGTGACCGCGAGCAACCCCAGCGGGCTTGCCTGTCCGGTCTGTATCAGCCAGGCGATGCGCGTGGTGAGCACGCGGGTTTTGCCGCTGCCCGCGCCCGCGAGTATCAGCGACGACTGGCGCGGCAGCGTGACCGCTTCAAGCTGTGGTTCGTTAAGGCCGGAGAGAAATGCGGGGGTCATCAGGCGCAACGTAAAAGTTGCGCTTGATTATACGTGAAGCGAAGTTTTTCTTAAGGATCTAGTACTTGGTCGGCGGCTTGCCGCCCGGGCTCGCCGGAGCGCTCTCCGGCGCACCACTGAGCACGTTCTTCACGCGCGCCAGCAATGCGTCCCTGTCTTTCGCGCTGGCAACGGCCCCGATGGTTGCGGAATACTCGGAAGCGCCGTAACTGCTGGAAATGGTTTCAACCACCACCGGGAAACCCGCGGCCTTCAGCTTGCTTTCGAGTTGCCGCGCGGCATTGGAATCGGCCGTGCGCAACAGCTCCACGCGCATGCGTCCGCCGGCACGCGTTGCGCCCTGCCCCTCGGTAATTTCGGTTTCCTGCGACCATTCATCGATCTGCTTTTGCGACACCTTGCCCACCGGCTTGGGCGGCGCATTGCGCGGTGCGATAAAAAACTGCAGCGGTTCGTTCATGACGAATTCCTGCTTGTCATGACGCACCGAAACGCGGCCTTCCAGCAGGCAGATCACATCCTGTTCATCATTGGAGCGCCCCCATACGTCGGTGCCGCGGATGCCCGCGGTGATAGTCGAAACCTTCACGTTGACGTCGCGCTCGGCGCGCGACTTGCCGAACACGCCGGTGGTAAAGCGGAAGGCCCCCTTCAACACATCCAGCGATGCGCCGACCACCGGATTATTTTCGGCGTTCTTTTTTTCCGTCAGGTTGTCCAGCCCCAGCGTGGCATTTTCACCCATCTTGACGGTGCTGCCTTCGGACATGCGCAGCATCACGCGCGCACGCGCGCCGGTAACAAGCTTGTCCTTGTCGCTGAGTTGCATGCCAACGGTCAGCGGCTCGCGCTTGCCGCCGCGTTCTACCCATGCGGGTGACACCACGCCTTCCACGGTGAGGTTTCGTGCCACCGCCGGCGTCGCGGGAACCACACATAACGCGGCCAGCACGGTCACCAGAAACTTCAGCATCGCTTACTCCTCATCATTGAACTTGCCCATCCGTCGGCGGATGGTATCAAAGGCTTACAGGTATAATCGTGCCCTTTTTCACATTTTCCGCTTTTTTTTCAATTTTCCCGCGCCATGCAGCAAAAATACAATCCGCAAGTCATCGAACGCGACGCCCAAGCCTATTGGGATAACGCACAGGCGTTCCGCGCGGTTGAATCCACTGGCAAGCCCAAATACTACTGTCTGTCGATGTTCCCGTATCCGTCAGGCAAACTGCACATGGGGCACGTGCGCAATTACACCATAGGCGACGTGCTCACGCGCTATCACCGCATGAAGGGATTTAACGTGTTGCAGCCGATGGGCTGGGACGCGTTCGGCCTGCCCGCCGAGAACGCCGCGATGGCCAACGGCGTGCCGCCGGCAAAGTGGACTTACGACAACATCGCGTACATGAAAAAACAGTTGCAGTCGCTGGGCTTTGCCATCGACTGGAGCCGCGAACTTGCCACCTGCAAGCCCGAGTATTACCGCTGGAACCAGTGGCTGTTCCTGCGCATGCTGGAAAAAGGCATCGCCTACAAAAAAACCCAAATCGTGAACTGGGATCCGGTTGACCAGACCGTGCTCGCCAACGAGCAGGTGATCGACGGCAAGGGCTGGCGCACCGGCGCGACGGTGGAAAAACGCGAGATTCCCGGCTACTACTTCGCGATCACGAAGTACGCCGACGAATTGCTGGCCGCGCTCGACACCCTACCCGACTGGCCCGAGCGCGTGCGCACCATGCAAGCCAACTGGATCGGTAAATCCTACGGTGTGCGTTTTGCGTTTCCGTACACGCTGGACGGCAAGGCGGAAAAACTGTGGGTGTTCACCACGCGTGCCGACACCATCATGGGCATCACCTTTGTTGCCGTCGCCGCCGAACATCCGTTGGCGACACGCGCTGCGAGGGACAACCCCAAACTCACCACCTTCCTCGACGAATGCAAGCATGGCAGCGTGATGGAAGCCGATCTCGCGACCATGGAAAAGAAGGGCTTGCCGACGGGCATATTTGTCGAGCATCCGTTGACCGGCGAAAAGATCGAGGTATGGGTCGGCAATTACGTGCTCATGAGCTACGGCGAAGGCGCGGTGATGGCGGTGCCAGCGCACGACGAGCGCGACTTTCACTTTGCCAAGCAATACGGTCTGCCGATCAAGCAGGTAGTCGAAGTGAAGGGCGGAGCAGGAGCCCCGCGAAGCGGGGATGCGACCCCGGAGCGAGACCGAACGACCAAGCCATTTACGACGGAGTACTGGCAGGAATGGTACGCCGACAAGGAACACGGTGTTTGCGTCAATTCCGGCAAATACAACGGCCTGAACTATGAGCAGGCAGTCGATGCCATTGCCACCGATCTTCAAGCCAAGAGGCTGGGCGAAAAACAAACGCTCTACCGTCTGCGCGACTGGGGCATTTCGCGCCAACGCTACTGGGGCACGCCGATACCGCTCATACACTGCGACGCCTGCGGTGATGTGCCGGTGCCGGACAAAGATTTGCCGGTGGTACTGCCCGAAGACTGCGTGCCCGACGGATCAGGCAGTCCGCTTAACAAGCGCACAGACTTTCTCAACGTCGCTTGCCCGAAGTGCGGCAAGGCGGCGCGGCGCGAGACCGATACCATGGACTGCTTTGTCGACTCGTCGTGGTATTACTCGCACTTCGCCTGCACGGACCGCACCGGCGGCATGGTCGATAAACACGTCAACTATTGGCTGCCGGTCGACCAATATATAGGCGGCATCGAGCACGCAATCCTGCATCTGCTCTATTCGCGCTTCTGGACCAAGGTGATGCGCGATCTCGGTCTCGTGACAATGAACGAGCCGTTTTCGCGCCTGCTGACGCAGGGCATGGTGCTCAACGAAGTATTCTTCCGCAAACCAGCGGCGGGACGGATCACCTATTACAACCCCAGCGAAGTCGAGGCCAAGACCGACGACAAGGGCAACCGCACGGGCGCTGCGCTGCGCGCCGATGGCGAACCGGTGGAATCAGGCGGCATCGTCACCATGTCGAAGTCGAAAAACAACGGTGTCGATCCGCAGGCATTGATCGAGGAATACGGCGCCGACATCGCGCGATTCTTCATGATGTTCACCTCGCCGCCGGAGCAGACGCTGGAATGGAATGACGCCGGTGTAGAAGGCTCGGCGCGGTTCTTACGACGGGTGTGGGCATTTGCAGTTGAATATGAAAGCGAACTGAAGATTGGCCGAGACCGCATAAATCTTTCGACACTAAATTGGTCGAAAGTCCCTGTTGAACACAAGAATTGGCGGAGAGACGTACACGTCATTTTGAAACAGGCAAACTACGATATTGGTCGGCACCAATTCAATACCGTGGCATCCGCGGGAATGAAATTGTTGAATACCTTGGAAAGAATTCCAGGGGCCATTTCTCGTAATGATGGACACGATGCTGCGGAGTCAGGGATCGCCGCAACGGGAACTATGGCTGAAGGTTTTTCAATCCTTCTACGGCTGTTATCCCCGATTACCCCCCATATCGCACATCAGCTCTGGCGCGATCTCAGCTACGGCGACGACATCCTCGTCGCACCGTGGCCGGAAGCCGATGAAGCTGCGCTGGTGCAGGACGAGGTCGAGCTGGTGGTGCAGGTCAACGGCAAAAAGCGCGGCAGCGTGCGCGTGCCGCGCGAGGCCGACAACAACACCATCGAGGCACTGGTGCTGGCCGATGCCGAAATCGCGCGCGCCGTCGCCGGCAAGCCGGTGAAAAAGTTTGTCGTTGTCCCCGGACGTCTGGCCAATGTGGTTGTATAAAATATCCTTTAAAAACAAATACTTATATTTTAAACGCATCACCTCTGTTGCACCCCGCCGGTACCGCATAAAATGCTCGCCATGAGATCGCTTGTCGTCGTTACGTTTACGTTATTGCTCACGCTCGCCGGCTGCGGCTTCCAGTTGCGCGGCGCGGCCAATCTGCCGTACAACACCCTGCACGTCGCGGCCGCGCCCTCCTCGACTTTTGCCACGCAGTTACGCCGCGCGGTGACTTCCGGCAGCCAGACCAAAGTGGTGAACAATCCGAAAGAGGCGCAGGCGACACTTTACCTGCTTGAAGAGACGCGCGAAAAAACCATCCTGTCGCTGTCGGGCGGCGGGCGCGTGCGCGAGTTTCAGTTAATTTACCGCGTGTCGTATCGCGTGACAGACAAGGACAACAGGGAGTTGCGTGCGCCGACACAGATTCGGCTGCATCGCGATTTCTCGTTCAACGATACGGATACGCTGTCGAAAGAATCCGAAGAAGCCCTGCTTTACCGCGACATGCAGACCGACGCGGTGAATCAGTTGATGCGCCAGTTGCAGGCGACGCGCACCGCCGCCAGCCTGTAGCCCTCCGCGCCGGTGCGCATTTCCTCCGAACAACTGGCGTCGCACATCGCGCGTGAACTGAAACCGCTCTACACGGTATTCGGCGACGAACCGCTGCTGGCGCTCGAATCCGGCGACCGTATCCGCGCGAAGGCGCGCGCCGAGGGCTACGATGAGCGCGAAATCCTCACCGTGGATTCCGGCTTCAAATGGCCGCAACTGATGATGGCTGCGAATTCGCAGTCGCTGTTCGCCTCGCGCAAGCTGCTCGAACTGCGCATTCCCACCGGCAAACCCGGCAGCGAGGGCAGCGAAGCGCTGCAGTCGTTTTGCGAAGCCCTGCCCGCCGATACCGTCGCGCTGGTGACTCTGCCTGCCATCGACTGGCGCGCACAGAAAGCCGGCTGGTTCGAGGCGCTGGATCGCGCGGGCATCACGGTGGAAGCGAAAGCGGTGCCGCGTAAAGCGCTGCCGCAGTGGCTGGCCGCACGCCTGCAAGCGCAAGGCCAGCACGCCGATGCCGAAGCGCTCGCCTTCATCGCCGACCGCGTCGAAGGCAATTTGATGGCGGCGTTTCAGGAAGTGCAAAAACTGGCATTGCTGTTTCCTAACGGGCCGATCAGTTTCGAGCAAGTACGCGAAGCCGTGCTCGATGTGGCGCGTTACGACGTGTTCAATCTGGGCGTTGCGATGATCGAAGGCGATCCGGTGCGGCTGTCGCGCATGCTCGATGGGCTCAAGGGTGAAGGCACTGCGCCACCGATGGCATTGTGGTCACTCAGTGAGGAAATCCGCGCCATCGGAAAGCTGTTGGCCGGTACAGAATCGGGCCGGCCGCTTAACACGTTATGGCGTGAAGCGCGCGTCTGGGGCACGGCGCATCAGGCTGCCATGCAGCAAAATCTGCGCCGCTTCACGATGGCGCAGGTCGCGCAAGGATTGCGCCACGCCGCCGCCATCGACCGTAAGATCAAAGGTCTGGCAAAAGGCGATGTGTGGGACGAACTTCTGCAACTTGCGCTGCGCTTTTCGCGACATCGCGCGGCCGTCGAACGCACCCTTCCGACGCACGCTTAGTTGCTGTGGCGCCATGCGGCGGGCCTTTCGTTAGCGTGCGTTAACGAAAAACTTTCCAGGTTCCCGGACATGTTCAGGCGCCAATTCAATTGCCGCGCGACTATGGCACCAAGATTGCTATGGTTCCTATACATCGTCGTTAGCGACGAGCGGGCTCCGCAAATATCGGGGGCTCACAGATTTGTCCGCCCCATTTTGGGGCTATCGATACGGGGAAATAGGCATGGCGCACCATTTTGTGAAAAATATTTCGCTTCAGTTCGTTGCCGTATTTTGGCTTTTGAGCTTGCCAATGGCGGTCGAATCCGCTGACTTGCGTCCGGGACAGTCGAGCAAGTTTTCCGCCGGCAGCGAGCGCGAATCAGAACATGTGCCGCACGCCATGATCAGCGGCAAAAGCGATGGGGTTACGACACTTGCGCAGTCCGATAAGGCTACGTCTATTTTGGCGCCGTGGTCGGACAGAGACGTACGGCAAGGCACGCGCGAAAGTGCGCCGGTGACTACACCGCGACAACCCACTAAAGCGGAAGTGTTTCCCAACGACGTTCGTCGAAGCTCCGTACCCAATAAAGACGCGATTCCGCTGATTCAGCGAACCAGCAGAGACGGACTGGAAGACAAAAAGCCCGGAACGCACCCTGACGAGAAGCCCGTAGGCGGAAGTACGGCACGGTCAGCTGCTCATGAATCGTTCATAACGGTACACCCGTTTTCCGATGTCGACGTGAGACAGGGCTCGCGGCGGCACCAAAGTCTGGCGACTCAACCTGTTACGGCCGCTACGAAACCGCTGACGGAAGTGCCTGAGAAGGACCAGAAGGGGCTATTCGGACGAATGCTGGAAAAAATAGGATTCTGATGTGCCGGCAATGCGGTCAACTGCCCTTCGGCAAACGATCCTCCCCAGTCAACTGCGCCAAGCCCTTGTTAATCGGGGTAAAATCTGCGCATGGACGTGCAAACCTACATGCACGGCGTGGGCCGGCAAGCCCGCGCCGCGTCGCGGCTGATTGCCAAAGCGGGCACCGCCACCAAGAACAAGGCGCTGACGGAAACGGCGCAGGCGATCGAGCGCGCGTCGAAGTTGCTGATCAATGCCAACGCGCGCGATGTGGCCGAAGCACGCCATAAGAACCTCGACGACGCGGCCATAGACCGGCTGATCCTCACGCCGCAAACCATCGCCGCGATGGCCGACGGCCTCATACAGATCGCCAAACTGCCCGATCCCGTCGGCGAAATCATCGGCCTCAGATACCGCCCGTCGGGAATCCAGGTCGGCCAGATGCGCGTGCCGCTGGGCGTGGTGGGTATCATCTATGAATCGCGGCCCAATGTCACGGCGGACGCCGCGGGGCTGTGCCTGAAATCCGGCAACGCGGCGATCCTGCGCGGCGGCTCCGAAGCCATCCACTCCAATCAGGCGATTGCCGCGTGTGTGCGAGAAGGACTAGTCGCGGCGGGTTTGCCGGAAACCGTGGTGCAAGTCATCGAAACTACCGACCGTGCGGCGGTCGGCGAACTCATCACCATGCAGGACTACGTTGACGTGATCGTCCCGCGCGGCGGCAAGGGTTTGATCGAGCGGCTGATGCGCGAATCGCGCATCCCGATGATCAAGCATCTGCACGGCGTGTGCCATGTTTACATCGACGACAAGGCGGATATCGATAAGGCTATTCGCATCGCCGACAACGCCAAAACGCAGCGTCTGGGCACCTGCAATACGCTGGAAACGCTGCTGGTGGCGCGCGGCATCGCGCAGAAAATTCTGCCGCCGCTCGCGAAGATTTATCTCGGCAAAGGCATCGAACTGCGTGGCGACGAAGCGTCACGCGCCATTGTTCCCCAGATGAATCCAGCACGCGAAGAAGATTGGTACACCGAATACCTTGCGGCGATACTGTCGGTGCGCGTGGTTGACGGCCTCGATCAGGCAATAGAACACATCACAACCTATGGCTCGCAGCACACCGACGCCATTGTCACCGAAGACATTACGCGAGCGCGGCGCTTCATCACCGAAGTCGATTCGAGTTCGGTAATGGTCAATGCCTCCACGCGCTTTGCCGACGGCTACGAGTACGGCCTCGGCGCCGAGATCGGCATCTCCACCGACAAGCTGCATGCGCGCGGCCCGGTGGGACTCGAAGGATTGACCTCGCTCAAATACGTGGTGTTTGGCGACGGGCACATTCGCCTCTGAGACGTATAAACATAACTATTTGTTTTTATTGGATTTTTAATGCCGAAGCTGATCGAAGTCAAAGTCCCCGCCATCGGCGACTTCAAGAACATTCCCGTCATCGAAGTGCTGGTCAAACCCGGCGACACGGTAAAGCCGGAAGATCCGCTGGTCACGCTGGAATCCGACAAGGCAACGCTGGATGTTCCCGCACCCGTTGCCGGGGTGATCAAAGAACTCAAGACAAAAGTCGGCGACAAGGTTTCAGAAGGATCGCTGATCCTGATGCTGGAAACTGCGGACTCGGGTGTTGCGGCGACAACATCTGCAGCCATACCGCCAGCCGCATCCGCACAACCTGCCCCGGCAACACCCGCAATACCTGCTCCCGCCACTGTTACACCGGCTCTCTCCGCAGCACCAGCACCCGCCTCGGCGGCAAATATCAAGGCCGACATGCATGCCGAAGTATTGGTACTTGGCGCAGGTCCCGGCGGCTACACCGCGGCCTTCCGCGCGGCGGATCTCGGCAAGAAAGTAGTGCTGGTCGAACGCTATCCAACGCTGGGTGGCGTGTGTTTGAACGTGGGCTGCATTCCGTCAAAAGCCCTGCTGCATGTCGCAAAAGTGATTACCGAAGCCGAGGAAGCCGTTCACACCGGCATCACCTTCGGCAAACCAAAAATAGAAATCGACAAACTGCGCGCGTGGAAAGCCGGCGTCGTGGGCAAGCTCACCAAGGGTTTGTCGGGACTGGCAAAGCAGCGCAAGGTGCAGGTGGTCACCGGACGCGGCGAATTCGCAACGCCGAACACGCTGCGCGTGGAAACCGCCGAAGGCGCGAAAACCGTCGCCTTCGACAACTGCATCATCGCGGCCGGCTCGTCGGTAACGCGCATTCCCGGTTTTCCATATGACGACAAGCGCATCATCGATTCCACCGGCGCGCTGGAACTTGCCGAAATTCCCAAGCGCCTGCTGGTGATCGGCGGCGGCATCATCGGCCTGGAAATGGCCACGGTGTATGACGCGCTGGGCAGCAAGATCACGGTGGTGGAGTTGATGGACGCGCTGATTCCCGGCGCCGACAAGGACATCGTCAAGGTGCTGGAAAAACGCATCAGCAAGCGCTACGAAAAAATCCTTCTGAAAACCAAAGTCACCCACATCGAAGCGCATAAGGAAGGACTCAAAGTCACTTTCGATGCCGGGGGCACAGCCAGCACCGACACCTTCGACGCGATTCTGATGGCGGTGGGCCGCCGTCCCAACGGCCGTGAGATCAAGGCCGATGCGGCCGGCGTGAACGTAAACGAACGCGGCTACATCCCCGTCGACAAACAAATGCGCACCAACGTGCCGCATATCTACGCCATCGGCGACATCTGCGGCGAACCGATGCTCGCGCACAAGGCCTCGCACGAAGCCAAGATCGCCGCCGAAGTGATCGCCGGCCACAAGGCGTTTTTCGATGCGCGCACCATTCCCTCGGTGGCTTACTCCGATCCGGAAATTGCCTGGATGGGACTCACCGAAACGCAGGCCAAAGCACAGGGCGTCGATTTCGAGAAAGCCGTTTTTCCCTGGGCTGCCAGCGGCCGCGCCTTGTCCACCGGCCGCGAAGACGGCATGACCAAACTGCTGTTCGACAAGACCACACGGCGCGTGCTGGGCGCGGCGATTGTCGGCGTCAATGCCGGCGAACTCATCGCCGAGACCGTATTGGCACTGGAAATGGGCGCCGATGCGGCGGACCTTTGCCTGACCATTCACCCGCATCCGACGCTGTCGGAAACCGTTGCCTTTGCAGCAGAAATCGCCGAAGGCTCGATCACCGATCTCTACATGCCCAAGAAATAGTCACTCCGTCTTTGAAACCCGCGCGGCCAAATGATCGTTTGCTCGCGCTCATCCGCTGTCCAATAAGATGAAACTACCTCTTGAAGGCGTCAAAGTCCTCGACCTCACGCACGCGCTCGCCGGCCCGTATTGTTCCACCATGCTGGCCGATTACGGCGCAGAAGTCATCAAACTCGAAGCCTTCGGCGCGGGCGATATTTCACGCAGTTGGGGTGCACCGCTGCCGGGCGGAGAAACCGCCTACTTCGCTGCGCTCCACCGCAACAAGAAGGGCATCGAGCTCGATCTCAAGCATGCACGCGGCAAGGAATTGTTTTTTGAATTCATCAAACGCTGCGATGTGGTGCTGGAAAACTTCCGCGTCGGCACGCTGAAAAAGCTTGGCCTCGATTATGAAAAAGCCAAGGCCATGAATCCGGGCATCATCTATTGCTCGATCTCCGGTTTCGGACAAACCGGGCCCTACAAGGACCGCGCGGCGCTCGATCTTATCCTGCAAGCGGAGTCCGGCATGATCAGTGTCACCGGACCCGTTGGCGGGCCCAATGTGCGCTGCGGCGTGTCGATCGCCGACCTTACTGCCGGCCTGAATGCGGCTTTCGGCGTGATGGCCGCGTTGCGCGTGAAGGAAAAAACCGGCAGGGGCCAGACCGTCGATGTCTCGATGATGGAGGGGCAG
This sequence comes from Betaproteobacteria bacterium, assembly GCA_021730905.1. Lineage (GTDB taxonomy): Bacteria > Pseudomonadota > Gammaproteobacteria > Burkholderiales > SG8-41 > UBA5216. Next base: position 28,978 of record JAKFYK010000014.1, on the reverse strand, counting down.
ATGGCGCTGCTCAACACCATGATCGGCAACTATCTCGCCGACGGCGTGGTGCCGCAGGCGCTGGGCACCGCGTATAACGCGCTGCTGCCGTATCAAACCTTCCACACCAGAACCAACGACTTGGCGCTCGCGGTGGGCAGTGAAAAGCTGTGGAAAACCTTCTGCCCGGTCATCGGCTGTCCGGAACTGATAGACGATCCGCGCTACAAGACCAATCCGCTGCGCCGCAAGAACCGCGACACGCTGTTGCCGCTGTTGCAGGAAATCTTCCTCACGCGCACCTACGACGAATGGGCCGGGCTGCTGGTGAAAAATGGCATACCCGTCGGCGCCATCAACAACCTTGCGCAAGTGTGCGAGCACCCGCAGGTCAAGGCGCGCGGGTCACTGATCGACATCGACCATCCGAAAATCGGCAAGACCAAAATCGTCGGTCCAGTGGCAAAACTGTCCGAGACGCCGGCGACGATACGCTCACCGTCGCCTTCGTTGGGAGAACACACCGAGGAAGTCTTGCGCGATTTTTTGAAAATGGCGCCCGAGGCCATTACTGAATTACGGGCTGCCGGCGTAATCGCCAAGCGCCAAACGTAGAAATCATCATCAACATTCGCAAGGAGTATCGAACGTGAGCCGTATGCAACCCGTTGATCCCGCCGCGCTGTCGCCCGAAGGCCGCGCCGTTTACGACAAAATCGCCAACTCGCCGCGCGGCGGCGTGCGCGGGCCGTTTCTTGCGCTGCTGCATGTGCCGGAAATGTGCGACCGCTTGCAGCATCTGGGCGCGTATTTGCGCTATGACACCACGTTCGATTCGCGTCTCTCCGAAATGGCGATCCTCATCGTTGCGCGGCGTTTCAACTGCCCGTACGAATGGTTCGCGCATGAGCCGCACGCAATAAAAGGCGGTCTCGCGCAGCCGGTGATCGAAGCGATACGCGAGCGCCGTCGTCCCGACGGTATGAAAGCCGACGAAACCGCGCTCTATGATTTCGCCAGCGAACTCGTCATCAACAACAGCATCTCGGATACCACGTATCAGCGCGCGCTCGATGCCTTCGGCAAACGCGGCGTGGTGGAACTCGCGGGACTCATCGGCTACTACATGATGGTGGCGATGACGCTGGTCGCTCACGACCTGCAGCCGCCCGCGGGCACGCCGCCGCTGTTTAAATAGAAAAGCGCTGCGGATGGACTGAAGTCAACGAGCGCGCGGAACGCCGCAAACACGCTTGACAGTGGTATACAGGAACGGCCTATTTCTTCAGCAACCCGACGTGTAAAAGGAAGCCGCGGAATTCTTCGCGCCGCGTCTCGATGTATTTTCTGAATTGCGCACCGTCGAGGAAGTTATCCTCGAAGTTGTTGGTGGCCGAGTAATCCTTCCAAATCTTCGAATTGAACGCGCGTTTCAGGATGCCTTCCATGGCGGCAGCGGCCTCTTTAGGAACGCCAGCCGGCATCGCAAAGGCGCGACCGGTGCCGACGACGATGGGATAGCCAGCCTCCTTCATGGTCGGCACTGCGGGCAGCGCTGTCATGCGCCGGTCTCCGGTGACGGCAAGAACGCGCACCTTCTTCGACTCCAGATGCGGCGCCACCTCGCTCAGGTTCTCCGTAGTGACCTGAATATGCCCGCCGGCAACCGCCGTGCCCGCCTCGGAGCCGCTCTTGAACGACACGTACTTGAACTTCGCTCCGGTTTCTTTCTCGAGCATGTATTGGAACAGACGGCCCGAACCGGTGGCGGACGCAATGGCACTGACTATGGTATTCGGCTCGCGCTTGGCCGCCTCGATCAGTTCCTTCACATTATTGAATTTGGTGTCCGCCGAAACTGCAACGATCTGCGGATCCATGGCGAAGAACGCGAGCGGCGTAAAATCGTCTATCGTGAAACCCAGGTCGGGCCGCGTCAATGCCGACAGGAAAGTACCCGTCGCGACGGTGAGAATCACGTGCGGGTCGCCACGCTTGCCCTTGACGTAGCTGTACGCAATGGCACCGCCGCCCCCCACACGGTTGGAGATTTGCGGCGACTGCGATACCAGTTTCTCGCGTGTGAGGATTTCTGCCATCATCCGCGCAAACTGATCGGTGCCGCCGCCCGGTGCGGTGTGCGCAACGAACTCGAGCGGCTGCGACGGAAATGCCTGCGCAAGGGCCAGCGTCGAACTGCACCCGGTCGCGACGATGATGACGCTTGTGCAACAGATGCGTCGGCGGTTTGCTGTCGTGTTCATGGAACCTCCGTCTGATTTCACGCCAATGTTAAACCATCATCGGCGGGACACTATGTCCCCTACGCACATTATGGTCTTAAGGCTTGTTTTTGTTGCCCTTTTCAGGGGCTTCGCAATGGCGTAACATTACCGCCATTTCCTGAAATGTGTTGCTACAGAATCTAAATTTACATTAAAAACAATAGCTTGTAACAAAGCGCGGTTCGTTGCGCTTGCCTCTGGAGTACTGATTGAAACCCACCGATATTGCGCACCCCGATTACTTCCATAAAGTTGTCGATTGCCAGTGGGCCTGCCCGGCCCACACCCCTGTTCCCGAATACATCCGCATGATCGCCGCAGGCAAGTACGACGATGCCTACATGGTCAACTGGAAATCGAACGTTTTTCCCGGCATTCTCGGGCGCACCTGCGATCGTCCGTGCGAACCTGCGTGCCGCCGTGGCCGCGTGGAAGAAGGCAACGTCGAGATGCGCAAACCCACCGAGCATGGTGAGCCGCACCCGGAGCCGGTGGCCATCTGCCGCCTGAAGCGCGTCGCCGCCGACAACAAAACCAAAGACAGCGTGGCCGCGCGCATGCCGCGCGCGCCGAAGCAGAAAAACGGCAAGCGCATCGCGTGCATCGGCGCCGGCCCTGCGTCGCTGACGGTAGCGCGTGATCTCGCGCCGCTGGGTTATCACGTCACCGTATTCGAATCGGATCAAAAAGGCGGCGGCTTCATGCGCACGCAGGTGCCGCGCTTCCGTCTGCCCGAAGAAGTGATCGACGAAGAAGTTGGCTACATCCTCGACATCGGCAATGTCGAACTAAAATCCGGCAAGACCATCGACAGCCTCAAATCCGTGCTCGCCGAAAGCTACGACGCGGTATTCGTCGGCACCGGCGCGCCGCGCGGCCGTGATCTGGATGCGCCGGGCCGCAAGGAAGCAACCGCGAACATTCACATCGGCATCGACTGGCTGAACAGCGTGTCGTTTGGCCACACCACCAAGATCGGCAAACGCGTGATCGTACTGGGCGGTGGTAACACCGCGATGGACTGCTGCCGCTCCAGCAAGCGCCTCGGCGGTGATGACGTGAAAGTTATCGTGCGTTCGGGTTATGAGGAAATGAAGGCCTCGCCGTGGGAAAAAGAAGACGCGGTTGACGAGGGCATTCCGATTCTGAATTACCTCGTGCCAAAAACCTTTGTGCATGAAAACGGCAAGCTCACCGGCATGACGTTCGAGAAAGTCAAAGCCGAGTACGACGCCAAGGGCCGCCGCAATCTGGTGCCTACCGGCGAGCCGGATCAGTTGTTCCCCTGCGACGACGTGCTGGTGGCCATTGGACAGGAAAACGCTTTTCCGTGGATCGAGCGTGACATCGGCCTTGAATTCGACAAGTGGAGCATGCCGGTCGTCGATAAGATCACCATGCAATCGACGAATCCGAAAGTTTTTTTCGGCGGCGATGCGGCGTTCGGCCCCAAGAATATCATCTGGGCAGTGGCGCACGGCCATGACGCGGCGGTGTCGATCGATAAATTCTGCCAGGGCGAAAATCTGCAGGAGCGCCCCGATCCGCTGACCAACCTCGTGTCGCAGAAGATGGGCATACACGAGTGGAGCTACGACAACGATATCTCCGACGCACTGCGCAACAAAGTGCCCTGGAAAGACAAAAAGATTACCTTGAAAGATATCAAGGTTGAGGTGGAACTTGGTTTCGATCCGAAATCGGGCTTTGCCGAGGCACAACGCTGCCTGAATTGCGACGTGCAAACGGTGTTCTCCGAGAAGCTGTGCATCGAGTGCGACGCCTGCGTGGACATCTGCCCGATGGATTGCATCACCTTCACCCCTAACGCCGACGAAGCAGAGTTGCGCGCGCAGTTGAGCGCGCCTTCGCTGCACGCAAAAACGCAAGACCTGTATATCTCGACCGAACTGAAAATGACCGGCCGTATCATGGCCAAAGACGAAGACGTGTGCCTGCACTGTGGGCTGTGCGCCGAGCGTTGCCCGACCGGCGCGTGGGACATGCAGAAATATTTGATCGAAATGACAAACGCAGGCCCGGGCTGCCGCAAACCGCAGTCGCCGCAGCGCAAAGCTGCATAAATACATTTAAAAACAAATACTTACATGAAACCCATTACTGCAACCAACGACTTCGTCGTCAAGTTCGCTAACGTCAACGGCTCTGGTTCAGCGTCGGCGAACGAGCTGTTCGCGCGCGCCATTTTGCGCATGGGCGTGCCGGTCAGCCCTCGCAATATTTTTCCGTCGAACATTCAGGGCCTGCCCACGTGGTACGAAGTGCGCGTCAATGAAACCGGCTATCAGGGCCGGCGCGGCGGCGTCGATCTGATGGTCGCGATGAATCCGCAGACCTGGGATAAGGACCTGGCCGAAATCGAAGCCGGCGGTTATCTGTTTTACGACAGTTCTAAGCCGATGCCGAAGTCGAAATTCCGCGAGGATATTCACGTCATCGGCATGCCGCTCACCGAGATTTGCAACGCGACGTATTCCGATCCGCGTCAGCGCCAGTTGTTCAAGAACATCATTTACGTCGGCGCGTTGTCGGCACTGCTGGAAATCGACCCCGCGGAAATCGAAAAACTGTTCTCCGAGCAATACAAAGGCAAGGAAGCGCTGCTGCAATCCAACGTAAAAGCGCTGCGGCTGGGACGCGATTACGCGACGCAGAACCTGTCGTGCCCGCTGGGCATTCGCGTGCAGCGCTCGAACAACGTCGGCAGCAAGGTGTTCATCGACGGCAACAGCGCCGCCGCGCTGGGCGCAGTCTACGGCGGTGCTTCCGTGTGCGCGTGGTATCCGATCACGCCGTCGTCATCGCTCGCCGAAGCCTTCATCAAGTATTGCCAGAAACTGCGCGTGGATCCGGCGACCGGCAAGGCGCGCTACGCCATCATTCAGGGCGAGGACGAACTGGCCTCGATAGGCATCGCCATTGGCGCGGGCTGGAACGGCGCACGCTCCTTTACCACGACCTCCGGTCCCGGCATTTCGCTGATGACGGAATTCATCGGCCTCGCCTATTTCGCCGAAATTCCGGTGGTGCTGATCGATGTGCAGCGCGGCGGCCCTTCGACCGGCATGCCCACGCGCACGCAGCAAAGCGACCTTATCTCCTGCGCCTACGCGTCGCATGGCGATACCAAGCATGTGCTGCTGTTCCCCGAAGATCCAAAGGAATGCTTCGACATGTCGGCGCAGGCGTTCGATCTGGCCGAGCGGCTGCAAACCCCGGTGTTCGTGATGACCGATCTCGACATCGGCATGAACACGCGCCTGTGCGAACCGCTGAAGTGGGACGACACCAAGGCCTATGATCGCGGCAAGGTGATGGGTTACGACGACCTGGAATCGGGTAAGGATTTCGGCCGTTACCTCGACGTCGACGGCGACGGCATTGCCTACCGCACCTATCCCGGCACGCATCCCACGCACGGCGCGTATTTCACGCGCGGCACCACCAAGGACCGTTACGCGCGCTACAGCGAAACCGGCCCCGACTACGTGGACAACGTGCAGCGCCTGCTGCGCAAATTCGAGACCGCCAAAAAGCTGGTGCCGGCGCCGCTGCTGTACCCGGCGGAAAAACCGGCGCGCTTCGGCGCAATTTTCTTCGGCTCCACCAGCCCGGCGATGCAGGAAGCGCTGGCGGTGCTCGCCGAGAATGGCATCCACGTCAATGCACTCAGAGTGCGCGGCTTCCCGTTCGCGGACGAGATCAACGACTTCGTCGCCGCGCATCCGTGGGTATTCGTGATCGAGCAAAACCGCGACGCGCAACTGAAATCGATGCTGGTCAACGAAAACAAGATCAACCTCGCGCGCCTGATTTCGATATTGCATTACGACGGCACGCCGATCACCGCGCGCTTCATTGTTGAACAAATTTCCAGGCATGCCGCGGCTCACACCGTGGTGCCACTGAAGAAGGCCGCATCATGACTTATCTCGCCAAACCCAAACTGCATCACCCAGCGCTCACCAAGAACGCGGTCGGCTACACGCGCCGCGATTACGAAGGCAAGATTTCGACGCTGTGCGCCGGCTGCGGGCATGATTCGATCAGCGCCGCCATTGTGCAGGCGTGCTGGGAACTCGACATCCAGCCGCACCGCGTGGCCAAGCTCTCCGGCATCGGCTGCTCGTCGAAAACGCCGGATTATTTTCTCGGCAATTCACACGGCTTCAACAGCGTGCACGGGCGCATGCCGTCGGTGCTGACCGGCGCCAACCTCGCCAACCGCGAATTGATTTACCTCGGTGTTTCCGGCGACGGCGACTCGGCGTCCATCGGCATCGGCCAGTTCGCGCACGCCATGCGCCGCGGCATCAACATGGTTTACATCGTCGAAAACAACGGCGTTTACGGATTGACCAAGGGTCAGTTCTCCGCCACCGCCGACAAAGGTTCCAAGTCCAAGCGCGGCATCGCCAACACCGACGAGCCGCTCGACATGATTGGCATGGCGTTGTTGCTGGGCGCCACCTATGTCGCGCGCAGTTTCTCGGGCGACAAAAAACAACTGGTGCCGCTGATCAAGGGCGCGATCGAGCATCAGGGCGCGGCGTTCATCGACGTGGTGTCGCCTTGCGTGGCGTTCAACAATCATGCCGGCTCGACCAAGAGCTACGAATACGTGCGCCAGCACAACGAAGCGGTGAACCGTCTTGACTTTATCGAAGGCCGCGAAGAAATTACCGCGGACTACGCACCGGGTGAAACGGTTAATGTCGCGCAGCACGACGGCTCGACGCTGCGCCTGCATAAACTCTCCGCCGATCACGATCCCACCAACCGCGTGAAAGCGATGAACTACGTGCAGGAGCGCGCGGCGAAAGGCGAAGTGGTGACGGGACTGCTCTACATCGATCCCAACGCCGTCGACCTGCACGAGCACCTGAACACCGTGGAAACGCCGCTCAATCAGCTTGGTGCAAGCGAGCTGTGTCCGGGGTCGGTGGCGCTGGAGCGCATTAACGCGAGCCTCAGATAAGTATTTGTTTTTAAATATAAAAATCCCGGCGAGTGCCGGGATTTTTGTTTGAGCACTGCGCTTTGCAGCGTTGCATCTTCGGTGTAATCTCGACCGGTCTACTGGGAGGCTGACCATGAACACGAAAAGAACATCGCAGGAACTCGTTGCGAAACGTGAAGCAGCTGTCACACTGGCAAACGCAAAACGCCGGCGATTTCTGACGCGCAGCGCGTCGGTCGCGGGCACGCTGGCGGCCGGCGGCATGGCCGCCAATGCGGCCGCGCAGGAAGTGCCGCCATGGATGAAAACCATGGGCACGCCGATGCGCGCGTACGGCACGCCGTCGAAATTCGAGGAATCGGTGCGCCGCCCGTCCGCCTCGGGTTATGCCAAGGTCACGCCGGGTGCAGGTGCGTCGCGCACGCCGCATCAGTCACTTGAGGGCACGATCACGCCCAGCGGCCTGCATTTCGAGCGCCATCACAACGGCGTGCCGGATATCGATCCGGCGAAACATGAACTGCTGATCCACGGCATGGTGAATCGCCCGCTGGTGTTCAATCTCGAAGCGCTGTCGCGTTATCCGATGATCAGCCGCGTGCATTTCGTTGAATGTGCGGGCAACAGCGGCGCCAACGCGCAAGCCAAGCCGCTACAGGTCACAGCGGGCGCGATTCATGGCCTGGCATCGGTCAGTGAATGGACCGGCGTGCCGCTGTCGCTGCTGCTCAACGAGGCGGGCATTGCGTCTGGCGCGAGTTGGATACTCGCCGAGGGCGCGGACGCCGCCGCGATGAGCCGCAGCGTGCCGCTGGCCAAGGCGATGGACGACGCGATGGTCGCGCTGTATCAGAACGGCGAGCGCGTGCGCCCCGAGCAGGGTTATCCGATGCGTTTGCTGCTGCCCGGCTGGGAAGGCAACATGAGCGTGAAATGGCTGCGCCGCATCAAGCTCACCGATGGCCCCACGCACACCAAGGACGAGACCTCCAAGTATTCGGACTTGCAACCCGACGGCAAGGCGCGCCAGTTCACGTTTGAACTGGGGGTGAAGTCGATCATCACCTTTCCGTCGTTCGGCCACAAACTCGACCGCCACGGCCTGTATGAAATCAGCGGTATCGCATGGTCGGGCGCGGGGCGCATCGCGAAAGTGGAAGTTTCCGCCGATGGCGGTGCAAGCTGGCGCGATGCGCAGTTGCAGGGGCCGATCTATTCCAAGAGCTTCACGCGCTTTCGCTTGCCGTGGGAGTGGAATGGAACGGCAGCCACGCTACAAAGCCGCGCCATCGACGAAAAAGGCAATGTGCAGCCGACGCGCACGGCCTTTACGTCGCAGTATGTGCCCGGCATGAACTACCACAATCATTACATCCAGACTTGGGGTGTTGCCGCCGACGGGAGCATCAGCAATGTTCATGCATAAACAAATCACTGGCGGTCTTTCCGTTCTGGCTACCGCAGCATTGATCGCGGCCTGTGCATCAACGCCGGAGAGCACAATCAGCACTGCACCCACGCGCGGACCCAACCTCGGTGCCACACCCTCCGCCGCGATGCTTGCCGCGATGGACATCAGCATCCCGCCGAGCGGCGCGGGACTGCCCGCGGGCAGCGGCAACGTGGCGCAAGGGCAAAAAGTATATGAAGTCAAATGCCAGATCTGCCACGGCCCCAAAGGCGCGGGCAAACCGGCGGATCCGCTGGTCGGCGGCATCGGCTCGCTGGCGTCGGGAAAACCGATGCGCACCGTCGGCAGCTACTGGCCATACGCAACCACGCTGTTCGATTACACGCGGCGCGCCATGCCCACCACCGCACCACAGTCGTTGACCAATGAAGAAGTCTATGCGGTAACCGCGTACGTGTTGTTCCTCAACGGCATCGTGCCCGAATCGGCAGTGATGAACGCGCAGACACTACCGCAGGTGAAAATGCCCAATCGCGACGGGTTTATCGACTATTCACGAAAGTAATTGCTGAAAGCAGGCACGCAAACAAATTTCGATAAAGGGAGGAGCAGCATGAGCGGTGCACCGCGGTTCGAATTCGATACTTCATGGCCCAAACCTCTCCCCGCAGGCTGGATCACCGGACAGTTGCCCTGTGTTTATGTCGATCAGCGTGACAATATCCTGATCGTTAACCGCGGCAATATCACCGACGAGGAACGCGAAACCTGCATCCAGGCGCCGCCGGTGATGATTTTCGATCCGGCGGGCAACATGATCCATGCTTGGGGCGACTGGAACGTGATGCCGTCCACGCCGCACAGTTGCGCCGTCGATCTCGACAACAACGTGTGGATCAGCGCCAACGGCGACGGCATGGTGCAGAAGTACACGTACGACGGAAAGCTGCTGCTGCAAATCGGCACCAAGGGCGTGTTCGACACCGCCGACGGCGGCAAGCGCGGGCCGGGCGCCAATGCCGCGCATGACAGGCTCAACAAGCCGGCGGGCATCGCGTGCGACCCCGACAACGGAGACGTGTATTTTGCCGACGGCTACGGCAACCGGCGCATCGTCGTATTCGACAAAAATGGAAAATTTTTGCGCCAGTGGGGACGGCAGGCAACGCCGGAAGAAATGGAAGCCGGCGTCGGCGGTGTGTTCGCCGAAGTCGTGCATAGCGTCGACATCAGCAGGCAGGGTCTTGTGTATGTGGGTGACCGCCAGGGCGACCGCGTGCAGGTGTTCGACAAGATGGGTAACTTCAAGCGCAACATTTGGGTGCGCACCGGCACGCCGGCGCTGCCGGACAAGCGCGGCACCGCCTGGTGGACCGCCTTCTCGCCGGACCGCGAACAGAAATATCTGTACGTGATGAATGGCCGCAACGAGCAGGTGCACGTACTCGATCATGCGAGCGGAGAAATCCTGTCGAGCTTCGGCCGGCCCGGACATCAACTCGGCGACTTCACGCACGGCCACAGCCTGGCTGTCGACTCGCGCGGCAATCTTTATGTGGCCGAAACAAACTGGGGCCGGCGTGTGCATCGCTTCCGTCTTGTTTCGTGACTAGAACCTATCTCAAGGAGAACAGATGAAAAACGGCAAACTGCTTGCACTGCTGCCACTGAAGGCACTGATGGCACTGACGTTGGTTGGCAACGCCGCACTGGCGCAGGGCTGGAAACCCGAGCGCAATGTCGAACTGGTGCTCCCCGCCTCACCCGGCGGCTCGAACGATATCGCGGGCCGCACCATCCACAAGGTGTGGAGCGAACTCAACCTGCTGCCGGTGCCGAGCAACGTCGTCAATCGCAGCGGCGGCGAGCACAGCGTCGCCTACACCTACGTGGCGCAGCGCGCGGGCGACGCGCACACGCTGGGGCTCATGTCCACCCCGCTGCTGGTGAACCAGATCGACGGGCGCTCGCAACTCTCGCAGCACGACGTGACGCCGATTGCGCACCTCATCACCGAACCGATGATCGCGGTGACGCGCGCGGATTCTCCGCTGAAAACCGGGCGCGACGTGGTCGAGGCTCTGCGCAAGGATTCCAGCGCGCTCTCCATCGCACTCACTAGCAGCGGGCATCGCGTATCCATCGGCATCCCGCTGCTGAAGGCCGGCGTTACATTGAAAGGCGTGCGCATGCCGGCGTTCAAGGGCGGCGGCGAGACGGTGACCGCGGTGCTGGGCGGCCATGCTGATCTGCTGGTGACTTCGGTTTCCACCAGCGTGCCGCATATCACCTCCGGCAAGATGCGCGGCCTCGCGGTCAGTTCAACCAAGCGGTTAGGCGGTGCTTTGGCTTCGGTGCCGACGTGGCAGGAACTCGGCTTTTCGAGCGCAGGTTCGTGGAAAGGAGTCATGGGGCCCAAGGGCATCACGCCGGCGCAGATCGCATACTGGGAAGACATCCTACGCAAAACCGCGCAAAGCGAGGAGTTCAAACAGTACGCCGAGAAGAATCAGTGGATCATCGAATTCAAAGGCTCGGCCGAATTTCGCAAGTGGCTGGACGAGGAACTCGCGGCGCGGCGAGCAGCCATGACCGAGCTGGGTCTGGTCAAACAACAGTAGCGTAATCAGGAGCAGGCCATGGCGCTGAAACTACGCAAGCTCTCCTACGCGCTGGGCGCGGAGGTGTGCGACATCGACGTCTCGGCGCCGATGAGCGAAGCCTCGTTCGGCGAAATCTACAAGGCGTTTCTCGATCACGGCATCCTGCTGTTTCGCAATCAGGACATCACGCGCGAGCAGCATATCGAATTCAGCCGCCGCTTCGGCGAACTGGACAAGCACGATGCGCTGCCGCTGGACCGCCATCCGCAATACCCGGAACTGCTGCTGGTCACCAATGAACCCAACGCCGACGGCACGCCGTCGAACTCGCGTTATACCGGACGCCAGTGGCACTCCGATATGTCGTTCACGCCAGTGCCCTCGCTCGGTTCGCTGCTGAAAAGCTGGACGGTACCGGAAGTCGGCGGCGACACGCTGTTCGCCAACATGACCATGGCCTACGAAGCCCTCTCCGACGGCATGAAAAAATTGATCGCTGATCTGCACGGCATTCATCTGTCCGGCACGCGCAAAATCAACCATGCGCCCACCGGCGAGACACGCCGTGAGCTGTCGCTCAAACTCAATCCGCCGATGGCGCAGCCGCTGGTACGCGTGCACCCAGAAACCGGAAAGAAGGCGCTGTATCTGGGCGAAAAGGTAAAACGCTTCGACGGCATGACCGAAGAAGAAAGCCAGCCGCTGATTCAGTATCTGAATGCACATGCAACGAAACCCGAGTTCGTCTACCGCCAGCAGTGGCGCAAGAACGACATCGTGGTATGGGATAACCGCTGCACCATGCATCAGGCGCTCGGCGATTTCGATGAAACGCAGCGCCGCCACATGGAACGCACGACGGTGCTCGGTACGCCGTCGGGTTATGCCGTGATGGGAGGATAACCGCGTCGCCATTTTCGCTGGCGCCTCGCTCGCCTTGCGTGGAGCCACCACGATGGCAACAGCCGCCGTTTACCCCAGGCCCGCTACGCATCATCGTGCCTTTCACCGCCGGTGGCTCCACCGACGTGCTGGCACGCAGGATAGCAACCATCTCACCAATGCGTGGGGCCAGCAGGTGATGGTGGGCGTGATCCGTGAGGCGGGCATCAAGGCCGATTAAATTCATGTAAGTATTTGTTTTTATTTATATTTTAATCCACTCGCACGCCAGCGTCTTTGACTACTTTCGCCCACTTCGGCAACTCGCTGCGCAGATGCGCGGTGAGTTGTTCCGGCGTGCTGCCGATGGATTCGACGCCTTGCGCGGCCAGCCGCGACTGCACATCAGCGGCGCGGAGCGCGCGTAAGAATTCCGTATTGAGCTTCGCGGTGATTTCCTTCGGCGTGCCCGCCGGCGTGAGTATCGCGTACCACGTGGTTGCATCGAAACCCGGCAGCGCGGCTGCTTCCGCCACCGTGGGAATTTCCGTCAGCGCCGGCGAGCGCCGAGCGCCCGCAACCGCCAGCGCGCGCATGCGCCCGGCCTTGATGTGCGGCAGCGCGCCGGGAATCGTTGGAAACCACAGCGACACCTGACCGCCGATGAGATCGGCTGTGGTCTGACCGATGGTTTTATACGGCACGTGGGTCAGTGTGATGCCCGCCTGCGAACGGAACATTTCCATGACCAGATGCCCGGAACTGCCGCTGCCGGTGGATGCATAGTTGATCTGGCCTGGTGTCGATTTCGCCAGCGCAATCAGTTCCTTCACCGATTTCGCGGCAAATCCGGGATAGGCCACCAGCGCGTTTTGCACCGAGGCCAGCAGTGTCACCGGCGCAAAATCGCGGATCGGGTCATAGGCGATCCTGGAATAGAGCGCGGCATTCACCACCAGCGACGGCGCGCAAATATAAACCGTATAGCCGTCCGGCGCCGAGCGCGCAGTAATCTCGGCGCTCAGGTTGCCGCCCGCACCGGGGCGATTGTCGACCACCACCTGCTGGCCCAGGCTGTCCGTGAGTTTCTGCGCGAACAAGCGTGCCAGCAGATCAATGCTGCCGCCCGCCGCGAAAGCGACCACAAAGCGTAGCGGCTTTTCCGGATACGGTGCGGCATGAGCAACGCCCGTGGTGGCCGCCAGCACTAAAAGCGCCCTCACTATCCAACTACCGCCGCACACCGGGGGTCTCCACTTTTAGTCCCTGCGAACGCCATGCGAGAAAGAGCTCGAGATCCAGCAAGTCCTGCGACCCCGCCGGCGGCAGTTCAGCACGCACGCCAAAAAAACACGCGCGCAGGCGCCGGTGCAAAGAGCCAACGGTTTGCCATTCGAGGCGGTACGCCGGATACGGATTGCCGTGACCCTGGCTGATGGTGTCGTTCAACAGTTTGCGTCCAAAATTGCGGTCATGGCAATGGGTGCAGGCGAGATTGATCTGCCCCATGCGCGTGTAAAAAATATCCTTGCCGCGTTCGAAGTTGCGGCGGTTTTGCGTGTCGATCGCCACCTTCACCGGCAGGCCGCGCGACTGGTTGCCGACATAGGCCGTCAATGCCAGCAACTCCTCCGATTCATAACGCAGCGGCTCGGCCTGCTGGTTTTGCGCGCGGCATTGATTGATGCGGCCTTCAAGGTTAGTCAGCCGCGCCGTGCCGGGATCAACCTTGGGATAGTTCGCCGATACGCCTTTCATGCTGGCGCGCGCATCCTGATGGCAGCTCGCGCACGACTTTCCGCTGGCGCCCGCCGCTTCGTTCCACAGCTTTTCACCGCGCGTTGCCCACAACATCGCCGGACTGGAAAAATCATCCTGCTGCAAAGCGCGAATTTCATCACTGACAAATTCGATGCCGGATTTAAGCGGATTGGGGCGCGTTGCGAGTTCGGCTGCGCGCGTAGAACCCAGTCCCGCCAGTAGCAGCAAAGCGATGGTGAACGATTGAACCAGTGAACGAGTGAACGGGTAGACCCATCGTTTCGCGCGGTTCGCGCTTTTCACTCGTTCACCTGTTCACTCGTTCACGCCGTTACTGGTTACGCCGTTACCTGAATCGCCGAGCTCGCCGAGCCTTTTTCGCCTGCATCGTCCGCCCACGCAAACTCTACGTTGCCGCTGTCCTGCGCAACGATATAAAACTGCAGATACGGATTGGCGGCGATGCCCGATCCCATTTCCGCGCGGAATACTTCGGCGCCGTTGTAGCGGCACACCAGGTTGCTGATGGTGTTTTTGGGTATCGCTCTGCCGTTGTTGTCCATGCGAAATCCGGTCTCCATCGGATGCTGAATCGCGATGCGGATTTCAACCACTTCACCGCGCTTGGCTTGCGACGGCACGAGGATTCTGGCGATGCTCATTTCAAGGCGGGCTCACGTGATATCCGACGCATCCAGACACGCGGTTTCAGTCACGATCACATCCGCCGCTGCGCCCCAGAATGAGCCATCCGACATTTGCGCGACCGCCACCACATATTGCGCGCCCGCAAGCCGTATGCGCGTCGTCAGTGCGGCACGCCCATTGCCGGGCGCCATGCCGATTTTCGCGATCACCGGACGCGGATTCTTTTCGGATAACAGATACAGCGTGCGCACGTGATCAGCGGCTGTCATCGGACTTTCCACCGAGACGGTAAGCGGCACCAGGTGGCCGTTTTCGGCCAGATGCGGAATTTCCAGCTTGACCCGGCTTTCGCGCACCAGTGCGCCACGTGTGATGTCTTTCAGTACCGGCACCAGCACGTCCAGGGGCGGCCGCGTTGTAGGCGGCAGCTGCGCAAAGACCGGCGACACCAATGGCAACAACGCGCCGCCCGCGATACTTTTCAGCACACACCGTCGGGTGGCGTTACTTTTGCGCCGGTCGGCGTTTTTGTCGCGATTATTCATTGGAGGGTCAACAAATAGGCTATCACATCTTCAATCTGCTCTGCGTTAAGAACCGGTTTTCCGCGATAAGTTTCCGCGACGCGGTTCAATCCCTCGATACGGTAATAGGCCGGCATGATCGATTGCGGATTGAAATAGAGTGGGTCCACGATGCGCGCGCGCATCTGCGCCGCGTTGAGCCGCTTGCCCACGCCCGACAGCGGCGGAGCCAGATTGCCGAAAAAGCGCTCTCCCGTCTCGGGCGCTGCGTGACAAAGGATGCAATTGCTGTCGCGGCTCACCAGCAGTTTGCGCCCGCGCTCGGCGTCGGGTGTTCCGGTCGCGAGCGGTAGTCTTATTTCGCCCCCGGTCATTTGATAACGGACATCGCTGCCCTGCACGGCACATCCCGCGATCAAGGCAACGGCCGCCGCTATCCAACTACGTATCATGAAGGTCACGAACGCGGCGGGATGCGCCACAGATAAATCGTCGATGAGCCCGCAGATTCCGTTTTCTCCGGCTTCCAGTCGCCCATGTCGAATGCGTGCGACACGATGCGCGTGCCCGGTTGGAGTTCCTTCATCAGTTTCGGGCGCAACTTGAGATTGAGCCGCGTCAGCAGATACAACGTCACCACAGTGGCTTCGCTGATATCGGTCTCGAACAAATCGCCCACGATAAAACGCACTTGTTTGTCGGCGCCGGTGCGCTTGGCCAGTTCATGTGCTTCTTGTATGCGCTGCGGATCGATGTCGATTCCGACGCCACGCGCGCCGAATTGCCGCGCCGCCGTGACCACGAAACGCCCGTCGCCGCAGCCAAGGTCATACACGATATCCTTGCTGGTCACCTCGGCGAGCTTCAGCATTTGCGTGACGACGTCGAATCCGGTAGGCACGAAAATCACGTCGGGCGTGCGTTGCGCAAGAAGATCGAACGCCGGGCCTGCCAGGCCCGCGCCGCTCAACGTACCGAGCGCGCGCACAAATTGTCTGCGCTGCATAATGTGCTCCGGTTAAAATATCGAACATATTATGCCGCAGATGCTGAAAAATAAAACTCAATAAAAACATATAGTTATATTCACACAACATTCGCGCATGACTTGAAGTCAGCGCAAGTCCAAGGTCAAGGTGTATTGATGATTCAGCTGTGGTCGATCCTCGGCAATTCGCAAAAGCTCGATGGCGGAGCCATGTTCGGCAACGCGCCGCGCGCGCTGTGGTCGCGCTGGATCGCGCCCGACGCCGAGAATCGCGTGCCGCTGGCGTGCCGCGCTTTGCTCGCCACGGGTATCAACGGCAAACGCGTGTTGTTCGAAACCGGCATTGGCGCTTTCTTCGAACCCAAACTCAAGGAACGATACGGCGTAGTCGAAGACGAGCATGTGCTGCTTGCCTCACTGGCCAAAGCCGGATTCGCGCACGAGGACATTGATGTAGTGGTGTTGTCGCATCTTCATTTCGATCACGCCGGTGGATTGCTTGCACCGTGGACGAAGGGAGAACCGCCGGCGTTGCTATTTCCCAACGCAAAATACCTCGTCGGCCGCGAATGCTGGCAGCGCGCGCTGAAACCCCATGCGCGTGACCGCGCGTCTTTTATCCCGGAACTGCCAGCCCTGCTCGAAGCTTCCGGCCGGCTGGAAATCGTCGATGGCGAAAGTTCGCCGACGCTGGGACCGCAGGTGCGATTCGAGTACAGCCACGGCCATACGCCGGGCTTGTTGCTGGCGACGATCAGTGCGGAAAATAACCGGGGCGGCGTGGTGTTTTGCGCCGATCTGATTCCGGGCCGCCCGTGGGTGCATGCACCGGTAACGATGGGTTACGACCGTTATCCCGAATTGCTAATCGACGAAAAAAGCCGCTTTCTTGACGACAAGCTCGCGCGCGGCGTGCGTTTATTCTTTACCCATGACCCGGAATGCGCCATGGCGTCGGTCATGCGCGACGTGAACAAGCGCTATGGCGTGGCCGATCCCATGGCGGAAGTGGTTGCCTTACCGCTGCCCGCGTAGCGCAGTCACGGCACTTTGACCATGTACGCGCGTGCATGGATAATGGCTGTGCGTTGCCGCAAATACGTCGTGTTGGCACCCGGTCCGTAACGTCGCGGACTCGGTACCATTGCCGCCAGCCGCGCCGCCTGCTCGGGGGAAAGGCCCGCCGCCGTTCCCCCAAAGTGATACCGCGCCGCGGCCTCGGCGCCGAACACGCCGTCGCCCCACTCGATCACGTTGAGATAGATTTCAAGGATGCGCTGCTTGGACATCAACGCTTCGAGCATCACCGTGACCACCGCTTCCTGCCCTTTGCGCCACCAGGTGCGCTTGCCGGAGGAAAAAAGGTTTTTCGCGAGCTGCTGGCTGATGGTAGAACCGCCGGCAACGATGTCGCCTTCGCGTTTGTTGCGTTCCCACGCGACCTTGATGCCGTCCCAGTCGAAGCCGCGGTGTTCGAGAAAAGTGGAATCCTCGGCAGCAATCACCGAACGCTTCAGGTGCACCGAAATTTTCTGGTAGGGCACCCATTGATGCCGCAACTTGGCCTTGGCATCCTCTTCGCGAAGAATTTCCATGCGCCCGCGCATAAAAGCCGTCGAGGAGGGATTGAATTTGACCCAGTACGCGACATGCGCCAGGAACCACAACTGCAGCGCGATCAATACCGCGACCGCGAGCAGAATGAAGCGTCCAGTCCAGCGCAGGAGCTGCGTCACGGGATCAACGAATCAACCGGCAGCGCCGCGCAGCAGCGTAATCACCAGTGCGGTTTGCGGACGTACCTTGCGCCAGATGTAAAAAGACTCGGCCGCTTGTTCCACCAGCATGCCGAGTCCGTCAGCGACTTTCGCGCCATGTGCTTGCGCGAACTGCATGAACGGCGTGGTTGTTCCATACACCATGTCGTAGGCAAGGGCGCCGGGCGCAAACATGTCATTGGGCAGCGCCGGCATCGCGCCGACAAGTCCGGCGGAGGTGGCATTGATGACAATGTCGAATCGCTCGCCGCCGAGACTGCCATAAGGACGGGCTGATATGCTGCCTGTGGCTACGCCCCCATTTTTTTCAAAATGCGCGGTCAGCTGCTGAGCTTTTTCCAACGTACGATTGACGATGACGACGTGCTCGGGCTGCTCTTCGAGTAATGGATTCAAGACGCCATAAGCTGCGCCTCCCGCGCCCATCAGTAGTATCCGCCTGCCTTTGATGAAACATTGCAGGTTGTCCTTGATGTCGCGCACCAGTCCTATGCCATCGGTGTTGTATCCCGCCATTTGCCCGTCTTTAAATTCGATGGTGTTCACCGCATTGGCATCTATCGCACGCCTGTCGAGGTGATTAACGATATTCCACGCTTCGTGCTTGAACGGCAGCGTGACATTCACGCCCTTGCCGCCCGCTTCACGAAACCGCGCGACGGTAGCCTGGAACGCGTCTATCTCACAAAAAATTGCCGTATAAACAATATCTTGTGCTGTCTGCCTGGCGAACTCAGCGTGTATTTGAGGCGATTTGCTGTGCGCTACCGGATTGCCGATGACGGCATAGGAATCTGTCATGCGCGAATTGTAGTGCAGTACGCCAGAACGTTTGCGCGGCGCGCGCGACTACCGAATCCCTACTCGGTTTGCAGCCGGTCGGTGTTGGTGAAACGCCAGGTGCGGCTGATGTCGATGATATCGGTGTCTTTGGCGATATCCGCCGGAAACGGTGCGTAGGGTGCTGCCAGTTTGACGATCTTGATTGCCGCCTCATCCAGCAATTTGTGGCCTGAGGAGCGCCGAAGCTCAACTTTATCGATGGAGCCGTCGGACTTGATCGATACCGACAACAGCAGGCTGCCGTAAATTTTCTGGTCGCGCGCGGCCTGCGGATAGTTCAGTTCACCGATGCGCTCGATCTTCACGCGCCAGTCTTCGACATAGCGCGCGAACCGGTACTCTTCGGCGCGCGCGCCCACGAACTGTCGCCGCGGGCGCTTTTGATAGGCTTCCCACTGCTTGGCTATCGCCGCTTCCAGCCGCTGAAGATTCAGGCTGCGCTGCACGTCGGCCTCGCTGACCGACGGCGGCACATTGGGCTGCGGTTGCGCCTGCGGCGTGGTCTGCGGCTGCGCGGACACGACCTCGGCCGTGGATTTCGCCTGCGTCATCATCCTGCGCACTTCCTGCTCCAACTGCTCGACGCGTTTTTGGGCGATGGCGACATCGCTCGCGTGCGGATCATTGCGCAGTACCGGCAATGGACTTTTCGCGCGGCGGTCCGCGTCGGTGTTGCCGCCGCCATCGAGATTATGTTGCGCCTTGACGTCGGCTCGGGTCGGCTTTGACGGGCTTTTGGCGTTGACCAGCACGACTTCCATCGGCTGGTTGTTCATCATGTTGGATTTGTCGGGCAAGGTGAACGTCACAAATGCGATCACCACGATATGCAGCAGGATCGACGCCGCCAGTGAAATCTGAAAACGCCGGTTGAAACTGCCGTGCGCGATACGCCGGTCGAGCGTGGCGATGATGTTTTCAAGCTGCGCGACGCGGGCATCCAGTTGTGAAATGGCGCTTTTGCGTACGGCCTGATGCGCACGCTTCGCGCGGCGCGAGAAGGGAACAACCTTGGGAGCAGGCACGGCGCTCATATCAGAAGATATTGTAGCGAAAGGCCTGGTTTTGGCAAGAAAATTTGTTTATTTACTTATAGTTAGATCACTATTTTCAAGTAAAAGCACAAAAACAGCCTTTAACCATTCTGTGGTTAGTAAGCACTATCCATACGGCGTTGAAACTCGCAATGCAGCGTCAATTCCAGCAGGTCGATCCCGGAAATCGCAAGTTCGACAACGGCATCGGCAGGCAACTCAGGTAGTGACGGCACACGCACCACCAGTGGCAGTTCATCGAAACGCACCAGATTCTCGCGGATCACCGTGGCGGTCACGCTGGCGCGCGCTTCCTGGGTGAGCCAGCGCAGGCACCAGTAGCGTTCCATGTTGCGCTGAAACTCGGCGTAAGCGTCGTAAGCCAGCTCGAAATCGCGCATCGCGGCAAGCAGCGCTTCGTCGCGCGCCTGGTACGGCGGCGATTCACCGCGCGTAGCGGCAATCAACTGCCGCTGATTGATGAGATCCACGTAGCGCCGCAGCGGCGAACTCGCCCAAAGATATTGCGCCACGCCCAATCCCTCGTGCGCGGCGGGTACGGTGCTCATGCGCACCTTGCCCGCGCTCTGCACGCGATAAATCGCTGCCATCTTTTTGTCGGCCAGTTCGCGGCCCCAGGTGCTGTTCACATGAATCATCAACTCCGACACCAGCGTGTCGACCGCCGAACCGCGAACGCGACGGCCGATTTGCACGCGGTCGTTTTCCACTTTGAACGTGTACTCGGCGCGCTGCTGCGATTCCGGGCCGTCGCCGCGCCGCGCTTTCGCAAGGTGGCGCGCGAACTCCCATAGCGCCTTGAGTTCCGCGCCCTGCGGATGATCGATCACACCGCTGGCAAGCGCCGCGTCGTTAAACACCGGCTCCAGCGCATCGTGGCGCAGATTCGCCACGACGCGCACCCGCTCCACGCGCGTCTCGGTGGCCGCAATCTCACCCGTCGAATTTACATCGACATACAGCGACAGTGCAGGACAGTCACACCCTGCCGCCAGCGTGTAAGCGCCGATCAGCGCATCCGGCAACATGGTGATTTTTCCTGCCGGATGATAGACGGTGGACAGCCGCTCGCGTGCCACCGCATCGGCGTCCGTGCCGGGTGTCACGCCCAATGCGGGCGCGGCGATATGAATGCCGATGCGCACACCGCCCACCGCGCGCGGCGTAACTGAGAATGCATCGTCGATTTCCGTGGTGGCCGCATCATCGATGCTGTAGGCAACCGCATCGGACAGCGGCAAATCATCGTACGCTGCCCGAGATACCGGTACGGCATTTGCCGCGCCATGCGGAAAATACTCGAACAGAAAACGGTCCAGGTGATAGTCATGGGTCGAGGGCAGCGCGCCGCAACGTTCAACCAGTCGCGCCATCGATAGATGCAACGCCGCGCCGGCTTCTTCAAGCGCCTTGTACTCGATGCTGTTCTTGTCAGGCTTGTAGAACAGCGTTTTCAGTTGCGGCACCAACGCCTCGGGCATGCGTCCCGCGAACAATTCATCGACATAGTGCTGTTTCTGCTCGGCCTGCTGCCTGCGCCGCTCCATGCCCGCCAGCGCGGCTTTGAGCGCGGCTTCGGGCGCAGCTTTATAGCGGCCACGACCCTTTTTGTAAAAATACATCGGCGCGCCGTGCAGCCGCAGCAACGCCGCCGCGGACTCCAGCGCACTCGGCTCATGCCCGAAATACTCGCGCGCCAGTGCCGCGGTTTCAAACTCCGGCTCGCCGCAGCACTGCCACAGAAAATCAATATCGATTTCGTCCGCGGCGCGCTGCGCCTCATTCATGAAGTCTCCCAACGCGGGGCGCTCAAAGCGCAGCAGCACCGCCGATGCCTTCACCTTCGAACGTTTGCCGTGCGGCGCTTCGATTTGCAGCGACGTGTCGTTGTCAGCAAGGATCGCGCCGACCTTGAAACCGCCGTCTTCTTCGTAAAATACGTTCATTGCTTTCGATCGGGTATCCGCACGGGCAAAAAAACGCGGCCCGCAAGTCAGACTGCGGGCCGCACTGTGATTATACCCCTTGCTACTTGTCGTTACTTCGCGTCGAGATCAAGCACCTCATTTACGTCGGTTTCGATATGCGTGGAGGGACCGCCACCCGACTGCACGTTTCCACTTACCACGTACAACTTGTTGCCTATAAAATCCGCCGCGCTGCCATGCCGGGAAAATTCCATGGGCGGAAGCGCCGACCAGCGGTTGGCCGCCGCATCGTACGCTTCAACCACGCGGTAAGTCGCCGATAACACCGGATTGCGCACCTCGCCCCCCACCACGTAGATCTTGCCGCGATTCACGCCCCAGGCCACGGCGCTGCGCGGCGTCGGCATTGGTGCCAGGAGCGGACCCCATTGATCAATCGCGGGGTCGTACATTTCGACGATATCCGTGTTGCTCGCCCTGGTAATGAATCCATTGCCGACACGCCCGCCCAGAATGTAAATCTTGTTATTCACTGCGCCGATGGCTGCGTGATTGCGCGCCGTGGGCATCGGCGCTTTGGTCTCCCATGTGTTGGTCGCCGGATCGTACACTTCATTGGTACCGACCGCCCGGTGCGGGCGTGCCGGATGAATCGACGTATCCTTGGAACCGGGAAAATTGCCGGCACCGCCTATCACGTAGATTTTGCCGTTGACTACCGCAGCAACTGTGGAGCCGCGCTTCGATGGCAAAGGCGCAAGCGCCTTCCATGTATCGTTTGCGGGATCGTACTCCCACGCGTTATCAATCGGCTGCCACGCGGTGGGACCCTTCTCCGGCTTTACGAACCCTCCGAATACGTAGATCTTGCCTTTGAACTCTACTACCGCAAGATGGTGGCTCAACAACGGCATATTCTTTTTCTTGGTCCATTGATCGGCCGCAGGATCGTATTCGTAGACCAGGCCTTTGGGCGTCCACGCTGGCGCAAGGCCGCCGAACACATACAGCTTGCCGCCCGCGCTGACGCCGTAAACCTCCTCGGACGCTTCGGGAAACGGCGCAGCACGCGACCATTTCTGTGCCGATGCGAATCCGGGCATCAACAACACCAGCGCAAACACGACACTAATGATATATTGTAAGTGTTTGTTTTTAAACATTATTTATCTCCTCCTTGCGATGTGATTAAAACCGAAAAAGAGACGCTATGCTACGCCATCCACTGCATGGTTTGAAGACTTTTCAACCAATGTCCGGCTCACCGCAGTAACGCTGAATCGGCTCGCGCACAGCATCGCGCAGCTTCACCATATCCCCCCACTCGCCACCGGCGGGATGCACCGGCGCGGAAAAACGCAACGTTACCGCGCCGTAGCGCGGCAGCCAAACCTGATCACGCAACACCGCGCGCGCGCCACGGATCGCCACCGGCACCACCGGCACGCCGGCTTGCGCCGCGACCGCGAAGGCGCCGGTGCGAAACGGTTTCAATCCGGTGCGCCGGTCAAACGTGCCTTCCGGGAAAAACACCGGCGTGTCGCCTTTGCGCAACGCGCGCAGGAATTGATCGATGCCCTCGACGCCCAGTTTGGGATCAGTGCGTTCTACATAGGCCGCGCCGATGCCGTTCAAAAACAAACGCGGAAACCAGTGCCCGATGAATTCGCGCTTGGCGGCGAACACATGCGGATAGCGCAGCGGCAACGCGGCACACAGCATGATGCCGTCAAGATAGCTGGTGTGATTCATCGCGAATACGCAGGTGCCCTGCGGTATGTTTTCGCGGCCTTCGACCGTTGGCGCGACGCCGATCAGCCGTGTGAAAATCCGCGCCATGATGGCAATGAACGGACGGTTAATCGCCGGACGGCGCAGCAACGCGACCATCATCCAGGTGAATGGCATCAGCAGTCCGAACCACGCCAGCGCATACAACCCGTAAAACACGTCCCACAGCGCGCGCAAGCGGCGCTTCGCTTCCGGCCACGCCGCTTGCCACGCCAGCCGCGTGACCTGCATCCACACCGGCTGCGGGCGTGACGCCTGTCCGCCGTGCTCATAAAACTCGCGGCTCGCGGCGCGGCGAATTTTGCCGCTGGACGTTTTGAGCACCGTGTACGGCGGCGCCAGCACCACCTCATCCGCCGGCAGGCCGATCACCGCCACCGCGGCATCGTTCACCGCGCGCTGTAACGCCTCGCGCCGCACGGCGTCCGTTTCGCGCGTTTCGGCAAGCACGATAATGCGCTCGGTGCCCGAAGCCGCATCGGCACTGCCGAATACCGCGACACAGCCCTTGCGTATGCCGGGGATATCGCCCACGGCCTGTTCGAGATCGTACGGATAGATATTGCGTCCGCCGCGTATGATCAGATCCTTGACGCGCCCCGTGAGATACAGTTCGCCATTCGCGAAGTACGCGTAGTCGCCGGTGTCAAGCCAATCGCCGTCAAACAGCTTCGCGGTCTGCTCGGGATTGCGATAGTAGCCGCGCGTGGCCGACGGCCCTTTGAACTGGAGGCGTCCCTCGTGGCGCTCGCCAAGCTCGATGCCGGCGGCATCAACCACCCGCGTCGGATGGCCGGCAAGCGGCAGGCCGCAAGCAACGAAGCGCAGCGTATTTTCATCCTCCGGCGCGGCAGGAACCGCGCGCGCCGATCGCGTGAACGGCTCGCGCTGCACGACATCAACGATCGGCGCGCGATTGGGCGGCGGAAACGCCAGTCCCACCGAACATTCCGCCAAACCGTAACACGGCGCTATCGCCTGCGGATTCAAGCCGAACTTCGCGAAACGATCACGAAACGTGGCGATAGTATCCGGGCTTACCGGCTCCGCGCCGTTGAAGGCGTAACGCCATGAAGAAAGATCAACCCCTTCGATATCTGCGTCGGCAATCTTGCGCACGCACAGTTCGTACGCGAAGTTCGGCGCCGCCGACAACGTGCCGCGATGGCGATGCATCGCCCACAGCCAGCGCTGCGGGCGCGCGAGAAATGCCAGCGGCGACATGATCACCGACGGAAAGCCAAAATACAGCCCCGCCAACCATGCGCCGATCAACCCCATGTCGTGGTACAGCGGCAGCCAGCTCACGAACACATCATCCGGCTGCACGCGCACCGCTTCGCCCATCGCGCGCAGATTGGCAAGCAGGTTGGCGTGGGTGAGCGCGACGCCCTTCGGGTTTCCGGTCGAGCCCGAGGTATATTGGATGAACGCGATGTCCTCGGCGCCGATATGCGGGCGCAGATCAAAACGCACTGCAGATGCACCATTGGCAAAATCAGCCGCCGTCAGCACGTGACGCAAGCTGGGCACTTGCGAGCGCAGCAGCAGCGCCACGCCCTTCGCTTGCGGCACAGTGATGAGCATGGCCGCCTGCGCGTTGGACAGAATGCCGGCGTGGCGATGCATATGATCTTCGAGTTGCGCCAGCCGCACTGGCGGATAAATCGGCACCGGTATGCCGCCCGCCATCAGGATGCCGAGGAAGCTGAAGAAATAGTCGCGGCTGGTGGGCAGCATGATCGCCACCGTCTGGCCGGGCACCAACCCGCGCCCGGCGAGTTCGGCCGCCACCGTCGATGCACCAGCGGCGAGCGTGGCGTAGCTGATGTCTTCCGCGGTATCGTCTTCGCCGTAGAGATGAATCTGCAACTGATCGGGATGACGCTCAAGATGCCAGTCGATCATCTCAAGCAGCGTGCGCGCCTCCGATGGCACGCCCTGATCACCGCGCACCGCCAGCACCTGCACTGCGCGCACAGTTGCGGCAAGTGGTCCGTGCGCGCCCAGCACAAAGCGCAACAGATCACGCGGCGTGTCGGCCTCGTTCAACGCGCGTTCCGGCAGCGCGACGGCGAACGCCCGCTCCGCACGCAACAACAGTTCCGCCCGCCCCAGACTGTCGATACCCAGATCGCGTTCCAGCGAACTGTCGAGTGTCACTCGCAGCGCGCGTCCGGGCCGCGTCTCGCGCACGAACGTCTCCGCCAGCGCGAGCATGCGCGCGGCGGCTTCTTCGGCTTGCAACAGTGCCGGTTGTGGTTCAGCGTTCATCGTCACGGATCGCAGGCATCCGTCGATTCTCCACCCGCTACAGGATTCCCGCAAACGCGAGCACGGTGTCGAGATACGCGCCAAAATCGCCGAAGCTGTGATCGCCACCGGGTATCACCAGTTGCCGCGCGCCGCGATACTTTTCGACGGCAAGCCGGTAGTCGAGCACTTCATCACCGGTGCGCGTGAGCAGCAGGTAGCGCCCGGGCGTGATGGCTGCAACTTCCAATGCCTTCAGCTCATCGATGTGTTGCGCGGTGAGTTCGTATTCAGCGCCGGTATACAGATTCTTCTGCGGGCCGAGAGTGCCGCTCAATAGTTTGTAAGGCCGCACGGCAGGATTCACCAGCACCACGCGCAACGCCGAATGTTCATAGCGCTCGGCGAGCCACGTCGCATAAAAGCCGCCCAGCGAACTGCCGATCAGCGCCGCACCGGGATGGCGTTCAACAAGATCGCGCAACAACGCCATCGCTTCGGCCGGACGATGCGGCAACGCCGGCACGACATAGTCGCTCTCGCGCCCCAGCGCGCGCATGCGCTCGCCGACCAGCCGCGCCTTGAATGAGCCAGGCGCGCTGTTGAATCCGTGGATGTAGATCAGCATCGGCTATGGTCGTTGAGCATGAAAAAGCAACGCAGCCCTTCCCTGCGTGGACTCGCCACCAGCCTAACGCGTGCGCGCGGCTTTCACGAATTCGATCGATGCCTGAAACAGTTCGAGATCCTTTTCGTAATCGGCTGCGTCGGCACGGTCGATCTGTATCCATTCTCGCGTAGCCGGCAACCCGCGCGGCTGAAACGGCACAACGTTGTCCTTTGAGAAATGCAGTTCCGTCGCGACGGCAGCAGAAAAACGCAGTCCGATACCGCCGCCACTAATGCAGGCAAACATCTTGTCGCTGACGAAATAGGCGTCAAGGCCGTTTATTTTTCTGGCACTGACGCCCGGAAGTTTGAGAAGCAAGGCGTCGATCAGCGCCTTGCGGACGGATTCGGGGGTATCGGTAGTCAAAGGGAAATCGCCTCGAATGTCATGAAAGTGGAATCCCGGAATCTCTACGCGCTAACGGCCGGTTTAGGTTTCGGCGGTTGCTTTGGCTTCTTCGTTTCTCTGCGTTGTCTGTCGCGGTTACCCATAGTCAGTCTCCATTCCTGGTGTGTGTAAGCATTCATCGGCGCCAAGGGGCACCACAGGTACGATAGCACGACGCCTTCATGCCATCACGGCCCTGCAGCGAGAATATCGAAAATCGGGCCTGACAGGCAAAGACTTAATTCAGGCAGCCACTGCGAACAACTTGTCGTAGGCCGCCAGCAGTGTTTGGTGCATGGCGCTGCCTTCCATATCCACGCCCAGTGTTTCCAGACCGAAGAAGCGCTCGCTGCGATCGAGCAAAGCCTGCGCCTGACGCACGGTTTCCTTGCCGTAGAGCAAATCCAGTGAGCACCTGTAATCAGCTACTTTTTCCAGATTCATCAGGCTTTCAATGCAGCGATACACCAGCCGGCGCGCCGGTTTCATTTCCTGAAAATGATGTATCCAGTCGCAGCCTTCGCGTGTCGCCTCTTCGTCACCAATGGCCAGCGCCAGCAGGGTTTTGAGTTCGCCGATACGCAATTCTTTCCACACCGTATCCACCGGAATCGCGAGACCGAGAATTTCCCACAGCGGTCTTTCGTCATTCAGGTTCAGGGTTTGCAAATCGTCGAGCAAGGCTTTCGACTCGGCATCGCTTAACGCGGGCAGTTTCACCAGCATCGGACGAATCTGGTTGCCGACGCTGTTGTTTTCCCACGCCAGATCTTCCACCGGATAAATCTCCGACATACCCGGCACCAGAATACGGCAACTGTAAGCGCCCTGCTCCGTGAAATCCGCGACGTAAATATCTTTGCCTTCTTCCTTGATGCAGTTGCACAGCCACGCGTAGTCTTCCGCCGTAGTGGTGCCGAAGTTCCAATCGGCAAACGGGAAATCCGGTTTGTCGCCCAGAAAATTCCAGCTGATCACACCGCTGGAATCGACGAAGTGAATTTCCAGGTTAGATGCCATGGTGATTTCATCCATGTCGAAGCCCGGCTCGGGAAAGTTTTCGAGAGAATCCAGTGCGCGGCCCTGCAGCAATTCGGTGAGCGCACGCTCCAGCGCTACCTCAAAACGCGGATGCGCGCCAAAGCTGGCAAATACACCCTGGTCTTTCGGGTGCAGCAGCGTCACGTTCATCACCGGATAGCGCCCGCCCAGCGATGCATCGCGCACCAGTATGCCAAAGCCCGCCTCGCGCAAACCCTTGATGCCGGCCGCGATGCCCGGATAGCGCGCAATCACCTCGTCCGGCACCTCGGGCAGGCACAGGCCCTCACTGATGATGCGGTTCTTGATATTGCGCTCGAAAATTTCCGACAAAGCCTGACTGCGTGCCTCCATCATCGTGTTGCCCGCCGCCATGCCGTTGCTCACATACAGGTTGCCGATGATGTTGACCGGTATCCACGTCTGCGCGCCATCGCGCAGGCGCGTGTACGGCAGCGCGCAGATGCCGCGCTCGACGTTGCCGGAATTCAGGTCCACCAAAACCTGATCCTCGATGTCGCCGTCCGGGTTGTAAAACTTGTGCAGTTCGGGATTGAGCAATGCCTTGGGCCATTTGCCGTTTTTCGTCGGCGCAAACCAACGCTCCTGCGGATAGTGAACGAACGGACGATTCGCCCGCGTTGCCCCCAGATGGAAATGCGTCCAGAAATAATGCGTGTTCAGCCGCTCAAAAAACTCACCCAGCGCACTCGCGCGCGCCGCCAGCTTGGTCGCGCCTTTGCCATTGGCAAACAGCATCGGACATTCATGATCGCGCACATGCACCGACCAGATCGACTCCACCGGATTCAGCCACGACGATTCATCCAGATGAAAGCCGCGTGCACCCAGCTTCTGCTGCATGGTGGCGATGGTCGATTCGAGCGCGGCGTCTTTGCCGGGGATGAAGGTTTCGGTTTGCATGAAGTGCTCAGGGGAATTGCAGGGGGCGGGATGGTGACATACTTCGCCCTCGGATACCAGTAAGGCTGCATGGCTCATGGACTGAAGCTGAATCGTACAGTGCGAAGACCGTTTTCGACCGAGGCTGTGTGAAAACACAGCCTGCAATGGTATGGAACATTTCACGATAGCGCACATCAAACGTCTTGTGATCTCAGCCTTGCGAGGTATCCCTGATGAAGCGCTTCATTGAAGGTCAATCCCGGT
>JAKFYK010000061.1 GCA_021730905.1 Betaproteobacteria bacterium | reverse complement strand
AGTTGGCCATTCCTTTGGAAAGTTGTTCTTGTTCACGCAACAGGCGCAAGTTCTCGCCGCGGTCACCGACAGAACGTGATGCACTGAGTTGTTTGCGTATCGCCGCAAGACGCTCTTCGCGCGCCGCCGGCGACAGGTTGGCTGGTATCTTTTCGGCAGCGGGCGCGTCCTCCTCGGCTTCGTCGGCTTCAGCCTGTGCGTGCGCGTGAGTTGAGATGATCGTCAACGATGCCAACACCATCGCCAGCCTGCACAACAACGCTCGCATGAAACGGCTTGCACTCATAATAAATTCCAGTAACTATTTGTTTTTAAACACATTTTATGAGCGAGTGTCATACCCCGGCAACACCCGCATATCGATCACGCACGCCTTGCCGTCGCGCACGGCGGCAAGGCCTTGCTGCGCCGCCGGCAACACGTCTTGCGGTTTTTCAACCGGACCGATGCCAACCGCGCCCTGCGAGCGTGCCATCGCTGCGATGTCCACCGGCGGATCGTCGATGCGCTGGCCGATCCAGCGGTTTTCTTCGGGGCGTCCGCGATTCGCGGCCATGCGGCCCTGATGGCGCTCATCGTTGTAGAACGAGCGGTTGTTACACACGATGATTAAACACGGTATCTGGTAATGCGCGGCCGTCCATATCGCCGTGTTGCCCATCAGAAAATCGCCGTCTCCGAGCAGGCCAATGGGAATGCGTCCGCTGCCTTTCAACGCCAGCGCAGCGCCTACCGTCATGCCCGGTCCGGAACCCACGCCCGCCCCACCGTCGTGGCCGATGTAATCGAGCGGATGACGGAAATGCGTATACGCGCCGTTCCAGCCGAGCGGAAAACGCGTGTAGCAAACATCGACGCCTTTCGTTGCCTGCTCCAATGCAAGACCCACGCCACGCAGTGACACCGCATCAGGCGGTACAGGCAATGCGGGTGCGGCGGGAATTTTTGCAGGTGTCGCGCGCGCCTTCACCGCGTCGAGCAGCAACGGCACTGCCGCGTCGGTTTCGCACATCATGTACACATCCATTGGCGGCAACCCGAAATGATCGGCGCCGCCGCCGCGATGACTGTGCGCATCGCACGACACCTGAATCACTTTCGCGCGGATCGGTTTGTCGCCATTGGTACCATAGGCCTGCTTCAGCGTGCCCGCAAGATCGAGGTAATCGAGCGACAGCACCACATCGGCCTCGCGCACCAGCGTGCGTCCCTCGTCCGTGAGATAGGAACCCGGCGGCGCAGCATGCAACGGGTGATCGGTCGGAAACGCCGCCGCAAGCTTGATGTTGGTGATCACTGGTGCGTTGAGTTTTTCAGCGAGAGCAATGCGCGCTTTCCAGCCGGCTACGCTGCGCGAGCAGCGTCCCATCAGGATCACCGGATTTTTCGCGTTCGACAGCAATGTCGCGGCTGCCGCCACCAACTCCGCCGACGGTTGTGGCGACTGCGGCGGCGCGTTGCGCGCGGGATCGGGCAAATCCGGCATCGGCCCGAGTTTGCCTTCCTGCATCGCCACTTCGAGATTGATATACACCGGCCCCCTGGGCGCGGTCTGCGCGATTTGTGATGCGCGCAGCAAAGCCTCCGTCGCGGCCCCCGCCGAACCCGGCTGGTTGTCCCACTTGGTGAAGTTGCGGATGAGCCCGCCCTGATCGCTGGTGGTGTGGATCCAGTCGATCCACGGCCGGCGCTGGGTGGCATCCCACGGCCCGGTTGCGCCCAATAGCAGTATCTGCGCGCGATCGCACCACGCGTTGTAAATCGACATGGTGGCGCGCATCAGGCCGATGTTGGCGTGCAGCCCGCTTGCCATCATTTTGTCGGTGACTTTGGCGTAGCCGTGCGCAATCGCCACTGCCGTTTCTTCATGCACGCACAGCACCATTTGCGGCGCGCGGTTGCCGAGCAGATTGACGATGCTGTCATGCAGGCCGCGATAACTCGCGCCGGGCACCAGCGCGATATACGGCATGCCAAGTTCGCGCAGCATCATGGCGACCGCGTCACTGCCCCAAAAGGTTTCGCCGGGACGGCTGGCGACCGGCTTGTCGTGAACAATGGCGCTGCTGGCGTTGTCTACGGGATTCATGGGCTTCCTTTTATTCTCTTTTTAATTCGGGACGCACTGTGTCACGGGCGGCGCACCCGGATCAAGCCGCGCCCTCGAACACCATTATCACATGACAAATTTTTCTTTAAAAACAATATGTTACATTTTGTAACAAAAACGATGCACGGAGTGTCAGCCGTACGCCTATCATCGTGCGTTATTGGAGTAACGGAAATCAGAGGTTAGCCATGAAACGATTCTTGTCCACGCTGTTAGCCGGCCTCGGTGTCTTTGGCGCGCTGGCTTTTGCCGCAACGCACGCCGAAGCGCAGCGCCATCGCCACCACCATCATGGCGCCCGCGTGGGCGTCTATATCGGTGCGCCCTTGCTGTTGGCACCGTGGGGATACTATTCGCGCCCTTATTACCATGACCCCTACTATTACCGTCCGGTCGTCGTGCGCGAGCAGCCGGTCGTGTATGTGGAACAGCAACCGCCCGGCGCCACCGCGCCTGCGCCGCAAGCACAGACGCAGCAACCGTACTGGTACTTCTGTCAGGACACGCAGACGTACTATCCGCACGTGCAAAATTGCGCGACGCCGTGGCAGCAGGTGATTCCGCATGCGCCCCGTTAAATTCAGGTGAAACAGATGAACCGTAAAATGATCCCTGTGCTGGCCTTTTTGGCGCTGGGCGTCGCGGGCTGCACCACCATCCCCACCGGCCCCAGCCGCATGGCATTGCCGGGCAGCGGCAAGGATTTTGATCAGTTCCGCGTGGACGATGCCTCGTGCCGCCAGTTTGCGTTGCAGACCTCGGGTGCAACGCCGACCGAGTCGCAGGAAAATAGCGCAGTGAAAAGCGCCGTCGTTGGCACCGCGATCGGCGCGGTAGCGGGCGCGGCTATCGGCGGCGGTTCGCATGGCGCCGCCGCCGGCGCAGGCGTGGGACTGTTGATGGGCGCGCTGGCTGGCGCCGCGGCGGGCGATCAGTCGGGCTACATCGTACAGCGCCGCTACGACAACGGATACGTGCAGTGCATGTATGCCAAGGGCCATCGCGTGCCGGTGCCCGGTGGCATGGCGCAATCGCGCCAGGTACAGGCGCCAGCGCAACCTGCGCCGCAACAACCTTACTACACGGATCAGGCGCCCGCGCCGACGTACTCGCCCCCGCCGCAACAACCGTATTACGGCGCGCCGCCACCGCCGGGTTCGGCACCGCCACCGCCTTCGGCAATTATTCGCTAAGGTTTATTCAGCTTCGACACAAAGCCGGCGCAAGCCGGCTTTTTATTTGCGGACGCGCAGTAGCAATCCGTGACTCACCCATGCGCGTTAGCGCAACTCGCCTGCACCCATTGCGCACAAGCCAGCAGGGCGCAATCCTGATTGTGCCGCGCAGCCGCCTGATCATGGCGCAATGCTACACTTGCTGTTCGCTGCAATCACTTTTTATCCACGCAAGAAATGCCGGGAACAGATGATGCGTTGTAGAAGCCTGTGGCTTGTTGCCTGCCTGTTTGCGCCGATCGTCGCGCAGGCCCAGCAGTATCCCGTAAAACCCATACGCATCGTCGTAGGCTTCGCGCCCGGCGGACCCACCGACATCTACGCGCGCCTGATCGGCCAGAAGCTCACTGCCGCGTGGGGACAACCCGTCATCGTGGACGCGCGCCCCGGCGCCAGCGGCAACATCGGCGCGGATATCGTTGCTAAATCGCTGCCCGATGGCTATACACTGATGCTGCCTTCGTTTTCGATTGCGGTAAATCCCAGCCTCTACACCAAGCTGCCCTATGACCTGATGCGCGACTTCGCGCCTGTCATCATGTATGCGTCGGTGGGGCACATCCTCGTCGTGCATCCGTCAGTGCCGGCGCGCAACGTGCAGGAATTGCTGGCCCTCGCCAAAAAACAACCATCGAGTCTGATCTACGCCTCGGCGGGTAACGGTACGGCGGGGCATCTGGCTGGCGAACTCTTCAATATGATGCTGGGCGTGAAGCTCACGCACATCCCGTACAAAGGCATGGCTCCCGCGCAGACCGACACCATCGGCGGACAGGTATCGATGCTGTTCGACAGTCTTTCGACGGGACTTACCGCGATACGCGCCAAGCGACTGCGTCCGATAGCCGTCACCACGCTCGAACGTCAGCCCAGCGCACCCGATGTTCCGACGCTGTCTGAATCAGGCTTGAAGGGTTATGAACTCGGCGCATGGTACGGCCTGCTTGCGCCCACAGGCACGCCCCGCGATATCGTGCAGCGCCTATACAGCGAAGTCCGGCGCGGCGTGCGCGAAGCCGACGTGCGCGACCGTTTCACTGCCCTGGGCGCGGAACTGGTGGACAAAAATCCGGAAGCCTTTGCCGAGCATCTGCGCACGGAAATCGTCAAGTGGGGCAAAGTGGTCAAAGCCGCCGGCATGCGCGTGGAGTAAGCATGAAAGCCGTTTGGTACACCCGCCAGGGCAAACCCACCGAAGTGATGCAATTCGGCGAGCAACCCACACCCCATGCAGGCGCCAGTGAAGTGCGCGTGCGCTTGCACGCATCCAGCGTCAACCCCGCCGACAGCAATCGCACTGTGGGCCGCACTTATGCGATGGAAGGCCCGCTCATTATTCCCAACAGCGACGGCGCAGGCATCGTCGATGAAGTCGGTGCCGGTGTGGATGCGTCATGGCTCAATCGCCGCGTGTGGCTTTACAACGGACAGCGCGGCGGACGTTTGCTGGGCACTGCCGCCGAGTACATCGCACTCAATGTCGATCTGGTATCCGAGCTGCCGGAAAACACCAGCTTCAACGAAGGCGCCTGCCTCGGTATTCCCTGCATGACCGCGCACCGCTGCGTTACCTTGTTTGGCAACACCAGTGGCGATCTCAAAGGTAAAACCGTGCTCGTCACCGGCGGCGCCGGCGCAGTCGGCCACTACACCGTGCAGTGGGCCAAGCGTTTCGGCGCACGCGTCATCGCAACGGTAAGTTCACCCGACAAGGCCGCGCACACAATGGCGGCAGGCGCTGATTTCACCGTCAACTACCGTAACGAAGACGTGATCGCGCGGGTACGCGAATTCACTGCCAACGCCGGCGTGCATCACGTGGTGGATGTCGATTTCGGCGGCAATCTCGCCACGACCTTGCCCTTGCTCGCCGCCAACGGCTCCATCGCCTACTATGCGACCAAAGGCAACGTCACGCCTGCCATCACCGCACCCGATCTCATGCGCAAGAACCTGTCCGTGCACGGCGTGCTGCTCAACGGCGCACCGCACGCTGCGCGCAAGCGCGCGCAATCGGACATCGTGCAATGGCTGAAACAAGGCGGCATGCAGCATACGGTTTCAGCCGTGTATCCGCTCGCGCGCACGGGTGAGGCGCATGAAGCGGTGGAGTCTCAGGCGAAGCGCGGCACCGTCGTCGTGGATTGCACGGTGTAAATCCGCCGCAACCTCAGGCCGCTTTGAGTTTACCCCGCGT
Organism: Betaproteobacteria bacterium; assembly: GCA_021730905.1. Taxonomy (GTDB): domain Bacteria; phylum Pseudomonadota; class Gammaproteobacteria; order Burkholderiales; family SG8-41; genus UBA5216. Next base: position 58,770 of record JAKFYK010000061.1, on the reverse strand, counting down.
CGCTGCCACCAACCCCGGCACCAGCGCTGCACGCACATACACATAGCCCTCGAACAAGCGCCGCTGCGTGCGATAAAACGCGCCCTGCTCGGCGTGCCATAGGCCGTCCTTCATTTGCACGTCTGCCGCCACGGTCAAGATGCCCGACGGCATGCCGATACGTATCGGCGCATTGCGATCGCCAGTGGCGCGCGTGGCCTGATGCACCACCGATCCTTCGATACGCGCAGCGACCGCCGTGCATAGCGACACCGTCAGCGGTAGTGCGCGATGCGGCTGGCCGTTCGACAGCATGCGTGCGGTCAAATCAATGTCCGCGGCTTGGATGGTTTCTCCGGTGAGCAGCATTGCGTCCTGCGCTTCCGACACAAAGCCGACGAAAGGCACGGCGGATTTCTTCGCCGCCTCTTCGGGGTTTCTGGCGATGCCCATCGCCACCGATGCGGCCACGCGTATCGCGCCGAGTTTTTTCATGATCCCGGCGTTGTTTTCCAGCACGTCGGGCATTTCTGTTCCTTTAAGTCCCAGATCGGCCGCCCGCACAAACACGGTCGCATTGGCCGCATCGACCATCGACACGGTGAGTTTGCCAACACCGGGCACCTCCAGCACATCGGTCACGTTTCCGGTCGGCAGCAGCTTGCCGGTAGTGGCGCCGCCCGGCTGCAGAAACTCCAGACGCACCGGCGAACCTGTGCCCGATACGCCCGGGATCGCCAGGTCGCCATCGACCTCGGACAGGCCTTCGTCCATGTTGAAGCGCGCCTGAATAATCTTTTTGGTGTTGGTGTTATGAATGCGCACCACGGCTTCCGCACCCGCCACCTTGAAAAGGCCCTCGTCCACCGCAAACGGCCCCATCGCCGACGACATGTTGCCGCAATTGGCGCTGTAATCGACTTCAGCCTTTTTCACCTGCACCTGCGCGAAGGTGTAGTCGATGTCGGCGTCGGGCCGGCTGGATGGCCCGACCACGCACACCTTTGACACCGACGACACGCCACCGCCCATGCCGTCGAGTTGGCGACCGTACGGATCGGGGCTGCCGATGGCCGCGAGAAAAATTTCGTCCCATTGCGCGCGATCGCGCGGCAAATCTTTGGCATGAAAAACCACGGCGTTGCTGGTGCCGCCGCGCATGAACACGGCAGGGAGTCTGAGTTGTTTCATAATTATCCTTTAAAAACAAATACTTAATTCTTGGCGAACATTGTTTTGTCAAGCACCAGATGCTCGCGCGAAATTTCATGCACGCTGTTCACACCCAGTTGTCCCATCGTGCGATCCACTTCGCCGCGCAGCAACTCCAGCGCGCGCGATGCACCCGCCTCTCCACCGGCGGCGATGCCAAACAACGTGGCGCGCCCCAGAAATACCATGTTCGCACCCAGTGCCAATGCCTTGACGATGTCGGTACCGCGGCGAAAACCGCTGTCGGTCATGATGGCCAACCGGCCACCGACTGCCGCAACAATTTCCGGCAGCACTTCCATCGGCGACACCGCGCCGTCGAGCTGGCGACCGCCATGATTGGACACGAATATGCCATCTGCACCGATGCGTTCGGCCTCGCGCGCGTCCGCAGCCGTCATGATGCCCTTGATATAAAGCTTGCGCGGCCAGATCGAGCGCACCCATTCCATATCACTCCAGTTCAACGCATCGCGCTGCAGACGAAAATCCGAGAGACTTTTTGAGACGATGCGACCGCCGACGTTGGAATCCACATTCTGCAGGCGCGGCACGCCCGAATCGAGCAAAGTGCGCAGAAATACGCCGAACATCCAGCGCGGATGCATGGCGCCGTCGATCATGCTGCCGAAGCGCATTTTGAACGGCACTTCAAAGCCGTTGCGCTTGTTGTATTCGCGCGCAGCACTCACCGGTATATCGGTGGTGACCACCAGCGCTTCGTATCCCGCATCGCGCGCGCGCAGGATCAGTTTCTCCGCGCCCTCATGCTCCTTGGCCATGTAAAGCTGGAACCAGTTAGTGCCGTCGGGCACTTCTCGGGTAATGCGCTCCAGCGGCACAAACGACGCCGTGGACAACACAAACGGCACGCCAGCCTTCGCCGCCACGCGCGCGAGCGCCACATCAGCATCGAAACCATACAGTCCCGCCGCACCCGTAGGCGCGATGCCGAACGGCGATTTGAAAGTCTTGCCGTGAATGGTCACCTGCTGCGTGCGTTTGGACACGCCGACCAGCATGCGCGGCTGCAGGCGGATACGCTCGAACACTTCGCGATTGTTGCGCAAAGCCACGTTGTCCTCAGTGCCTTCAGCCATGAATTCATAGCAGACCTTCGGCAGACGGCTGCGCGCGATACGATGCAGGTCGTCGATGTTGTAGGCTTCGCTGTAGTGCATGATCCGCGCGTCGAATAATGTTTCAATTTGAGTATAGCAGAGCGGCTCTACGCGATCGGAGGTTCAGGATGTGAGATGCGCAGCCGCCAGTCGGCGCGCGGCAACACATTGCATTACGGTATCCTCCATCCCGTGTATCTCATCGTCGCCTTCAGCATCGCTGTTCACGCCTGTTATCTCGGCAGCAAGATCGTGGTATCGCTGTACGCGCTGCATCTCGGCGCAAGCCAGGTCACCATCGGCGTGCTCGCCGCGCTGTATGCCGCGGTACCGCTGATGCTGGGTATTTATTCCGGACGTCTGGTCGATAGCAAAGGCACGCGGTGGCCATTGCTCGGCGGTGCGGCGGTCATGTGCGCGGGCATGCTGGTAAGCTTTTTTTCGAACGGCATGAGCGCACTGTTCGCCACCGCGGTAGTGGCCGGCGCGGGCTTTGTATTCTTCAACGTGTCCATCCAGACGCTCACCGGCGGCTTTGGCTCGCCTGAGGATCGCGCGAGAAATTTCAGCTTGTTATCCATAGGCTACTCGATATCGACGTTTGTCGGCCCGGTCTCGGCGGGACTCGCGATTGATTATTTCGGACATGCAAATGCGTTTCTGATGCTGGCATTGTTTACCGTGCCGCCGGTCATCGGGCTGCTGCTGGTCAAAAGCTTTAACTTCATTAACGGCAATAAGAACACCGAGGAAAATCGCAGCGCGCTGGCGCTGTTGCGTTTGCCGCAAGTGCGCAGTGTCGTGATCATCAGCGGCCTGATCGTCGCGGCCTGGGATTTGTTCGCGTTCTACCTTCCGGTGTATGCGCATACACTCAACTTTTCCGCGACGCTGATCGGCGTACTGCTGGGCGTTTATGCTTTTGCTGCCTTCATCACGCGCTTTGCCATGCCCGTACTGCTCAAACACTGGCGCGGCGAGCGCGTGATGTTCGCCTGCATGCTGTTCGCCGCATGCGCGTTCGCGGCATTTCCCGTGTCCACGAATTTATATTACATGCTGTCCATAGCATTTTGCCTCGGCCTGGGACTCGGCTGTGGACAACCGCTGTCGATGATGATCGCCTATAACCGTTCGCCCGCGGGCCGCGCGGGCGAGGTCACGGGCCTGCGTCTTACTGCGAACAATGTGGCGCGCGTCGTAATCCCGATGGTGTGCGGCGTGCTGGGCACGGCGTTGGGCGCGGCGCCGGTGTTCTGGCTGAATGCGGTCAATCTGACGGCCATCAGTATTTTGATGTGGAAGCAGTAAGCATCGACGCTTCAACAGCAAGCCGCATTATTGCCGCAGTATCCAGCCGACCACTTGTGTCAGATCAGCGTCGGAAATGGCGGCGTTCGGCGGCATGGGCACGGTGCCCCAGCTTCCTGCGCCGCCTTCCTTGATTTTTTTTGCGAGCGCGCCTGCCGCTGCGGCATCACCGGCGTATTTCGCCGCCACTTCCCTGAACGACGGGCCCACCATGCGCTTGTCAAGCTGATGACAGGCCACGCACGCATTGGCGGTGAGCAGACGCGTGACGGCATCGCCGGGCTCCGCTGGAGCCGATGCATCGGCAGCCGGCGGCGCGCTGTCGCGGTTGTAGTAGGTCGCCAGGTATTCGAGTATCGGCGGAATCTCGGCGGGCGCTATCGGCGCACCGCGTTCGATCATGTTTTTGATGTTGAATTCCCACTCGCCGCGCGAGAGTTTGGTGCGCGTGATGTGCTGGGCATCGTGGCAGATCACGCAACGGGCCGTGGTGATTTCAACGCCCTTGCCGGGCATCAGCGTGCGGGAAGGCTCAGACTCCTGCGCGGGCGCGACAGCAACACCGCTGACCGCAACCAGCGCCAGGACACCTGCGACCGCAACGCCTCGCATCACGCCTCGACCATGAAACCTACGCGATGCATGCCGTTCCAGAAATAGCCCAGCGGATTCCAGGTCGCAACAATCGGTTGCGTGTTACCGCGACCATCGGTTGCACGCGCAAGCGCTGTGACGTAGCCGCTGTGTTTCGGCGAATACTCATAACTGAATATACGCCATGCGTATTTGTCGCCGCCGCTGTTAAGCGCGGCCCGCTGCCAGGTTACGCCTTCGTCGAACGACACATCGACACGCTCTATCGCGCCTTCGCCCACCCATGCCCGTCCCTCGATCAACACCGGCCTGCCCATCTTGAATACGGCATTCGGCACCGGGTACGTGATCATCGATTTCACCGGCCACCCCTCGGTCACCATTGCATTGGGCGGCATTTTTTCGCCCGGTTTTACCGCGTTGCGCGGAATGCGGTAACTGGTATCCATGTAGGTGCCCTTGAACGGCGCATCCAGCACGGTCAGCGTGTGCAGCCATTTGGTAGACGCCGAACCGGCCCAGCCGGGAACCAGCAGGCGCAACGGATAGCCATGAACCTTGGGCAGCGGCCCGTCGTTCATGCCGAACACGATCAACGTATGTTCCTCCAGCGCTTTCGCCATGGGAATCGAACGAATCACCGGCGTGACGGTGGCTATCACCCCGAAATCGCCGCCCTGCCCCGCCACGTGCGCCGCATTGGATTTGACACCGGCCGCTTGCAGCACATCACGCAGCCGCACGCCGTTCCACACCGGGCAGCCCATGCCGCCCGTCGGCGGCCAAGGCGTGCCGCTGGGACGCGGAATAAATCCGGTGCGGCCCGCGCCCGCGCATTCCAGCATGGCTTGGGTACGCACTGGCTGGAAATTCTTTCTCAATTCATCAAGGGAAAACGTCATCTCACGATCCACCAGGCCCTTGACCGTCAGCCGGTGTTTCGACGCATCGATATCCGGCGTCAGCAGATTGTTGCGCACGAACATGCGGTCGTTCGGCGTGGCGGCAAAGTGATGATATTCAGCGGTGATACTGCCCGTCAGCGGCCGTTCGGAGTGCATGGGCATGCCGGAAAATTTTTCCGCCATCACCGCGTTATTGGCTACCGTTCCGGCCGGCTCCGCCGGCGGCTTTGCCGCCTCCTGCGCGAATGCAGCGGTTGACGACATCGCGGCACCCGCCGCCGCCGCACGCGCCAGAAAATCCCGCCGCGAAGTATTTACTATGTATTTGTTTTCATTCATTATTTTCCTCCATCAAAAAGCTACGCTGCCCGCGCCGGCCCGCGCGATCCCACCGCTGGATACGGATGCAGCATGTTGAGCGCGATACTCTGGTTTGCGGTTTGCACGATACGCACATGTTCGCGCTTGAATTCGCGCGCCTGACGCAAGCCGCACGAGTGCGCGATCATGTCGATTTCCTTGTTCATGTTTTTGCAGTAGTTGGCAACGCGCAGGTATTTTTCTTCGACCACCAGTCCGCGCTGCAAGCGTTTGTTGTGCGTGGTCACGCCCGTCGGGCAGGTGTTTTGATGGCAGCGCAGCGCTTGTATGCAACCCAGCGCGAACATGAAACCACGCGCGGTATTGATAAAATCCGCCCCCACGCACAATGCCCAGGAGGCGCGCGCCGAGGTCACCAATTTACCCGCGGCAATGACACGGATGCGCGATTTCAGGTCGGACTGTATCAACGAATCGACTACGCGCGGCAGCGCTTCGGCAATCGGCAGCGCCATGTGATCGAACAGCGTTTGCGGCGCCGCGCCGCTGCCGCCTTCCGCACCGTCAATCGCCAGAAAATCAGGCGCGTATTCGCGGCCGCGCCGCAGAATTGCGTCGCACAGGTCATTGGTAAATTCCCAGCCGCCGATCGCGGTTTTTACGCCCACCGGGCGTCCGGTCAACTCGCGCATATAGGCAATTTTGTCGAGCAAGTCGTTGACGTTGGCGATATCGCGATGACGATTCGGACTGATCGAATCTTCGCCGACCGGGATACCGCGGATCAGCGAGATTTCCTCGGTCACTTTCGCCCCGGGCAGCACGCCGCCCTTGCCCGGTTTGGCGCCTTGAGAAAGCTTGATTTCAAACGCTTTGACGGATTTGGCGAGTTCCTTGACCTTTTCCGGCGAAAAGTTTCCATCGTGATCGCGCATGCCATATTTGGCGGTGCCCATCTGCATGATGATGTCGCATTTGCCTTCAAGGTGATGCGGTGCAAGACCGCCTTCGCCGGTGTCCATCCAGCAGCCGGCTTCCGCCGCGCCCATCGACAGCGCACGCACTGCCGGCTCTGAGATCGCGCCAAAACTCATGCCGCTCACATTGACAACAGAGCGCGCTTCGAACGGCTTTTCGCAGTAACCCTCGCCGATGATCAGCGACGGTGTAGGCAGCCGGTCGTCCTCCAGCACCGGATAGGGATGATTCACAAACAGGATATTGCCGGGTTCGCGCAAATCATTGGTCGAGCCGAAACCGATGATGCCACCTTCGTTTTTGGCTTCCTTGTACACCCAGCCGCGCGTGGCGCGATTGAACGGCATCTCGTCGCGGTCGCCGGCGAAAAAGTACTGCCGGAAATATTCGCCAAGATCCTCGAAAAAGAAACGCAACCGCCCGATCACCGGATAGTTGCGCAGCACCGTGTGCTTTTTCTGCGTAACGTCCTGAATAATCGCAATCACCAGCCACGCGATCAGACTAAAAGCAATCAGCGTGCCGATACCGTAGGACACTACCCCCATCATGCCATCCATACCCGCCCCCATTCCCCTGATAGAATCGCCGGCATCCTGCCGCCTGCATGGCAGGCGATGTTCAAATCCCGGCGTTCGTTGATTGCATAGTCTTTACTTCGGCGAACCTGATTTTTTTAGTTTGCTACCGGAATATAGAGCAATTCATGGATATCGTATCCGAAATCAAGCGCAATGTGGCCGCCGCCCTCGCTGAAGACGTGGGTGCCTGCGACTGGACGGCGCTGCTGACCCCTGCCAGCGCCACTGCGCGCGCAACCGTCGTCTGCCGCACTGCCGCAATCGTGGCCGGCCGGCCGTGGTTTGACGCGGTATTCCGCGAACTGGATGCCGGCATGACCATTGCGTGGCAAGTCAATGAAGGACAAGCAGTCGCGCCGGATACCACGCTTTGCACGCTGTCAGGCGCCGCACGCGCGCTGCTCACCGGCGAACGCACAGCGCTGAATTTTCTGCAAATGCTGTCAGCGGTGGCCACGGTAACGCGCCGCCATGTCGATGCGGTCAGCGGCACGCGTGCCGCCATCCTCGACACGCGCAAGACCCTGCCCGGCCTGCGCGTTGCGGAAAAGTACGCCGTCAAAACCGGCGGCGGCATGAATCACCGCATGGGACTTTACGACGGCATTTTAATCAAGGAAAACCACATCGCCGCCACTGGCAGTGTCACCGCCACGCTCACCGCCGCGCGCAAACTCGCGCCCCCCGGCGTGTGGATACAAATCGAAGTGGAAACGCTGGATCAGTTGCGCGAGGCGCTCGCTGCGGGCGCTGAAATGATTTTGCTCGACAACATGAGCACAGCGCAGATGCGCGAAGCGGTAAGCATCACCGCCGGACGCGCCAGTCTCGAGGCCTCCGGCGGCATCACGCTGGACAATGTGCGTGCCATTGCGGAGACCGGCGTGGATCGCATTTCCATCGGCGCACTGACCAAGGACATCAAGGCCGTTGACCTGTCGATGCGTTTTGGGCCAGGTTAAATCATCGGGTGAGCAACACACGTACCCGCTTCGGCTCGCCAAGAGTGCCTAACAAAATGACTCTTCACCCTTCGACAAGCTCAGGGCGAACGGTGATTTTTAGAGCCGTTCGTGGTGAGCTTGTCGAACCATGAACGGCGGGCTAAACCAATTTGTTATGCGCTCTTAATATCCTCGCGCCCGATCCACCACGGCATTGAGTGGCTCGCCAGCGAGAAATCTCCGCGCGTTGTCGGCGAAGATCTCGGCAACAGCTGCACTGCGCTCAGGATGTCCGCCACCAAGATGCGGCAGCACAAGGATGCCTTCGGTCTTCCAGAACGGATGCGCCGCCGGCAACGGTTCCTCGCGGAACACATCCAGCACGGCGCCGGCGATGGTCTTGGCTTGCACCGCGGCGATCAGGTCCGCATCGACGATCAGCGCGCCGCGCGCGAAATTCAGCAGCCACGCCGTCGGCTTCATCGCGCGCAGACGCTTCGCATTGATGAAATTTTCGGTCTCGGACGTCGAGGGCAGCAGCAGCAATACAAAGTCCGATGCGCCCAGCACCTCGTCGGTCTGTTCCTGCGCATAGACCTTCGCCACGTGCGCCAGCGGTTCGGGCGTGCGCTTGGTGCCGATCACGCGCATCTCGAGCGCCGCCGCTTTGCGCGCAAGCTCCTGCCCGATCGCCCCGAGCCCGAGTATGCCGAGCGTCTTGCCGGCGAGCGGCACCGAGAGGCGTTTGGTCCAGCGGCTCTCCCGCTGATCGAGCGCAATCGGCATGTAGGGCTTGGTCAGGTGAAACAATGCGCCGAGGATATTCTCGGGCATCGATATGCGATGCGAACCGCGGGCGCAGCATAGCGTCACCCCGGGACTGAGATCCGGACTTGCGAGCCACGGATCGACTCCAGCGGTCATCGCCTGGAGCCAGCGCAGTCTCGGCATGCGTTTGAGATAGTTTCCCGGCCGCCAGCCGACCAGTATGTCGGCACGTGCGGCAAGATCATCAGGAAGCGGCTGATCGACCTTCAGGGTATGCAGTTCGAACCGGTCGGCGAGACCCATGCGCGTAAGCGCTTGCGCGTAGGCTTCGGCGTCATTCACCCGGATGACACAGACGGGTTTGCTCATTTAAGGTCCTTCCCTGGATAAAGCGCCTCGATCTCTTTGGCTTCCGGGCGCAGGTTGTAGTCTTGCGCGAGTTCACCGTTGCCACAGGGGCTCTTTACCGTGATAAACGTTGCGGGGCCATTCACCGGGCGCGAACGATGGCGCGTATTGCGGGGGATGTGGATGAGGGTTCCGGGACCCACCACGCGATCCTCGTCGCCAAGCACGAAGTGCATCTGGCCGGAAAGCACCACGCTGAACTGCTCTTCGTTCGGATGTTCGTGCAACGGTGGCCCTTCACCTTCCGGCTTGGTCACGATGCCGAACTTCATGAATTCGCCGGGAACGGCTCCGGTTTCCACTTTTGAATTAACGCTGGATTTCTTCTTCTCCAGATCATCGAGCTGATAAAACGGCATGGCACTCTCCTTTTGGGTTGATGTGTTAATGTAAGTATTTGTTTTTATTAACTATTTTTATACCTGCTTAGATGCACACTGCTTCATGCACAATGCTGCGCCATGTAATCTTTGACCGCAACGGTATCTGCATCCATCACTTCCGCACGCTGTGGCAACTGTTCAAGGCCACGACAACGCTCCGGACAGTCCGGTTCACGACCCAGTGCATCGCGTATCACGTCGGCAAATTTCACCGGCTGCGCGGTCTCAAGACAAATCAGCGGGACACCGGCTTCGCGGTGCTCAAGCCCCACTTTCACGCCGTCAGCGGTGTGCGTGTCGATCATCACGCCAAAGCGCTGGTAAATATCGCGTATCGTCGCGATGCGATTGGCGTGCGTGCTCGAACCCGAAACGAAACCAAACTCGCGAATTTTTTCGTGCAGCGGCGTGTCCGCCAGCCTGAATTCGCTGCCGCCGTCCACCGCCTGCCACAAGGTGCGCAACAGCGCGCTGTCGCGGCCCGTCAAATCAAAGACGAAGCGCTCGAAGTTCGACGCTCTCGAAATATCCATCGACGGGCTCGACGTCTGATGCACTTCGGCAGACGCGCGCGGCCGGTAGCGCCCTGTGCGGAAAAACTCGTCCAGCACGTTATTTTCGTTCGTCGCCAGTATCAGCCGGCGTATCGGCAGTCCCATCATGCGCGCAATGTGCCCCGCGAGAATGTTGCCGAAATTCCCGGACGGCACAGCAAACGACACCTCGTCCGTATCGGCTTTGGTCGCCGCGAAATAGCCTTTGAAGTAATACACGATCTGCGCTGCCACGCGCGCCCAGTTGATTGAGTTCACGGTACCGATGTGATAACGGGTCTTGAATGACTCATCGTTTGACACCCGCTTGACAATATCCTGGCAGTCGTCGAAAACGCCTTTGATCGCGATATTGAAAATATTCGGATCGGTGAGGCTGAACATCTGCGCCGTCTGAAAGCGGCTCATCTTGCCCAGTGGCGACAGCATGAACACGCGCACGCCGCGCTTGCCGCGCATCGCGTATTCGGCAGCCGAGCCGGTATCGCCCGATGTGGCGCCGAGAATATTGAGCTCGCCTTTGTTCTCAGCCAATACGTACTCGAACAAATTGCCGAGCAATTGCAACGCAATATCCTTGAACGCCAGTGTCGGTCCGTTTGACAGTTGCAATAAGTGCAGGCCGCCTTCCAGCGTATCCAACGTCCGCAGCGGCGTGATATCTTCGCTGCCGAAAACACTGGCGGTGTAAGTTTTATCGATCAGCCGCTTGAGGTCAGTTGCAGAAATGTCATCGATATAGCGCGACAGAATATCGAACGCCAGATCGCGATAGTTGAGTGTGCGCAGCCGCGCGAGGTCCGTCGGCGCGTAGCGCGGATACGACTCCGGCAGCGCCAGCCCGCCATCGGTGGCCAGGCCTTCCAGCAGAATTTCACGGAAAGAGCGCGGCGGCATGCCGCCGCGGGTGCTGATGTAACGCACTACTTATCCAGTTCTTCGAGACGGATGCGCGTAACCTTGCCCGCCACCACCGGCAGCGCCTCGATTTTGGCGATCCCCGCATTGACGTTTTTCTCGATGGTCCGGTGCGTCAGCATGATGATGTCCGTCTGCTCTTCGCCCTCGTGCGGCTCTTTCTGCACCATCGCATCTATTGAAATACCGAGATCGGCGAGGATGCGCGTGATATCCGCCAGCACACCCGGCTTGTCCACTACGCGCAGGCGCAGGTAATACGAGGTCTCGACTTCACCCATCGGCAGGATGGCAATATCGGACAACTGGTCGGGTTGGAACGCGAGATGCGGCACCCGATGTTCCGGATCGGCTGTCATGGTGCGCGCAACATCCACCAGATCAGCCACCACAGCCGAGGCCGTAGGCTCCGCACCCGCCCCTGCGCCGTAATACATGGTCTGACCAACGGCATCGCCCTTGACCAGAATCGCATTCATCACGCCTTCGACGTTGGCGATCAGGCGTTTGGTAGGAATCAGGGTCGGATGCACGCGCAACTCAATACCGTTGGCCTTGCGCTTGGCGATGCCCAGCAGCTTGATGCGGTAGCCGAGTTCTTCGGCGTAGCGTATGTCGTCGCGCGTGAGTTTTGAAATGCCCTCGGTGTACGCCGCCGAGAATTGCATCGGAATACCAAAGCCGATGGCCGCCATGATAGTGAGTTTGTGCGCGGCATCCACACCCTCGATATCGAATGTCGGATCGGCTTCCGCATAACCCAGCTTCTGCGCCTGCTTTAGCACATCATCGAAGCTGGCGCCCTTTTCGCGCATTTCCGACAGAATGAAGTTGGATGTGCCGTTGATAATGCCGGCGATCCATTCGATGCGGTTCGCCGCCAACCCTTCGCGCAACGACTTGATGATAGGCACACCACCGGCGACTGCCGCTTCGAACGCCACCATCACGCCCTTTTTTTGTGCCGCCGCGAAAATCTCGTTGCCGTGCTGCGCCAGCAGCGCCTTGTTGGCGGTAACCACATGCTTGCCGTTGTCGATGGCCTTGAGCATCAAATCCTTGGCGATCTTGGTGCCGCCGATCAATTCCACCACGATGTCGATGTTGGGGTCGTTAACCACTTTGAGCGCATCGTCGATGACTTTTGCGCGGCCATTCACAATGCTGTTGGCGCGAGTCAAATCCTTGTCCGCCACCACCGTGATCGCAATCGCCCTGCCTGCGCGCCGCGAGATTTCCTCGCGGTTGCGTTCAAGCACAGTGAACGTGCCGCCGCCGACGGTGCCGATGCCGAGCAAACCTACATTGATCGGCTTCATAGCAGGCCTTCCGTGCATGCGACCACTTCATTTTGGCTACGGCCGACCGGCGTTCCGCCGGTCTTAACTTTCGCTGCGCGAAAGTTAGCCTTCGCCGAAACGAAGCCCTGCATTGTGCGGCTCATAGCAAGCCGTCCTTTCTGAACATCTCTTTAATGCCTCGAACCGCTTGTCGTGTCCGGGCTTCGTTTTCAATCATGGCGAATCGAACGTGGCCATCCCCATAGTGCCCAAAGCCGGTACCCGGCGCGACGGCAATCTTGGCATCGGCCAAGAGTTTCTTGGAGAACTCCAGCGAGCCCATTTTTTTGTAAGGTTCGGGTATCGGCGCCCACACGTACATCGTCGCCTTCGGAATATCCACCATCCAGCCTGCTGCATGCAGCCCCGCGCACAGCACATCGCGGCGGTCCTGATAAGTCTGGCGCACTTCTTCCACGCATGCCTGCGGACCTTCGAGCGCGATGATCGAGGCCACCTGGATCGGCGTGAAGGTGCCGTAATCGTGGTAGCTTTTCATGCGTCCCAGCGCATTCACCAGCTCGCGGTTGCCGACCATATACCCCACGCGCCAGCCCGCCATGTTGTAGCTCTTCGACATGGTGAAAAATTCGACGGCAATCTCTTTCGCGCCCGGCACCTCCAGTATCGACGGCGCTTTATAGCCGTCGAACACGATATCGGCGTACGCCAGATCATGCACCACGTAAATGTCGTGCTCGCGCGCAATCGCGATCAATCGCTCGAAGAACGCGAGATCAACGCACTGCGTGGTCGGGTTGCTCGGAAAATTCACGATCAGCATCTTGGGCTTGGGATAACCGTCGCGAATCGCCTTCTCCAACTCCTCAAAGAAATCGACGTCCGCCTGCATCGGCACATGACGGATATCGGCGCCGGCGATGACTGGCCCGTAAATATGGATTGGATAGCTCGGGTTCGGCACCAACACTACGTCGCCATGCTCCAATGTCGCCAATGCCAGGTGGGCGATGCCTTCCTTGGAACCGATGGTAACGATGGCCTCGGTGTCGGGATCGAGATCGACCTTGTAACGCGATTGATACCAGTTGCAAATGGCTTTGCGCAGGCGATGGATGCCCTTCGACACCGAATAGCCGTGCGTATCCGGGCGCTGGATCGATTCGATCAGCTTGTCGACGATGTGCCGCGGCGTGGGCCCGTCGGGATTGCCCATGCTGAAGTCGATGACGTCCTCGCCGCGCCGCCGCGCCGCGAGCTTCAGCTCGCCGGTGACGTTAAACACATACGGCGGCAGCCGTTTGATTCTGGGAAACTCTTCCATGAGTGGATTTCTATTTATGCAGCACGAAAGCGTATAATTTTATCCGAGCAAGGAACATCAAGCAAATCAAAAACTTATGAAACTCTCATGAAACTTCATTTGGCGAAGTTCGCAGGGCAAAACCAGTTCACGGGATACGGCAAAGGCTACGTCGCGGTGAACAACCAGCGCTACGAACGCTCATTGGTGGTGACGCCGGAAGTCATCCACGAAACCTGGAGCGTAGCGGGCGTTGATTCGATGGGCGCAGGCGAACTGGAATTTCTGCTCACACTGAAGCCGGAAATTCTGCTGCTGGGCACCGGCGCCACGCACCGCTTTCCGGGGCCGACAACCCTGCGCGAATTCGCGCGCGCGCAGATCGGTGTTGAAACCATGGACACGCCCGCCGCATGCCGCACGTTCAATATTTTGATGGCGGAAGGCCGCAACGTGATTGCAGCAATTATCGTTTAAGACGTCTGTTCAGCAAATCACAAACCCGCCAGCGCCTTCATATGCACCGCCGCGCTGCGTCCCAGCGCGCTCAGCGAGTAGCCGCCTTCCAGCAGCGACACGATGCGCCCGCCGGCGTGTTTGTCCGCCACGGTCTTGAGTTTTTCAGTGACCCAGGCGTAGTCGGCTTCCACCAACTGCAGCATCGCCAAATCATCTTCGCGGTGCGCGTCGAACCCCGCTGAAATAAACAGCATCTGCGGCTTGAACGCTTCCAGAGCCGGCAGCCAGTACGTCTCCACCGCTGCGCGAAATTCCTTGCCGCCGCTGTAGGCCGCAAGCGGTATATTCACCATGCGCTCCGAGCGTCCTTCGGTGCCGCTGTAGGGGTAAAACGGATGCTGGAAGGTGGATACCATCAGCACGCGTTCATCGTCACGAAAAATCTCCTCGGTGCCGTTGCCGTGATGCACATCGAAATCGACTATCGCTACGCGCTCGAGCCCGTGATGATCCAGCGCATGTGCGGCGGCCACGGCAACGCTGTTGATGACACAAAAACCCATGGCACGATCACGCTCGGCGTGATGTCCCGGCGGGCGTACCGCGCAGAACGCGTTTTCTGCTTGGCCGCCGATCACCTGATCAGTGGCCAGCACGCCCGCACCGGCGGCACGCAACGCCGCATCCAGCGTGTGCGGGCACATCGCGGTATCGGGATCGAGATGAATAAGGCCACGGCCCGGCGAGGCTTCCTCGATGGCGTCGAGATAGCCCGGCTCGTGCACACGCTCGAGTTGCTCGCGCGTGGCTTTCGGCGCTTCGCTCTGTTGCACATGATTGATCAGGCCGGACGCAATCAGCTGATCCTGGATCGCCGACAACCGCGCCGGACACTCGGGATGATGCGCGCCCATGTCGTGCAGCAGGCAGTCGGGATGCGTGATGAAAACAGTAGTCACCGTGATGCTCCGGAACTTGGGTTTGGATCAGGACACGTATAATACTGCCATGTTGTTACCTCGGCTGCACACAACGGGAAGCTACATGCCATTTCCGTACCCCGCGCAATGGGTTCAGACGCTCGCACTGCGCGACGGCGCGGTGGTAAAGCTGCGCCCGATCCGCCCGGAAGACGCCGCCATCGAAGCGGATTTCGTGCGTAACCTGTCCGATGAATCGCGCTACTACCGTTTTATGGATCACCTGCGCGAGCTGGCGCCGAAAATGCTGTCGCATTTTACCGAGGTGGATTACCACGATCATATGGCGCTGATTGCGACGTTTGATGATGGCGGTACGGAAAAACAGATCGGCGTTGCGCGTTATGTCGTGCTGCCCGGCACCTTGCAGTGCGAATTTGCCCTGGCGGTGGCA
Source organism: Betaproteobacteria bacterium (assembly GCA_021730905.1). Classification (GTDB taxonomy): domain Bacteria; phylum Pseudomonadota; class Gammaproteobacteria; order Burkholderiales; family SG8-41; genus UBA5216. The sequence continues at coordinate 43,356 of JAKFYK010000061.1, read as the reverse complement.
GATGCTTGGCAGCGGCGCGGCGTGGGAAAATTGCTGATGGAGCAACTGATCGCCGCCGCGCGCATGCGGGGCTTGACGTTGATGTACGGCGATGTGCTGCCCGGCAACAGCAAGATGCTCGCGCTGATGCAAAGGCTGGGATTCAGCACTGCATTCGACCCTCACGAACCGCGCATGATGCGCGCTGAAAAAAGTTTAACCTGATACACGAAAAATGTAACTATTTGTTTTTATTGAATTATTTATGACTAAAATCGCAGAGGTCGCACGGCAGGTCAGCAGCATCATTCTCGGCAAGCAACGCCAGATTCGACTCGCACTGGCGTGCCTGATTGCGCGCGGCCATTTGCTGATTGAAGACGTCCCGGGCGTCGGCAAGACCACGCTGGCGCATGCGCTGGCGGCCTCGCTCGGCCTGAATTTTCATCGCATCCAGTTCACCAGCGATCTGCTGCCCGCCGACGTGCTCGGTGTTGCAGTGTACAACAGCGACCGCTCGAAATTTGAATTTCATCCAGGGCCGATTTTTTCGCAGGTAGTACTGGCTGACGAAATCAACCGCGCAACGCCGAAAGCACAAAGCGCGCTGCTGGAAGCCATGGAAGAACATCAGGTCACAATTGAAGGCGAAACGCGCCGCCTGCCGGATCCGTTCTTCGTGATCGCCACGCAGAATCCGTCGCACCAGATCGGCACCTTTCCGCTGCCGGAATCGCAACTCGACCGTTTTCTCATGCGCATCGAATTGGGCTATCCCGACCTCGACGCCGAACGCGCCCTGTTGCGCGGCGAAGACCGCCGCGATCTGCTGCAGCGGATCAGTCCCTGCATGCTGCCCGCCGAGTTGCTGGCCCTGCAGCGCGAAGCGCAACAAGTGCACGTGTCCGACGCGCTGCTCGATTACGTGCAGGCGCTGGTGGGCCACACGCGCCGCAGCGCCGACTATGTGAGCGGCTTGTCACCACGGGCCGCGCTTGCGCTGGTGCAGGCGGCGCGCGGGTGGGCCCTGCTGGATGCGCGCAAGCACGTGGTACCTGAAGACGTGCAGGCCGTGCTGCCGGGCGTGGTCGGGCATCGCCTGAGTACCACCGGTACCGCGCGCGAAACCACTGTCACCAATGCGGATGTCGCTGCGCGGTTGATACAAAGCGTGGCCATTCCGTGAATATGGAGTGCGGCTCAAGTGTTCCCTTGTTGCCGCCGCTTTTAAAAGCGGTACAAGGGAACACTTGCAGCGGAGCAGCAAGCTCCCGCACTTCAAATCACTAACATGCTCGCCACCCTTAAGTCCCGCCTCACCGACTGGTACATCCGGCCGCGTGCGCCGGAGACCGGTGTTATCGTGCTGGTGCAGCGCCGTGTCTACATCCTGCCCACGCGTCAGGGCGTGGTGTTTGCCGCCGTGCTGCTGATGATGCTGCTCGGCGCAATCAACTACAACCTGAGTCTCGGTTTCGTGCTGACGTTTCTGCTGGTAGCGATGGCGTTCAATGGCATGCTGTTCACGTTTCGCAATCTTGCGCGGCTCAACGTGTCGGGCGGCAGGACACATGCGGTATTTGCGGGGAACAGCGCGCAATTCACGCTGAACCTTGCCAACCATGGAGAGCGCGAACGTCACGGCATCGGCCTTTCGCTGGATCGACGCGGCCGCTCTGACGTCGAATTCACCGATGTTCCCGCCGGCGCCACGGCACAAGTCAGCGTCACGGTACCGGCTCCGCGCCGCGGCAAGCTGCGGCCGGGCCGGCTCACGCTGTTTACGCGTTTTCCGCTTGGGCTTTATTACGCCTGGAGTTATGTGCAGCCTGACATGCATTGCATCGTCTACCCGCGTCCCGCGCCGGCGGGTCTGCCGCTGCCGCCTGCCGAAGCCAATCAGGGTATCGGCGCGGCACACGGCCAGGGACAGGAAGACTTCGCCGGCCTGCGTCCCTATCACCTCGGCGATCCACCGCGCCACATCGCATGGAAAACCGCCGCGCGCGGCCAGGGTCTGTACACCAAACAATTCAGCGGACAGGCCGCCAGTGAAATCTGGCTGGCGTGGGATCAACTCCCGCCACGCATGGGCATCGAGGAAAAACTCTCGCGCCTGACGCGCTGGGTACTGGACGCCGACGCGCAGCGGCTCAACTACGGACTGCGCTTGCCGGAAACCACGATAGCGATGGCCAGCGGCGACGCGCACCGCGAACGCTGTCTCGAAGCGCTCGCGCTGTTTGATCTGCCTGACGACGATGCCAACCATGACGACCATACCCGCCATCAGCCTGCGTAACACGGTATGGCTCACCACCGCGCTGGTGCTGGTGGCGGCGCCGCACGTCGAGCGGCTGCCGCTGTGGCTGAGCGTGCTGGCCGGCGCGATGTGCGTGTGGCGTTTGTATCTCGCGCGCACGCGGCTTGCGCTGCCGGCACGCTGGTTGCTGGTGGCCATCGTCATGGCGAGCGCAGCAGCGATTTACCTGAACTACCGCACATTGTTCGGGCGCGATGCCGGCGTCGCGCTGCTGGTGCTGATGATTTCGCTCAAGCTGCTGGAGACCCGCACCCAGCGCGACGGCATGGTGCTGGCGTTCATCGGCTATTTTCTAGTGATTACCAATTTCTTCTACACCCAGTCCATCCCGACCGCGCTTTATCTGCTCGCCTGCGTGTGGTTCATCACCGCGGCCATGATCGGCCTGCAATACACGCGCGAGCCGGCGGGCTATCGCGCGCAGTTGCGTCATCAACTGCGCACCTCCGCAATAATGCTCGCGCAATCGGTGCCGCTGATGGTGGTGTTTTTCGTTCTGTTCCCGCGAGTGCAGGGACCGCTGTGGGGCATGCCGTCCGATGCGTTTGCCGGCGTTACCGGGCTGTCGGATAGCATGAGTCCGGGCACCATCAACCAACTGGTGTTTTCGGATGACGTGGCGTTGCGCGCCGAATTTACCGGCGCGGTTCCGCCCCCCACCAAGCTGTACTGGCGCGGCCCGGTGATGCTGGACTTCGATGGACTGACCTGGACCGCGCCGCCGCGTCCTTTCCTCAACCGTGTCGATCTGGAACGGCGCGCCAACCCGGTGCGTTACAGCGTCACCGTCGAGCCGCATAACCGGCGCTGGCTGTTTGCGCTCGATATGCCAGGCACGCTTCCGCCGCGCGCGTCGATCACACCGGATTACCTGCTGCTGTCGCATATGCCGGTCACCAGCCGCATGCGCTACGACCTGTCGTCCTATCTCGACTATGAATTCGGCGCGAACAGCAATGAATTCATGCTGCAGCGCGCCCTGCAACTGCCGCGGGGCTTCAACCCGCGCACGCTGGAACTGGGCCGCCAACTGCGCAGCCGTCACGGCGACAATGAAGCGATCATGAACGCGTCGCTCACGCTGTTCCGCGAGCAAAAATTCATCTACACGCTGGAGCCGCCGCTGCTGGGACGGCATTCCGTGGACGAGTTCATTTTCAATACGCGCCAGGGTTTCTGCGAGCATTTTTCGTCCGCGTTCGTGGTGCTGATGCGCGCAGCGGGCGTGCCCGCGCGCGTGGTCACCGGCTATCTCGGCGGCGAATACAATCCGCTGGGAAATTACCTGATCGTGCGCCAGTCGGATGCGCACGCGTGGGCCGAGGTGTGGATCGAAAATCGCGGCTGGGTGCGCATCGATCCCACCAATTCGGTATCACCGGCACGGGCGGAAGGCGGGCTTGCCGCCGCGCTGCCGGACAGCGCGCTGCTGCCGCGCCGCGCGCGCAGCGGCGGCAACGCGCTGATGCACCAACTGGCGTTGACCCTGGACTCCCTCGCCAATACCTGGAACCAGACAGTGCTCGGCTACAACCTCGAAAGCCAGCGCGCGCTACTGTATCGCGCCGGATTTGATGGCGACACGATGCGCACGCTGGCCATGCTGCTGATCATTGCAACCATAGTCGCGACACTGATCCTCGCGCTCGTCACACTGACCCAACGCCGGCGCACGCGCGAGCCGGTGCTGGCGGAGTACCGAAAATTCTGCGAAAAAATGGCGCAGGCGGGCATTACACGTGGCGATGCGGAAGGGCCGCGCGATTTCGCCACACGCATTGCGAAAACGCGGCCTGAATTCGCCAGCGCTGCGGGTGAAATCACCCGGCTTTACGTGTCACTGCGATATGGACACGATCAAGAAAATAAAAACCAATACTTAATAAAACTGCAACAATACGTTAAAGCGTTTTCTGCTTAACGCGCAGGTCAGGAGGGCGGCAACAGACTAAGTGGATCCACCGGTTTTCCCTGACGGCGGATTTCGAAATGCAGCTTTACCTGATCGGTATCAGAGTTGCCCATCTCCGCGATTTTTTGCCCCTTGCCGACGTTCTGTCCCTCTTTGACCAGCAGCGTGTTGTTGTGCGCGTACACACTCAGGTAGTTGCTGTTGTGGCGTATCACCACCAGCTTGCCCAGCCCGCGTATGCCGGTACCGCTGAAAATCACACGGCCCGCCGCGCTCGCGTGCACCGGTTGCCCCATCTTGCCGGCAATGGCTACCCCCTTGCTAGAACCGTCGTTGAAATTGCCGATCACCTTGCCCGTAGCCGGCCAACTCCAGTCCACTTCGCCGTCGCCGCGCGGCGCTTCAGGTTTTGCGTCCAGCTTGATCTCCGCTTTGGGTTCAGGCTTGGGTTCCGGCTTTGCGGCGGGCTGCACCTTCGCCATGCGGGCGTAAGCGTCATCGCTGTACGGCACGCGCTGCGCCAGCGGCTGGGTTTTCATATTCGGATCGGCGCTCGGTGCGCTGCCGTCCAGAGGACGCACTTCAACGCCGCCCGGCGCCGGCTTCATAGGCGCCGTGGCAACGCCGTCGGGCGGCGTCAGGCGCAACTGCTGCCCTACCTTGATGCTCGCCGGATCGACATTGTTCCACGCCGCGAGTTCGCGATAATCCACGCCATGCGCCTTGGCGATGCTGAACAGCGTGTCGCCCTGCCTGACCGTGTGCGTCGGCCCTGACGGCGGCAGCGGTGTCGCGTGAACACCCGCATCAGGCTTCGCTGCAAGAGTGGGCGGCGCCGGCTTGGCACCGGGTTTCGGCGGCGGCGTGCGCTCCGACACCGGCGCAGGCGAAATCGCCGCACAGCCAGCGATCAGAAGCATACACACGGCGCACAACGCCAGTGCGGCTTCACGGATTGCCGGAGATTTTTTCAGCCCCATCAGGTCATCCCGTTCCAGGCAACAACGGCACAAAATTCACCACATCCATTTTCTTTTCGGTATAGCCCTGCGCTGTGCGTTCGATCACCGAAAGATGCTGCGTAGTGCCCTTGGTCATCGGAAAAATCATTCTGCCGCCGACCTTGAGCTGCTCCAGCAACGCCTTGGGAACATGTGTCGTGGCCGCCGTCATCAAAATCACATCGAACGGCGCAGCGGTCGGCACGCCGGCATGCCCATCGCCATGACGCAGTCGCACGTTGATCACGCGCGCATCGCGCAGATGTTTGCGCGCCTTTGCCGTCAATTGTAGCAGTCGTTCCACCGAATGCACCTCTTTCGCTACCCGCGCCATAACCGCACATTGATAACCGCATCCCGTGCCGATTTCCAGCACCTTGTTAAGATCACCGCCGGCACGCGCAAGTTCCGTCATGCGCGCCACCGTATGCGGATTGGAAATCGTCTGCCCGAAGCCGATCGGCAGCGAAATATCCTCATAAGCGCGATGCGCCAGCGCTTCGTCCACGAACAGATGCCGCGGCACTTCTCCCATCACCGACAACACGATTTCATCGCGTATGCCCTGCTGGCGTAAACGCTCGACCATGCGCATGCGTGTACGCTGCGACGTCATGCCGATGCCGGAATGGCGGATGCTCATGGGGGGCATTTCAGGACTTCAGCCATTGCCGCACGGCATCCATCTGCTGCACGCGCGTCAGATCCACTTGTAGTGGCGTAATCGACACACGACGCTGCGACACCGCGTAAAAATCCGTGCCTTCGCCGGCATCCTGCGCGCTGCCCGCGGCACCCACCCAGTATATCGGCTCGCCACGCGGGTTCGTTGCCTTGACCACCGGCTCGGCCTTGTGCCGCTTGCCCAGACGCGTGACTTCCATGCCGCGCAGATCGGCATGCGGCACATCGGGAACGTTCACGTTCAGCAGCACCGGCTCGTTCAGGGATTGCCGCGTGTGGCGCTCCACCAGCGCTTTCGCGACTTCGGCTGCCGTGGTGAAATGATCGTTGCCCGCCGCCACCAGCGATATCGCTATCGACGGTATGCCGAGCAGGAAGCCCTCGGTGGCCGCCGCCACGGTGCCCGAATAAATGGTGTCGTCGCCCATATTGGCGCCGTGATTGATGCCGGAGACGATCACATCCGGCAACGCACCCAGCAGCCCCGTCACCGCCAGATGCACACAATCTGTGGGCGTGCCATTGACATAGTGAAATCCATTGGAAGCCTTGCGCACCGTCAACGGGCGATCCAGCGTCAAAGAATTGCTGGCGCCGCTGCGGTCGCGCTCGGGTGCCACCACCGTCACCGTGCCCAGCGCCGACAGGGCGCGCGCCAGCGCCTCGATGCCCGGTGCGAAATAACCGTCGTCGTTGCTCAGCAAAATACGCAGGGTCATTCCAGTTCCAGGCGGTGAATCGCGAAATGAGGCGCGCAGTTTGAGCAAAGGGTCATCATGGGGCAAGAAAATTATAACATTGCACGCCAGCGCGCCCGCGGCTATTACCATCGATGGCGCGAATGATACGATAGCGTTCACGCCCGCTATCGGGCTCAAACCTTGAGATGCCCTGAAAATGAGCGGTCCCCTCGCTGGCGTACGTATCATCGATCTCACCTCGGTCATACTCGGCCCTTACGCCACGCAAATACTCGCCGACTACGGCGCCGACGTCGTCAAAGTCGAGGCGCCCGAAGGCGACAACACGCGCTACGTTGCCGCCCAGCGCAACCCGGGCATGGGAGCGAACTTCCTGCACCTGAACCGCAACAAGCGCAGTATCGTTTTGAATCTGAAAAACCCGCTGGGCCACGCCGCACTGCTGCGATTGCTCAAGACCGCCGACGTCCTTGCCTACAACGTGCGCCCGCAGGCTATGGCGCGGCTGAACCTCTCTTATGAAGATGTCGCGGCAGTGAATCCGCGCATCATCTACGCAGGTTCCACCGGCTTTCGGCAGAACGGCCCGTATGCAGCCAAAGCCGCCTACGACGACATCATTCAGGGCATGGTCGCACTGCCGTCGATGCTGGTGCAGGCAGGCGCCGATCAACCGCGCTTCGTGCCTTCAACGCTGACAGATCGCATTACCGGGCTTAACACGGCACATGCCATTCTCGCCGCGTTGTTTCACCGCGAACGCAGCGGCGAAGGACAGGCCATCGAAATTCCGATGTTCGAAGGATTGACACAATTCATTCTGAGCGATCATATGGGCGGCCGCACCTTCGAGCCGCCGATCGCGCCGATGGGCTATCCGCGCCTGCTGACCAAGCATCGCAAACCCTATAAAACACGTGACGGCTACCTGTGCCTGCTGATTTACAATGACAAGCAGTGGCGCAATTTTTACAAATTGCTGGGCCGCGAACAGGAGTTTGACAGCGATGAGCGTTTCAACACCCATGGCAACCGTGCGCGTCATTTCGACGAAGCGTACGCATGGGTCGCGCGCGAACTTGCGACGAAAACCTCTGCTGAATGGCTCGACGCTTTAACCAAAGCCGACATTCCCGTGATGCCACTCTATTCACTGGACGACCTGCTCGACGATCCGCATCACGCTGCGACAAGCTTTTTTAGAATCTCGGATCACCCCAGCGAGGGCCGCATACGCGAGATGGATATTCCAACCACGTGGTCGAAATCGCAGCCGGAGTTACGCAGGCACGCGCCGCGTCTGGGAGAACACAGCACCGAAGTGCTGCGTGAAGCGGGCTACACTGAGCGTGAAATCAACGATCTGCGCGCAGTCGGTGTAACCAATGCGTAACCTATCGTAACTATTTGTTTTATATGAATTTTTTATTCACAGAAGAGCAACGCACCATCCGCGCCGCCATCGAAAAAATCTGCGCGCAGTTCGATGATGCGTACTGGCTGAAAAAAGATCGCGAAGGCGGCTTTCCAGCGGATTTTCACGCGGCGTTCGCGCGCGACGGCTGGCTCGGCATCGCCATGCCGCAAGACTACGGTGGTGGCGGTCTCGGCATTACCGAAGCCGCGTTGATGATGCAGGCCATCGCCGAGTCCGGTGCGGGATTCTCCGGCGCGTCGGCTTTGCACATGAATATCTTCGGCCTGCACGCCGTGGTGGTGTATGGCAGCGACGAGCAGAAAAAAAGATTTCTGCCGCCGCTGATCGCCGGAAAAGACAAAGCGTGCTTCGGCGTCACCGAGCCCAACACCGGCCTCAACACCGCGATGCTGAAAACGAAGGCCGTGCGCGACGGCGATCACTACGTCGTGTCGGGCCAAAAAATCTGGACCACCACCGCGCAAGTCACCAACAAGATTCTGCTGCTCGCGCGCACCACGCCGATTGAAAATACCCAACGCCCGATCGACGGACTCACGCTGTTCTACACCGACATGGATCGCCAGCACGTCGAAGTACGCGAGATCGAAAAAATGGGCCGCAAGGCGGTCGACTCAAACCAGGTGTTTCTCGACGGCCTCAAGGTGCCGGTGACGGACCGCATCGGCGAGGAAGGCAAGGGATTTCATTACATTTTGCACAGTTTCAACCCCGAACGCGTCCTTGTCGCCGCCGAAGCCGTGGGTCTGGGCAAAGTCGCATTAAAGCGCGCCGCCGCGTATGCCAAGGAACGCATCGTGTTCGACCGCCCCATCGGCCAGAATCAGGCGATTCAGCACCCGCTCGCCGAACGCTGGATGGAACTCGAAGCCGCCGAACTCATGACCTACAAGGCGGCATGGCTCTACGACCAGCAGCAACCCTGCGGCGCCGAAGCCAACGCGGCCAAATACCTGGCGGGCGAAGCCGGCTTTCGTGCCTGTGAAACGGCGATGCTGACGCACGGCGGCATGGGCTATGCCAAGGAATTTCACATCGAGCGCTATTTCCGCGAAGCGATGATCCCGCGTCTGGCGCCGGTGAGTTCGCAGATGATTCTGTGCTTTATCGCGGAGAAGGTGCTGGGGTTGCCCAAGTCTTACTAGAACGCGCAGTACGAATTGCACGTTACCCCGCTTCGGGATATTCCAGACCTGTTATTTTTGGTCGGGGCGAGAGGATTTGAACCTCCGACCACCTGCACCCCATAATGCTAGGTAACGCAGCGTAACATTATGATATTCAATGTGTAATTCAGGCTCGGTTTGAAAATTCTATACCTCTTTTGATCAGAAAAGGTCTACAGGTAGACCTTGGAATTTTCAAACTTTCGAAGAGTATTTCACTGCAAATAAAAGAATCTATCGCTACGTCGTCATACTAGTGCATTTTGGAAGCTTGGCGTCCCCACGGGATGAATCTGGGCACTGGATCGAAACTGTGACGCTGCCCTGACTAGCAGGTAGAACCGGCTACTTGACAGGTACCCACGGATCTCTATTGATTTAAAGGATTGCTTTCAATACAAATCCCCTAAATACAAAGACTTATACTCTTTCCATCAACCAACGTTATTATAATCAGATGATGCGGTCCTCCTTTCTTCGCCGAGTTGTATCCTGTCTCGCCATACTCATGCTGGTGTGGTGTCAGACTTCGGCAGTTGCACAGGCGGGATTAATCGCAATGACTACCCCGGCGGAAGAAGTTGCCACCAGTGCACCTTGCCATCAGGCGGCAACAGATAGCACCAGCAGTCCCGCGCAACAAACCGACTGTCAAAAACGTTGTCAGTCACACAATGCCTGGTTCGAATCCGCAAAGGTTCACCTGCCCGCCCTTGATGAACTGCCATTCTTTACGATTTCTGCTCTGGTCTTTGTACCCGCTGCCCCGCGTGACGTGCGCAATTATCAAGTTGTTGAACTTGGCGCCCCTCCCCCGCTCATACTGGTTTACGGTCGTCTTTTGATTTGATCCCCCTCCGCAGATAACACCGGTATCTCGCCGGTGTCGTCCCATTGACGAACTTGCGGAGGTCTTATGTTCCACCCGTTGCTATTGAAGGCGGTTGCACGACCGTCATTTCTGTTACTCATATCATTCGTTTTATGCAGGACGGGACTTGCGGCAGAGCCTACGCTCTCACTCGCCGAAGCCCTCGCAATCTCGACGCGTGATTCTCCTCTGCTTTCGGCACAGCGCTCGGCGATTTTCGCGGCACAGGAGTCAACGGTGTCGGCTCGCGAGCTGCCCGACCCCAAACTCAGGCTCGGCATCGACAACCTGCCGGTGAACGGCCCCGACCGCTACAGCGTCACGCGCGATTTCATGACCATGCGCAAAATTGGCGTAGCGCAGGAATTCCCACGCGCCGAAAAGCGCGAGATCAAGGGACGCCGCGCGGAACATCAACTTGGGCGCGAACAGGCAATGCTCGCCGATGCGCAAGCAGCATTGCGGCGCGACGTTGCGGTTGCATGGATGGAACGCTATTTCGCCGAGCAAATGATAAAAGTCGTCGACGAACAATATGCGGAATCTTTGCTGCAACGCGATGCACTGCAAGCAGGTGTAGCCGCTAATCGTACGACGCTTTCGGAACGCATTGCACTGGACGCAACGTTGCAGAGGCTGCTCGATCGGCGTGCTGAATTTGACAAACAGGCAGCGCGTGCAAAAGTCATGCTCACGCGCTGGCTCGGTGAGGCTGGCCGCCGTCCACTGGCGAGCCCACCTGATGCGCCCACTCAACCCCAAGCTGTAGAGACGCATGTAACTCATCATCCGCACCTGCAATCGCTCGAACGGCAAATCGACATCGCGCAAAGCGAGGCCGATCTGGCGAAGGCCGCCAGCAAGCCCGACTGGGGTATGGAGTTAAGCTACCAACAGCGCGGCGCTGCCTATTCCAACATGGTGTCGCTACAGGTATCCATAGACCTGCCATTGTTTGCGGACCGACGTCAGAATCGCGAAGCAGCGTCGCGGCTCGCGCAAGTGGAGCAGGCACGCGCGCTGCGCGAAGACGCTTTGCGCCAGCATATAGCCGAAGCGGCAACTGCGCGAGTGGAGTGGGAAGCAGCTACTGCACGCCTGAAACGCTTTGATGATGCATTGCTACGACTCGCGCGGGATCAGGTAGCAATCGCGCTCGCGGCCTATCGAGGGGGCCTCAGCACACTGGCGACGGTATTGGAAGCGCGTCGCACGGAGATCGACTTACGATTGCAAAAATTGCAGCTTGCTGCCGAGCAGGGCCGCGCACGCGCCCAACTCCTCTACTTTCTGCCTGAGGAGCATGCCAAATGAAACGCAACGTTTTTTGGGGAATTTTAACTGTCCTGCTGATCGCAGGCATCGGCGCGGGTGGCGGTTACTGGTACGCAATGCGCCGCATGCATACAGAGATGTCCGCGCCACCTGCCACGCCAACAGACTCACCGACCACGACACCAGCCGATAAGACTGAGACCTCAACCGACCGCAAGGTTCTTTACTGGCATGACCCGATGGTGCCAGGTCCCAAATTCGACAAGCCCGGCAAGTCGCCGTTCATGAACATGCAACTGGTACCTGTTTATGCCGACGAGGGTGCCGATCAGGGCAAGATAACAATCAATTCGCGCACGCTGCAGAACCTCGGCATACGCATCGCGGACGTGAAGGAAGGCCACATGGAAATGGGCTTCACTGCCACCGGTGCGGTAAGCGTGGACGAACGCTCGTTGACCGCGGTGCAGGTGCGCGTCAACGGCTACATCGAAAAACTGTACGTGCGCGCGCAGTACGACACGGTCACGCGCGGACAACCCCTCGCCGATATTTACTCACCCGACTGGCTGGCGGCGCAGGAAGAGTATCTGGTGCTCAAACGCAGCACGCTACCCGGCGCGGACGGCTTGGCTCAGGCGGCACGCCAGCGGCTGGTGCTGCTTGGTATCTCTGAAGCGCAAATCCAGCGTATCGAGCAGTCCGGCCAGCCAGCACCCCGCGTAACGGTGCACGCCCCCGACAGCGGTATCGTGTGGGAACTGGCTGTGCGGGAGGGTATGTCGGTCAACCCAGGTATGTCCCTCCTTCGGTTAGCCGCTCTGGGATCAGTCTGGGTCAATGCCGAAGTACCGGAAACCGAAGCCGCACTTGTGCGTCCCGGCTCACCAGTCACGGCTCGCACCTCCGCGTTCCCAGATGCGATCTACAAAGGAACGGTCGCAGCACTCCTGCCTGACGTCAACGCCACGACACGCACGATCAAGGCGAGGATCGTGCTGGCCAATGCCAATGGTCGGCTGAAGCCGGGCATGTTTGCAACCGTCGAGTTTGGCAGTGCTGCAAAGCCGGCGCTGATGGTCCCCAGCGAGGCCGTGATCCATACCGGCAAGCGTACGGTAGTCATCGTCGCAGAGGATGGCGGAAAATTCCGGCCCGTTGACGTGGAAGCCGGGCGCGAAAGCTCCGACATGACGGAGATACGCAAAGGGCTCACTGCGGGGCAGAAGGTGGTCGCCTCCGGTCAGTTCCTGATCGATTCCGAAGCCAGCCTGAAGACCACCCTGACGCGACTGGAAAGCGCACAGAGTCCCGGCACGAATGATGCCGCGCCCGGCAAACATACCGGCAGCGCCAAGGTCAACGTGATCGATGCCGCCAAAGGCAAAATCGACTTGAATCACGGCCCCATTCCCTCAATGAAATGGCCGGCGATGAGCATGGGCTTTCGCGTCGAGGACAAATCGCAACTGTCCAATATAAAACCGGGCGACGAGATCGAATTCGAGTTGCGTGGCGAGCCCGACAAAGATGGGGATTACACGATCACGCGCATCACCAGAAAATCCGCTAAGGCGGCGAAATGATTGCGCAACTGATCCGCTGGTCTATTGCCAACCGCTTCCTGGTGCTGATAGCAACCGTCATGGTCACGGCGTGGGGCGTATGGTCGATGATGAAGACCCCGCTGGACGCGATTCCCGATCTGTCCGACGTGCAGGTCATCATCCGTACTACTTATCCGGGGCAGGCACCGCAGATCGTCGAAGACCAGGTCACCTATCCGCTGACGACGACCATGTTATCGGTGCCGGGCGCCAAAGCCGTGCGAGGCTACTCGTTCTTCGGCGATTCATTCGTCTATGTACTGTTCGAGGACGGCACCGATCTCTACTGGGCGCGCTCACGAGTGCTCGAATACCTCAACCAGGTGCAGGGCCGCTTGCCGGCACAGGCTAAACCGGCGCTGGGGCCGGACGCCACCGGTGTAGGCTGGATATACGAATATGCCTTGACCGACCGCAGCGGACGCCATGATCTAAGCCAACTGCGTGCGTTGCAGGACTGGTTCCTGAAATACGAACTCAAGTCGGTAGCCAACGTCGCGGAAGTCGCGTCGGTGGGCGGCATGGTTCGGCAATACCAGATCGTCCTCAACCCGGATCGGCTGCGCGCTTATTCGATACCGGTTTCGCGCGTGATCCAGGCGGTGAAGAATGCCAATCAGGAAACCGGCGGTTCGGTGCTGGAATTGGGTGAAGCCGAGTACATGGTACGCGCCCGCGGCTATCTGAAATCACTGGACGACTTTCGCGCCATTCCCATCGCCGTCGGCGACGGCGGCACACCGGTGCTGTTGAAAGACGTAGCTCGCGTGCAGGTGGGGCCGGAACTGCGCCGGGGCATTGCCGAACTGGGTGGCGAAGGTGAGACCGTCGGCGGTGTCATCATCATGCGCAGCGGCAAGAACGCGCTCGAAACCATCGCCGCCGTAAAAGCGAAACTCGAAGCGCTGAAACCCGGTTTGCCACCGGGGGTGGAAATCGTGCCGACCTACGACCGCTCAGGACTGATCGTGCGCGCCATCGATCATTTGCGCGACAAGCTGATCGAGGAGTTTGTCGTCGTTGCGCTGGTATGCATGGTGTTTCTGTTTCATCTGCGGTCCAGCCTCGTTGCCATCATCACGCTGCCGCTGGGCATACTCATCGCCTTCATCGTGATGCGCTATCAGGGGGTAAACGCCAACATCATGTCGCTCGGTGGCATCGCCATCGCCATCGGCGCCATGGTGGATGCCGCGGTGGTGATGATCGAAAACGCGCATAAGCACCTCGAATCGTGGCGTCACGCACACCCGAATGAATCTCTTGCAAACGAAGAGCGCTGGCATTTGATCGGCGACGCGGCGGTAGAGGTCGGACCTGCATTGTTCTTCAGCCTACTCGTCATCACGCTCTCGTTCGTGCCGGTATTCGCATTGGAAGCGCAGGAAGGACGTTTGTTCGCGCCGCTGGCGTACACCAAGACTTACGCGATGGCAGCAGCGGCAGGATTGTCCGTAACGCTTGTGCCGGTGCTGATGGGCTACTGGATACGCGGACGCATACCCGATGAAAAAACCAATCCAATCAATAGATTGCTTGTTTTTATTTATCGGCCGATTCTGGCGGCGGTATTGCGCTTTCCCACGAGCACACTGATAGTCGCCGTTGTGCTGCTTGCTGTGAGCGCCTTTCCTGCTTCCCGCCTGGGGGGCGAATTCATGCCGCCGCTGGACGAAGGTGATCTGCTGTACATGCCGACCGCCCTGCCCGGCCTCTCCGCGGGCAAAGCAGCAGAAATTCTGCAACTGACCGACCGCCTCATTCAAACCGTACCGGAAGTCGCGCGCGTGTTTGGCAAAGTCGGCCGTGCCGAATCCGCTACCGATCCGGCGCCGCTGGAAATGGTCGAAACCACCATCCAGTTCAAGCCGAAGAGCGAATGGCGCCCAGGCATGACGCAGGACAAACTGATCGAGGAACTCGACCGCACTGTCAAGGTTCCTGGCCTCACCAACATCTGGGTGCCGCCGATCCGCAACCGCATCGACATGCTCGCCACCGGTATCAAGAGTCCGCTCGGCATCAAGGTGTCCGGCCCCGATCTCGTGCAAATCGAGCGCGTCACGCAGGACATCGAGCGCGCGGTAAAGAATGTGCCGGGTGTCACTTCCGCGCTCGCCGAACGGCTCACCGGCGGGCGCTATATCGACATCAAAATCGATCGGCTGGCTGCCGCGCGCTATGGCATGAGCATCGCCGACGTGCAAACCATCGTTTCGGCGGCCATCGGCGGCGAGAACGTTGCAGAGACGGTCGAAGGTTTACAGCGTTTCCCGATCAATGTGCGTTACCCGCGCGAACTGCGCGATTCCCTGGAAAAGTTGCGTAGCCTGCCTATCGTCACCGAGCGTGGCGCACAAATCACGCTAGGCACGCTGGCTGAGCTTGCTTTCGTGGATGGTCCGCCTATGCTCAAAAGCGAGAATGCCCGGCTCTCTGGCTGGGTCTATGTGGATATGCGCGGACGCGACCTGCAGGCAGTAGTCGATGACGCACAAAAAGCAGTGCGCGAACAGGTAAAACTCCCGGCTGGCTATTCGGTGTCGTGGTCGGGGCAGTTTGAATACCTCGAACGCGCGAAGAAGCGTCTGGCTCTCGTCATCCCTTTCACACTGGCGATTATCTTTGTACTGCTTTATCTCACGTTCAACCGCGCCGGCGAGGCGCTACTGATCATGGCAACGGTACCGTTTGCGCTGATCGGCGGTTTCTGGCTGATGTGGCTACTGGACTACAACCTGTCGGTCGCTGCGGCAGTCGGCTTCATCGCGCTAGCGGGCGTTGCAGCGGAATTCGGCATCATCATGCTGCTTTATCTGCGGCAGGCACTGGAGAAGCGTATCGCCGCTGGCGAAACCCCAAACCCGCAAATGGTGATGGATGCCATCACTGAGGGTGCCGTGCTTCGCGTGCGGCCCAAGGCCATGACTGTGGCGGTAATCCTCGCCGGCCTGCTTCCTATCATGTGGTCGAGCGGCACCGGCGCCGAAGTCATGCAGCGTATCGCCGCGCCCATGGTGGGCGGCATGATCACGGCACCTTTGCTTTCCATGCTGGTCATACCCGCAGCGTATCTGCTGATGCGGCGCAGGAAACTCACACACGATTGATTTATTATTAACCGCAAGGAGAAAACATGAAAGCCACAAAAATTCTCGCAATTCTTACTATCGGCACGATGACGGCACTTTCCGCGAATGCCCAAATGAAGATGGATGACAAAGGCAACATGGATATGTCATCCAAGTCTGATAAAGCAACGCACAATGCAGTGGGTGTCGTAAAAGCTGTAGATCAAGCTAAAGGCTCTGTAACCTTCGCACATGAACCGGTCAAAAGCCTAAATTGGCCGTCGATGACCATGGCGTTCCAGGTCAAAGACAAGACATTGCTCGATAAGCTACCGCCGGGCAAGAAAGTCAGTTTCGAGTTCGTTCAACAGGGTAAGGAGTATTTGGTGACCGCAGTAAAGTAAAAGGGACAGTTTCGTCCGGCTGCAACACCGCCGGACCGACCATAGCAGCAACGGACTTACCAAGTGGTGATTTTCCGTACTGCAACCGGAGCGGAACACCCACACACCATCGCGCAGAAGATCAAGTGATCCGGATAGATTTACAAGCCCAGCGCTACGCACTGCTGGCACTTGCTGCAGCGGCACTCTTTGGAGCGAGTGTGCCGTTCGCCAAGTTGTTGCTCGGAGAAATCGCTCCAATCGTACTGGCAGGTCTGCTTTACCTTGGCAGCGGGCTGGGCCTCGCTATATTGCGCTTTGCGCGTGCAACCAGTGACCATTCTCGTGAAGCACGGCTCACTGCCAGTGATTGGGGATGGCTTGCCGGCGCCATCGTCGCGGGTGGCGTGGCAGCACCCGTCTTGTTGCTGTGGGGATTGTCCACTAGCAGCGCCACCACGACGTCGCTGCTACTCAATTTTGAAGGCGTGATCACTACATTGGTTGCCGCTGCGCTCTTCCGCGAAGCAGTCAGCGTGCGCGTGTGGATCGCAGTGCTTGTGATGCTTGGTGGGGGAATGGTTCTTGCCTATGATCCACGCGCGCCTATTGCGATCTCGCCTCAATCACTGGCAATTGCCGGCGCCTGCCTGTGCTGGGCAATCGACAACAATCTGACCCGCAAAGTCTCTGGCGCCGACCCGCTTGTGACCGCCATGATCAAGGGACTCGCTGCCGGTAGCATCAATCTTGGCCTTGGATTTGCCCTGGGTCAAAAGTTACCCGATCTGGGAACGGTAGCCAACGGACTTGCGCTTGGATTTTTTGCTTATGGCATCAGTCTGGTGCTCTTCATCTACGCATTGCGTCACCTTGGCGCCGCGCGTACCGGTGCGCATTTCAGCACCGCACCGTTCATCGGAGCGGCACTTGCCGTACCGCTGCTGGGTGAGTCAATTACTCCAGACTTGATTGCTGCCACAGCGCTGATGGCCATCGCAACGTGGCTGGTATTGACTGAATCGCATGCCCACAAGCATGAACACGAACCGCTGGCTCACTCCCATCGCCACGTTCACGATGAGCATCATCTGCATACGCATCAAGGAAACGAAGGTTCCGTACCTCACGCGCACGAACACGTGCACGAAAAGATGAAGCACTCACACCCACACATGCCCGATCTCCATCATCGGCACGAGCATTAGGATCACATTCTAATGTGCTGTGGTTGCAAGACGATGATCGCCATACCTGCAATCGTCACTGCGGCACCAATCAAATCCCAGCGTGTCGGCTCAATGCGCTCGACCCACCACAACCAGCCAATCGCGACCGCGACGTAGACTCCACCGTATGCTGCGTATGTGCGCCCCGCTGTAAATGGATGCAGCGTTAACAGCCACGCAAATATCACCAGCGACAACGCTGCCGGGATCAGCAACCATGCGGACTTGTCCTGCTTCAGCCACAGATAAGGGAGATAGCAGCCCACAATTTCCGCTATCGCGGTCAAGCAAAACAATCCGGCAGTTTTTGTGAATTCAATCATTTGCTCTTCCTTCTAGCCGCAGAAAGCACATCACCATGGCAGGCGCAGGCCTCGCCATGCGCCGCAGCAACCAGTTCATGCAGGATGCCGCACTCGCCTACCACGTGTTGTACATCGCAGCGCTTACGCAATTCCGCGAGTTGCCGCTCCAATGCCCGCATCGACTTCAGCCGCGCCCGAACCCTGAGCAGTTGTTCGTCGATAAGACGGTTGATGTCGCCGCACTCCGCCGCAGGTTGAGCGGCAAAATCCAGCAGGCGGCGGATCTCCGCCAGGGGAATTTCAAGCGCACGGCAATGGCGGATAAACGCCAGCCGTTCAAGTTGACTGGTGCCATAGGCGCGGTAGCCATTTGCCTGACGCACAGGCGCTGCAAGCAGTCCTTCGCGCTCGTAGTAGCGGATGGTTTCGACATCCACGCCGGTCGCCTCCGAAAGTTCACCAATGCGCATAATTACCTCCAATCATGTGCCCTATTTTAATGCTTGACCCTGAACCGGCTACAAGGTTTCAAATAGCAAGCGAAGTTACGCAAATAGGGTATTCCAATGGAAAAATGCGAACCCAGTTGTTGCGCAGCGCAAGCGCCATCGTCCGTTGCTCCGCCGGATCGCTCGCGGCAGGCAAACCGGGCAATTTTCCTTATTGAGCAGATGGATTGCCCGACCGAGGAAGCGCTGCTGCGCAAGGCACTTGGAAACATCGCGGGTGTAAACGCTCTTGAGTTCAACCTGATGGATCGAATACTCAAAGTCGAGCACACCCTGGATAACCTAGAGCCGATCACGTCCGCGATCACGGGGCTGGGCATGGCCCCTGTGCTCCAGAAGCCGGATGGTTCGGTAACGGCCAGTACTGTGGAGACGGCACCCGCCGTGTCCCGCAAGCAGTGGCTTCTGACGGCTGTTGCAGGTGTAGCGGCAATCAGCGCGGAAGTAGCCGCCTACGCAACCGGCAATGAAACGTCCATAGCCGTGGGCGTCCTCGCGATCATCGCAGTCCTGGCAGGAGGGCTGCACACGCTGAAGAAGGGCTGGATCGCGCTGAAGACCTTCACTCTCAACATCAATCTTCTGATGACGGTCGCCGTGATCGGCGCAGTGCTGATCGGAGAGTGGCCCGAAGCCGCTGTAGTGATCTGGCTTTTCGGCCTCGCGGAAATGATCGAAGCGATGAGCCTCGACCGCGCGCGCAACGCCATTCGCGGACTGATGGCACTCGCGCCAGAGACTGCCATGGTACTGCAGGCCGATGGATCGTGGCTGGAAACGAGCGCGCAGTACGTGGCAGTGGGCGCAACCGTACGCGTAAAGCCCGGCGAGCGGCTGGCGCTCGACGGCGCGGTAGTGACGGGGCAGTCATGGGTCAACCAGGCACCCATCACAGGCGAGAGCATGCCCGTCGAAAAGCGTGCCGGGGATCCGTTGTTCGCCGGTACCATCAACGAGCGTGGTGTCCTCGAATTCCGTGTCAGCGCTGCCAAGGGCGCCACCATGCTCGACCGCATCGCACGCGCGGTGCAGGAAGCGCAGAGCCAGCGCGCGCCCACGCAGCGCTTCGTCGATCAGTTCGCACGCGTTTACACGCCAATCGTATTCGCAATCGCGCTGCTGGTAGCCATAGTACCGCCGCTCGCGTTCGCCGCGCCATGGTTTGATTGGATTTACAAAGCGCTGGTGCTGCTGGTCATCGCCTGTCCGTGCGCATTGGTAATTTCCACGCCGGTAACCGTGGTAAGCGGACTGACAGCGGCGGCGCGGCGCGGCATACTCGTAAAAGGCGGGATCTATCTTGAACAGGGCCGACTTCTGAAATCGGTCGCGCTCGACAAAACCGGAACAATCACGCACGGCAAGCCAGTGCTGACTGACGTGATCCCGTTCGGCGCCGCGACGCGGGAGGAAGTGCTACGGATCGCGGCAAGCCTTGATGCGCTCTCCGAGCATCCGGTGGCGGCAGCCATCGTTGCCGGATACGAAAATCGCCCACATGCCTCCGTAACTGGTTTCGAGGCACTGCCTGGACGCGGCGTCAAGGGAGGCATCGACGGCCAGACTTACTACATCGGCAATCATCGGCTGATCGAGGAACTCGGAAAGTGTACTCCGGAGGTGGAACGCACCCTGGATCGCCTCGAAGCCGAGGCCAAGACCGCAGTGATTCTCAGCAACATAAACGGCCCGATTGCGGTGCTGGCGGTCGCGGATACGGTGCGCGATAGCACTCGAGAAGCCGTGGCATCGCTGCGGGCATTCGGGATTACACCTGTCATGCTGACAGGCGACAACGTCAAAACCGCACAGGCGATCGCTAAACAAGTAGGCATCACCGAAGTTCAGGGCGAGTTGCTGCCGGAAGACAAGCTCTCGGTCATTACCACGCTGCTCGAACGCGGGCCGGTCGGCATGGTGGGCGACGGGGTGAACGATGCGCCGGCGCTCGCCAAATCGAGCATCGGGTTTGCGATGGGCGCAGCAGGCACCGACACTGCGATAGAAACCGCAGATGTAGCGTTGATGCAGGACGATCTGCGCAAGCTGCCGGAATTCATTGCCCTGTCCCGGAAAACGTCTGGAATTCTTTGGCAGAACATTGTTTTTGCCATCGGTGTCAAAGTAGTCTTCTTCGCGCTTACCTTTACTGGCCATACCAGTTTGTGGCTCGCCGTATTCGCGGATATGGGGGCAAGCCTCATCGTAGTATTCAACGGATTGCGGTTGCTGCGCGATCCTACGAATGTCGTACGGGCAACCCAGGATGTATGAGTTGACTACAAAAGATCTAAACCAGCTTACTTCAGCCATTCAGAAATCACGAAGAAATCAAAATAGGTTATAGTACTGAACATGAAGAGGTTACTCGCAATAGTTTTGTTGATTGCCCTGCCACTGGCGTGGACGACGACTGCCGTTGCGGCGTACTGCAAGCATGAAACCGCGCCAACCGAACAAAATCACCCCGGCCACCACACAGATCGTGATCATGGGTCCTCCACGATTCCCGACCCGGAAAATGGCGATGGCACGAGTAAACCCCATGCCCATTGCAGCATCAGCCACACTTTCTGCTCGGCATTTCCGGTAAGCAACGACACCCTCGGCAATTTGCCGATATCGACTTCCGTGTCCTGGCTTTCGGACACCGGTCCCTTCTCTTCTCTCCTTCCGGACGAACCCGAACGTCCCAAATGGCCCGTCGCCGCTTAATGTGGCGAGACGGGTATTGATCATCGGCACCTGAATAGCGGTTAGCCGGCCTCGTTTCGCCGAATCTCTGTGTTTATTTCTGGAGAAGGCGATGAAACGCAAGGTGGTTTTGCTGGGCTTTTATGCCACAGCATTGATTTCAAATGGTATTTATGCACAAACGCATGATGCAGCACCCGCGACTTTGCGTCAGGCCGAGGCATCGGTATCCACCGCTGCACTGACGCTGGAAGAAGCATGGCGGCTGGCGGAACAGTCGAACCCTGCACTGCAATCCGCTCGCGCCGGAAAAATTGCCGCAGAGGGACAATACGCAGACAGTCACGCGTTACTCTGGCACAACCCTGAACTCGCCTACGAACTCAATCGTCGCACTGCACCCCAAGCGGGAGGGTCAGATCAACGCTATCGCGAGTGGGCCTTGGGCCTTTCGCAAACGTTCGAGATAGCCGGACAGAAGACGCACCGGCTCAACGCCGCGCGGGATGATCTCGCATCGGTTGATGACGCAATTGCCGAATTGCGCCAGCAGCTACGCGCAGATGTTGAAGAACGTTTCGTCAAAGTGCTGGCACTGCAACGCCGCATCGCTATCGAACGCGAGAACCTGAAACTCGTTGAAAATGCCTCTCAGGCAATAGGTAAACGCGTTTCTGCAGGCGAAGCAAGCCGAATCGAAGGCAATGTCGCCAAGGTCGAGGCGGAACGCACACGCAATCAACTCGCGGCACTGGATGAGCAACTGGTCACAGCGCAGGCTGAACTTGCGCAACTGCTCCAGTTACAACCAGCCGCGCGGCCACAGTTACGCGGGGAACTGTTACGCCCTGTCAGCTATCAACGAGACGCGCTGGTGGCGCAGGCAGCGCAACGACCGCAACTCACCGCACAGGCAAAGCGCGAAAGTGCGGCCCGCAGCCGGCTCGATCTTGAGCGCGCAAGCGTTTATCCGGATGTGACACTGGGCATCAACGTCGCACGTGATGGCCCGTCGGATTTGCGTGAACGTGTCATCGGATTGTCGGTATCCGTTCCCCTTCCACTATTCAAACGCAATCAGTCCGGTATTGGCAAAGCCACCGCAGAGCTGACCCAGATACAAATCGAACGCCAGGCCGGCGAACGGGATATTCGTGCTGCCGTCCTGACGCAGTGGACCCGCTATCAGCAGCTTGTGTCGCGTGCCCAAGGGTTAAGGAGCCGCGTCCTGCCGCCTCTGGAGGACAACCTGCGCCTTTCGCAAATCGCGTTCCAGGCGGGCGAAATCAATCTCACCGATCTGTTGCTGGTCAATCGCCAAGTGCTGGATGGCCGACGCGACATGCTGGAAGTCGAAACAGAACTGCGACTCACACAGATTGCGCTGGAACGCGCCGCCGGCTGGATATCGGAAAAACCTCAATGAATATCAGGAACAAGAACATGCGCCATTTATTGATCAGCACCACTACTGCCGTGCTTGCATTGAGCATAGTCCTGACTGGCTGCGGGAAATCAGACACTCCTCAGTCCTCGAACGCCGCGGGAAAATCCGCCACCAAGGAAGACAAGTACGGCCACGACGGCAAGGCCGAAAAAGCGGGTGCCAAAAAAGATGAACACCGCGATGAAGGACTTCTGAAACTCTCGCAGGAGGAAATTCAGCGCGCTGGTATCCGCAGCGAAACACTGGAAGAAGCCGAAATAAAGGACGAACTCGTCGTCACTGCCACGGTAAAACCTAATCAGGATGCCGTAGTGCGAATGGCACCCCGCGTGCCGGGACGACTGGTGCAGGCGCCCGCGCGCCTGGGGGACGCGGTTAAAGCGGGGCAGGTATTGGCGGTGCTCGACAGTATCGAGGTGGGCGAGGCCCACTCGGCCTACCTGTTGGCTGTCACAGAATCCAGGCTCGCCGCCACGGCCCTTGAACGGGCTGAACGGCTGCACGCCGATCAGATCATCGCCACCAAGGAATACCAGCGCATACGCGCGGAGCACGATAAAGCGCGAGCGCAGCTTGTCGCAACAACAGACAAACTACGCATGCTCGGCATCGCGGCACGGGGAGCGCCCGGAGAATCCGCCGTCTCCACCTTCTCGCTGGTCGCACCTCTGGCCGGTGTGATTATCGAAAAGAAAGCGCGTATCGGTGAACTCGCGCGACCTGATGACCCGATATTCACAATCGCCAATCTTTCGGTGCTGTGGATCGAAGCGGACATCGTGGAAAAAGACTTGGCGCGTGTACACGCCGGCGCTGCCGCTAAAGTCAGCGTCACCGCCTATCCCAACACGGTATTTACGGGCAGGGTTACCTACGTCGGCGCAATGATGGACAAGGAAACGCGCACAGTCCGCGCTCGTATCGAAGTGCCCAATCCGAAGGGCGAATTGAAGCCGGAGATGTTCGCCACGGCTGCCATAGCAACGGACAGCACGCGCAAGGTGTTGGCCTTGCCCGCCTCCGCCGTCACGCTGATTCAGGGCCTGCCCACGGTATTTGTGGAGGAAGGCGAAGGGTTTGGCGCGCGCGCCATCGAAATCGCGGAACAGCAAGGCGGCCGTGTCGTCGTCAAATCTGGGGTAAAAGCCGGCGAGTTGGTCGTGGTCGAAGGGGTGTATGCCCTCAAGGCGAGGCAACTGAAATCACAAATCGGCGAAGGCCACGCACACTGAGAGGGCAAGATGCTTAACTGGATTGTTTCCGCTTCATTGCGCTATCGCGTGCTGGTCCTCGTATTGTTTGTCGGCTTGGTATTTGTAGGCATTCAGTCGTTACGGAAAGTGCCCGTCGACGCATTTCCCGATGTAACACCAAACCAGGTCAACGTTTACACCGAGTCTCCCGGCCTTGCAGCAGAGGACGTAGAGAAACTACTCACCTTCCCCATCGAGACTGCTCTGGCCGGCTTGCCCGGTGTTGAGGTCATCCGCTCGGTCTCCTTATTCGGCCTGTCGTACGTGGGTGTGTATTTTAAGGACGACGTGGACATCTGGTTTGCCCGGCGCCTCGTGGGTGAAAAACTGATCGAAGCCAAGGAGCGCATTCCCCAGGGCTACGGCGAGCCGGAGCTTGGCCCTAACAGTTCGGGACTCGGTCAGGTGTTCTGGTACACCATCGAATCCGCTGACAAAAAACTCTCCGCCATGGAGTTGCGAACACTGCACGATTGGAGCGTGCGGTTGCTGCTGCGTACCGCTCCCGGTGTTGACGATGTCACCACCTGGGGCGGTCACGAGAAACAGTATCAGGTGCTGATCGACCCCGCAAAACTGGTCAAGTTCGGTATCGGATTCAAGGAAGTCATGGAAAAGCTGACCGCAAACAACCGGCAGGTCGGTGGGCAAACGGTCAACCTGGGATCAGAACAGTATTTAGTCCGCGGTCTTGGGCTGCTGTCCGGAACTACCGATATCGGCAATGTCGTACTTGCCACCAGAGAAGGGGCACCTATTTATGTCCGGGATGTGGCAAAAGTCGTGGAAGGCCCTGCTCCACGCTTTGGCGCTGTCACCCGTGACGGAGAAGAAGTCGTGCTCGGCATCGCACTCGCGCGTATCGGGGAGAACGCAGCGAATGTCGTCGAGGCCGTCAAAAAGAAACTGGCCATTGCCCAGCAGTCATTACCGAAAGGCGTGACCATCAATCCGGTCTACGACCGCACCGATATCGTGGATAAGGCGCTCAATACGGCGCGCAACACGCTGATCGAGGGCGCCATACTCGTCGCCATCATCCTGTTTCTCTTTCTGGGTGAATTCCGTTCCGCACTGGTGGTCATCGTTACGCTACCGCTCGCCATGCTATTTGCCTTCATTTGCATGGAACGCTTCGGCATGTCGGCGAACCTGATGTCGCTTGCCGGGCTTTCCATCGGCATCGGCATGATGGTCGATGGTGCCGTGGTGATGGTCGAAAACGCGTTCCGCCAGCTCGCACACAAACACGCCGGCGCCTCGCAGGGAGAAGTCGTGTTGCATGCGGCGCAGGCAATGGCACAACCCATCTCGTTCGCGATCCTGATCATCATCGTCGTATTCCTGCCTTTGTTTGCGCTTACCGGGCTGGAAGGCAAGCTATTCAAACCCATGGCCTATGCCATCACGTTCGCCATGGCTGGCTCCCTGATATTGAGCCTCACGCTGGTGCCGGTACTGGCCTCGATGCTGCTCAAGCCGCAAGCTGAAAAGGATACTTGGCTGCTTTCACTGGCGCGACGAGCCTATACCCCCATGCTGGACTGGGTGCTTTCCCATCGCCGCACCGTCGTGGGGACTGCCGTTGTATTACTCGCTGTTTCACTGTCGATTTTCCCGTTCCTCGGCAAGGAGTTCATGCCCACGCTGCAGGAAGGGGAAATCATGTTTCGCGTGACCGGAATTCCCGCCACCTCGCTCGATGAATCGGTTCGCGTATCGCAACAGTTGAATACCGCTCTTAAAAAGCAGTTTCCGCAGACCAAGTCGGTGGTGGCGACCATCGGTCGCGCAGAAAAAGGCGAAACGGCTGACGTGAACTACATGGAAGTCCTGATCGACGTCAAACCCGAATCGGAATGGCCTAAACGCATGTCGATGCCGGAACTATCGCGCGAAATGCAGGAGGCCCTGGAGCAGGCATTGCCCACCGTGGTAGCAGGCGCAACTCAACCTATCCAGATGCGGGTGGAGGAGCTTATTTCCGGGGTGCGGGCAACCCTGGCACTCAAGGTCTACGGCACGGACCTTGCTACTCTGGATCGCCTGGCCGGCGAGATGAAACGCTCATTGGGAAAGGTGTCCGGCGTCGCGGACCTGTCCTTGGAAGCCAATCAGGGTAAGCCTCAGATTGTGATTCGAGTGGATCGCGAAGCTACGGCCCGTTATGGCGTCAATGCTGACGAAGTACTGGAACTGGTGCAAACAGGAATCGGCGGCAAAGCTGTGTCGACACTGATTGACGGTGTTCGCCGTTTCGATATCAGCGTGCGATTCGATGAGTCACATCGTTCCAGCATCGACGCGCTGCGCGCACTGCCCGTGCGCACCAGCAGTGGCGCGCTGGTTCCGCTATCGAGACTCGCAACTATAGAAACGGAAGAAGGATATTCCTTCGTCAGGCGCGAGCAACTCCAGCGCTACGCAGTGATCCAGATGGATGTGCGTGGCAGGGACGTGGACGGTTTCGTCAAGGAAGCAGAAGCCAAGCTCCGCAGTGAGGTTAAGCTGCCAGAAGGCTACTGGATCGAATGGGGTGGTGCGTTTGAGAACCAGCAACGGGCTCTCGCGCGGCTCGCGATCATCGTGCCCATCACCATCGGGCTGATCTTCCTGCTGCTCTATACGGCCTTCAATTCACTCGTCTACGCAACCCTGATTATTGCCAACGTCCCTTTCGCGATCATCGGTGGCGTCCTGGCGCTGGCGATCACGGGGCAGTACCTGTCGGTTCCATCCGCCATCGGCTTTATCGCGGTGTTCGGCGTCGCCATGCTGAACGGCATTGTGCTGGTGTCGTTCATCAATGAGTTGCGTGTCACGCGCGATCTGAGTCTACAGGATGCCGTCCGCGAAGGCGCCCTATTGCGACTACGACCTGTGCTGATGACCGCAAGTGTGGCAATACTGGGACTGGTGCCGATGCTGCTGTCGGGTGGCGTCGGCGCTGAAACCCAGCGCCCGCTCGCTACCGTGGTGGTCGGCGGCCTGCTCACCTCCACGGCACTCACGTTGCTCATCCTGCCCGTGATTTATGAATGGGTCGAATCCCGTCTTGCAAATTACCGTTTTAGTCAAAAGGAGAAATCATGAAACTGAAAGCCCTGCTGTTTGCTGCAATGACCTCGCTCTCGTTGTCTGTTGGAGCCGCCGAAAAACATGATGACGCCCATGCAAAGCACGGCGGCGTCGCCGTCGAAGCGGGTACCTATCACGTGGAACTGGTTGCCAAGGACAAGTCGCTGACATTTTACGTCAATGGTCATGATGACAAGCCCATCGACATGAAGGGCGCGAAGGCAACGGCCAATGTGTTTTCGGGAAAGGATAAAGGGAATATAGTGTTAGCAGCGGCCGGCGGTAACATGATGAAAGGTGAAACGCCTTTCCCTATTGGGGCTGACGCTAAAATTGTCGTTTCGTTTACGCCACCGGGCAAAAAAACGGAACAAGCAAGATTTTCATTGGGCGCCAAGCAGGAACACAAGGGACATAAACACTGATACTCCAGATATGCACGTCATGCATTACCCAGTGTACGGACGATACAAACATATGTTCCTGGAATGCCGACGCATTGGAAGCTGCATTAAATTAGATTGTCCAACGCTCTTAAGTTTGGCTTAACGTTGCCCTAAGAGCGCCTTAAGGTAATGGCTAGACAATGGACTTGTGATATCGATTTCGATATCTCTTAACCCAAAAAGGAGATCCATTGTGAAAAGCCACATCGCAAAAATCATGTCGTCAACCGTACTCGCACTAGTTACTGTCACAGCCGCCCAAGCGTATAACGGTCAGGGCAGCATACAACCCCCTCCCGAGGACCACTACTGGCAGACCCCCGCCCAAATTCAATACTGGAAAGAGCGCGAGGCCCGTGCTCCGACAAGATCGACACCAAGCGAAGACCTTTTCCCCATTTATCAAGGGGGGGTGCGGCGTCAGTATACGCCAGAGGAAATTCGCTACTGGAAACAACGCGAAGCGGATCTCGCAAAGGAATTAAGAGAGCGCCCGTCAAAGCCGGACGAGTTCTTCCCCCCATTTCAGTATTATTAATTAAGAAAAACGACATCTCGAACGGCTGTCCGATTTCCTCCACGCCAACACCTATTGCATATGAGATGTGAGGTGTTGGTGCGGAAGAATTTTGTACGTTCTATACTTACCTAGCCCGCTTTCGACGAACTGAGATTCCGCCTTGAGACTGCTACTCATAGAAGATGATCCAATGATCGGGAAGAGCATTCGGGAAGGACTGCATCGAGAAGGCTATGGTGTTGATTGGGTGCGCGATGGCTGGGCAGGAGAACAATCTGCTAAATCTGAATCCCATGATTTGCTGATCCTTGATCTGGGATTGCCGCGAAAAGATGGGCTGGCAGTACTTTCCGCGATTCGCGCCGCGGGAAAAATAATGCCTGTCCTGATTATCACTGCGAAAAGCGAAGTTGATGACCGGGTGATGGGGCTCGACGCCGGCGCAGACGACTATCTGGTTAAACCGTTCAACATGTCCGAACTAAGCGCCCGTGTTCGAGCACTTTTACGACGCAGTTTCGGCAGAGCCGACACGATTTTAGTCGCTGGCGACCTGGAGCTGAACCCGCAAACACGGGAAGTACGGGTCAAAGGCAACCAAATTGTATTGTCTCAACGCGAATTGGCGCTCCTTGACCATCTGATGCGCCGCCCGGGAGCGATTGTCTCCAAATCGAACCTTGAGGAAAGTATTTACGGCTGGGGAGAAGAGGTCGAAAGTAACGCGGTGGAAGTGCACATCTCCAATCTCCGAAAGAAACTTGGAGCGGGCAGAATTGTTACCCTGCGGGGCGTCGGTTATCGAATAGACGTCAAATGAGTTTCTCAATCCGCAACCGACTCACCTGGGCATTGTTGCTGGCCATTATCACGCTGTCTACGGGGGCGAGCATTGCAACCTATCTTCAAGCCAGATCAGATATCAATGCACTATTCGACTATGAAATGCAACAAATGTCGTGGACGCTGTCCATGCACATATCGGCGCATCCGAACCTGAGCGAAGAACCTTTGCTGCGAGTCGAGCATGATTTCGTCACCCAGGTCTGGAACAAATCGAATCGGCTGCTTGTATCATCCCGTCCCGGAAACGGCCCCGATCGCATCATGCCTGCGGGTTTTTCAGATTTCGGCAAAAACAATGACGGCTGGAGAACCTTTACCGCTCTCGCGGGCGAACTTGTTTTACAGGTTGCGCAACCCCAATCGCTCCGGCGTCGAATGGCGACAGATATTGCTGTAAAAGCCATGATACCGATTCTGGCGATTATTCCAATCGGCGGACTCATTATTTGGCTGCTGATCGGATACGGATTGAAACCCCTGCGCACTGTCACAAAGGAGGTGGAATCTCGTGATCCGGCCAGTTTACAAGTCATTGAAACAACCCAGCTTCCAACGGAAGTCACGCCCCTCGTCACTTCCCTGAATGCACTACTGGAAAGGCTCGAACGTGCACTGAAGTCGGAACGGGCGTTTATTGCCGATGCTTCCCACGAGCTGAGGACACCTATCACTGCTCTTAGCCTACAACTCGATCTCCTGGAAACCGCGTCCACGGCAGAGGAACGGGAAGAATCAACTCAGGATTTGAGACGAGGCGTGGAAAGAATGGGTAGGCTTAGCGAGCAAATTCTCACTCTGGCAAAACTTGACCCGGAAAATCTTGAAGAACCTACTTTACTTAACCTCTCTACGGTCGTGCGCGATATTTACGAGGATTACGCTAACATCGCGTGCTCCAAGTCCATCGATTTCAAGATTCACGCAGAAAACAAGGTAATGGTAAACGGTGATCTGGCCAGCCTGACGGCACTTGTGCGCAATGTAGCGGATAACGCCATACGTTATACCCCGGCCAATGGCACGGTAATGCTGCAAGTAGGCACGAATAACTCGGTACCGCAAATCCAGATTATCGACTCAGGCCCCGGCATACCGTTGGAAATACGGGAGAAAGTTTTCCACCGCTTCTTTCGAGCAAATCGGGAATCCGACGCCACTGGCACCGGCCTGGGACTTGCCATCGCTCGCCGGGCAGCTCAACGACTTGGAGCTACTCTCAATCTAAACGATGGCCCCGAGGGCAAGGGACTGGCCGTTTCGATCGATTTCCCCCCGATCACCAAACCACTGCAATCAACCACGTTGTAGTTCACGCGTTAAGATATATGTTCAATACTTTTTCTTTGCTCCGCTGTCTACCCCATTGCTCGACGGCTAAGCATTTGATAAGCTAGGGAAATATGTACAAGTCATTCAGACGATTGCTGGCCATGATACTACTGCTGACCCTGCCCTTGCAGGGCCTGTCGGCAGTATTGATGCCATTGCATTGCTTG
Source organism: Betaproteobacteria bacterium (assembly GCA_021730905.1). Taxonomy (GTDB): domain Bacteria; phylum Pseudomonadota; class Gammaproteobacteria; order Burkholderiales; family SG8-41; genus UBA5216. The sequence continues at coordinate 13,122 of JAKFYK010000061.1, read as the reverse complement.
ACTGACAGTGGCCATTCGGAAATGAATGCTGCTCCCCAGCATCATCAAAGCCGGGCGCAAGAGCACGACAATAGTGCTCATGCAACATCGCAGCCCCAGCACGACTACTCACAGGATACATCCGGCAGTAATGAGCTGGGACATAAATGCTGCAACCACGTGTATACCGGCGTACCTTCAGTGGCTATTTTGACCGCGCCGGAGATACCGTTTTTATCCGTAACTGAAGTAGCCAGCACTCTTCCGCCGTTCTTTCCAGATCGGCTTCTGCGCCCTCCCCGAACCTGATCACGTTTTGACCCAGTGAAATGGGTGCGTGCGTTATTGCGCGCACCGTTTACGTCGCGCACGCTTTGTGCGCCCCAAAACGAGGATCATCATGGATTTCAAGCTTGCAGCATTGCTGTACTGTGCTGCCGTACTCACACCAATTGAGTCGGTCGCACAACAAAACAAAACAGCCCCCAGCCCTATCGACCCAGCCGCAGCTGTGCCGTCGGCAAAGTACGAGTCAGTATTCACCGGCTACTCACAATTTCGCGACGAAAAACTGGTTTCGTGGCGGGAAGTGAATGACGACGCCGCACGCGTCGGCGGCCACATGGGTATCTTTGGTAGCGGTGCTGGCCATGCCGGGCACGGCGCTGCCAAACCTCAAGCCCAGCCCCCTGGTGCTAACGCCAAACCATCTGTGCAGTCAGCGCCGCCAATGACGCATGGTGGCGCGCACGAAGGGATGAAAAAATGAGCGCCTTCATCCATATAAACCATAAGCCTCGGCGCACGATCGCTATTGGAGTAATGACCTTATTTCTTGGTGGATGTGCGACTTTCTCCCAAGACGGAGGCTTCGGTGCCATCGGTACAGCATCCAGGGAACGGGGTATCGCCCAGGATTTGAAGTGGGTGAAGTCTGATAAGGATGCCGATGATGTGCGGGCAACGGTCAAAAAGCTGCTGGCCAGTCCGTTAACCGCCGATTCGGCCTCCCAGATCGCCTTGCTCAACAATCGAGGATTACAGGCTACGTATTCCGAACTGGGCATAGCCGAATCCGATCTGGTTCAGGCGGGACGACTCACCAATCCGGGCTTTACCTTTGAACGTCTGCGTCGAGGTGACGACATATCCATCGACCGCACCTTTCTGTTCAACGTGCTTGGGCTTCTGACGATGCCACTACGCACTGACCTGGAAAAACGACGTTTCGAACTCACGCAAGGACGCGTGGCGGCGGAAACGCTACAAGTGGCTGCCGATACCCGCCGCGCCTTTTTCAGCGCGGTAGCGGCACAGGAATCTGCCAAGTATATGGAGCAGGTCAAATCCGCGGCTGAGGCCAGTGCCGAACTGGCACGTCGTATGGCTGCCGTGGGCAACTTCAGCAAACTTGATCACGCACGAGATCAGGTGTTCTATGCCGAGGTAACCGCCCAACTCGCCCGTACCAAACAGGTCGCACTGGCTGAGAGAGAGCGACTGACACGGCTTATGGGGCTGTGGGGCAGCGACATCGCTTTCAAACTGCCCGATAGACTTTCCGATCTGCCAAAATCTGCACGGGAAATCACCGATCTGGAAGCTAGGGCACTCAAGCAACGCCTTGATGTGCTAGGTGCCATGAAAGAAGCGGAAAACCTCGCTGCTTCCATGGGGTTGGTCAAAACCACGGGCTTTATCAATGTGCTTGAAGTGGGCTACCGGCGCAACAGCGAAACCGGTCAGCCTCGTCAGACCGGGTATGAAATAGAGCTTCGGTTGCCAATCTTCGATTGGGGTGGTGCCCGCGTAGCGCGTGCGGAACACACGTACATGCAGGCGGTAAACCGCGCGGCCGACACGGCCATCAAGGCACGCTCTGAAGTTCGCGAAGCCTATGGGGCCTACCGAACGACCTACGACCTCGCTCGCCACTACCGCGACGAAATCGTGCCCCTTCGCAAGCGCATTTCGGAAGAGAACCTTCTTCGTTACAACGGCATGCTAATCAGTGTTTTCGAATTGCTGGCAGACGCGCGGCAGCAAGTGTCGAGTGTCAACGCTTATATCGAATCACTGCGGGACTACTGGCTCGCCGAATCCAACCTGAACCTCGCACTTACCGGTAAATCCCCGTCCAGTATGAGCATCGCAAGTGGCACACAAGCCGCTGGCGAAGCCCAAGCTGGGCACTAGCCGATTTTATGGAGCCAAACATGACTTCACGCCGTAATTTTCTTGGCGCTGCCGGAGCGCTTCTCACTGCAGCAACGGTCAGCAAAGCTGCGCAGGGGGCAGTCCCGGAAGCCCCCACGCAGAGCACGCCCGATACGCAGCCACCGCTCGCACCACCGAACGGACGCCCCTATAACCCCGTGGTGACGCTTAACGGCTGGACACTGCCGTGGCGCATGAACAACGGCTGGAAGGAATTCCATCTCATTGCCGAACCCGTGCGTCGCCAGATGGCACCCGGCATGACTGCGCACCTGTGGGGCTACAACGGTCAATCACCCGGCCCCACCATCGAATGCGTTGAAGGCGACAAAGTACGTATCTTTGTCACCAACAAGCTGCCCGAACACACCACGATTCATTGGCACGGCATTCTGCTGCCCAATGGCATGGACGGCGTAGGAGGACTTAACCAGCCGCAGATTCCGGTAGGCAAGACTTTTGTCTATGAGTTTGAGATGAAAAAGTCCGGCACTTTCATGTATCACCCGCATGCCGACGAGATGGTTCAGATGGCAATGGGAATGATGGGGTTCTTCGTTGTACACCCCAAGAATCCCGCTTTCATGCCGGTGGATCGCGACTTCGTGTTCCTGATCAACTCGTACGACATCGATCCGGGCGCCTATACCCCAAAGATCGCAACGATGACCGACTTCAATCTGTGGTCCTGGAACAGCAGGGTATTTCCAGGCATCTCCCCCTTCGTAGTCCGAAAGGGAGATCGGGTCCGCATTCGTTTTGGCAACCTCACCATGACCAACCACCCCATACATATGCATGGGTACGATTTTGAAGTTACCTGCACCGACGGCGGCTGGGTACCGAAATCGGCACGTTGGCCGGAAGTGACCGTTGATGTCGCGGTGGGCCAGATGAGGGCATTCGAGTTCGTTGCAGATGTACCGGGAGACTGGGCTATCCATTGTCATAAAGCGCATCACACCATGAATGCCATGGGACACAACGTCCCTACCATGATCGGAGTCGATCATCGGGGCGTGGCACAGAAAATCACCAACCTGGTTCCCGACTACATGGTGATGGGTGAACGCGGCATGGCCGACATGGGCGAAATGCAAATGCCCATCCCGGACAACACGCTGCCCATGATGACCGGTCAGGGGCCATTTGGGCCACTGGAAATGGGGGGCATGTTTACAGTCGTCAAAATCCGCGAAGGACTTGCGAAGAACGACTACAAAGATCCGGGATGGTACAAGCACCCGCCGGGTACTGTCGCGTACGAATGGACTGGCGCGGCACCGGTCGCCACACGCCCCTCCCCCAGTGCGGCGCCACCTGCCCGCGCAGCGCCGCCAGCGAGGGAGGTGCAAGTACGTAAGCCGACTGCCCATGGTGGCCACTGACCATACGAGACGCTGAAACCATGCTGCCGCATCTTGGATGGTTGCTTGCACTCCTGCCGCTCGCGTGTGACTGCCCGACTTGCGATCGCACCGTCATCTGTTTGCTTATTGCCGGAACCTTCGCAGCCGTAGTGGTGTTCATGCTCGCTGTTGCAAGGGAATTCTGGTTGCTGAATATCTTGCGTGACAGGCAACAATTTTTATTCCGTTCCTTTTAACTTTAGGAGATTTATATGAAGCACGCACTTACCGCCATCGCCGTAGCCTTGAGTCTTGCATCAACTGGTATCTACGCACACGGAGACAAACCCTCTGTCAAAAAACCAGGTGCGGCAAAGAAAGTTGAAGAAAAAACATTCGGACGCGAAGGCGATCCTAAGAATGTATCCCGCACCGTCAAGGTGGAAATGGCCGACACCATGCGCTATTCACCGTCCGAAATCACCGTAAAGGTTGGCGAAACCCTGCGCATTGAAGCCAAGAATTCGGGCAAAAGCATGCATGAAATCGTGCTCGGAACCATGAAGGAACTGAAAGAGCATTCCGATCTCATGAAGAAACACCCTGGGATGGAACACGATGAGCCTTACATGGCCCATGTCGGCGCCGGTAAAACCCAGCACATTGTCTGGCAATTCACCAAGCCAGGCGAGTTCTATTACGGCTGTCTCATTCCCGGTCATTTCGAAGCAGGAATGATTGGCAAGATCATCGTCAAATAACGCAGATATTCATCACGAATTATTCATCAGTTACTGAAAGGAACTCATCATGAAACACGGCATTCGCAATTTCGGCTTCGCACTCCTCGTTGGCACATCTGTATCCGCCTTCGCACAAACCGCGGATCACAGCGCACATCATCCTGGTGCAGCGCAAGCAACCCCGGCATCGGCACCTTTTGTTGAAGCCGAAGTCAGAAAAGTGGACATGGATGCCAAGAAAATCACGCTGCGCCACGCGCCCATTCCTAACTTGGAGATGCCGGCCATGACCATGGTGTTCCAGGTCAAGGAGCCGTCCATGCTCGACAAAGCGAAAGCCGGCGACAAGGTCAGGTTCACCGCTGAAAAGATCGGTGGAGCTTATACCGTTATGCGGATCGAGCCGGCGAACTGACCTGCAGGGGTTTTGTCACACCATCCATGGCAATTGCCGAGATGATTGGACAGCGAGGCGCACGGGCGTGCGCCTCGCAATCATGCAGCAAGTGCGCAAGGACATGCTCGATGCGCCGCAAATCAGCGATACGATGCCGTGTCTCTTCGAGCCGGAGGGCAGCTATGCGCCTGATGGTACGCCGGTCGGTACCATCCTCCAATTTAAGCAATGAAGCGACCTCCTCCAGACTGAACCCGAGGGCCTGCGCGCGCTTGATGAACCGGATACGATCCACATGTCCCGCGTCATATCGTCGATAGCCTCCCAGTGCTTTGGAAGGTTGAGTTATCAACCCTTTCCGTTCGTAAAATCGTATGGTTTCGACCCCCACGCCAGCAGATTCCGCCACATTTCCGATAGTAAGCATACTCACAAATACTCCTTGACTCCGTACTTGAGTACGGACTCTACACTGTTGACATGATGTATTCAACGCTAGGGATTACTCGATGAACTCAACACATCAACATCATGGTCATGATCACGAAAGCCACCACGGTCGCGCCTGTTGTAAGGGAAATCACGACACCACAGCTCAGGAAACCGATCCAGTCTGCGGTATGCGAATCAATCCGCAGTCAGCGGCGGGGTCGCATCGGCATGACGGAACCCTTTATTACTTTTGCAGCAAGCATTGCCTTGCACAATTCCAGGCCGATCCAGCGAAATATCTCGGTCAGGAAAAGCAGGCGCAATTGCCAAAAGCCGCCCGGGGCACACAGTACACCTGCCCCATGCATCCGGAAATCCTGCGTGATGCCCCGGGAGACTGCCCCCTTTGCGGCATGGCACTGGTGCCTGTTGCCGGCACCGGCGAAGCCGATGACACAGAACTGCATGATCTAAGGCGCAGGTTCTGGGTCGGGTCTGCACTGTCGATACCCCTTCTGATCCTGGCCATGTCACCCATGATCGGGATACACGATCTGTTTGGTATCCAGCCCCGCCTGCGTGGCTGGATAGAGTTCACGCTGGGAACACCGGTAGTGCTTTGGGTCGGATGGCCGATTTTGCGAAAGTTCTGGCTGTCGCTCACACACCGCGCACTCAACATGTATACGCTGATCGGACTGGGCGTTGGGCTCGCCTACCTTTTCAGCCTGGCCGCAGTGCTATTCCCCGGAGTATTTCCACAGGAATTTCGCGAACATGATGGTGCCGTAGGCACGTATTTCGAAGCAGCCGCAGTGATCGTAACGCTAGTAATACTTGGCGACTTTCTGCAACTAAGGGCGATGGGGCAAACCAGTCAGGCGATTCAACAATTGCTTAAACTCGCGCCCAATCTCGCCTGGCGTTTACGCGCCGATGATACCGAGGAGCAAGTCGCACTCGATGTAATAATCGTGGGCGACCGTCTGCGCGTCAAACCGGGGGAAAAATTGCCAGTCGACGGTACAGTAGTTGGTGGCACGAGCAGAGTCGACGAATCCATGATCACTGGTGAACCCGTACCTGTAGCAAAGGCCGCAGGCGACAAAGTAACCGGCGCAACGGTCAATGGCAATGGCGCCCTGACAATCCGTGCCGAACGCGTGGGAGCGGACACGCTGCTCGCCAGGATCGTACACATGGTTGGAGAAGCACAGCGCACGCGTGCGCCGATCCAGCGGCTCGCCGACACCATCGCAGCATATTTTGTCCAAATCGTTGTTGTCATCGCCATCGCGACAGCACTCGTCTGGTGGTTTTTCGGGCCGGAACCGAAGCTGGTCTATGCGCTGCTCAATGCCATTGCCGTGTTGATCATCGCGTGCCCTTGTGCGGTGGGTCTTGCCACGCCCATCTCAATGACGGTTGCCATGGGAGAAGGCGCTCGTGGAGGCATTCTTTTTCGTGACGCCGAGGCGATCGAACGCATGCAGGACATCGATACCGTGGTGGTGGACAAAACCGGAACGCTAACGCTGGGCCATCCGGTGATGACGGATTTTGTCACTGACGGCATACCCGAAAACGAAGCACTTACGCTGGTATCGGGTGTCGAGCAACTGTCCGAGCACCCCATAGGCCTCGCTATCGTCGAGGGTGCCCGGGCGCGCGGTCTCAGTCCTGCCGTAGCTACCGCATTCGATGCCATTAACGGCCTGGGAGTACAGGCCAGTGTTGACGGTAAACGACTACTTGTCGGCAGCAGCGCATTTCTCGCGCAACATGGCGTCGATACCCGGCAATGGGACGCACGTGCCGAAGCATGGCGCACTGAAGCCAAAACGGTGGTTTTCTTCGCCATCAACACCAACGCTGCGGGGATTGCAGCCGTGGCTGACCCCATTAAAGACAGTACTGCGGAAGCAATAACATCGCTCAAACAAGCAGGCATGAGCATTGTGATGCTTACAGGCGATGCGCGCAGCACGGCAGAGGCCGTCGCCCGCAAACTCGGTATCGATGTCGCCCTAGCTGAAGTATTACCTGAAGACAAGGCTGGTCACGTCAAACGTCTGCAAGCCGAAGGGCGCAAAGTTGCAATGGCCGGCGATGGTATCAACGATGCACCGGCGCTCGCACAAGCAAACGTAGGCATTGCAATGGGAACAGGAACCGATGTCGCCATGGAAAGTGCCGGCATCACGCTCATCAAAGGCGATCTGCGAGGTATTGCACGCGCCGCCGTTCTGTCGCGCGCAACGATGCGCAATATCCGACAGAATCTCACCTTCGCATTCGGCTATAACGCGCTGGGCATTCCGGTCGCCGCAGGCGTACTCTACCCAGCTATGGGACTTCTGTTGTCACCGGTTTTTGCCGGTGCCGCGATGGCATTGAGTTCTGTTTCCGTGGTTACTAATGCACTGCGGCTGCGTGGCACGCGCCTTTCCTGATCCTTCTTAAGAGATAACTTTATGAACACGCCTCTTGCCACAAACGACCCCAAGCCTCTCTGGAAACGTATCCATTGGGGAGTATGGTGCCTGTTCGGCATTGCCATGGGGCTTTTAATCGTCGATCACTGGACGCACGTACTGGGCGTACTTCCTTACCTGGTACTGCTGGCCTGCCCGCTGATGCACGTTTTCATGCATGGCAAACATGGGCATAGTCATCATGGCGACGAGACGAAGCGGTCCCAGTAGATTTCTGGTGCGCCGATTCCGATCGCACAAAACAACACCACATCAACATAAGAATGCATTAAAGATGCTTCTTGTAATAGCACCATTGCACGCGCACCAGAACGGCTGCAATACCCGCAGCAATGCTGCAAATCACAAGCAAATCGACCGTTGAAGGCCATAGCAGAAATATCGTCGCAGACGTTACGAGGAGCGCCAACTGGAGATACTTGGCACGGTGATAAATACTGCTCGATTCGCGCCCACCGCTTACGCGACGAATAGCGCGCTGGGTAATCCCGTCTGTCATGGCGACTCCATAAGTCAAAGCCATCAGTGGCAATGCTGCGACCATTGTCGCCAGCCTGACACCGATAAGTTGTGTCCCCAGCATGGCGACCCGTATTCCCTCAAAATTTGCCAAATACCCGTTGCGTACAATGGTGTCGGGAATGGAAAGTGCCGTGTTCTCCGCAAACCGTGCATTCATGTCATGAATGCCAGTTGCCCGAAAGATCAATGAATAAAGTGAATTGGCGGTTCCTACGGCCCGCCGGTGCAAATCTCCACACCAGCAGTACATTTGGGTAGTCCGCGCAAGTTCCTCCTCGAGAATATTCCTCAACCTTAATATTCCGTCCGGCCAAACCTGGAACACGAATAATCCATCGATAACCCATGCTGCCACAAGCAGGCCAAAGAGGAGCATCACGCCAACACCAAGCCACTTCAAGGGTGCCAGCAACAGACCGCCGATTCCGTTTTCGTAAAACGATGCGTTCCTGGACGCCAACATACATTCCTTTTATCTCTCGCGATCAGGTTGACGAAACTATCGTGCCCGTCAGCCGGCATCTGATCTCATCACCAATCGCCACAAGATTCACCGGCATCAGGGAATCATGACTGCTATCCGGTAACGGCATGCATATCTTGTAAAGCTGTCCGCCATGCAGCAATGCAAAGGCCTGCCCCTTCGGCAATTGCACCAGGTCGCTCGGCGATAGCATTGCAGCGCCTTCGGTCGTAATGCGGTCTTCATTGCGGCTCGCAAAGTCCGCAAAATCCCCAGGATCATTGGTATCTGATACTGAAGAGGAAGCAATGGTTGACACTACCCGAACCTCCGTCAGTTGACTGGTCAGAAGCTCCGCCGTTGCTACTTCCTTCACCCGGAGCATGATCATGCTGTTGAAGTTTCCGGCGATCTGCCCCGCTTTCGCTTGAGACCCGATCCGCGCCTCCACATCCGACCAGGTCTGTGTATACGCCGTCACCTGAAACCCTGCGCCACCCGCCTTGTTGAGCAACGGAATGAACTCGTCGCCAATAAGCTCATTGAACTCATCGGCATGAATTGCTATCCGTCGTGGTGCTGTCTCACCCGGAAGTCCTCTGCCCGTTCCATATTTGTAGAGGCTACCTGCAACGCTGGTGAGATCGGCGAACATGGCATTACCCACGGCTGCGGCCACCTCGTAATCGCTCAGCGAATCCAGTCCCACGTAAACAATGCCGCGCAGGTTGATGACCGACGCCCAGTCAAATGCCGGGCGCCAATCCGACAAATCATTAAAATCCGGTGACAGCAAAGCGGCGGTGCGCCCCGTGGTCAGCTTCTCGAGCAGCGGCAACAAGGACGCGACCAGTTTGTCGAAATAGCTTTTCTCGTAATTGAGGGTGGAGGACAGCGCATGCGCGATGGGATCGTAGAGCTTGCCGCGCCTCGCGTACTCCACCAGCATCACGGCGCGCGAACCGCGCGTCTGCAGCGCTTTGTCCAGATCCTTCTTATCGATCGCCATCGCCTCAATCGCATCGCGCCAGCCCGCAGCCGTCAGTTCTTTATCGAGCCAGTGCTCGAAATAATCGATCAGCAAGGGCTCGATATTCGACGCATAGCGATTGATCTGCTCGTAGTCGGGCTTGCGACCAAGCGCCACCAGCGCGCGCGCCATCACGTTCACGTAGCGCCACACGAACTCCTTGAACGCTGCCGACTGCCCCTCGGATGGCAGTTGACCGGCAATACGTGTAGCCACCTCAGTGATCCTGGAAAAACTTCCCACCGGGTTATATCGAGCCGAAACTTCCGGGTGTCCCAGATGGAACATGAAGAATTCGCCCCCCCGCCCTGCGCGCTTGGCTTCTGCATAGACGCGACGCAGCAAATCGATATCACCCTTGGGATCAAATACGATCACCACTTCTCCGCGCCGTATGTCCTGTGCGATCAGCAGTTCTGCCAGCCGCGTCTTACCCACGCGCGTTGTGCCCAACACCAGCAAATGCCCCACACGTTCCGACAGATTCATCCAGACATCTGCGTCACGCGGCTCGACGCCATGTATGGCGGGGTCTCCTCCAGCTGCGGACAACTCCACAGGCGAAGGGACCAGCTTTTGCGTTAGCCGCCGCAGTAACCCGAGTTCCAATAAGAATTGATTTTCCGGGAGCCGGGCTTCGTGCAAGCGCTGGGTATGACGCTGGTCCCAGCGGAATCCCCTGCCCAGAAACAATCGTTCGCTTGAGCACGGGATTTTGTCGGGACTTACACCATAGGGTTGGAGCCGCCGTAGATTGCGTCGATAACGCAGCACACGCCAGCCCGCCCAGCCCCGCCAAAGCGCATGGCAAGCCAATACTCCTGCACAGCCCCACGCAAGATCACGGGTAAGCATGAACGTGGATGGCGTCACCAGCACTGCGGTAGCAGCAAAACTCGATGCCAGCGCCGCGCGCAGTTCAAACGCCGGCCGCAGCAGGGCTTCGAGCGGATAACTCATGTCGGCACCTCGCGCACCAACAGTGGGTTCGCTGCCGGCACCGGACTGAGAAAGCGTTGCGGTTTCGTAATCAGCACGCCGTACAGCCCGGACACCGGTCGGCCATTCTGGATCACTTCGTAGCTTTGAATATTATTACCGTGATCGGTTTTGCGGTGCCAACCAGCCCGCAGCACCAGCCGCTGGATTTCTTTACCAAGACTGGGCTCATCTGCATTGCCGGACTGTGCAGCCCCGTTGCCGTCTTCACCAAAGCGTCTGGCAAAATCCCGGAAGATACGCGGAGAGACAAGCAACATTCCCTCCCTCACAAAATGCACCGGCGCACGGGCTTCGTTGATAAGGATGCTGCCATCCTTGATTCCACCCGCTATCCAGTTCATGAACCGGTCCGCGGCGTTACATTCAGAGTCACTGCGGACGGGCGGCGCGGCACTGGGTGCAGGCACGGCCCTGCAATCTTTGTTTTCGCTGATCGGCATAATCATTACGTCGCCACGTTCCTGCAGGGACGTGGCGGCACCTACTCCACGAATGCGGACGAACTCGCCCACGGCTCTCTCGATCAAAAGACCGATGGTGCCGCTGCGTGCCGTTTCCTCATTCATCAAAAATGCGTGCAATTCCCCGAGGAGCGCGTTGTCTGTGCCCAGCCAGGTCTGTATCGCTGTCGGAACCATGCGTCTGAACAGCAATAGCGGACTTGCGGGCAGCACTTCGGATTGTCTTACCTTGCCTTTGATAGGGTCGTTCAAGGCCCCCGCCACAGTTTGCGCCGGCAACAAACCGAGCGACGGGAAACACACGCCGGACATCAACCCCCGGTGTAGCAGCGCTGCCATAAACACGGCATAGGTCCAGCGATGCGCTCGTTCACCGATTTCCTCCGGTGCCGCGTTCGGCGGCAAAATCCGTCCCCGCCTGAAATCCAGTGCGAACCCGGCAAGTTCCAGGCCGTCCATAAAGAGACAGTTCGGTTGACCAACGTTATTGCATGCAAGTCGAGGCAGCGCATGAACATGCGCGGCGTACGCTTCGATCACCGGCTGCACGGCCTGCAGGTAGAACTCTAGAGGCAGGCCGGACTTGATGCGCAGGCGGTCCAATAGCCCCGCAACCCGGGCGCGCTGTATATGCATGCGGTCATCACGCATCAGCGTCGCCCCGTTCAGCGGTATGACAGCAGCGCGGCTGCCGTGCTTGTAGCCGGTCTTGCCTGAAGATACTTGCCTTACCCATGCCGCAAGTATTGACGGGCACTTTGAGGACATCCCCCGTGTTCAGACCCCAGTGCAGGGTCTGAACACGGGCGAATTACGGCACCTGTTTTTGCGGGTGAACGACACCTCTCGAAATGAATTTTCCCCTCTGAAAATCACACGTTCGAGCACGAACCGTGATGTGCCGAATTAGCAGAATTTAAATTTCGGTTCAGGGGCATGTTTGTGACCACACCCAGGGTCTGAACACCCGATAAATCGCGGTTCAGCCACCTTACGATGTTTCTCAAGCGCCGATGCACACGCTTCACTAACAAGCGTTGTGCAACGGCAGAAAGGACATCGAAATGCGGCAGCGGCAACATCTGAAGGCGTCAATGCGACTCACTGTCGCGGCACTTTGCTTCGCAAACGCCACGGCCGATGCCTGCTGGGAAGAAGCCGCCACACGCTACCAGGTCAACAGCACCCTTCTTTACGCTATCGCCCGTACCGAGTCCGGTTTGAACCCGCAAGCCATAGGACGCAACACCAACGGCTCACGCGATATCGGTCTCATGCAGATCAACTCAGCGTGGCTGCCGGCGCTGTCCCGATACGGCATCAGCGAACGTGATCTCTTTGAGCCATGCACCAGTATCCACGTCGGCGCCTGGATACTCGCCGGAAACATCCAGCGTCTCGGCTACACGTGGGACGCCGTAGGCGCCTATAACACACCCAATCCGGCGCTGGCGCGCACCTATATCGACAAAGTGCGCCGTCATTTACACGACGACAAGCCAACGCATAACACCCCATCCGCTTTCACCGCTCGCATCAGCACTGCGGCGGCGTCACGGTAACCCCCGCACTACAAACACAAACCAAGGAGCTTCAAATCATGAGCAACACCCGTAACACCGTAGTCCTCGCCCTCGTTCTCTCACTTGCCGCCGGCAGCGTAATGGCCGGCACCACCGGTACCGAGTTTCAGACCATGTATGCAACGCTGCTGGGCTGGATCAACGGCTTCCTCGGCAAGTCGATCGCCATAGCCGCCTTCATCATCGGTGCCGGCGTCGGTATCGCCCGCTCCTCGCCGATCCCGGCGTTGATCGGCGTGGTGTTCGCACTCTTCATGGTCTACGTGCCGAACATCATCGACAGCATCATGACGGCGGTGATCTAAGCCACCAGCACAGACATCGCAGCGACACCCATCATGGCTGATATCTCACTGGAAATCCCGCGACGGTTAAACGATCCGCCACGCATGTTCTGGTGGGATCTCGACGTGTCGCTGCTGGTGCTGGCCACCACCCTGGTGGGCATG
>JAKFYK010000068.1 GCA_021730905.1 Betaproteobacteria bacterium | reverse complement strand
CTAGTTTTATACAGCGAAAACGCCGTATAACATTCCAGCGCGATGGATAACATTCCAATGGAACTAAAATAATTCATTTTAAAAATAAATAGTTACGTCATAACGTGCTGGTTAACACGTTGTTAAAATTGGAGCGGAAACCGACATCGCCGATCTTGGTAAATGAATAGCTGAAATCTGCCAAGTCCTGCTTACTGTTCACAGGATACACAAGGGTTAATTCAACCGCATCCCCGATTCGCGCACCACTTTTGCGGTTTTTTCCATTTCGGATTTAATGCGTGCCGCGAATTCTTCGGGCGTGCCGCTCATCGCTTCCATGCCTTGCAGCGTCAGCGCGTCCTGCACGTCGCGCCGCTGCACGATTTTTACCGTCTCGGTGTTGAGCTTTGTCACGATATCGCGCGGCAGGGCGAGCGGCCCCAGCAGGCCGAGAAAAAAAGTCGCATCGAAACCCGGCAGGCCGGATTCGGCGACGGTCGGCACTTCAGGCATGGCCTTGATGCGCCGCGCGCCGCTGATCGCCAGCGCGCGCAGACGGCCGGTTTTGACATGCGGCATGGAACCGAGCGGATTGTTGAACAGCAGCGACACCTGGCCCGCCATCACTTCGGTTGCCGCAGGCCCCGCACCTTTGTACGGAATGTGCACGACATCGATTTTGGCGGCGGAGCGGAACATCTCCATCACCAGATGTCCGGCGGAGCCGTTGCCGGCCGACGCAAAATTAAGCTGGCCGGGCCGCGATTGGGCAAGCTTGATCAGTTCGCGCAGGTTCGTCACCGGCAAAGAAGGGTGCGACACCAGCAGCGCGGCGTACTCGCCGATGCTCGTGATCGGCGTGAAGTCGCGCTGAAAATTGAGTTGCTTGTGGGTGAGCGTGACCACGATCAGTCCAGAGCCTGCCACGATCAGCGTGTAACCGTCGGGTGCGGAACGCGCGGCGTATTCGCCGCCGGCCAATCCGCCGCCGCCCGCGCGGTTTTCGACGATCACCGATTGACCGAGGCTCTCGGTCAGATATTTGGCGACGTAGCGCGCCAGCGTGTCGTTGCCGCCGCCCGGTGCCAGCGGCACAATCAGGCGGACGGGTTTGGCGGGATATGGTTGCGCGTGCACGATCGCGGAACTGGCGGCAGCGGCGAGCAGCAATGACGTTATTTTCACGGCGGATCCTGCGATGGATGTTGGGCAATCTTAACCGGCTTTCGGATTGGACGCGTTACCGGATTGGCGCTATGGTGACATACCCGTAACTCATCGCACGAAGGCGCCGTATGGACAAACCCGCAGATGGAAACAATCTCCCCGCCGAGGTGGGCAACCGCATTATCGACAAGCCGGAACTGCCGCCGCAGGGTGTCACCACCGACAACGAGGTTTACACCGAGGTGGTGCTGGGCAAAGGGCAGCTAAAACGCGGCACCTTTCGCCACTTTGAAGTGTTTTGCGACGAGGCGCAGCGTATTGGCGGCGATGATTTATATCCGTCGCCGATGACCTATATGGCAATGGGCGTCGGGTTCTGACTGCTAACCCAGGTTGCGCGGTACGCGCACATGATGAAGCTGACGATAAAAGACGCCAGCGTGAAAGTACGTTTTCGCAAGTTTCTCGGCGGTTCGGTGTTGAAGGGCACGGTGTACAACCGCTGGGACGGCGTCGATACGCACTTGTCGGTGGAGAGCGATGCGCCGCCGGAGCGGCTTGCGCACTTGATCAAAAATGCCAAGGCGGGTTGTTTCGCCGAAGGTTTGATCGAACAGAAAGTGCCGCTGAACAGCACCATCGAGGTCAACGGCAAGCCGTTTGAACTACAGGGTCAATAAGTAGCGGTTTTAAATTAGAGCGCCTAACAAAATGATTTCCTACGGGTTTTGCGACGCGCCAACAGATGGGGCAATAGCCGGACGATAGGAAAGTTAAGGATTACTCAACGCGCACGAACCGTTTCTGAAATCCGATATTGACCAGCCTGCGCAGGCTCTGCTCCCCGACGATATCGATGGCAAGCGGTGGATATTCTACGGACGTTATATCTGCGCAATATCTTGCAGATGCTTGCCAGGCATGAAGGCAAGCAGGTGGCTGGCCATGGATAACAGGTTACCGGCTTTCATCCGAATTGACTGGATACCAAGCCGTGTTGGAGGGGCGCGCGGCGCATGGAAGCGTTCCTGGTAGAACGTTGTGATTGGAGTAGATGATCATAGTCCTGCTTCAAGACCACATAACACTCGCACACCTGTTCCTCCAACCCCAGACGATTCAACACGGCGATGTGGCCACGGTCGCAATGGATCAGTCCTGCTTTCCGCAGATGTCCGACGGCCTGTGTGACGCCCTCGCGGCGCACACCCAGCATGTCAGCGATCTGTTCCTGTGTCATTGCCAACTCGTGTGAGCAAATTCGGTCCAAGCATGACAATATCAAGAAACACAATCGCTGCTTGAGAGAATGATGCCGGTTGCAAGCCGCAATCTGTCCGACTTGCGTGATCAACGTATGGGTATAGCGCAGTAACAATCCCAGTAGTGCGTTGTTAAGCTCCGAGTTGATATGCAGCAAATTCGTCCGTAACCGATAAGCGTAGCCTGCACTCACCACCTCCACATCGGTTGACGTGCTTTCGCCGCTTAGAAATGCTGCGATGCCGATGACGCCTTCATTGCCGGTGACCGCGAATTCTGCCGCCGCCCCATTCTCCAATCTATGGAATCGGCAAACGACGCCTGCGGTGACGAAATACAGATAATTGGTCAGTTCGTTTGCCCTGTAAACAGTATCACCCGCTCTCAATGGAACGAGTTCCAGATACGGCAAAAGGTACGCATAGTCCTCGGGTGGCAAGGCTGCAAGCAGATAATTTTGCCGGGGAGAATGCGGCGTCGCTGCGGCATGCCTCTGCAACTGCGTTAGAAACGGTTGACTGTGTAGCATTTTGTGTCCTCAAGAAATCGCAGTTAAAGATGAGATTGATGCCCGAGTGGATGATTCGCTGATTAAGTGCATTGCTGCTTGACGTGGATCAATCGATCG
Organism: Betaproteobacteria bacterium; assembly: GCA_021730905.1. Taxonomy (GTDB): domain Bacteria; phylum Pseudomonadota; class Gammaproteobacteria; order Burkholderiales; family SG8-41; genus UBA5216. The sequence continues at coordinate 61,446 of JAKFYK010000068.1, read as the reverse complement.
TACTCTTTGTGTACGCTAACGTACAGAGTGCGCGCTCCTGCAATAACGATAATTAAACCATCGACACAGGCGTGGCGCGGCAGATTTCCGCCGTCGGCCGGTGTAGCGACCCAAGGTGCGCGTGAATTGGCAGTAAGCGGTAGTGGCACCAAGCGCAGGAATTTGTAACTGAGGTTTGAGAAAGAGGTGTCACCATGAAAACGATGCGAAGAGGTATGGCTTATGCCGTTGCGGCAGCGCGGTCGGGACCGTGGGCGGCGCAGCGGTTGGTGGCGTCATCGGCTACGAGATCGGCAAAGACAAGAAGTAATTTTGATTTACGAAGGCTAACTGCAATTCACCACAAAGGAGTTTCGTTATGAGATTTTCCAACAGATTTGCAACGTTCATCGTCACCCTCTTGCTGGCTTCGCTGCTTGGCTGCGCAGGAACGTCCACCAAAGAAAGCACCGGAGAGTATGTTGACGATTCCGTCATCACCACCAAGGTGAAAGCGGCGATCCTCAACGAGCCTTCACTGAAAGTTTTGCAGATCAACGTCGAAACCTTCAAGGGCACGGTTCAATTGAGCGGGTTTGTGAACTCCCAGGCCAACATAAACAGGGCCGTCGAGGTTGCGCGCGGTGTTCCGGGCGTGACATCCGTCAGGAATGACATGCGGCTCAGATGATGAGGACGCTACTGCTGGGCGCTACGACTGGCAGCAAACCCGCCGTCAAGGCGCAATCGGGATTAGAACCCGCGTCGCAACCTACGAAAGGCTAATTTCCATGCTTTATACCATTGCTGTAATTCTGGTCATCCTGTGGCTGTTGGGTCTTGTTTCTTCCTACACCATGGGTGGTCTCATTCATGTTTTGCTGGTGATCGCCATTGTAGTTGTGCTGCTTAGAGTCATCAGTGGACGCAAGCCCTTGTGATCATTTGCGATTGGCAAGGCGCTTTATATAAATGGCATTACCCAAGTGATGCGCAGCGGGATGAACACGTCCGACCATGCATCACTCCCCAATTTACCTTTAACCCGAAAGGAACGATCGTGAATAGTATTAACATCACCGTAATAGCCGCAGCGATTGCCCTTGCGTTCAGCACCGGAGCGATGGCGGCGCAAAGTATGACGAAGGACGACTACAAAGCCGCCCAGAACAGCATTGCGGCCGACTATAAGTCCGCCACAGCCGCATGCAACTCGCTATCGGCCAACGCCAAAGACGTGTGCATTGCCGAAGCCAAAGGTAAGGAGAAGGTCGCAAAAGCCGAGCTCGATGCACGCAACGCTCCTGGCGACAAGACCCGTTACGCCGTAGGCATTGCCAAGGCGGACGCCGATTATGCGGTAGCCAAGGAAAAGTGCGACGACAAGGCCGGCAACGATAAGAATGCCTGCCTGAAGGATGCGAAGGCGGTGGAAACGCGTGCCAAGGCCGACGCGAAAGCGCAAATGAAGACCGCGGATGCAAGCAAGCCCGCCAAAGAGAAACCCACCTCATCGGCACCGAAGAAGGAATCGCCTGGAGAGTATATTGACGACTCGGTCATCACTTCCAAAGTGAAGGCGGCAGTGTTGGGAGAAGCCTCGCTTAAATCGGCCGAAATCAATGTCGAAACCTACAAAGGCATTGTTCAGTTGACCGGCTTCGTCAGGTCTCGTGCCGATATCAATAAGGCGGTCGAAGTTGCCAGAGCTGTCAAGGGCGTGAAGTCAGTCAAGAACGACATGATCCTCAAAGGGACACAGTAAAGCGCCGGCTCTTCCAGCCTTTGTGAAGGACGCGACCAGTGGAAGCGGCAGGTCATTGGAAACCATACCTTTGGCGAGTCGGGATGGGTGCATGTCCGAACAGTTGTTCCGCGTTCGGATATGCGTACCAACGAAATTCCGATCTCATCCATCCTTTGAATGGAGAGTGGATATGAATCAACAAAACGCGTATTCAAGAACCATCGACTCGGACGCGGTGGGTTCACCGGCGCCAGCCTTGGAGACACCAAGGAAGTCGTCATCGGCACCGGCGGATTCACCTACGACATCGTATTATTTAGCGGCGATATCGGCGTGGGCGAATAGTTGCTTGCAATCCTCTTCATCGCGGTCTGGCACAACGCGTAAAGGAGCGAATATACGCCCGATAGAGATGCCCCCATTCGTATAGACGAACTCACTGGTTTAGATGTCATCGGCCGACAGCTTTGGCATAAAGCGAAAGGAAGCAAGAATGATGAACTTTGGATACCACAGCCTCTGGGGCCTGCTGATACTCGCTGGTGATATCTGGGCGATTATCAATATCCTTCAAAGCTCTGCTTCTAATGAGAAGAAATTGATTTGGGTCATTGCGGTGGTGCTGCTGCCATTGCTGGGCTTGATCCTGTGGTACTTCCTCGGACCACGGAACGGCAAGGTTTAGGGCTGGTAGTTTGCGCTTGGCGGTGAGTCAGGTGAAGAATCGGGAAACCCGCCAGCAGTGTCCGTAGTCGGAGTTGCTGATACGGGGCCGGAGAGATGCCTGCCCAGCGGCGAGGGTCAATTTCAGTTTTAGTTATTTCGTCACGGCCTACTCAAGCCCTCGTTCACAAAAGACTGGAGACCCAATACGATGCTGGTGCCCATCGCATTCACTTGGGCCACAGGGTCAGGTCACATAATTGCTTAAAATATTTGTTTTGCAATGTACATCCTGCGATTAACGGGCAGCAGCGAAAGCACTTGAGGGCGCTTGCGAATTATTTTCAATATCTGGACTATTCCCACTCGCCCTGCGGCAAGAGTAAACTACGCACTACTTGAATGGCCGTGAAAGAAGGAGACCAGCATGCCACAAATCGCTTCGTACGATGATGTCAAAGCCGGGAAAAAGCAGCGCGATACTCCGGGCGGGCATCAGGCCTGGCGCACCAATTTCATTATGCCGCCGCAAGGCGTGGTGGATCATCCGGTGGCGTTCCTCGCCGAAGGTACTCCGCATCGTGTGATCCGGCCGCACTTTCACGAGGTCGATCAGTTTCAGGTGATTGTCAGCGGCGGTGGCGTCATCGGCAAGCATCCGCTGTCGCTCAACGCGGTACATTTTTCACGCGCGCATACGCCCTACGGGCCGCTCACCGGCGATGATCGCGGCGTGGGCTTCCTGACGCTGCGCGCGCACTGGGATCCGGGTGCGCAGTATCTGGACCAAAGCAAGGAAAAACTGGTGTCGGTGCCCAATCGCAAACCGTGGCAGGTCACCGAAGCGCCGAAGTTCGAAGGCAATGCCGACGTCAATGTTCATACATTTAACGAAATCAGGGATGAGCGTGGCCTCGCGGCATATTCGCTGAAGCTCGCGCCGGGCGTGCAGACGGCCGGCCCGGATGCCTCGAAAGGCAACGGCCAATACATCATCATCACCAAGGGCAGCCTGAATTATCAGGGCAAGGAATACAAGGCGATTTCGATTGGTTTTACCAAGCCGGATGAAGGCTATTTCCCGATCGTCGCTGGCTCCGAAGGCGTGGAAGCGCTGGTGCTGAATTTTCCGCGCCTTGAAACCGCCAGGGCAATAGTGCCGGAAGCATCCCAGGCGAAAGAGTTTCGTGTGTGGCAGTGTCTGCTGTGTTCGTTTTCGTACGACGAAGCGAAAGGCATGCCGCACGATGGCATCGCACCCGGCACGCGCTGGGAAGATGTGCCGGATACATGGACCTGTCCCGATTGCGGTACCAGCAAAGCGGATTTCGAGATGGCCGTCGTGGCCTGACGCTCAAGCCGCTGCATGCAAAAAAGGTTGCGCATCGCGGCCTTTTTTTATGCCGATCGCGCCTGCTGTATTGCGTGCCACACCCGGTGCGGCGTGTACGGCATATCCAGATGTTTGATGCCCAGCGGACGCAGCGCATCCACCACGGCATTTGCCAACGCGGGCAGTGAACCGCTGCAACCTGCTTCGCCCACGCCCTTGGCGCCGAGCGCATTGGCGGTCGTTGCAACGGGGTGATCGTGTACCGCAATATCGCGCAGCAGATTTGCCCGCGGCATGGTGTAGTCCATGAAGCTGCCGCTGAGCAACTGGCCCGTCGCGGGGTCGTACACCGCGTGTTCGCCAAATACCTGCCCGGCGCCTTGCACCACGCCGCCATGCACTTGGCCTTCGACCAGCGTGTGGTTGAGTACGTTGCCGAGGTCATCCACGGCAACATAATTTTCAATGGTGGCTGCGCCGGTTTCGGGATCGATTTCGACCTCGGCGATGTGGCAGCCATTGGGAAAGGTCGCGCCATAAGTGGCTTCGGCAACGCTGTTCAGCGGATGCGGCTGGTTGCTGCCCAGCGCAGAGGCGAGTTCCATGAATCCGATGGAGCGATCACCCGCATGGTAGTGGCCTTCGCTGTAGCGTAATTCACTATCGGCACATCTCAATTTTTGCGCCGCGTGCGGTTTTGCCACGTCGATCAACTTGCCGCCAAGCACGTGAAACACGCTGCCAGTGCCCAGCGCGGCGCGCGATCCGCCGGTGCCATTGCCGATCAACTCTGCAGTCGGTGGCATCGGGTGAAAATGAATGTGCTCCGGTGAAATGCCCAGTGCGTCAGCCACGATCTGCGGGAACACCGTTTCGTGGCCTTGCCCGGAAGCTTGCGTTGCCGCGTAGAGCGTCATCCTGCCGTCGGGCGCGAATTCCACCGACACCTGATCCTTGGAGTTGCCGCCACCGCCGGCTTCCAGATACGTCGCGATGCCAATGCCGCGTAATTTGCCGGCAGCCTTGGCGGCTGCACGGCGCTTTTCAAAGCCCGCGTAGTCGGCGTGCTTGAGGCCATCGTTCATTACCGCTTCGAAATGGCCGGAGTCGTAAACCGTGCCGTTGGCGGTTTTGTAGGGCATGGCGCCTGGCGGAATGAAGTTCTTGCGGCGTAACGCTATGGCATCGAAACCGTGCTCATGCGCCGCGTAATCGACCAGCCGTTCTATCGCATACGCGATGTCGGGCCTGCCGGCACCCCGGTACGCCGACACCGGAACGGTATTGGTGAATACCAGCCGTGAGCGCACATAAATCGCGGGGATGCGGTAAACGCCGCCGGCGGTGATGGTGACGTTACGCGTGGCGATGAAGCTGCCGAATCCGCCCGCGTATGCACCAAGGTCGCAGCGGTCATCAAATCTGATCGCAAGCATGTTGCCGTCAGCGTCGAGCGCCAGCTCGCCGGTAAGCGACAGCGCTCGGCCATGAAAGTCGCTGATGAAGGTTTCGCTGCGCGTGGCCACCCATTTGACCGGGCGATTGAGTTTTTTTGCGGCGAACATCAGAGCGAAATTTTCCGGATAAGCCGGCCCGCGCACGCCGAAACTGCCGCCGACATCCTGCACCACCAGTTCAATCTTGTCTTTGTCGAGCCCGCTCACATGCATGAGTTGCGCGCGCATCCCGCCCTGGCCCTGCAACAAGGTGTGCATGGTGTAACGGCCACTGGCGGCTTCATGTGCAACCAGAATGGCGCGCGGTTCCATTGCGTTGCCGGCGAGGCGCTGGCTTTCAGCGGTGACTTTGCTGATAAATTTTGCCTGGGCAAACGCCACTGCTACAGCCTGTTCATCACCCGATTCAAAATCAAACGCCAGATTGCCAGGCACATCGGCATGCACCAGCGGCGCGCCGGGTTTGAGCGCGTCATCAACATTCGTCACGCACGGCAGGTCGCGGTATTCGACTTCTATCAGATCGCGCGCGTCTTCGGCGATGACGGCGGTGTTTGCAATCACCATCGCGACGCATTCACCGACATAATGCACATGGTTCGTCGCCAGCACGGGAAAAAACGGCTTTTGCATCGCCATGCCGCCGCATCCCGGAAAACCCACCGGGTTGGGCAGCGACTTGAAGCCCGCGGTGGCGGTGTCGGCGCCGGTGTAGATGGCGATCACACCGGGGTGTTTGAGCGCTTTGCCGGTATCGATGTGCTCGATTTGTGCCTGCGCGCGGTCGGCGCGCAGGAACACGGTGTACAACTGATCGGGCAGGTTGCAGTCCGCGGTGTAACGGCCCTGGCCCGTTATCAATCGCAAATCTTCACGGCGTGTCATGGCGCATTCCTCTGATGTGCATGGTGGTGATTTTCGCATAATTTTCCGTGCCTTCGCAGTTCATATTGCGATGTGATCGGTAGCAAATGAACGCGGCGCGTGATGTAATGTGCAGGGCGCGAATCCCGGGCGCCGTGTATTGAGGACAGTCAGATGCGGTTGCAAAAATATGTTCCCGTTTTTTTTCTCGCATGCGCGGGTGTCGGCGGCGTGGCGGATGCGCAAACCGCTTCGACGGGATCAGGACAGGCGTATCCGGTCAAACCCGTGCGCATCATCAATCCCTTCAGCCCTGGCGGATCGCTCGATCTGGTGGCGCGGCTCATCTCGCGCTCGCTCTCCGCGGAATTAGGGCAGCAGTTCATCGTCGAGAATCGCCCCGGTGCGGGCGGCTCAATCGGTATCGAGCTGGTCGCGAAATCGGCGCCCGATGGCTACAACCTGCTGATCGTGCAAAGCAGCCTCACGGTGAATCCGAGTTTGCAGCGCAAAGTGCCGTATGACCCGGTGAAGGATTTTGAGCCAATATCCAAGGTTTCGTCGTACATGTTTTTCGCGGTAGTGCATCCTTCGTTGCCGGTGCGCTCGATCAAGGAGTTGATTGCGCTGGCAAAAGCAAAACCTGCGCAGGTGAATTACGCTTCGGTCGGCATCGGCAGCGGCACGCATCTCGCCGGTGAACTGTTCGGCCACATGGCTGGCGTGAAATTGATGCATATCCCGTACAAAGGCACCGGGCAGGTCATGCCGGATTTGCTCGGCGGGCAGATTGCGCTCACCTTCGGCAGCACGTCGGTGGTGCCGTACGTGAAGCAGGGGAAGTTATTTGCGCTCGGCGTGACCGGCGCAAAGCGCGCGCCAATACTACCGAATGTGCCTACCGTGGATGAATCCGGACTCAAGGGCTACGAAGTAACGGCGTGGAACGCACTGTTCGCACCAGCGGGCACGCCGCAGGCTATTGTCAATCGGTTGAGTGAGCTCACGCGCAAGTCCATTGCGAGTGCCGAATCAAAATTCGTGATGGATGCGCAGGGCATGGATGGCGACACCAGCACGCCGGCAGAACTCGGCAATCTCGTCAAAAGCGAACTCGCGAAATGGGCGAAGGTCATCAAGATCGCGGGCATCAAACCAGAGTAGTCAATGGAGCAACCATGCGATGACGGATTTATCAATTAAAACAAATACTTATGATGAGACCACCGAGCGGCTGGTAGCGTTCGCTGAACGTGCATCGTATGAAACCTTGTCTGCGGAAGTGGTGCACGAATGCAAGCGGCGTGTGATCGACACGTTTGCAAGTGCACTCGGCGCTTTCGATCAAACCACCAGCGTGTTGGCGCGCAACGTGGCGGCGCGCTATCGCACGGATAATCCAGCGACTGTGTGGGGCACCAACATCAAGACCACACCGGAAGTTGCCGCGTTCACCAACGGCGTGATGACGAGGCTGCTGGATATCAGCGACACCTACCTCGGCAAAAGCCGGGGGCATCCCAGCGATATGAACTCAGGAATTCTTGCGGTCGCGGAAAGCGTACGCGCGGATGGCAAATCGGTCATCAATGCAATCACACTCGCGTACGACATTTATTGCAGTTTCTGCCAGGCGATTGACGCCAACAGCAAAGGCTGGGACCAGCCGGTTTATGGCGTGCTCGGCTGCGTGATTGGCGTGGGCAAGCTGCTCAAATTCCCGCGCGAGAAAATGGCGAACGCCATTGCGCTGGCGTTGGCGCCTAACATGGCGCTGGCGCAAAGCCGCCGTGGCGAATTATCTAACTGGAAAGGCTGCGCCGGCGCAAATGCCTCACGCAACGCGGTGTTTGCCGCGATGCTGGCTGACGATGGATTTACCGGGCCAACCGCGGTGTTTGAAGGCAACGGCGGTTTGTGGGAAGTCATGGGAAAGCATGATTGGCCGTTGCCCACAACGACGCACATGATTACGCAGACACAATTAAAGAGTTTGCCGATTTGCTATCACGGGCAGTCTGCTGTATTCGCGGCGCTTGAAGTGCGCGATCGCGTCAAGTTGAATGAGATCACCGAAATCAATGTCGATGGTTACAAGGCCGCGCACATGATGATGGGCGCCGACGCCTCGCGCTGGGCGCCTGCCACGCGCGAGACTGCCGATCATAGTTTGCCGTACGTGGTGGCTATGGCGCTGCTGGATGGCGCGGTAACAGACAAATCATTTTCCGATGAGCGGCTCAGAGACCCGGCGATAGCCGGCCTCATGGCCAAAATAAAAGTGCGTCACGATGAGCGATTCGATGCCATTTATCCCGAAGCGTCGCCGTCGCGTGTGAGCATACGAACTGCGGCGGGAAAGACGCACTGCGCCGAAGTGCGCTATGCACTGGGGCATACAAAAAACGCCATGAGCGACCGTCAGGTGGAATACAAATTTAACGAGTTGACAGCCGCGAAGCTGAATCAAAATCAGCGCGAAAACGCACTCAAGGTGTTGTGGAATCTTGAGCAGGTCAATGATGTGACCGATGTGATCAGACTGATATCCCTTTGATGGATATACTATAAGTATTTGTTTTAAAAGGATTATTTAAATGATCGAATTCAAGACGATTTCCTACGAAGTCGTGCAGGTGGGCGAGGAATTCATGTCCGATGATTTCCTGATCAAGCCTGAAGATGTCGAGACGTTTGCTTTTGCAGTGGATGATCACGACCCTTGGTACTTCGAGGATTCTCCTGATTCACCGTTTGGCGGAAACATCACGCATCCGGTGCTGTTGGGCAATCAGGCTTTATTTATGCGTCACAGCAAATACATTGTTCCCGCAGGCTTGCACGCGAAGATGCAATATGAATTCGTTGCACCGATACGCGTGGGTATGCGTGTGCGCACGAGGGGCAAGCTGATCGACAAGTATGAAAAGCGCGGCCGGCACTACATGGTGACTGAATTCGCCACGCGTGACGAAGAAACCGGTGCGGTGCTGGTGCGCGGCCAGTTCACCCAGATGCTGTTCCCGAAATCAGGAGTGCATGAAGATGCCCGCAAGCGCTGAAGTTCTGGAAGCCGGCAACGAACTGCCCGCGCTGAAGAAGACCATCACGCAACGTCAGATAGATTGTTACTCTGGCGTGCGGCCGAAATCGATACATACCGATGTGGAGTGGGCGAAGGCCAAGGGATTTCCGGCGCCGCTGGCGCAAGCCTTGATGTCCACCGCGTACGTGTCGCAAATGATGGTAACCTGGCTCGGCAAGGGTTTCATCCAGGGCGGCAAAATCTCTGCGTCATTCATCAAACCCGTCATCGTGGGCGACACGCTGACGGCGCGAGCGGTGATCAAGAGCCGCGAAGAATTGGGCGGACGGCCTCACGTGACCGTTGAATGCTGGTGCGAGAATCAGGATGGTGTGAAAACGCTGGTTGGCTCAGCGAGCGGGTTTGCCGATCATCTGCGGACGTAGGTGGCAATGAACGCATCCATGCCCGTGAATGCCCTGCCGGAAATTTCCCCGTTGATGGCGCCGCGCAGTGTGGCGATGGTGGGCGCCACCGATCATCCCACGTCGTTTGGCGGGCGCGTGTTCCAGCAAATGACCGGTTTTGGCTTTCCGGGAAAAATTTATCCCGTCAATCCGCGTCTGAAGGAAATCAATGGCCTGAAGTGTTATCCCGGCGTCAAGGATTTGCCGGAGACGCCGGATCACGTCGGCATCGTGGTGTCGAGCGAACGTGTGTTCGATGTGCTGGCCGATTGCGCCGCCATCGGCGTGCGCTTTGCCACCGTGTTCAGCGGCGGCTTCGCCGAGTCCGGTACGCCGGAGGGGCGCGAACGCCAACAGCGTCTGATCGAATTCGGCAGGGCTAATGGCATACGCTTCATGGGGCCCAACTGCAACGGCATCGTGAATTTCGTCGACCGCTTTGCGATGACTTCGACCGCTGCGGTCAGGGGAGCCTATGCGACGGCGGGCGATATCGGCGTGGTGAGTCATAGCGGCGGGCTTGGCCAGATCAATGTGATGTGGCGCGCGATGGAACACGGCTTGGGCATCAGCTATGAAGCAAGCTGTGGCAACGAGGCCGACATCGACACGCTGGATTTCGCGCGCTTCATGCTTAATTCGGAAACAACGAACGTCGTGCTGCTGGCGATTGAAGGTATCAAGAGCGGCGAAAAATTCCGCCAACTCGCCGCAGAGGCCGCCGAACTGGAAAAGCCGCTGGTGATACTGAAAATCGGCTCCACCGAAGCCGGCGGCCGCGCGGCTGCCTCGCACACCGGCACGATTGCGGGCGACAACGACATCGTCAATGCGGTGTGCCGGCAGTACGGTTTGATAAGAGTGAACGAGTGCAACGAACTGTATGAGACGGCGGTTTTCCTGCGCAAACGCCGCTGGCCTGCAGGGCGCGGCCTCGCGGCAGTGGCGCCCACCGGTGGCAACATCGTCAATGTGGCCGACGCGGGCGCCAGTTTCGGTTTGCAATGGAAACCGTTTACCACTGAAACGCAGGAAGCTCTGGCCAAGCTGATGCCGGGCTACGGCAAGGTGGGAAATCCGACCGATCTCACCTCGGCGGCTACCGGCGACCAGGATTTTTATCGCAAGGCACTTACTACCATTGCGGCCGATCCCGGCGTGGATGTGATGATTCCGATTGTGCCTTCACCCACAAAAAAGAATTTGCTGCAAACCGTCGATATCATGAATCAATGCGGCAAGCAGACGGCCATGCTGTGGGTCGGTGGCTGCATGGACGACAAGGATTTCAAGGCTCGCGATTTGATAAGCACCGGTGTCGTGGTTTATCGCGACGCGACACCATGTGCGCGCGGGATACGCGCTGCCTATGATTTCGGGCAGTACGTTGCCGCGAAAAAATCAGGCGCGTTGACACCGGTGCGGCCGGCCGGCATCGATCAAGCGCTTGCCGAGACCCGCTTTAAAGCGTTGGGCGAAAAAATTACCGAACGCGAAGCCAAGCAATTGCTCGAGTGTTACGGCCTGCCGGTGACGCAAGAGTCGTTGGCGGAAAGCGCCGCACAGGCTGTCAGCCTTGCAGGAAAAATCGGCGGCAAGGTGGTGCTTAAAATCGATTCGCCCGACATAGCGCACAAGACGGAAGCGGGCGGCGTGCGTCTGGGTGTGGAAGGTGCGGCTGCCATTACTGAAGCTTTCGAGGCTATCGTCAAAGCCGCAAAGCAGTACGCGCCGCAAGCCAAAATCAACGGCGTGCTGGTGCAGGAGATGGCACGGCCCGGTGTGGAGATGATGCTGGGTGTAATACGCGATCCTGTATTTGGTCCCATTGTTGTGGTGGGCCTGGGCGGCATTTTTGTCGAAGTGCTGAAAGACATCGCCTATCGTGCGGCGCCGGTTACGCTGACGCAGGCGAACGAGATGCTCGACGGACTGCGCGGCGTGAAATTGCTGGAAGGCGTGCGCGGGATGTCCGTGCGGGATCGCGATGCGGTGGTCGATGCCATTGTGCGCTTGTCGTGGTTTGCGCATGATTTCAGGAACGACATTTCTGAAATGGATATCAATCCGCTGATGGTTTACGAGCAGGGCGCTGGCGCGCGGGTGCTCGATGCGCTGATTGTCCGTGCGAGCGAGCATTCATGCGTGTAAATCTTAAGTATTTGTTTTTAAACAGTATTATTACCACGCTGAGCTTTGCACTTTATGCGGTCAGCGCACAGGCGCAGCCCGCAGGCAAGGTCCGTTACCCGGAACGCCCGGTGCGCGTGGTGGTGCCCGTCGCTGCCGGCGGCGGCACCGACATCATTGCGCGGCTCACCGTCAACAAGTTGAGCGAGACGCTGGGGCAACCATTCGTGGTTGATAACCGCGCCGGCGCGGGCGGCGTGCTCGGCAACGAGATCGTTGCGCATGCGCGGCCCGACGGCTACACGCTGCTGTTCACGTATGCCGCGCACACCATCGTGCCGTTCATCTATCGCAAAGTGCCATACGACGTGTACAAGGATTTCACGCCGATCACGCTCGCGGGGCAGCAGCCGCTGCTGCTCGCGATCAATGCCAGCGTACCGGCAAATACCACGCAAGAATTGATCGCGCTGGCGAAAGCCAGGCCCGGCGCACTCAATGTCGCGCTGGCTACGCCGAGCAGTTCCGGCGCGCTGGCCGCGGAGTTGTTCAAGATTCTGACCAACACGAAAATGGTATCGGTGCCGTTCAAGGGCGGCGCGCCCGCGCTTACCGCACTGCTCGGTGGTGAAGTGCAGCTCATTTTCACTACGCCGCCGACGGTGATGCCGTTCATCAAGAGCGGGCGCGTGAAGATACTTGGCACTTCGGGCAAGGAGCGCGTGTCCTATTTGCCCGATGTGCCGACGCTGGCGGAAGCCGGTGTGAAGGATTTTGAAACCGCGCCATGGCAGGGTCTGCTCGGACCGGCGAATCTGCCCGCGCCGATCGTCGAGTTCCTGCAGACGCGCATCAGCGCGGTGCTGAAGTTGCCGGAAATGAAAGAAAAATTCGCCGCTTCCGGCACCGATGCCATCGGCAACACGCCGCAGGAATTCGCCAGGATGATCAACCGCGAACTGGAACAGAACAAGAAAGTGATACAGGCGGTAGGAATGAGGGCGGATTGAAATTATCGAGTCTCATGCCGGCTGTATTGGCGCTGTTGATTGCGGAGAATCCGGCCGCGCAAACCACTTATCCCGAAAAACCGATCCGCATGGTCATCGGTTACCCGCCCGGCAGTCAGACGGACACTGTTGCGCGCCTGTTCAGCCAAAAACTCTCCGAGGCATTGGGAAGGCCTGTGGTGACCGATAACGCTGCCGGTGCCGCCGGCACTATCGCGGCAGACCGCACCGCGAAGGCAGCGCCGGATGGCTACACGCTGGGATATCTGGCCCAGGGCGCACTCGTGATCAATACCAGCCTGTCCAAGCTGGCGTATGACGCAGTGAAAGATTTTGCACCGGTTTCGCAGGTTACCGTGTCATCAAATATTCTGGTCGTACACAACGCCGTGCCGGCGAAGGGTGTCAAGGAGTTGGTTGCCCTGGCCAGTGCGCAGCCTGGCGCGCTCACGTTTGCCTCGGGCGGCAGTGGCAGCGCACCTCATTTGGCTGCGGAGTTCTTCAAATCCATGGCAGGTCTCGACATCCGGCACATTCCCTACAAAGGCGTGGTGGCGGCAATCCCGGACCTGATTGGCGGGCGCGTCACGATGATGTTCGGCGCCACCGCGGTGGTCTTGCCTCTGGCGCGCGAGGGAAAGCTGCGCGCGCTCGCAGCGACTTCGCTGAGGCGCTCGCCGGCAGCCCCGGAATTGCCGACCATCGCCGAGTCCGGCTATCCGGGCTTCGAGATTACGAGTTGGAACGGATTGCTCGCGCCGGCAAGGACGCCAACGCCTATCGTCCTCAAGCTCCATCTCGAAACCGTCAGGGCGCTCGCGCTACCCGACCTGCGCGGCAAGCTTACCGATCTTGGTCTTGAGACCATCGGCAACTCGCCCGATGAGTTCGCCGCAGTCATCAAGTCCGAGATTCCGAAGTGGACGAAGGTGATCCAGGACGCGGGCCTCAAGGCGGATTAGCTTACGTGTAATGCGCTTCGATTGGCACTTGCTGATTCGCCGATGTGGGATTTCATAGTTTAAGCGTTGGCGCTGGTGATGCAGTAAAATTCCTGCTGCCCCTCCGTTGGTAATCCTCATTGCCCCCGTTGTCCATTTACTGGAATAGATAGCCATGAGCAGCACGCAAAAAACACTCTCGCAGCGCGTGGCGGATTTCGCTGCGTCGCGTGCCTGGGATTCCGTTCCCGCTGCCGTGCGCGAACGCGCGGCACTGGTCATGCTCGACGCCATCGGCACCGCGTTTGCCGCATCGCGCTATCCGTTCGCACCGGTGGCTTTGTCGGCTTTGAGCAGCCTGGGCAGCGGCGACAGCGTGGTCATTGGCATGGATGCAAAGCTCGCACTGCGCGATGCAGTGGTGATGAACGGAATTCTGGTGCATGGCCTCGATTACGACGATACCTACTTGCCGGGTTCGGTGCATTTGTCCGCGAGTTGCGTGCCGGTGGTGCTGGGCATGGGCGCTCACGTCAAGGCCAGCGGCAAGGAAATGCTGATGGCGTGCCTGCTGGGGCTGGAGATTTCCGCGCGTATCGCGGCGGCGGCGCAAGGGGGCTTCGTCAACGCAGGGTTTCACGCCACCGGTATCGCCGGCGCGTTTGGCAGCACAGTAGCGGCGGGACGATTGATGAAACTCGATGCCGCGCAGCACACGCTGGCGCAGGGTGTTGCGTTGTCAGTCACGTCAGGGACGCTGCAACCGCTGCAGGAAGGCTCATGGACCAAGCGCCTGCATCCAGGGTGGGCGGGTGCGTCTGGAATTACCGCGGCGGCGTTTGCGCGCAGTGGCTATGTGGGGCCGGCGCAGGCGTACGAAGGGCGTTTTGGCTTGTATACCTGTTTTCTGGGCGAGCACGCAGCGGGTGCGCGACCCGGTCTCGTGGTGGAAGGGCTGGGTGACACCTGGGAATTTACGCGCACCTCGATCAAGCTGTTTCCGGCGTGTCATCAATTGCATGCGTTCATGAATGCCGCGATCGAGCTTGCCAAAGAGCAGACTTTCAGTGCGGATAACGTGGAATCCGTGCGCGCGCTGATCGCGGATGCTGCGGTGCCGCTGGTGTGCGAGCCGCTGGAATCGAAACTCAAGCCGGCGAGCAGCTATTCGGCGCAATTCAGCTTGCCGTATTCGGTGGCGTGCGCACTGATGCGCGGGAGATTTGGCCTGAACGAAATCGAAGCGCCGGCCTATACCGATGCGGCGTTGCTGAAGCTTGCGCACAAGGTCAGCTACGAAATCGATCCCAATCCGGGCTTTCCAAAATCCCGTTCCGGTGAAGTCATTGTCAAAATGAAAGACGGACGAGAATTACGATGCCGCGACAATATTTTTCCGGACGAGCCGGCGAGTGCCGAGGCCATTGTCAGGAAGTTCATGCAGAACACGGATGGTTTGTTGTTACCCGCGCAAGCGGAGCGCATGCGCGACACGGTGCTGCAGCTGGAAAAGGCAGCGGACGCCGACGCGTTTACACGCATGTTGGCTGCCGCGAATTCGTCCGGGAAGCTGCAGGCAATAAGAGCGGCTTCATGATGGCCGGGGCCCGCAGACACTATTGGATAGCAAGGGGACAGTAAATGCCGTTACTGGCGGAAAAGAAGGGCCATATCCTCACGCTGACGCTAAGCCGTCCTGGCACACGCAATGCATGGGATGATGATTACAACGAGGGCCTGGTTGCCGAGCTTAACAAAGCTACGGACGACGACGATATACGCGTGGTGATTCTGACCGGCGATGAAGCAGGCGGTGCATTCTCGGCCGGAGCGAATCTGAAAAAGCCCAATGCGCATACCACGGGTTCCGCGAAAGCCTTTGTCAAAAAAATTCGCAGACCGCGGCATTTTCCGGCAAACCTGCTGGGTGATTTTCCCAAGCCGGTCATTGCCTCGGTGAATGGTTACGCGATAGGCGTAGGCGCGATTGTCAGTCTGGCGTGCGACCTGATTGTGGCCTCGGATAAATCCGAGTGGCGCTTGCCGCAAGTGGCGCTGGGCATTATCCCGAACTACGGCGGCGGCACGCGGCTGGCGCGCTATGCAGGCAAGGGCATGGGCATGCGGCTGGGGTTGGGGTTTCCGCTGAAAGCCGAGGAGGCCTATCGTCTTGGCGTCGCGCAATGGCTGGTGCCGCACGCCGAACTCAAGTCTAAAACGCAGGAGATCGCCGAACATATCGCCGGGTTGCCGCCGCTGGCGGTGAGCCTGTTCAAGGAGTCTCTTATTCGTGGTATGGATATTCCGAATATCCAGGATTCGTCGCTCACTGATGCCTACCGTTTCATGGTGCTGGAGTTGTCGAAAGACAAGGACGAAGCGCATAAAGCCTGGCGCGAAAAACGCAAACCCAAGTTCACCGGCGAATAGATTTATTTCAGGAGACGCAACATGGAAGTGAAATCAACCCTTCGGGTCATCAACGAAAAAAACTTCAAAGGCATGCGCGGCGTGACCGACGGGCAGACTTACACGCGGC
The DNA here is from genome assembly GCA_021730905.1 of Betaproteobacteria bacterium. Classification (GTDB taxonomy): domain Bacteria; phylum Pseudomonadota; class Gammaproteobacteria; order Burkholderiales; family SG8-41; genus UBA5216. Next base: position 45,291 of record JAKFYK010000068.1, on the reverse strand, counting down.
TGGTCGGCTGGCCGGAAGTGTTCATGACCGACCGCGTGCGTCTCGGACGCGCGAGTTATCTGCCGGGAACCTACGAGCAATTGCATTGGCACCCGATCGAGGCGTGCTATTACGTGATTTCCGGTCATGCGACGGTGCGCGATTTCAACGGCAAGGAGTACGAAGTCGAAGCCGGTTCCATCATTTACGCGCCGCCGGGTATCGCGGGCGCGCACGAGTGGGAAGTGAAAGAAGCGCTGGAACTGATCGACATCCGCGCGTGTAACGAAACCAATCGCAAGATGCAGTTCACCGTGGACAAGGCGACCAAGCGTTCGTACATCGATATTGATGAGCTTGAAAAGCGCGAGGCGATCAGTTTCAAGTCGCACTACTGATCCATCACAAAGTGTCGCGTTCATATGCTGGCCTGAGTCCTTTCCACAAGGCATCGTTCCCGCTATAGTCTCGCCTTCATCCGGACGGGTTGGCTCGCCGCTGTTCATTACTGAATTTATCAAAGGAAACAAAACCTTATGTTCGACCTGACGCTGACCCCGGAACAACTCGAAATGCGCGACACGCTGCGCGATTTTGCCGAGCGCGAAATGAAAGCGGCGGCGATTCATCCGGATCGCCTGCAGCCGTTTGAAAAGCCGGTGATGACGGATCTGCTTAACAAGGCCGCGCAACTTGGCATACGCACATTGGCGCTGTCGGAAGAAGCCGGCGGCGCGGGCGCCGATAACCTGACGACGTGCATCGTTCTTGAAGAGCTGGCATCGGGTGAGGTTGATGTGGCGACGATCCTCGGCACTACCGCTGCACTGGGCCGTTCGTTGTTCGACACACTGATGAATGCGGAGCAAAAAGGCAGGTATCTCAAGTCGTTCGTGGACGATGACAGCTATCACCTCGCATTTGCGGGAACGACGATGGAAGCCGGCATCGGCTGGACTTACCATCGCGATGCTTACGATGAAGGCGTGATCGTGCCGACGGCAGTGAAGCAAGGTAGCGATTGGGTTATCAATGGCCGCGTTGATGCGGTGTCCAATGCGCCGCTGGCGAAGCTGTTCGCGGTGCAGGTGCGCACCGACAGCAAAAAAAACGGAATGAATGGCCTGTCCACGTTTTTGATTCCGCGTGATACCGCGGGATTCAAGGTGCAAAGCGCCATTGCTGCTTTCGGCGGCGCTGACAATACGCTGACGCGTTGGCATCACGGCACGGCAGCAGCGATCGAACTTAAGGATTGCAAAGTGCCTGCCGCCAACCTGCTCGGCAAAGAGGGCGGCTGCCCGTTCGCCGACGGCAAGCTGCTGGCGCGCAATGCGGTGGCGTCAGCGGCGATCAGCCTCGGCGTGGGCCGTGCCAGCTACGACGCGGCGGTGGATTACGCCAAAATGCGCCGCCAGGGCGGGCGCAATATCATGGAGCATCAGGCCATCGGCACCAAGATTGCCGATTGCACCATCAAGCTCGAACTTTCGCGCAATATGGTGTGGAAGGCCGCGTGGGCGCTGGATCACCCGGAAGCCATTGCCGGGCGCAGCCTGTCCGAGTTGCCATTGCATGTCATCGCGCGAGTGGCGTCGGCGGAAGCCGTGCATGAAGTCACTTTGCTCGCCGCCGAATGCTTCGGCGCGATGGGCGTGATGCGCGACATGCCGCTGCAAAAATACGTGAATGACGGATTCATCATTGCGCATTCGGAAGACACGGATGGCGCAGCCAAGTTGCAGATTGCCGAGTCCGTGGCCGGATTTCAACGTAAGCAGCGCAAGCTCGCCGCATAGAATATATCAAGGAAACAGCATGGATTTTTCACTGAATGAAGAGCAGCGCCACTGGCAGTCAGAGGCGCGCAAGTTTGCGGCGGAAGAACTGCGTCCGGCATCGCTCAAGCGCGACCAGATCGAAGGCGGTTTCGAACCGTGGGATTGGAGCCTGATTGAAAAGGGTTCCAAGCTGGGATTCCGTACGCTGGCGGTTCCGAAAGAATGGGGCGGCCCCGGCGCCGATTTCGTGTCGCAGGCGATCGTCATGGCTGAACTCGCCAAGGCCGACAGCGCCATGTCGAAGGCGTTCAGCCAGAACTGGAAATGGAGCCATTTGATTTCGGTGGCTTGCACCGACGACCAGAAGACACGCTTTCTCAAACCGTTTCTCGCTGATCATCGTTACGTGATGGGCCGCGGCATCACTGAGCCGAACTCGGGTTCGGACAATCGCATGCCGCCGGAAGATGATCCGAAAGCTGGTTACCGTTTGAAGGCTGTCAAGGACGGCAACGAATGGGTGCTCAACGGCGAAAAATGTTTCATCGCCAACGGCAGCGTGGGGTCGCTGTTTTTTGTCGATGCGCGCAGCAATCCCGATGTGAACATCAAGCAGGGCGGCACGCTGTTCATGGTGCCCAAGAGCACGCCGGGATTTCGCATCGGCAAAGTGTTCAACAAGCGCGGCTGGCGTTTTTATCAGAACGCCGAGCTTATTTTTGAAAATGCCCGCCTGCCGCAGGAAAACGTGGTGGGTGCCGTCGGCACGGGCTCGGTCAAGGCCGGCAAAGGCGACACCACTGGCGGCGATATTTTCGGCGACCTGGAATTGGCGGCCAACGCGCTGGGCGTGTGCGACGATGCAGTGGAAATGGCGATGGGTTTCGCGCGCAGCCACAAACGCGCCGGCAAGTACCTGATGGAACATCAACTGGTGCAACTGCGCATACACGAGATGCACATGCTGACCGAGGCGCTGCGCTCCTACGTGATGCGCACGGCGTGGCAGCACGATGCGGGCGAGCATTCCGCCAATGCCGGATTTGTGATGAACTATTCGACCGATATCATTCAGCGTGTCACACGGCTCAACATGCAGGTGCATGGCGCGGAAGGCTGCATGATGAATGCGCGCGCCGACAAGCTGGTGCGCGACGCGATGGTGTGGACGCACCTGGCGGGCGATACCGTGCAGCGGATCAAAATTCTCAAGCGCTTGAAGTAGTCCAAGTCGCAGGGGATTCACCGGCGCCGGGCCATTGTTTGGCGCCGGCGCTGTCGTTAGAGGCGAGTGTATCGATGAAACCGGAAGTGCTGGTCCTGTTGCCGATTTTCGCGCCGACGCTGGCGGTGCTGGAACAGCAATATACCGTTCACAAGCTGTGGGCCGCGCCGGACAGGGATGCGCTGTTCAGGGACGTTGCGCCGCGCGTGCGCGCCGTTGTTACCACCGGTCTTGCCGGTTGCGATGTGGCCACCATGCAGGCCTTGCCCAAACTGGAAATCATCGCCAGCTTTGGTTCCCCGCGATTCACACTCGATGTCGCCGCCGCGAAGGCGCGCGGCATCGTCTGCACGCGCACACCCGACGTCATTACCGAATCGGTGGCTGATCTGGCGCTGGGACTGATGATCGACGTGATGCGCCGTATCGCGGCGGGAGACCGTTTCATACGTGCCGGCCGCTGGGAAAAAGAACTCGCGCGGCCCGGCAATGAAGTGCGCGGCAAACGCTGCGGCATTGTCGGCTTTGGCGCGATCGGGCAGGGCGTGGCGAAACGCGCGCTGGCCTTTGACATGCCGGTTTGCTATTACGGTCCGCGCAAAAAAGAATCTCCTCATCCGTACTTCAACGATCTGGTGGCGATGGCAAACGCGGCGGATGTGCTGGTGGTTTGTTGCCCGTTGACGCCGCAAACACGCCACCTTGTTGATGCGAAAGCGCTCGATGCGCTGGGACCGGAAGGCTTTTTGATCAACGTCGCACGCGGCCCGGTAGTGGACGAGCAGGCGTTGATTGCCGCATTGCAGGAAAAGCGGATTGCGGGCGCGGGGCTCGACGTATTCTGGGACGAGCCTCGCGTGCCGGAAGCACTGATGACGATGGAAAATGTGGTGCTGGTGCCGCATATCGGCACCAGCACACAGGAAGTGCGCATAGAACGCGGGCGCAAGGTGCTGGCCAATCTGCAAGCGCATTTTGCGGGGCAGCCGGTGCCGTATCCGATTCCGTGATCCTGCCCGCGCGGACAAATCCCGGCGTTGCACGGCGTTTGCTGCCAAACCGCTGTAGGTGCATGCTACGGAAGCAGTAATCGATGCGGTGGCGAATCTGGAGCAACTGGATGATGTGCGCGCATCGTGTCATTGTCGGACTGACATTATTTGGAAGGAGATGCATGCACAATCGTAAATATTTGTTTTTATTAATATTTCTTACATGCTGCGTATCGCCAACGCACGCCCAGAACTATCCCACCAAGCCCATTCGCCTGATCGTCCCGGTACCACCCGGCGGCGGCGCGGATTTTGTCGCGCGCGCTTATGCGTCACGCCTGGGCGAGGCGCTGGGTCAACAGGTGGTAGTCGATAACCGCGGCGGCGCAGCCGGCATTATCGCGATGGAAGCCACCGCCAAAGCTGCGCCGGACGGCTACACGCTGATACAAACCAACATCTCGACTATCAGCATCAACCCGTACATGTATGCCAAGCTGCCGTACGATGCCGAACAAGGATACGCGCCGGTGTCGATCACCACGCTGAATCCGCTGGTGCTGGTGGTTCATCCGTCGGTGGCCGCGCGTACCGTGCCCGAGTTGATCGCTGTGGCCAAAACCAAACCGGGGACCGTGACCTATGCCTCGCTTGGCAGCGGCAGCATTCAGCATCTTGCCGGATTCATGTTCGGCAAGGGTGCAGGCGTGAATCTGATCCACGTGCCTTACAAAGGCGCGGCGCCGGCGACGGTGGACTTGCTGGCGGGGCAGGTGAACGCTGCATTCAGCGGCGTCGGCACCGTGGTCGCCCACGTGCGCGCAGGAAAGCTGCGGGGGCTGGCTACTACAGGTGCGAAGCGCATAGAGACTTATGCCGACCTGCCAACGATGAAAGAATCCGGCGGACCGGATATTCAGGTGCTGCTGTGGAACGGCATACTCGCGCCGGCTGGAACGCCAGTGTCGATCGTCAGGAAGCTCAGCGATGAAATCAACCGTATTGTGAAGACCAGTGACTTGTCGCAGGCCCTTGCCGTGCAAGGCACGTCGCCAGTGAGCAACACGCCCGAGGAATTTTCAATGTTCATCAAGTCGGAGCAGGCGAAGTTTTCAAAGCTGGTGAAGGAAACGGGTATCAAGCTCGATTAGCGGGCTTTTTACGCCGGTGCTACACTGATTGCGCATGCCCATGGCTCGATGAAAGGAGAAACACCATGTTTCAGACAGACCGTTTCATTGAAGAATGCCGCAACGCGCTGCGGGAAACCAACGCCCATGCCGCGGTCCGGGAACTGGTGGATCGGGCGGTGCGCGACCCGTCGCAGATCATGCGGGCCGTAGGCGAGCCGCAGCGCGCAGGCGTCAACACCATCTATAAGGCGGATGATCTGACCATCCTGAACCTGTGCTGGGGCCCGCACATGGACATTCATCCGCACAATCACAACATGTGGGCGGTGATCGGGATTTATGCGGGCCGTGAGCAGAATATGTTTTACCGGCGCGACGGGCACGGCCTGGTTCGGCACGGGACGAAAGAGCTGAACGTTAGTGATACGGCGCCGCTCGGCAAGAACATCATCCATGCGGTCACAAATCCGCTCGATCAGATTACCGCGGCGCTTCATGTCTACGGCGGCGATTTTTTTGCGACCCCTCGCAGCGAGTGGGATCCGAAGACCCTCGAAGAACACCCATACGACGTGGAACACACGATACAAATGTTCGAGGCTTCCAACGCACGGCTTTGAGTGCGCGCAATGACGGCGATCAAATGGCGTGACCTGCGGCATGCCCTTCGGATGTTGCCGCCATCACAGTGCGCGGCGCGAGGCAATCACCGATCAGCTGCACCTCGATGCCGGCGGCACGCAGCGGCGTGGCGAGCGTGATGTCCGGCGCGCGCGGTGTTGCATAGGCAAAGAACGCCACGTTGCGCAGCACAGTTTTTTCGCCGGTGTAGACCTGCGTGATTTCAAGATGGCCGTTTTCGAAATCGTCGCTCCAGCGCGGCTCCGCGAGCGTCATGACTTCGATGCCTGTTGCGCTGAGCCTGCGGTTGATGCCCTGATGCGTGACCATCGCGGTTTCTTCGGCGATGGCGTCGCGCGGCGTCACGATCACCGCGCGCTCGAATAATTGCCGCAGCAGTTCCGCGCTGGCGTAAGTGCCTTCGGATTGATCCATGTCATAGATGACGGCCGTGCCCGGTTGCCGGTGTTTGATGTGCAGTACACCTTGCATGCTGGTTCGCAGATCGGAAACCATTTCCTGCGCGTACGATGGCAGCCAGCGCGGTGCGACCATGTTGGCGCCGGTGGCGAGGATCACGGTATCAGGCTTCAGCGCGAGCACGTCGTTGGCGGTGGCGGCGACGCCCAATTCAAAGCGCGCGCCGGCGCGCAGCGCGGCAGTGTGTTGATAGTCGTAAATGCTGCTGATGGCTTCGCCGCCTGGCAGCAACGCGCGCAGCCGCGCTTTGCCGCCGACATCCCGCGAGCGGCTGAACACCGTGACCTCGTGCCCGCGCGCAGCCGCAGTCCACGTTGCTTCCATGCCGGCGACGCCTGCGCCGACGATGACCACGCGCTTTTTTGCCGGCACGGGAACGGGCCAGTAATCCACTTCGTTGGCCTGTCCCACGCGCGGATTGTTGTCGCATGACAACGGTTGATGGAACGCCGCGCCTACGTACCAGCAGCTGTTGCACGACACGCAATAGCGGATGTCGTGCGCGCGATCTTGCGCGGCTTTGGCTGGCCATGCCGGATCGGCGACCAGCGCGCGGCCGAGCTGCACCAGTTCGGCGTCGCCGCTGGCAAGTATGGCGTCCGCTTCGGCGGGGTCGGTGATGCGCCCCAGCGCCATCAGCGGCACGCCGCCAGATACGCCATTGAGGGCCTTGCGCAGCGCGCGAAACAACGGCAGGTAGGGCGCGCGCGGACCGTAGCCGTCGGGCACATGCATTTCCAGCGACCGCGCATGGCTGCCTTGAGCGAGCGTGACGTAATCGACTGTGCCTGAACGCGTAAGCTGAGCGGCGATTTGCGCCGCTTGATCCGGCCCGATGCCACCGGGCACGCCGTCGTCGCCGGGGAGTTTCAGGCCGAGGATGAAATCTTTGCCGCAGGCAGAGCGCACCCCGGCAATCATTTCGCTGACCAGCCGCGTGCGGCCGGCAAGGTCGCCGCCGTATTCATCATCGCGCGCATTCGACCACGGCGACAGGAACTGGTGAAACAGATGGCCATGGCCCGCTGAAATCTCCACGCCGCTGAAGCCGCAGCGCTTGAGGCGCGCCGCTGACTGTGCGAAGTCGTCATTCATGCGGTGGATTTCATCGACGGTGAGAGGGCGCGGCACGGTGCCGCTCAAATCATCGGGAAGTGCCGATGCGCCCACGGCTTCCGGATTGCGTCCAATCTCATGGCGGCCTCGGCCGGGATCCTGTATCTGTCCAAGCAGCCGGCAGTCATGGGCTTCGACCGCATCAGCCCAGCGCTTGAGTCCGTCGAGTTTATCGTCGTTGTACGCGACGATTTTGTACGGGATGTGCTGATGCCGCGCCATCGACAGCGGTTCGGTGACGATCATCGCTGCGCCACCGCGCGCGCGATTGCCGTAGTAATGCAACTGGCGTTCGCTGACGCGGCCTTTCTCGCCCATGCGCGTGGTCATCGACGCATGCACGATGCGGTTTTTCAGGCGCTTGCCAGCAAGCGTGAAAGGCGAGAACAGCGTGGGATAGCCGTTGGACATTCTATAAATAATGTTTTAAAAACAAATACTTATGGCTTATCCCGCAAGCCGGTAGCAGCGACCAGTTTGGCCCACTTTGCATGGTCGGCGCGGATGAACGCAGTAAATTCTGCAGTCGTGTTCGCAATCACATCACCGCCGAGCGTGCCCAGACGTTCACGTGATTCAGGTGTGGTGATGCTTTTGACGATGTCAGAGTTGAGCCGCTCGAGTATTGCACGTGGTGTTCCGGCAGGTGCGGCGATGCCAAACCAGCCGCTGGTGTCGTAGCCCGGTACGCCGGATTCGGCGTACGTCGGAATTTCCGGCGCGAACGATGAACGTTTTGCGGAAGTGACCGCGATGGCACGTAGCCGGCCAGTCTTCACCTGCGGCAGCAGTGTGGTCAGATCGCCGGAAAGCATCTGGATTTGTCCCGCCATCGCGTCCGCCATTGCTGCGGCGACGCCTTTGTACGGCACATGCGTGAGGTCGATTTTCGCCATCAGTTTAAGCATTTCGCCCGAAAGATGATTGGTGCTGCCGTGTCCGGGCGAGCCGAAATTCAACTGGCCAGGCCGCGCACGCGCGAGCGCGATCAGTTCTTTCATGTTTTTTACCGGCAGCGAAGGATGCACTGTGGTCACGAACGGCATGATGACCACCAGCGTGATCGCATCAAAATCCTTCAGCGCATCGTACGGCGTTTTCGGCGACAGCGCGGGAACGATGCCCATCGGCCCGGCGCTGTTAAGCAGCAAGGTGTAGCCGTCGGCGGGCGACTTGGCGACAAGTTCCGTGGCGATGGCCGCACCCGCACCGGGACGGTTTTCGACGAGCACCGGACGGCCGAAGGATTCGGTGAGTTTTTGTGCAACCAGCCGAGCGATGAAATCGCTGCCGCCGCCGGGAACGAAACCGACGACGATGCGCACTTGCTTGGCGGGGTATGTTTGCGCACCGGCATTCGCAGCGGCGAACGTGCAGGCGATCAATGCCAGTGCGCGAAGCAGGTTGAATAGCATGGTGTTCTCCCTTCGCCTGAATTCTACCTGCATTAGAATAAAGGCAACGCAACCATGAAAGGTTTTCTCGCCATGTCCGCAGTCCGCATTACCCATGATGCCATTCAAACCATAGACCGCTTCGTCACGCATGTATCCACCGTGCCTGCCAATCGCGGTCAGACGGTGGGCCTGCACCTGCGGGAAAAAGTGGCCTCGTCAGTGGCCGTGAGTGGGAAGCCGCACGTCGTGCTGTTCGTGCACGGTGGTTTTTCGCCGTCGAACGTGGCCTACGATCTGGACTACAGGGACGACTACAGCTTCATGCGCGTGCTGGCGCGCGAAGGCTACGACGTGTTCGCGATGACGCACACCGCGTACGGATCGTCGCCTAAGCCGATGATGGATGATCCGTGCAATGTCGATACGGCTTCCCAGCATCATCTGATTCCGCATGTGCTGAAAGAACAATGCGCACCACGTTACCGGTTCAAGCTGGTGTCCAGCCGTACCGAGCACGACGAAGTCGAAACCGTGGTCAAGTTCATCATGGATCTACGAAAAGTGGAACGCATCAGCATGATCGGCTGGTCCACCGGCACGCCGCGCGCGGGCGGCTTTGCCGCGATGCATCCTGACAAAGTGAACAAGCTAGTGCTTTATGGGCCCGCACCGTATTTCCCCAGCGACACGCCGCCTCATCCGTTTCCTGAGCCCGGTGCGCCGATGATTCTGCAAAGCTGGGACATGTTGATGGAAAAGCGCTGGCAGAACGATTGCCGCAGCGAAGGGCAGGTCGAGCATGCGGAAATCCGCGAAATCATGTGGAAAGAATTGATGAAAGAAGACGGCCTCGGCGCGCACTGGACGGCCGACGGTCGCGGCATCATGCGCGCGCCCAACCGCATGAACTACGGCTGGCGCGCCAACATCGGCAACATCCAGGCGCCGACGCTTTGCTTGTTGGGTGAATTCGACAACTATGTGAACCGCTTCCCGACGTGGGGTGGCTTGAAAATGGACAACCGCGCTTTCATCAAGGTAGGCTGTGCGTCGCACTTCATGCAATACGAGCGCGTGCGCTTTGTGCTGCACAAGGCAACGCTGGAATGGCTCAAGAGCGGGACGGTGGAAGGGCAAAAATTTGTGGAATTGCAATCCGATCAGTACGGAAAGCTTCGTCTACTTTCTAATTGATGTAGTCGTAGAATCTTCTGGAGGTGAAATGAACAAGACAAGTATTTGCGTAGTGACCGGCAAGGCAGCACTTGTCGCAACCCTGTGCTTTTCAGCACTGTGCGCCCATGCCGCAACAGTTTCAGTCGATTGCGACAAAGGCGGCACCATCATGGATGCCGTGGCCAAAACCCAGCCGGGCGATACCGTGCTGGTGAGCGGAACCTGCAAGGAGCATGTCAACATCGCACCGGAAATCGTCAGGATCACGCTCGACGGGCAGAAGAAAACGACGATTCATCACCCCGGCGGCAAGGCCGCATCCGCGCACGCTGTCTACATCCGCGGCAAGGAAATCACCATCAAGGGCTTTACGGTGACCGGCGGCCTCGACGGCATCCATCTTTCCGGCCCCGCGTCGACCGTGATTGATGGAAACACCGTGGTCAAGAACAGCGGTCGTGGCATCCACATCGACAAGGGCAGCATCGCGCGCATCCTCAACACCACGGTGGAGGAGAGTGGCGGCATCGGCATCGACGTCACCGGCGCGTCGTACGCCTACATCGGGGTGTTCATTCCGCGCGTGCCGGCCTTAGCACCCAACATCATCCGCAACAACGGCGGCCCCGGCATCAATATCGAACGCACCTCGGGCGCGTGGATCGTCGGCAACACCATCAACAACAATAAGGGCAACGGCATCACTGTTCATCGCAACGCGCAGGCCGATGTTATCGCCAACACGATCAGTGCCAATGGCGGCGACGCGATTTCGGTCAGTTTTGGCAGTGGCGTGAATTTAGTGAGCGAGCCGCGCAAAGATGGACCGAACCAGACGGTGGCGGGGCAGAACAACGGTGGCGCCGGCATCCGCTGCATGGTCGGCGGCTACGTCGATGGGCCTATGGGCACCCTGGCGGGAACGCAGGGCGCGAAGTGGTTCGACAATAGTTGCGCGGATCGCGTGACGGCGGGGAAGTAACCGGAATTCACAGGGAGCACTTCCTCGGATTTCACTTCGTTACATCCGGGCTACGCTTGCTTCATTCTGCTTGGCATGGATAGCGGTATCCACGACTACTGCGGCAGAGAGAAGACGGGAAGTTTTAGATCAAAAGCGATGGATGCCAGTCGGGTAGCGGCAACCGTCACGAACCCAGCGGCGAACGCTCCGGCAGTGGGAACCTTTGCTGCTCGCAGCAACAGATAGACGATGATTCCCGCGATAGCCGCAGAGGCATAGATGTCCTGACGCAGGATGAGAGGGATTTTTGCAGACAAGAGATCACGGATAACTCCACCGCCGGCACCGGTTAACGTACCCATCAGGATAATGACCCACGCCTGACATCCGACCTTCTCCGCGACCTGTGCTCCGGATATGGCAATCATGGCCAGACCCAGTGCGTCTGCGACGAGTAGAGCATCTCTTGGAATGGGAAGAAAGTGGACCCACACAAGCGTGACCGTGGTTGCCGCAATGATCGTGTAGATGGGACCAGAGTCCCTGATCCAGAAGATGGGATGTCGGCCCAGCAGCACATCACGAATGGTGCCGCCGCCGACAGCGGTGATGGATGCGAGCACCAGCACGCCGAGCAGATCGAACTGTGCTGCAATTCCCGCGAGAGTTCCGCTGGCTGCAAAGACTGCGACGCCAATGAGGTCGAGTGTGTAGAGGAGCATGGTGGTGGGTGGTGTGATGACTAACGTTCGAATGGTATGACACCGACAGGCGCCCGCACCAATGACGAGTCCAGAACTGCTACCTGTATTCCTACCGATTTGCGCGGTTTGAGCATGACATGCGCTCTTCGATCAAACGTTGCTCCTCGGCGCGCTTGGTTGACTGCTCTTGCGCGGTTAGGGTTCGCCCGCGGTATCGTTTCTCGAATTCATCTGCGCGGCGATTGCTCCCTGCGATGCATTCCTGTTCCTTCGCGGCAGCGGCCGGCGGGATTGCCGCCCTGCTGGATCGGGTGCAGTCTTCGGCACGCTTCGCAGCGGCCGCAAGAGCAGCGTGCAAGTTCCTGGACCAGGTGAGCTCCGCGTCCTTGTCACCTTTCGCCGGGAGCTGGCTGGAAAACTCCCGAACTATTCGGTCTTGTTCTGCTTGGCCTTGGGCCGTGCATTTGTCCTGAGCGATGGCGGCTAGTGGCAGTAGGGCCAACAGGAAGGAGAGCATGATGTGGTGTGTCATGTTGGGCCGGCGAGAGGTGATGAACGGGTTCTAACAGTGCGAGTTAACCGGCACAGAATTCGTAGCCCGGAAGGAGCGCAGCGTATTCCGGGAGCACTTCCCCGGATTTCACTTCGTTGCATCCGGGCTACGCTTGTTGGTTCGTTGCTGCTGCTAATGCATCCTTCGGATATGCGATAGTGCCTGAGCCTAGCACTTGCAGTTTTTCCATCTTGGTCTTAGCGTGAAAATTGCCGTCGCTAGTAACGAACGTGCCGCCACCATGTTTGATGTGACACCAAAGGCCAAGAACATCACACTTCGCATTTCTCCAGTTTTTGTTTTGACTATTTATAGGCAACCCACGCACTTTTGCGTAGTCCTTCCATAAGAATTCAATTTCTGGGAATAGTACGTGGTGAATTTCGTGCTCCAAAGTATCGTTTTCATCGGCCCACACAATGATCCCAGAAACACAAGTCCCAATATGCAAGCGGAGGAAGTAGCTCAAGAGCACTAAATCCCACCACTGCTAGTTTTGCCTTAAATTCTGAGAACGTTTTTGCGTGCACACCAGCTCGTTGACGTTCTGATGCACCGATGGACGAAACTGCAACGTTGATTCCATCTACGCCGTGCAAAGAAACCAATTCCCGTACAAACGGTGCATTAGGCCGTTCATCCTCAACGTCAATAATACAGTTTGTATCTAAGGTGAAACGCATCTTTGCACCCCCTACGACTGCTAAAACCCATACAGCGCCGCATGCCCCTGACTCGCAATCGCCTGCGACGCCCGCAGCAAACACACCTGATTCGTACCATCCGAATGCAGAAAGCTCGATGCATCGCGCAGGTATTTTTCGACCGGATGCTCATGCATGATCGAAGCGCCGCCAAGAATTTCTCCGGCCAGCCGGCAGCATTCAAAGGCGGTTTCCGAGGCGTTGACCTTAGCCAGCAGTCCTAGCGGACGCGCTTCGGGCTGCTGCCGATCGGCAAGCCACGCGGCTTTCCAGATTTGCAGGCGCGCGGCGTCGAGTTTCATCGCCATCGTGCCGAGCATCATGGCTACCGCCTGCTGCTCGACGATGGGCTTGCCGCCCTGCACACGCTTTTTCGCGTAGGCCAGCGCATATTCGTAGGCAGCGCGGCCCACGCCCAGCGCGGTGGCGGCGGCTTCGGCCTTGCTGCCCCACATGTATTCGCTGCGCAGGCGCCCTAGCAGGCCTTCGCCGACCAGCATATTGCTGGCGGGCACGCGGCAGTTCTCGAAATGAAACGTGCCGTTGGTGGCGAGGCGCTGGCTGCTTTTTTCGTGGAAGAAGCCGGCGCGAAATCCCGGCGTGTCCGACGGTACGATGAAGATGCTACCGCCTTCGCGTAAAGTCTTTTTCATGTCGGTGCGCGCGACTACGAAATACAGCTTGGCCATGCTGCCGTTGGAAACATAGCGCTTGCTGCCGTTGATCACGTAATGATCACCGTCGCGCACAGCGGTGGTTTTGAAATCGATGTCGGGCGAGTCGTAATAGCCCTGATGATCGGAGCCGGCGCCTTCCTCGGTGATGCCGATGGCGGCAGTGGCTTCAGGGTCAGCGACGAATTTTGGGATGAAGCGCTGCTGCTGTTCGGTGTTCATCGCGTCGCTGAAAATGTGTGCCATTTTCCAGCACTGATCCATGATCACCGCGAAACCCAGATCGCCCACCGCGAGTTCTTCGCCTACCAGGCACATGGTAAAGATGTCGCAGCCGGCGCCGCCGAATTGTTTCGGCACGCCCATGGTGCGTATGCCTTGCTTGTCCGCTTCGCGTATCCAGTCCCACGGTATGCGCTCGGCGGCGGTGGGCAACCGGTCGCGGCGTATCACGTCGGGTTTGATGATGGTTTCAGTGAAGGCGCGAGCACGATCGCGCCAGCGTTGGTGTTCAGCATCGAGCGTGAAATCCATGATGGTTCCGTATTTTTAGTTGAACGTAACTATTTGTTTTAATTATATATTTTATTTAACCCTTCAGTCATGCCACCACGTTCCAATTCACGCTCGTGTAGTTGCGCACGCCGCGTCATGGTATGCCGAATTTCTTCGAACTGCATCGTCTTGCAATGGGCGCGGAATTTCATGGGGCGTTCCTCGAAGATGATTTTGCATCAATACGATGCCGAAATGAATCAACACAATAACGATACACGTATCGGACTTCCGCAATTGACCTGATCATGGGCAAGCGCTATGTTGCCGCTGGACTAACGGAGAATCGTGATGATGCAAATTCGCCGCATGGGACCGATAGGCGCGGAAATCACCGGCGTCGATGTCAAGACCATGGACGATGCGGCATTCGGCCGTATCTATCAGGCATGGCTCGACAGCAACGTTATTTGCGTGCGCGATCAATCGCTGGAGCTCGCGGATTATCTTGAGTACAGCCGGCGTTTTGGCGCGGTGCATCCGCATCCCTCCAAAGTCACCCGCCATCCCGATTGTCCTGAGATCACGCTGCTGGGCACCAACAAGTTCCGCGCCGACGGCACACTCGACAAGGAGATTTACCGCCGTGGCGCGGAGGGCTTTCATACCGATGGTTCCTATGAGGAAGTGCCGTTCAAGGCGACGCAGCTTTATGCGCTGGCGATACCGAGTCGCGGCGGCGACACGTTTTTTTCCAGCGGCTACGCGGCATACGAAATGCTGCCGCAGCACCTGAAAGACAAACTGGAAGGCAAAGTCGGCAACTTCAAGTACGGCGGACGCAAGCAACTCAACTTGCTGCTGGATGAAAAAGACCGCCATGTGGCACCCGTGTGGCACCCGCTGGTACAGGTGCATCCCGAAACCGGCCGCAAGCTGCTGTACTTTGATCAGGGCAAGATATTGAGTATCGAAGGGCTTGACGCAGCGGAGAGCGATGCGATCATCAACGAGATGGTCGGTTACTTCGTCGAGCCGCCGTGCCAGTACCGCCACAAGTGGCGCAAGGGCGATATCGTCATCTGGGACAATCGCTGCTCCTATCACAAGGCGGCCGGCGACTATCCGCCCGAGGAAGATCGCATCCACTGGCGCGTCTCGATCAAGAGCGCCTGACAAAATGGAACGGAAAGCAAAGGAGCACAACGCAATGTTGTTCGGGATGTTGGCATGCGCCATCGCGGTTTTTGCGCACCAGCCGCTTGTGTTCGCAGCAGACTACCCGACGAAGCCCATACGCTTCATCAATCCCACGGCGCCCGGCGGCACTGCCGAGCCGATTGCGCGGGTGATCGCGCAGAAGATGTCGGAGAGCCTGGGACAAACCGTGGTGGTCGATAGCCGCGGCGGCGCCGGCGGCACGGTAGGCACGGCGACAGCGGCCAATGCGGCGCCTGATGGTTACACCATTCTGCTCGGCGTGGTGTCGCCGATGGCGATCAATGTGACGTTATACGGCGCCAAACTGCCTTACGATCCGCTCAAACATTTTGCACCGGTGTCGTTGATTACCAAAGTGCCGCAGGTGCTGTCAGTGCATCCTTCGCTGCAGGTGACCGGCATCAAGCAGCTCATTGATCTTGCCAAGGCGCCTAACAGCAAACTGAATTACGGTTCCGCGGGCAGCGGAACCACCGGGCATCTGGTTGCGGAATTGCTGAAAAAGCGCGCCGATATACGGATGACGCATATCCCGTTCAAGGGTTCAGGACCTGCGCTCAGCGCGTTTTTGTCGGGTGACGTCGGTGTCATGTTGTCGGGGCCGCCGGCGGTGATTGGCATGTCGCAAGCGGGGCGGCTGCGCGTGCTGGCTACGTCCGGAACCAGGCGCACGCCTGTTTTACCGGACGTGCCTACCTTTATCGAATCCGGCCTTAACATTGACGTGACTTCCTGGTATTGCCTGGTCGTTCCTGTGGGAACACCACCGCGGATCGTGGCGCGGCTGCACACGGCGCTGGTGGATGCCTTGAAAAGCCCGCAGGTGTCCGAGACGCTGCTGAAAATGGGCGCGCCGCCGGAATGGTCCAGTCCCGAACAGCTTCGTGTATTTTTGCGCGATGAGATCAAGAAGTTCGCGGAAGTCGTCGAGATCGCGGGCGCAAAAATAGATTGACCCTGTTGTGGTGGCGTGGCCAAGGGCGCCAAGCGGGGCGCGCGGTTGAGGAAGCCGGGGTCAAGGCGGATTGAGACATGCTGGAAATCCTGCGGACAGCATTGAAGTTTCGATGGGGAAGCATGCGATGTGCATCCTGCCCTGTTGCCCTGGCGGTTGTGTACAGCAATGGGGCACACGCGCAAAGTTTTCCGCAGAAATCCATTCGCATCGTGGTGCCGTTTTCGGCCGGCGGCGCGTCCGACATCATTGCGCGCATCATTGCTGCGGATTTGACTGAAACCTTTGGGCACAACGTAGTGGTCGACAATCGCGGCGGCGCGGGTACAGTGCTGGGGGTTGATGGCGCCGGCAAAAACACCTGTGCCGGTAGTCGAGCGGCTGAATGTTGAAGTTGCGAAAGTCATGGCGAAAGGCGCTAACCGGGAGCGCCTCGTTTCCGAAGGTGTTGAACCTGCGCCGGGCACGGCGGCGGATTTTGCCGCGATGCTGCGCAACGAGATTGCAAAGTGGGGCAAGGTAGGAAAGGAAATCGGTTTGAAGCTGGATTGATGTTCCAATGCTCAATACACAGGCGCCCGGCCGCAATGAAACTGGTTTTGCTCGTGCACGGGAAATCTTTAAATAATATTTAAAAACAAATAGTTATGATTTTACATTTGAACACGCTATTCAACCCGCAATCCGTTGCCATTGTCGGCGCCACGCAGGACACGCGCCGCGCCGGCGGGCAGCCGCTGTATTCGCTGACGCATCAGGGTTACACGGGTCAGGTGTTTGCAGTAAACCCGCGCTATACCGAAATCGAAGGCCGCGCGTGTTATGCCAGTGTCGATGCGCTGCCACAGCGCTGCGATCTCGCGGTGATCGCGGTGCCGGCAGCGGAAGTGCCGAATACGCTGGAGGCATGCGGGCGGCGTGGTATTTCGCATGCGGTGATACTGAGCGCGGGTTTTCGTGAAATCGGCGAGCGTGGCGCAGCGCTGGAAGCGTGTTTGCAGACCGCGCTTGAATCGTCCGGCGTGCGTGCCGTGGGACCGAATTGTGTCGGTATGATGAATCTGCGCAGCCGCGTATTCGCGGGCTTTGGCGCGGCGTTCCGCAAAACCGACTGGCGCGGCGGGCCGGTGGCGATGATTTCGCAGAGCGGCGGTTTTGCCTATTCGATCATGACTTACTGCGAAGAAGCCGGCATCGGCTTTGACCACATGGTTTCCACCGGCAACGAGAGCAGCCTTAACACGCTGGATTTCATCGAATATTTTCTCGAGGATGAGCAAACGCAGTTGATCGCGGTGTACATGGAAGGCATCCATGATGGCCGACGCCTGCGCGCGCTGGGACGCCGTGCGTTGGAGACCGGCAAACCCATCGCGGTGTGGAAAGTCGGCAACACACGCGCCGGCAGCCGCGCGGCGGTGTCGCACACTGCCAATCTCACGGAGGACTACGACTATTATCGCGATGCGTTTCGCGAGGGCGGCTTCCTCCAGATACGCGAGATTTACGATTTGATCGATGCCGCGCGCGTGTTTCGTTCACGCAAGCGTCCGCGCGGCAATCACGTGGCAATCGTTACCACCTCCGGCGGCGCGGGTGTGTTGCTCGCGGATGCCTGCGAGCACGCGAATCTTATTTTGCCGGAAATGACCGCGCCCACGCTCGCGGCGTTAAAGCCGCTACTGCCGGATTTTGCTTCGACGGCGAATCCCATCGATGTCACGGCGGCGATCGCGCAGAAGGAGCCGGAGTTCAGCGCGGCCACGCAAGCCGTGCTCGACGATCCGAACGTGGATATGCTGATTTTGCGTTCGTATCCGGGGCGCGACGCGCCGCTCTGGGCGCACAACTTCGCGGCAGCCGCCAGCGCAAGCGACAAGCCGATCCTCATCAGTTTGACGGGCACTTTGCGTGAATCGTCGGCGTGGCTGCCAACGTTGGAGGCCGCCGGTGTGCCGTGTTTTGAAGCGCCGAGCCGGGTGGTGTACGCGGCTGCGGCGTTGCACGAATTCGCGCGCAAGTGCGAGCGCACGGCGCGGCACGTTGAGGCAAGCCGTGTTATCGCGAAACAGGCGTTGCCGCTTGACATGCCAGGCGGGTTCGATGAGCTGCAGGGGAAAGCCTGTCTCGAAGCGTACGGCATCGCGACGCCCAAGCGCATGTTTGTCGCAGCGGGCGAAGAGGGCACTTTGCAGGCGTGTGGTTTGAAATTCCCGGTGGTGTTGAAGGTGGTGAGTCCCGATCTGCCGCACAAGACGGATGCCGGCGGCGTGCGCATTGGCATCACAAGCAAGGATGAATTAGGGCAAGCGCTGGTGAAAATGAAGCAAAGTGTCGTTGCCTACAGGCCTGACGCGCGCATCCGCGGCTGGTTGATCGAGGAGATGGCGCAAGGCGTCGAACTGATCGTCGGCGCGCTCAACAATCCGTCGTTCGGTCCGCTGGTGGTGGTGGGCATGGGCGGCGTGTATGCTGAGTTGTTCAAAGACGTGGCGCGCCGCTACGCGCCGTTCGGCGTGACTGCCGCGCATGAACTGGTGCTGAGTCTCAAGGGTGCGCAAATCCTGCAGGGTTATCGTGGCAAACCGGCCTGCGACATCGATGCGCTGGCGGACGCGGTGAGCCGCGTGTCATGGCTGATCGCCGATCATATCAACCGGTTGCGCGAAATCGAAATCAATCCGCTGATCGCCAGCGATAAAGGTGTAATTGCGGTTGATGCGGTCATAAGCAGTGGATGAGTATTGGGATGACTTGCTTTGCGGCATGAGGCGGTGCCGGATTCAAACGCCGCACGGCATCCGCTGCAAAGTTTGTCCTTGCGCGAAAAATTTCGCCCCACGCTTGCCCCGATACAGCGGTTATGCGAACGGCTGGAGCGCCCTCTTGAAGGCCCGTGGCTTAAGTGCTCTAATGGAAGCCGTTACCGACTTCACTTTTCTTTCAAATAATTACCTGAGCGAGATCATTTACGTAACATTGAAAACGCATTTAACAACCGAGTCGTGGTACGTGATTCAGATTAAGTCAGATTGCGATGATCGTGTCGTTAGAACGCGAGTCGCAAAGGGTTGCGAAACACGGAGGATACGATCATGACGGTTAAAGGCAAATTGGTCACAGGGCTGGGCATTATCCTGCTGATGGTGATGGTGGTGGGCGGGGTCGGCATTTGGAACATGATGCGCTCCCTGCAGTTGATCGACGCGGTGGGCGCCAGCTCACGGGGAGCGGTGCAGTTGGCCAATGCGCAGAATGCGCTGTGGCAATTGCGTTACGGGTTTCCGCAGTTTATTTTGTACACCGACAAGACTGCGCGCGACAAGATCGTCGCCGACGAGCGCAGATGGAACAAGGAAATCGATGACAATCTGGCAGCCTTCAGGAGCGGCCAACACACCGCGGAGGAAATGGCCGGACTGAAGAAGCTTGAAGACGTTTTCAGGCAATTCAAGGATGCGCGTCCACGCTGGTTCCAGTTGTATGGCGAATGGAAACTGGAGGAAGCCGCCGAGTGGCATTCGAAGACCATAGCGCCCCATGGCGCCGGCACGATAGCGGGACTCTCCGAGTTGATCCAGTTGCAGCAGAGTGCGGCCGAGGCGCTGGAAAAAAACGCGCTGGATCAGGCTGCGGCGCTGAGAATCATTCTGGTGGTGCTGGTAATACTCACGGTTGCAGTGCTGCTGCTGGTGCTGTATTTCACCATCCGTTCAATCTCGGTTCCGCTGGACAAAGCGTTGACGTTTGCCAATCGCGTGGCGGCGGGGGACCTGACCGTGCAAATCGAGGCCGACTCCAGTGACGAGTTCGGCAAGCTCCTGGGCGCGCTCAAGACCATGAATGAGAACCTCACGCGCATGGTGCATGACATCCGCCGTGGCGCGGAATCGATCCGTTCATCCGCCGAAGAAGTCGCCTCCGGTACCGCTAATCTCTCGCAGCGTACAGAGGAACAGGCTTCCACGCTCGAAGAGACAGCAGCCAGCACCGAAGAACTGACGGCTGCGGTGCGTGAAAACACGCAAAGCGCCGATAATGCCAACGCGCTGGCAAAAGAAGCCAATAAAGTAGCGGCACAGGGCGGAACCGTGGTAGGTGCAGTGGTCGCCACCATGAACGAGATTCAGGAAAGCTCGAAAAAGATCGCGGACATCATTGGCGTGATCGACAGCATCGCCTTTCAGACCAATATTCTTGCATTGAATGCGGCAGTGGAAGCTGCCCGTGCCGGCGAACAAGGCCGCGGGTTTGCCGTGGTTGCCAGCGAAGTGCGCGCGCTGGCGCAACGCTCCGCCGACGCCGCCAAGGAGATCAAGGGGTTGATCAGCAATTCCGTGCAAAAAGTCGAAGCAGGTACCCGCCAGGTTGAAAGCGCCGGCAAGACCATGAGCGAGATCGTCGCCTCGGTGGAGAAAGTAACTGCGAACATCAACCAGATCAGTTCTGCCTCGCGCGAGCAGGCCAGTGGCATAGAGCAGGTGAACCAGGCGGTCGGGCAAATGGACCAGGTGGTGCAGCAGAACGCTGCCGTAGTCGAGCAGGCTGCCGCTGCCGCGGAATCGATGCAGACAAACGCGCAACAGCTTTATCAGGCGGTGAGCGTATTCAAGCTGAGAGGCATGGCACCGGCCCAGCCTGCGCCGAGGCAACCGCATCCATCGGTACCGGCGATGACTTCCACGGCGACGCGGCTCACGCCGGCGCGCAGGGGTATCGCGTTGCCTAAGGCTGCCGAAGCATCAAAAACCGGTGTGCTGCAACCGAAATCGGGCGATGGCGACTGGAAAGAATTTTAACGCTTCAATGTCTACTGCGCATCGACGGAAATTTCCATCGTGACTCTGGTCGTCATGGTGATCGCGTGCCCGTCCTCGTCTTCCAGCACGGATTTCACCGGCGCGGCAAAGCGCTTTTCTAGCGTCGCCGCGTCGATGGGTTTGCTGTAGAGATAACCCTGATAGGTATCGCAATTCAGGGTGCGCAGGAACGCGAGCTGCGTGGTCGAATCAACGCCTTCCGCCACCACGCTCAGATTGAGTTCTTTCGCGATGGCGATGATGGCGCCGATGATGGCGACCGCCCGCGAATTGTTGACCTCATCGTCGATGGCAATGACAAAGCTGCGGTCGATTTTCAGTGTGTCGAGCGGCAGGCGTTGCAGCACGCTGAGCGACGAATAGCCGGTGCCGAAATCATCCATTGCGATGCGGATGCCAAGCTCGCGTATGCGTCGCAATATGGAGATGGCTTCTTCAACCCGCTCCATCAGCATGGTTTCGGTGATTTCAAGCATCAGCCAGGCAGGCTCTATTTCATGGGTTACCAGCGCTTGCCGCACGGAGGTCACCAATCCCTCGCCCAGTTGCGCCGCCGAGACATTGACCACGACGTAAGGAATACCCACGCCTTTGGCCCGCCATGCCTTGATGGTGCGGCAGGCCTCGTTCAGGATCCACTCGCCCATGGGCAGGATCAGGCCGGTTTCCTCGGCAACCGAAATGAAACCCGTTGGTGACAGCAATCCCTCGGTCGGATGCTGCCATCTGAGCAGAGACTCCGCGCCGCGAATTTCCCCGGTAGCGACGATGACCTGCGGCTGGTAGTGCAAGATAAATTCGTTGTTCTGGACCGCGGCGCGCAATTCGCGCTCCAGTTGCAGGCGGCGCATCATGCGCTGGTTCATTTCTTCCGCGTAGAACTGGTAGTTATTGCGGTTCAGCTCCTTGGCGTGATACATCGCAATGTCGGCGTTCTTCATCAACGCCGTGACATCATTTCCGTCGGCGGGATAGAAGCAGATGCCGATGCTGGCCGAGGTCTGCGCATCGTGGCCGTGCAGGTGATACGGCGTGGTCAGCAACTTAAGCATGCGGTCCGCGATAGGCGCGACTATCGCGGTATCGGTGACGTCGGTGAGCAATACCACGAATTCGTCGCCGCCGAGCCGCGCCACGATATCCACCTCGCGCACGCATTCCGTCAGCCGTTTGGCGCATTCGCGCAGCAATTCGTCGCCGGCGGCATGACCCAGCGTGTCGTTGACCGCCTTGAAGTGGTCAAGATCGATGAACATCAGCACCAACTGGTTTTGCGAACGCAAGGCGCGGGCGATGGCAGTGTTCATCTGTTCCATCAGCATGCTGCGATTGGACAGCCCGGTCAGCGTGTCCTTGGTGGCGAGTTGCTCGATGTGGCGTTCCGCTTTCATTCTTTCCGTAATGTCGCGCACCACGACCGAGTATCCCTTGATGCCGCCATCGCCCGTGCTTAACGGAGTGACGACGACGTTGGCTTCGAACTCGTCGCCGTTCTTGCGCAGAAGTATGGTGTCGGATTCAAAGCGGCCGGTTGATGCGATGGCGAGCATCCCCTGGTCGCGCGCGACGCGCGAATACTGGACATCCTTGAAAATGCGCGCAAAAGATACGCCCTGCATGTCCTCTGCTTCGTAGCCCAATATGCGCGCGCTGGCCTGGTTCCACTTGGTCACGAACCCCTGATCGTCGACGGAGAAGATGGCGTAATCGTGCACGCCGTCCAGGAGGGTGCGCAACTGCGTTTCCTGTTCCTCATGCAGCGTCTTGGACACGGTGGTGCCCTGCAACTGATCGACCATGTGATTGAAATTCTTGGCAAGCGCCGAATATTCGTCGCCGGTATCGATGACGACCCGGTGATCCAGATTGCCGGCGGCAACCGCATCGGCTCCGGTTGCGAGTTGCTGTATCGGGTCGACGATCGAGCGCCGCACGTAGCGGCCGGCGAGCACCGCCAGCAGCGACAGCACCAGCGACATGCCGCCGGCAACCAAGAGCACCCGGATCATCTGGGTATCCATCCGGTTCCGGGTGTCTTCGCTGTAGCGTGTCAGCGTCGGTCTGATGCGGGTGGCAATGGTTGAGGTAATTTGTTGCTGCAGTTCGAGCATTTTTGCCATGCTGGCGCGTGTTGCATTCGAGGATTGCAGCAACTGATTCATGGACGTACTGAACGACTCAAACGTCCGCTGGAGTTCGGCAAAGACACGGTTATCGGCTTCCTCCAGCGGCAGTTTTCCACGCGCGTTGATCAATGAACGCATTTCCGCTAATTGCGCGGCGATCCTGTCGCCATTTTGTCCGCTGTACAGAAAGTCACCGAGCCACAGGGATATCTCGGCGAGGCTGGCTCTGCTCTTTTCCGCGATCACCTGTGCAGGCGATCCGGGCGTGCTGCCAAAACGGGACGGTCGCAACAAGGTATCCAGTTGCCGCAAACTCTTGTACGCCGACAGCACCTCCGCCTGCCGTTGATCGTGGCGGGACATCAGGTCAAGACTGATCTGATCGAGCCCCTTCTGGTCATTGGCGATGGCGCGCCCGGCGTCCTGCCATTCCCGGAGATGAGCCAGCGACTGAAAGCGGCTGTATTGCTGCAGGAATTGATCGCTTTGCCGCTGATATGTCTGGCGGAAATGCGGGTCGCCGGTTTCCAGATACTTGAATACCTGCAGTCCACCGGCAATCGTGCTGACTTCCATGCCGGCGGCGGCACTTAGCATCGACTGGCTGAGTTCCTGCGACTCTTGTATTGAATTGGTTGCCGTTGTCGATACGAAATACGTCGTAAACATCGCGACGGTGGCCCCGAATACGATGACGCCGACCCCCAGCGTTACCTTACGGGCAATGGAATTTTGCATTTGCAACCGGACCTCTACGTTTTTTCTGAGTATTCGAGCGGCCCCAAGTATTGCGCGGGATGAAGTCGCATTGACCGATTACGCAGGTCGAGACTTTACAATGAAACCGGATTATTTTCGTGTTTTGCGTGCGGTTGTTCCTGTACGCATGGATGGGTGAGGCGGGATCGGTGCATCCTGCAACAGGAACGCGGGATGGATTCCGTGCTTGCCGATAGGGCTGACAAACGATGCGGTCTGCGGACATAGTCGACGCGACGGCGACGGCGACGGCTGCCATCCCTTGGGGTACTTTCAATAAAGTATAATAAAAACAAATACTTATATAGTATTCACGATTTTGTTTCTGATAGCATGAGGTGCGCGGCTGACTTACCTCTGCCCTGTTGCTGGCCATTTGCGGCAGCGCAGTGCATACGATAGAGTCCCACGCTTTCCGACCTTCCGAGGGAGTAGACAATGAATACCATGGTGCGGCTGGTGAACCCCGAGGCGCCGCCGCCGGCGACTGCCGCCACTGGCAAGCAGCGTGATTTTGCCGCGGGTGGCATCCGCCTCGGCATATTGGACAACAGCAAGGGCAACGCCGATCACCTGTTGAAATTCATTGTCGAAGGTGTGAAGGCGCAGATGAAAGTGGCGACGGTGGTGGCGCTGCGTAAACCATCGCCCTCGATACCTGCCGGGAAAAATGTGCTCGACGAACTCACGGAGAAGGCGGACTGCGTTATCAGCGCCATGGCCGATTGAGGCTCTTGCACGTCGTGGAGTGTCCACGACATGTCAGAGTTGCGTAAACGCGGTCTGGTGACAGCGGTGATTTGCACCGATGCGTTCCTCAAGCTGGGCAAGGCACAGTCACGCGTGTTTGGCGTGCCGGACTTGCCGCTGATTGTAATACCGCATCCGCTGGGCGGCATTTCGCTGGAAAAAGTCGAAGGGCGCGCCGAAGTGGCGATCCCGGAATTTGTGAAGCTTATCAAGGAACATGCCCGATGAGTCACCTAAGCGACTTGTTAAAAGCACCTGACGCGAGTCTGGAAGCGAAGGACGATTTTTTTGCCATCAATGAACTGTATCTGGAAAAGGGCTGGGGCGACGGCTTGCCATTAATCCCGCCGACCGAAGAACGTGTTGCGGCGATGCTGGAATATTGCGACCGCCCGTGGAATGAGCCGGTGGCGAAAGTCGCGCCGCGCTATGGCGAAGCCACGCCACTGCGGCTCGCCGCGAACGCAGTGATGGCGGGTTGCAGGCCGGAATATTTCCCGCTGATTGTGCTGGCGGTCGAAGCGATGTGTGACGAAGCGTTTAACCTTTATGGCATACAGGCGACCACGCATATGTGTTCGCCGCTGGTGATCGTCAATGGCCCCGGCGCGGTGGAACTGGGCATGAACAGCGGCCATAACGCGTTCGGCCCCGGCACGCATAGCAATGCCACGATAGGGCGCGCTATCCGTTTGATTTTATTGAACATTGGCGGAGCGATTCCGGCGTTGGGCGATATGTCCACGTTTGGCGGGCCGAACAAATACTCGTATTGTGTAGCCGAAAACGAAGCGCGCAATCCGTGGGAACCGCTGCACGTGGAGCGCGGTTTTCCCAAAGACGCAACGTGCGTCACGGTGGTGGGCGCCGAATGCCCGCACAACGTGAACGACCATGAAAGTATTTCCGGCACCGGCATTCTGACGACCATTGCCGGCACCATGATTTCCACCGGCGCGAACGATATTTATTACGAGGACGCAACACCGCTGATTGTGATGGGGCCGGAACACGCGGCAACCATTGCCAACGACGGCATCAGCAAAAAAGCGGCGAAGAAATTTATCGCGGACCACTCGAAAATCCCGCTGGGCACGTTTTCCGGGGAAAACATCGAACGGCGCTTTCGCGTGGCATTTGCCTCGGTTTACAAGACTGCCGGGATGGATGCACCGGTTCCAATGATCCACAACCCCGACAACCTGTTGATCGCGGTCATCGGTGGTGCGGGCAAACACTCGGCGGTGATACCGACCTTTGGCGCAACCAAAGCAGTGACCAGGGCACTGAAACGCAAGGACGGCCAATACGCCCGCAGCATGCAGGAGATGCGGCGGACTTAGGCGTTGCACTATTTTGCAACTTGTTGTTTTATAATAATAATTATAAATTCGTTCGCAACGGATTGAATTCCGCCGGCTCGCGGGCGATGCAATGCCCCAGCCATGATGACGCCAAAGGTGCAACTCGCGGACACGGGAAATTGCTACGCACATGACGCGAATGTTTATAATCCGCACACGATGTCGTCACGGTGACCGGCTCAATTAAAAAAGCAAACGTGCCCACGAATACCTATACGCTTTCCGCCGACGCAGGCATACGCGAGATCGACGAAATCTGGAACGAGATTCACGAGCGGCTGAACACCCATGCGACCGTGGATCTCGATGCTTCGGCGGTGGCACGCCCGGATACTTCGCTGGCGCAGTTGTTGGCGGTTGCAGTGGTGCGCGCCCGCGAGCAGGGCAAGACGGTGCGCATCAGCAATCCATCGCAGCGCCTGAGTGAACTGCTTGCTTTGCTCGCTATCGACGTGGTGCTGGGGCCTGCGGCGTGAGCGCGGTGCTTCACAAGGATGACAAGGGGGGCGGCAAGCGCGAAGCCGCAGGTGGCGGCAAGACGATGGTGTTGTGCGCGGTCGCCGTGCTCTTGCCCTGGGTTTGGGGGGTGTGGGCGGTACCGCTGTGGGTCGCCCTGGTTTCTCTGGTGTTTTCTGTGGTGGCGCTGTTTTTGATTTATCACACGATGATGGGTCGTGTTGAAGCGGTACGTGTGCAAGGCGCCGCGATGCAGGCAACGGACCGCAGCGAGGTCGCGGCAGCCACTCAATCCGCTGCGGCATTGCAAAGCTTGCTGGAGGTTTGGCTGGAGTCGTCGCAGGTTGCCAGCAGCAGCATCCAGCATGCACGTGCATCACTGGATGATGTGACGCAACAATCCGAAGCGGCGGCAGCGAACATCGGCAAGAGCTTTCGCGTGATCATGGACAAAACCGGCCTGCAAATGGATAGCGCGGTGCGCTTGCTGAAAAGCAGTTCCGGCGACGGGTCGGGCGGTTCCACGTGGCTGTCGCTGCCGGATTTCATCACGGCGTACGAGCGGCAACTGGATAATGTCACCAGCCGCATGATGGATTTTTCCAAGGCTTCCGAGGAAATGTCGCGCCATCAGGATGTAGTGCGCGAACATTCATTGGCGATTGACGAAATGCTGGACGAGTTACGCAACATGGCGGCGCGTATCCGCAAGCTGGCACTGGATTCCACCGTGGCGGCGAATCGCGATGCCAATACCGACAGCCGGTGGTTCATCGAAATCGCCGACCGCATCCGGGAGACCAGTACTTCGGCGCATGAACTGACGCGGCGGATGCGCGATGGGCTGGAGAAAATCCGTGAAGTGATGGGCGGCACTTATGACGAGCTGAGCAAGTCCAGCGACAATGTGCGGCTGGCGGCGGTGCAGGCGAAAGTCGATGTGTCGCAGCTCAACATCGCCACCATGGAAAAGGCGCGCGAGGTCACGACCACGCTGGAGAAGATTACCTCGCTCGGCAAGGACGTGCGCAACGATATCAATCAGATCATCATCGCGATGCAGTACCAGGACATTACCCAGCAGAAGCTCGAGCACATCAAGGAGCCGTTGCTGGCGGAAGCGTCGGCGAGCATCGCGAGCGCCGCGTCCAGAACGCGTGCAGCGGGTGTGACACATGCGGGTGATATGGCCAAGAACGCGATGGGAGAGCTGCACATCCCTGCTCGAGAGGACCATCTCGCGCCCGGCAAGGTACGGAAAGTAGACGTGGAGTTATTCTAGAATTTGGGAGAATGTTGTGTCGAATATTCTGATTGTTGACGACTCCATGACCATGAGGCAAATGGTCAATTTCACGCTGGCGTCGGCCGGCCACAAGGTCACCGAAGCGGGCAATGCCGACGAGGCTCTGGCCCATGCCCAGAAGCAGGGCTTCGACCTGGTGATTTCGGACGTGAACATGCCGGGGCGCACCGGCATAGAACTGGTTGCCGAGTTGCGCAAGCTGCCCGAATACAAGTTCGTGCCGATTATTCTGCTGACCACCGAGTCGCAGCCGGAAATGAAATCCAAGGGGCGGGCGGCCGGCGCAACGGGGTGGATCGTCAAGCCGTTCGATCCCGAAGCGCTGCTCAGCGTCCTGCGCAAAGTGCTGCCGGCATAGATCGATGTTCAAGCCGAGGGTTCCGTCATGTCGATGAAAAACAGATTACGGCTGGGCGTTGCCGTTATTCTTGCGCTGATCATGGCGATGGCCACTGTCGGCATTCTCAACATGCCGGCAGGCCCGCGCAACATCATGGTGGCCCTGTTTATCGTCACGGCGGTGCTGCTGCTTATCATGTGGTATCTCACCGTGCGCGCGATCACGATGCCATTGGCCACCGCGGTGTCTCTTGCTGATCGGGTGGCGGCAGGCGATCTCACCGTCAGAATCAACACTGACGGACATGGCGAGTTCGGCAACCTGATGCTGGCGCTCAAGTCGATGGACGAGAATCTGACGCGCATGGTGAGTGACATCCGGTATGGCGCAGAAGCCATAGTCACTTCAGCGGACGAAGTGGCCACGGGCAACAATAACCTGTCGCAGCGCACGGAAGAACAGGCATCAACGCTGGAAGAAACTGCATCGAGCCTGGAGCAATTGACTGCAGCGGTGAAGGAAAACACCGAGAGCGCGCGCAAGGCCAACGTGCTCGCGAAAAACGCCAATGCGGTCGCCGCGAATGGCGGTAAGGTGGTCGGCGAAGTCGTCGTCACCATGAACGAAATTCAGGAAAGCTCGCGCAAGATCGCGGACATCATTTCAGTGATTGACAGCATCGCGTTTCAGACCAATATCCTGGCCTTGAACGCCGCAGTGGAAGCGGCGCGTGCCGGAGAGCAGGGCAGGGGTTTTGCAGTGGTGGCGTCGGAAGTGCGCAGCCTGGCGCAGCGCTCGGCGGATGCGGCAAAGGAAATCAAGGGCCTGATCGGCAATTCGGTGGAAAAGGTCGAAGAAGGAACGCGGCTGGTTGAAGCCGCTGGCAAGACCATGACGGAGATTGTTGACTCGGTGGCGCGGGTTACCGGCATCATCGATCAGATCAGCAATGCGTCCGGCGAGCAATCGAGCGGTATTGAGCAGGTCAATCAGGCCATCAACCAGATGGACCAGGTGGTGCAGCAGAACGCGGCAGTAGTCGAACAGGCGTCTGCAGCGGCCGATTCCATGCGCATGCAGGCGCAACGCTTGCAGGAGGTCGTTGGCGTATTCAAGGTGGACGAAAATGACGTGATTTTGTTGAATCGCAGGCGGGACCCCGCGCGCGATCCGGGCAGGGCGCCTGCACCGGCGGCGCGAGGCAGCCATGAGCGGACGCCTGCAGCGCCGAATACCCCGCGCCCCGCGGGGCTGGCCGCACTAGGCGCCGGCACCACGGCAACGCGTGGTGTTCCATCCGGCGACGATGGCGAATGGAAGGAGTTTTGAAACATGAGTTCATCGCGCTCAGACGTTAAGACGATTGGGCCATGAGCCTGGATCTGTCCCGATTCCACGCTACCTTCTTTGCGGAGAGTCTTGAGGGGCTCGACAGCGTGGAGCAGGAGTTGCTGCGGCTTGAGCAGCATGGGCACAGCAAGGAAACACTGGATTCCATCTTTCGCGTGGTGCATTCGCTCAAGGGATCGGCTGGAAGCCTGGGTTTCGGTGTCATTGCGGAACTGGCTCATGAAATGGAGTCCGTACTGGACCGGCTGCGCCAGGGCGCGGCGGAGGCAACGCCCGAATGCACCAATGTTTTGCTGCGTGGCGTGGATTGTCTGCGTAACTGGCTTATTGCGTCCGAGGCGCAGGAGCCGGTAGATGCCGCAGCAGGCGCCGGCATCGTACGTGAATTGCAGATATTGCTGCGGCAGGTGGTATCCGGGTCGCCCGGCCCCGCTGCCACCGCTGGCGGAATGGGCGCCGTTCCGACGGAGCGGAACAAACGTACTTACGTGATTGTTTTTCGACCCGCGCAGGATTTCTTCCATAGCGGCAATGACCCGGCGCGTTTTATCGAGGAATTGGCGCATCTGGGTACGGTTCGTTGCATCGTGGATTTGTCGGCGTTGCCGGATATCCAGTCATTCGTGCCGACCACCTGCTATCTGGCGTGGCGAATCACTCTGGAAACAGAGGCCGCAGTCGGCGATATCCGCGAGGTGTTCGAGTGGGTATCCAATTGCTGCGCGCTCGAGATTGATCAGGCCGCGGAGGCGTCCGTGCGCAGCGAATCGCAGGCGGTGCTCCAACCGGCGCAGCGTGCGCAGGATTCCGCAACAGAGTCTCGCCGCGATGCCGGGCTGGTGACAATGCATGTGCGCACGGAAAAAATTGACGACCTGGTGAATCTGGTTGGCGAACTTGTGATTACGCACACCATGCTCAAGCAGTCGACGCAGCATCTTGATGCGATCAAGGATGCTCGCGCAGTGTCGGTATTTGCGCAGTTGGAGCGCAACGTGCAGGACATACAGGAGCGCGTGCTGTCTATCCGCATGATGCCGGTCAATCACGTATTCGGGCGCTTCCCGCGACTGGTACGCGACCTTGGATTGCAGCTGGGCAAGGCCATCGAGCTCAAGATTTCCGGAGAACAGGCCGAACTGGACAAAAGCGTTATTGAGCAGCTTATTGATCCGTTGACGCATCTGGTGCGCAACGCGCTCGATCACGGCATCGAACTGCCTGCTGACCGGCTGGCTACCGGGAAATCCGCCAAGGGGACGCTTTCATTGCATGCGGAGCACCGCGGCGGTCGTTTCGTGATTACCGTGGTGGACGATGGCCGCGGCATCAACCCGGCACTCATCAAGCGGCGCGCTGTAGATATCGGCCTGATAACGGAGGCGGAATTCGATGAATCCGCCATGTATGCATTGCTGTTGCGGCCGGGGTTCTCCACAGCGCAGAAGGTGAGCAATGTATCGGGCCGGGGTGTCGGGCTCGACGTGGTGAGCCAGAACGTGAGAAGGCTGGGCGGATCGCTGGATATTACGTCCACGCTGGGCAAGGGCACGACGTTCACCATCAATCTGCCGCTGACGCTGGCGATTGTGGATGGCATGATCGTGGGCGCGGCTGGTGAACGTTATATCATTCCGATTGCATTTATCCGGGAATGCCTGCAGGTGTCGTCCACGCAGGTGCAGTCGGTGGTGGGGCAGGGGCACGTCATCCAGTTGCGCGGTGAATATATTCCGATCCTCAGGCTCACCGATGTTTGTGCTTTGCACGACGAAAGCTCGTCCGAGCAGTCGGTGCTGGTCGTGCTGGAGGTCGAAAACCGCACCATCGCGCTGCAGGTCAACGAGTTGCTGGGGCAGGATCAGGTGGTGATCAAGAGTCTTGAAGCGAATTATCGCAAGGTTGCTTACATGGCGGGCGCCTCGATATTGGGCGACGGCAGGGTGGCGCTGATACTGGATGTGACAGAAATCGTGAAACAACACGCGACGATCAAGGAAATGGCGCGTGGTACACCCAACCAGGTGGCGGCTTAGAGGAGGTTTTTGTGAGTGATATCCGGACAGACGATGCGGCTCGCGCCGCGCCGAAGAAGGAATTTCTGACCTTCAGGCTTGGGCAGGAGGAATATTGCATCGACATCCTCAAGGTACAGGAGATTCGTGGCTATGACACGGTGACGTCGATCGCCAATACGCCGGACTTCATCAAGGGCGTGATCAATCTCCGCGGCAATATCGTGCCGATCGTGGATTTGCGCATCAAGTTCCGCTTGTCGGAAGCGCGTTATGATGCGACAACCATTGTTATCATATTGAATTTAAAGAAGAAAATGATAGGCATGGTGGTGGATAGCGTATCCGACGTGATTGCCGTGCCGTTTGATGAAATTCGCGAGGCGCCGCGCTTTGGCTCTACCATCAATACCGAGTTCATTTCAGGCATGGCGACGGTCGAAGGCCGCATGCTGATCGTGGTGGACATCGAGCGATTGATGAGCAGTGAAGATCTTCAACTGATAGAACAGGTCGCGTCATAGTGGGGTTGGCGCTGCGGTGGCCGCGTAAGCAGGCAGTCACGGCGCGATTCCAGATGTGGCGGATGATAGACGTCCATGTCGAAGGAGTTCAGGTACGAACAGTCGGACTACGAGCGTGTCGCGAGTCATTTGTATCGCATTGCCGGCATCCATCTGGGCGATTCACGCAAGGAGATGGTCTACAGCCGGTTAACCCGCGAGTTGCGACGGCTGGGGCTGGATTCGGTGCGCGCCTATCTCGATTACCTGGATCACGCCGGACAGAACGAATGGACGCATTTCATCAATATTCTGACCACCAACCTGACGAGTTTTTTTCGCGAACGACATCACTTCCGGATATTAGCCGAACAGGTGTTGCCGGTGGCGCAACAGCCGGCGCGTATCTGGAGTTGCGGTTGCGCGTCGGGCGAGGAGCCGTATTCGATCGCCATTGCATGTCACGAATATTACGGTCAGCCGCAGGCACCGGTAAGCATACTGGCCACGGATATCAATACCACCATGCTGCAGGGTGCCGAGCGCGGCATCTACGAACGGGAAAAAATTGAAGGACTCGAACTGTCGCAACTGCGCAGCTACTTCTGGGACGGCGACGGCAGCAACAAAGGATTCGTGAAAGTAAAAGACGTGCTCAAGCACTGTATCCAGTTTCGCATGCTTAACCTGATACAGTCCGATTGGCCGATCGAAGGCCAGTTCGATGCAATATTCTGCCGGAACGTCATGATTTATTTCGACAAAACCACGCAATACCAGATACTCAAACGGTTCGTCCCGCTATTGCGACAGCCTCACGGTCTGTTGTTCGCCGGACATTCCGAAGCCTTTTTCAATGCCAAGGATTTATTTACGCCGCTGGGCGCGACCACCTACAGGGTTGCGAGCGAAGCGCGCTAGAGCCAAGCCATGCCGAACGCCGTGCGCGGAAATGGATTTCCCGATCTCGAGAACGACAGCCCGGGGCTGTACTACGACAGCCATTTCGGGTTACGCGCGGCGAAAATCTCCCCTGGAGAGTTGTACGCCAGCAAGCGCAATATTCTGATTGTTACTGTGTTGGGTTCTTGCGTATCGGCTTGTCTGATGGATCCTGTAGCTCGTATAGGCGGCATGAATCACTTTATGCTGCCCGACCGCGCGGGATCGCAATCCCTGCTGAGCGAACCTGCGCGCTATGGTGCGCATGCGATGGAGATGCTGATCAATAATCTGCTGTCAATGGGCGCTGTTCGCGAGCGTTTGGTGGCCAAGGTATTCGGCGCGGGCCGGGTGCTGCCAGGACTGAGTGATGTCGGTGCGCGCAACGCGCAATTCGCCCTCGAATATCTCGACCGGGAAGGCATCAAGGTCAGCGCAAAGGATGTCGGCGGCAACCACGCAAGAAAGGTTTACTTCTTCGTGGAAACAGGCCGTGTGCTGGTCAAGGAAATCAGAGAGTTGCACAATGACACGCTGATTGACCGCGAACGTGCCTATGCCGTCGAGATCGAGAAGAAGGCGGTGAGCAGCCGCGTTGAGTTGTTCGAGGATTGAAGCGTGGCGACCAGGATACGCGTCATTGTCGTAGACGATTCGCAGGTCATGCGGGAAATGATCGCGCAGATCGTCAACGCTCAGCCGGATATGGTGGTGGCAGCCACGGCGCAGGATCCCTACGATGCGCGTGAGAAAATCAAGGCACTGTCGCCGGACGTGGTGCTGCTGGACATCGAGATGCCGCGCATGGACGGCTTGACGTTTCTTGAAAAGATCATGCGTCTGCGCCCCATGCCGGTGGTGATGGTATCCACACTGACCGTTGCTGGCGGCGAGGCGACGTTGCGTGCGCTTGAGCTTGGCGCGGTTGATTTTGTGACCAAGCCGGTCATGCGCAATAGCAATGATCTGATCATGGAGTTCGCTGCAGACATTGCAAGCAAGGTGCGCATCGCGGCAGCGGCGGCACCTCGAATAGCAAGCCGCGGCTGGACCGGGGCCGCTTCCGTGGCGCCGCGCGTGCCCGCCACGCTGGGCGTGGCGGCGCGCAATGCGGTCATTGCCATCGGTGCTTCGACAGGCGGTATTGAAGCGATCACCAAGGTGCTGCAGGGACTGCCTGAAAGCGTGCCGCCCGTGTTAATTGTGCAGCATTTGCCGCAGCCATTTACGCGCCTGTTCGCGGGCCGCCTGAATACGATGTGCGCACTGAAGGTAAAAGAAGCGTCTCAAGGCGACATTCTGCATCCGGGGCATGTTTATATTGCGCCCGGAAACCAGCATCTCAAATTAGGACGCGGTGTCAGTGGCTGGGTGACACTGCTCAACGATGACCCGCTGCTAAACGGTCACCGGCCGGCTGCGGATCATTTGTTCGATTCCGTCGCGCTGCAGGCGGGACGCTATGCAGTCGGCGTTATTCTCAGCGGCATGGGTGCGGACGGTGCAGCAGGGCTGCTGCGCATGAAGCAGGCCGGTGCCATGACGATAGGGCAGGATGCCGCGAGTTGCGTGGTGTACGGCATGCCACGCGCCGCCTATGAACTGGGCGCGGTGGGCAAGCAGGTTGCACTGGATGCGGTGGCCAACGAAATCGTCGTTTGCTTGCAATCCTTGGAGAATCTGACCAGCAATAAATTGCGCAGAATTTGAGTTACAGCTCCTAAGTGCCTTATTTAAAATGGGTTTTAGACACTAGTGTTGCGTGTGCGCGACTGCCCAACTGCGGATTTTGCGGTGCTCGCCGTTGTTGGCTTGACATCTGCGCCAACGAGCGTATTTTTACCTTAAAAACATCAGGTTAAAGTCCCTCATCCGTCCGAGGGCGTGTCCCGATCGAGGAAAAATGCGTGATGTGATGCGCCACGTCCGTAGTGTCTCTGTCGCTTTGGCAATCGCGATATTCTGCACGCCCGCGTTCAGCGCCGATCCGCTGACGTTGCTGTTGCTGCGCATATTGCGCGACAAAATCATTTCGGCAGGAATCGAGAGTGTTGTGGAGCGCGCCAGCCTGCAGCAGAGTACGCCGCCGCCGTTGCCGTCGCTGCCCGGCTTGCCCTATGCCGGTTTTGACGATATGCAATTACGCCGGCTGATCGAGGAAGGCTTTGTGCATCTGACTTCCGCGCAGCGCGACGAAGTTTATTCCAGTGTGCGGCGCATCATCGCCGATCCGAAGAATGCAGCCGACGTGCCCGCGATCATTGCTGATCTGGCGATCAAGGCATCGGCGGTGCGGCAGGCGCATGAGCAGATCAGCGCGCTATCGTTCGCCCGGAAGCGGCGTATTGCCGCCGAAGCACGTGAAGAATACGAAAAAATGCCGGCCGAAACGCGCGAGCAAATGGCATCGGTGCTGCGCCAGCGTCTGGTGCCGTTACCCACGGATCTTACGGATATGATCCTGGCGGAGTTTGATCGCATCCGCGCGCAGACCGCGCTGTCAGCACCGGCGCCCGTGGCGGCCGCGCCTGCCGCATCGACACCGCCGCCTGCGTCACCTGCCCAGTCATCCACTGATGCCAATTGATCAGTGCGCGGCGCCTGTGGATTTCGCGTCCGGCTTGCCTTTGTGCGCGAACGGATCGTAAGGCTTCATGATGTCCACGTGCGCGCCGTTTCCAGCGGGTAGCGCCGCCGCGCCCGACAGCGTGCTGATGTTGCCGGAGAGTTCGCCGCCTTCTTCCACCGTGATCTTGCCATAGCGTATGGTCCCGGACACACGTCCGGTGGCGTGTATCACCAGTTGTTTACGCGCTGTGAGTTCGCCCTCGAAGCATCCGTGAATTTCCGCAACGTCGATACCGACCGTGCCTGAATACACGCCGTGCTCTGCGATCTGGATGACGCGGCTATCCATCGAGGCCTCGACACGGCCTTCCACCACCAGGGTGTCGCAGTCGGTAATTTCAACGCCTTTCAATTTGATGTCCGGACCGACAATGAGCTTGCTGCCGGATTGCGCGGCCGGCATCGAGGGAGTGGGAGTGAGTGGAGCCGCTGTCGATGCCGGTACCGGAGACGCCGCATCTGCGCGTCCTGCAGTTGTGACGCTGTGCGGCGGAGTGCCCAATGCCTTACTGTTTTTTTGTGCGATCTCGTCTCTCTTGCCGAACAGCGTGTCTTTGGAATTGAACATCGCGTCTCCTTTTGTGGAAAAGTTTGAATCATGCAAAAAAAGTATCCTCGCACTTGAAAATAACTCAGCAGGGGCCGTGAACCCCAGCTTGAGGTGGGGCAGGCAGATCGGGATTTAGTTCAACGCTCCGCGGAAAGACTTCAGATGTGCTGGCGAAGTGCTTGTATTCAATGGTCTATAATGTCGCTGGCTGACGAGGACGTTGCCCGACATTTTTCATGCAACACCAGAAATGGGTTTTTTGCTAAATGAGGACGCCGCGATGCGATGGTTATCAGCACCTTTGATTGTGCTGGGCTTGATGGCCGTGCAACTTGCGCACGCTTGTCCCGCGCTGCTGGATCATCGCTTTACGTCGTTGCAGGGAAAAACGCTGAACCTGTGTGAGTATGCAAACCGGCCCATACTCGTTGTAAATACCGCGAGCAAGTGCGGTTATACGCCGCAATTCGACAAGCTCGAAGCCTTGCACAAACAGTATGGCAAGCGCGGGCTGCTGGTATTGGGCTTTCCGTCCAATGATTTCAATCAGGAATTCGCAAGCAACAAGGAAATTGCCGCCTTTTGCCGTTTGACCTATGCGATAGAGTTTCCGATGATCGAGCAGGGCGCGGTGTCCGGGGCAAAAGCCAGTCCGCTGTTCCGGG
This sequence comes from Betaproteobacteria bacterium, assembly GCA_021730905.1. GTDB lineage: Bacteria > Pseudomonadota > Gammaproteobacteria > Burkholderiales > SG8-41 > UBA5216. Next base: position 8,547 of record JAKFYK010000068.1, on the reverse strand, counting down.
CGCTGGCTACCGCATCGGGAGAAGCGCCGCAATGGAATTTTCACAAGTACTTGATCGCGCCGGACGGCAAGACCGTTTATGGTTTCCGCAGCGCGGTCGAGCCCGACGCGCCGGAAATCATGGCGCGCCTGAAGCCGATGCTGAAATAGGGCGATGCTGAAGTAAAACGCGCGGCAGGACTACTGCTGCGCGTAGTCTGCCGCCGCAGCCCGAGGCGTGATGCGTTGGCCAAAGCGGGGGGATTCCCACCTCAGCTTAATTCACGCTTACTGATGCTTGAGCTTGGGATTTGGCGTGAACCAGCGGTTCAGACGCCCGATTTTCTTGAATACCCAGTAGAGAATATCTGAGAGCCTGTTTGCTGATTCCAGGGCGGCAACTGCCTCCGAACGATCCGTTGCTGACAATCGCAATTCGTCAATTTTTCTATACAACACTGAACTTTCCGTCGTTTTCATCGTCTTTCTCATGTTAATACTCCTTTCCATTCAAGTATATATTGATATTTGTATGAAAACTTTACATTTTTAATATCAACTACTTGCTGCTTTCATATAGACCATAGTCTTAGTATAATGTTGCAATGCATCAACCTACTTATCTTGATACTTCAAATTAGATAATCTAATCAGAATAGACTATGCCCACACGTCTGCCACCGCTCAATTCGCTTAAGGCTTTCGAGGCTGCCGCCCGGCATTTAAGCGTCAAGAAGGCGGCTCTCGAGTTGAATGTGACTTCGGCAGCAGTAAGCCACCAGATACGTACGCTCGAAGACTATCTTGGCGTGCAGTTGTTTCATCGCTATAACCGCGCGCTGGAGCTCACCGATGTGGCCAGGGCCGCGTTACCCAAGCTGGGAGAAGGATTCGAGTGTCTGGCGCAGGCGGTTGCGCATCTACGCAGGCATCAAGGCGGAGGGTCGCTCACCGTTAGCGCGGCGCCGTCATTTGCCTCGCGCTGGCTGATGCCGCGCCTGCATCGTTTTATCGCGGCACATCCGGAAATTGATGTGCACATCTCCGCGCGCATGCGCCGCTTAAGCGTGGATGGAAAAGGCGAGTTGGCGGAACGTGCTACAGTCGAAGCCTGGCTTGCCGATTCGGACGTCGCCATCCTCTACGGGCGGGGTAACGTGCCTGGCATCAAGGTTGAACGCCTTATCGATCTGAGTATTACGCCCATATGCAGCCCCAGACTGCTTTCCGGCGAACATCCGCTCAAGGAGCCGTCTGATCTCAGGCACCACCTACTGCTGCACGATGATACCGGGGCACTCTACGACAACGAAGCATTCTGGGGTCTATGGCTAAACGCGGCTGGCGTGACCGACGTAGATGCCAACAAGGGGCCGCATTTTAGTCATGCGGTGCTGGCGTTCGAAGCGGCGATAGATGCGGTGGGGGTGCTTGCCAGCATGCCGGTGCTGGCTGCCGAAGATATCGCCAGCGGCAAACTGGTGGTGCCGTTTGATCTGGTTGTGAAGCTGCCCAACGGCTATTACATGGCTTGCGGAGAGCACGCGGACGAGCGCCCGGCGGTGGCGGCTTTCCGTGAATGGCTGCGGGGCGAAGCGACCCGTCCAGGTACCTGATGCCGTCTGAACGGCAGTCAGGCGGGCGCGGCTGCGTTGCGTGGAATCTGGCGTTCGTCGACCGGTAAACTGAGCAGTGCCGCCACGATGCCGGCGAAGATGGTAATCCACCACATCAGGTTGTAGGAACCGGTCGCATCAAAAATACGACCGCCGATCCATACCCCGAGGAAACTGCCGACCTGATGAAACATGAAGGCGCAGCCGCTTAACGTGGACAAGTAGCGCGCGCCGAATATCTGCGCGATCAGCGCGCTGGTGACCGGTGCCGTGCCCAGCCACAGAAATCCGATCGCGGCGGAAAAAAGATAAACCGTCATTGGTGACAGCGGCGTCAGAATGAAGGCCATGATCACCATCGCGCGCGTGAAGTAGAGCGTCGCCAGCAGATACTTTTTGGTGTAGCGGCTGCCCAGCCAGCCCCAAGTATAACTGCCGAAGGTATTAAACAGGCCAATCAGCGCCAGCGCGATCATGCCGGTCGCGGGTGTCATATTCTGGTCCACCAGATATGCCGGGAAGTGCACTGAAATAAAAAGCAGCTGAAATCCGCAGACCGTATAAGCGATGCACATCAGCATGAATCCGCGGTGGCTGAAGGCTTCGCGCAGTGCCGCTGGTATCGACTGCTTGAATTGCGCTTGAGCTTGCGCCGTCCTGTCTTCGACCAACGCAGTCGACAGGGGCAGCAACAATAAAACCGTGATGGCGAGAATCAGTAGCGCCTGTTGCCAACCCAGGTGATTGATGAGCAACTGCCCATACGGCAGCATCAGAAACTGTCCGAGCGAGCCCGCTGCGCCGACGACGCCCATGGCGGTGCTGCGTTTTTCTGCGGGAACCACGCGTCCGATCACGCCATACACCGTGCTGAACCCGCAGCAGCCCAGCGCCATGCCGATCAGCAGGCCGGCGCTCAGATTGAGTTCCATTCCCGTAGTTGAATGCGACATTAGAATCAACCCGATGGCGTAGGCTATGGTGCCAGTGGCCATCACGCGTGCCGCGCCGAATTTGTCGGCGATCATGCCGGTGAGCGGCTGCGAGAATCCGTAAAACAGGTTTTGCAGCGCAATGGCGAAGGCGAACGTCTCGCGGCTGATGCCCAGATCGAGCGTCATCGGCTGCAGATAAAGTCCGAAGCCGTGACGCGTGCCGAGTACTATCGTCATGGCCAAACCGCCGCAGGCGACGACAACGGCGGGCGTGCGCCAGTTTTTCTTTTCAGTCATGGATGAAACAGCTTGAAAAACCGAGTGTAGCGCAACCTCATCGGCGTTTCGGGTATCTTAGACCACAGGATGATACGGGGTCGAAAATCGGCTAAAATAGCGGTTCAGTCAGGGTGTAGCGTAGTCCGGTAGCGCGCCTGCTTTGGGAGCAGGAGGTCGTGAGTTCGAATCTCACCTCCCTGACCAATTTTCAGCTTTCTCTCAAATTTTTCTTCGCCTGATTCGTCTGGGCACCGGAGTCTTCGCGACGAAGGCTTTCAGTCCTTGAGATGAAACGGATTGAAATTCGTCTGGCGGTCGTAATAGTCTTCGTTTTCCGCGCGCTTGAGCCAGTTCACGATCTTGTAGGTGATGGGCGTGAACAGGATTTCCACGCCGACTTTCAGGGTAAATTGTGCAAGCATCACCAGCAGCAGCTTGTCGTCTGGAATGATGCCGGTGCCATAGAACGCGAGCGGATAAAACAGCGCAGAATCCACTGCTTCGCCGGCGATGGTGGAACCGATGGTGCGGCTCCACAGGTGGCGGCCTTGCGTTATCAGTTTCATTTTTGCCAGCACCAGCGAGTTAACAAACTCGCCGCAGAAATAAGCGATCATTGACGCCAGCACGATGCGCCAGGTCGAGCCGAACGCCACTTCATATGCCGCCTGATGCTTCCAGAACGGCGCGGGCGGCAAGGCGACCACGATGCTTGCCATGATCGACGCGAACGCCAGGGCGGCAAAACCGCTCCAGATCACTTTGCGCGCGCGGGCGTAACCATAGACCTCGGTGAGTATGTCGCCGAACACGTACGAGATCGGGAAAAACAGGACGCCCGCACCAAATGTCAGCAGGCCCCATAGCGGCAAGTCCACCTGCGCAATCTTTGCCGGACCAATCAGGTTCGAACAAATCAGCACCGTGACGAACGCTACCATCACCAGGTTGAAGTAGCGGTATTCGCGAACGGAGGGCGTTGGATTTTTCATCTGTAAGTATTTGTTTTTATTAAGTATTTTATATTTCTACGTGAGCGGCAACATGGCGTGTTCCCTGAACGCCGGCCGCACACACAGACGGCTGTACCAGGCATCGAGATGTTTCAGCGCAGGACGTTCGATCGCCATGCCGTACCAACGGTAGGCGGCGACACCCATCGGAATGTCGCCCATGCTGAATGCCTTGCCGGCCATGTAATCCTGTTGGGCGAGCAACGCATCGACGATTTCAAAGTTCGCGGCAAGCAGTTTGCGGCTGGATTCGACTAAAACCATGTCGCGTTTTTCAGGCGGCGTGCGCACCATATTCCAGAATACCGGCTTCAGATTGAGCCATAAAGTGGTGCTGTACCATTCCATCCAGCGGTCGGCATCGGCGGCCGAGCGTGTATCGGCAGGCAACAACGCACCGGGGCCATTCAGCCGCGCGAGATAGCGCACGATGGCGTGCGATTCCCACAGCAGGAATCCGTCGTGGTTCATCAACGGTACCAGCCCGTTCGGATTCATCGTTTTGTATTCGGATGTGTTATTCACGCCAAAGGCCATGCCGGCGTCGATGCGCTCGAACGGCAGCGCAAGCTCGCCGCAGGTCCACAGCACCTTTTGTACGTTGATCGAATTCTTGCGTCCCCATATTTTCAGCACAATATCTCCCTTGATTCAGATCCGAGTGTAGGTGTGACGCGAGCGCAGCGCAAATACTACTCCGCGGTGATATTGTTGTCGCGGATCACCTTGCCCCATTTCAGTGATTCGGTGCGCAGCCATTCACCGAATTGCTCCGGCGCACCGCCGACGATTTCGAAGCCTAAGGTGTTGAATCGATCTTTTACTTCGGTGTCCGCCAGTACTGTGTTCACTTCGCCAACCAGGCGCCGGATAATCGTGCGCGGCGTTGCTGCAGGCGCAAGCATGCCTACCCACGATTGGGCTTCGAACTGCGGATAGAACTCGCTGATCGCCGGTAAGCCGGGCGCAAGCGCCGTGCGGCTCTTTGAACTCACCGCCAGCGCATGCAGCCGGCCGCTTCTGACGTGGCTCAACACCAGCCCGGCGGATGCAATCATCACATCCACATGGCCGCCCAGCAGATCATTGAGCGCCGGGCCGCCGCCTTTGAAGAATATGGTGGTGCCGTCCAGCTTGCTGATCGATTTGAAAAGTTCAACCGAGAGCCGGCTTGAGGTAGCCGGTCCGGCAGTGGCGTAGCGTATCGCCACCGGTTTGGCTTTGGCTATTGCCACGAATTCGTTGAACGATTTTGCGCCAAGATGGGGCGTTGCTACGAAGATTTGCGGCCCGCGTATCAGCAACGAGACCGGTGCGAAGTCTTTCAGTGTGTCGTAAGGCACTTTCTTGAATACGAAGGGGTTGGAGACGAAGCTGTCGAAGACGGTGATCAGCGTATGGCCATCTGGCGCGGCTTTGGCGACGATGTCGGTGCCGATAATGCCGCCGGCTCCGGCACGATTCTCCACCACCACTGACTGCCTCAGCGCTTCGCCGAGACGCGGCGCCAGCACACGCGCAGCGATGTCGGTGACTCCTGCTGCGGCCGCGGGCACCATCATGCGTATGGGTCTTGAGGGGTAATTTTGCGCCGCGAGAGGCATGGCGAGCAGCGCAAGAAGGGTGGCGAGCAGTTTCATGATGGTTTCAGAGCGGCATCTGGACGGTGAATGGTAAATGGAAACACGATCACGGAAAACCGCTATTCCATAATAAGCGGTTCCGAATTACCATCCATGAGTCATTACGCTTGAGGAATCACCATGGCATACACGGGCATCGCATCGGTCATTTATGGCGAAGTCGATAACAGCGACGGCTGCGTCATGAGGAGGTTTTTTCGCGCCGCGATGATCACTTGTGCTTGCACGTATGCGATGTGTGCTGCCGCACAGTCCTATCCCAATCGAGCGATACGCATGATTGTCGCGCTAGGGCCTGGTGGCGGTACCGATGTGACCGGGCGTATTGTTTCGCAAAAACTGTCGGAGCAAATGGGTGTGCCGGTGGTGGTGGAAAATCGTCCCGGCGCGGGCACGCTGATTGGCACCGAAGTCGTCGCGAAATCGGCCCCCGACGGCTACACATTGATGACATCGTCGCCGGAGCTATCGATCAATCCCAGCCTCCAGGCAAAACTGCCGTACGACACGCTAAAGGATTTCGTCGCGATTTCGCAGCTCACTACTGGGCAGTATTTTCTGTCTACACATCCCAGCGTGCCGGTAAAAAACGTCAAGGAATTGATCGCGCTTGCTAAAGCCAGGCCGGGACGGATGACGTACGGTTCGTCGGGCAACGGCAGTGCCAACCATCTGGGCGGCGTGCTGTTGCAGCACATGACCGGGGCCACGCTGGTGCACGTGCCTTACAAGAGCGCGGCGCAATCTGCGACGGCATTGATGAGCGGCGAAATCGATTTCATGATGAGCAGTACCAGTGCTGCGATAACGCCGATCAAGTCAGGTCGGCTGCGCGGCATTGCGGTCACGGGACCGAAGCGATTGGCACTGACGCCGGAGATTCCCACCGTGTCCGAGTCGGGTGTGCCGGGCTTTGAGGTTACAGGGTGGTACATGATGCTCGCGCCCAGCGGCGTGCCGCGCGATGTCATCAACAAGCTCAACGCCGAAATCGTGAAAGCAGTGCACAGCGCAGCGGTAAAGGATCGCTTCGCCGCACTGGGCACCGAACCGGTCGGCAATTCGCCGGAAGCGTGCGGGGAATTCCTGCGATCGGAAATCGCGAAGTGGACAAAGGTGGTGCGCGCGGCGGGCGCCAAGGCGGATTAGCTTTGGTTGCAACCGGCCAGGAGCGGGATTTGCGGCCCCCTCATTGCGGACATTGCTCGATCGCGATCTCCCAGAATTAGCCGCACGCCTGCCTGCGACAGGCAGATATTCCTAAACGACCAAAATCCTCGAACGCTCCTGGGGGGTGAGTATTTGTTCGAGATGGCCGATTTCCTCGTAGCAGCGCATTTCTTTACACCATTTTTACACAGCCATCCGTAGATTGTCTCCTGCAGAGCCAGGAAACAGAAGGCCACACGGCGGAAAGGAATGCACTCATGAAGATGATTAGGACGGAAAAACCATTCGACCCGCTGGGATCGTACACCTTCGGGAGCGTAGCACTACTTGTGCTGTTCGGCATACCGCTGGTGATACATCTGGCGGCCCGCTTTCTACTGTGATGCCTTCCATGCAAAACCCCAATGAACCTCCGGATCGACGATGCTATGGCATCGACCTCGCCGAAGACGGCACGATGATTGTCGCTGAGCGCGTTAACAAGATACCGGTCACGACTGTCCACTACCCCGCTGGCGCAGCCGGTGTATCAGCATTGCACGAACGCCTCGGGCGCGGCACGGCCCGACCGAACGTGTGCATCCGCTCTTGCGGTGCTGCCACGATGGCGATCGCAATGAGCCTTGCCACGCTGCCGGTCGGCGAGGTGACGCTCATCGCGCCGCGCGTGATTGAGGCTTCGTCCCGCCCGGGACGCGAGGCCACACCGGCAAACCTAGAAGAGCGCGCACAACGGCTGGCGTATTTAGCCGAACGACTGACCTAAGGCACACCATGCCTTTGCACAAATGCCCCGTTTGCGGAGCGCTGCACGAAGTCTCACCGGCGCGACACCGGTTTGCGTACGGACGGCAGATTACCTGCAGCCCGGATTGTGAGGCAGATCGACGCCACCAGCACTGGCGAGAAAAGGAGCGGCGGACGTCCCGTCCGGCCCCGACATACGTGATGACTGCAGACAGACAGCCGGATTCCACAGCCGATAACGCCTGTAATCTCCCATGACCACTCTCGCCACGATCGGACTTGCCGTGACGGTGCTTATCGTGCCGGCATGCTGCGCCTATGTCATTGTCAAGAGGCTCCGTCACCGCAGAAATAGGAAACCTTGATATGCATCAAGGAGCACTCTTCCGGGGGGAAGGTACCCTCGTCTGCGTCCCGTTCACGAAGAAATGGATGCGCTTCGATGACTTCGAGCATCCGGGTAAAAGTTCAAGCATTTCATGAGGTTGGGGTTATATGCGAATTCTTTACCGCTTTTTTACGCGGTCGTCCCTAGATTACTACCTGCAGCACCACGAAACAGGAGGCTCGAAATGGATCTGATCTTTTTGTTGATCGCGATTGCGCTCTTCGTCGCAACCTGCGGACTCGGCGCGTTGTGCGCCCGCCTAATGGAGCGCAAATCATGAGCGGCTTTGAACTGCTCGCGTTGATTCTCGCCGTCGCGCTCGCGGCGTACCTGGTCTACGCCTTGCTGAATGCGGAGGATTTCTGATGAACGCTTTTCTCCAATGCACATTCTTCATCGTAGTGCTACTCGCACTCGTGAAGCCGCTCGGCGCCTACATGGCGAATGTTTACGAGGGCAAGCGGACATTCATGTCTCCCGTCTTCGGCTGGCTTGAGCCCCTGGTGTATGACGTCGCCGGCGTAAAGCCGGAAGACGATATGGACTGGAAGCGTTACCTGTCGGCAACCCTCTGGTTCAATGTGCTGGGCTTTGCGGCGGTTTACGCACTACAACGGCTACAGGATGTGCTGCCGCTTAATCCGCAGAAGATGGGCGCTGTGTCGGCCGACTCGTCGTTCAATACCGCGGTGAGTTTTGCCACCAACACCAACTGGCAGGGCTACGGCGGCGAATCGACCATGAGCTATCTCACGCAGATGCTGGGACTGGGCGTGCA
>JAKFYK010000040.1 GCA_021730905.1 Betaproteobacteria bacterium | reverse complement strand
TGCCGGCGCCGAAACTGCCGCCGACGATCACCGTGAACTTGGGCACGCGCGCGCAGGCCACCGCCGTTACCATCTTTGCGCCATCCTTGGCGATGCCGCCGGTTTCGGCCTTGGCGCCGACCATGAAGCCGGTGATGTTCTGCAAAAACACCAGCGGTATATTGCGCTGGCAGCACAGCTCAATGAAGTGCGCGCCTTTCAACGCCGACTCGGAAAACAGGATGCCGTTGTTGGCGGCGATGCCTACCGTCCAGCCGTCGATGCGCGCGAAACCGGTCACCAGCGTCATGCCGTAGCGCGCCTTGAATTCGTCGAACTCGGAGCCATCGACGATACGCGCGATGATTTCACGCACATCAAACGGCGTGCGCGAATTGGCGGGAATCACGCCGTCGAGTTCTGTGGCGTTCAGCAGTGGCGCAAGCGCCGTTTCACGCGATAGATGCAAGTATTTGTTTTTATTAATATATTTTATGGAAGCGCGAACCAACTCCAGCGCGTGCGCATCGTTGTCGGCAAGGTGATCCGCCACGCCCGACAGGCGCGTATGCACATCCGCACCACCGAGCGCTTCGGCGCTGACGATTTCGCCGGTGGCGGCTTTTACCAGCGGCGGGCCTGCGAGAAAAATCGTGCCTTGATTTTTAACGATGATGGTTTCGTCGCTCATCGCCGGCACATAGGCGCCGCCCGCGGTACACGAACCCATCACGCACGCGATCTGCACAATACCTTCAGCCGACATGCGCGCCTGGTTGAAAAATATGCGGCCGAAATGCTCGCGATCGGGAAACACCTCATCCTGGCTCGGCAGATGCGCCCCGCCCGAATCGACGAGGTAGATGCACGGCAGACGATTCTCCAGCGCGATTTCCTGCGCGCGTAGATGCTTTTTTACCGTGAGCGGGTAATAGGCGCCGCCTTTGACCGTGGCGTCGTTGGCGATGATCACGCAAGTGCGGCCGCTGACAGTGCCAACGCCGGTGATGATGCCTGCCGACGGCACGGCCTCGTCATAGACTTCGTGTGCAGCGAGCGGCGAGAATTCGAGAAACGGCGTGTCCTTGTCCTGCAGCGCAGCCACACGCTCACGCGGCAGCATTTTTCCGCGGCTTACGTGACGGCTGCGTGCGTCGTCGCTGCCGCCGCGCGCGGTTGTCGCGATAATCTGTTCCAACTGCGCAACGCGGCCACGCATGGCTTGCTGATCCGCCCCGAATTCAGCGCTGCCGGTTTTGAGATTGCTTTTGATGACGGGCATGATCAGGCCTTCGCCAGCCGCGTTTGGTAAAGCGCGAGCATCGATGCGTCGAAGCAGGCGAAAACGATTTTCTCGAACAAGGCGCTTACAGACGCAACCCTGCACTCGCGCACTGCAATGGCAACTGCCAGTTCCGGCGGATAGCCGTACACGCCGCAGCTGATGGCCGGGAATGCGATAGTCTTGATCGCGTGTTTTGCCGCGAGCGCTAAACTGGCTCGATAGCAGGATGCCAGCAATTCCGGTTCGCCATGGTTGCCGCCCTGCCAAATCGGCCCAACGGTGTGTATGACGAGCCTTGGTGCCAGCAGGTAGCCGCTGGTGATCTTGGATTGCCCGGTCTTGCAGCCGTTCAGCGTGCGACACTCGGCCAGCAACCCGAGCCCTGCCGCGCGGTGTATCGCGCCATCAACACCGCCACCGCCGAGCAATGACGTATTCGCTGCGTTGACGATGGCGTCAACGTTCAGCGTCACGATGTTGGCTTGTATCGCTTCCAGTTGTGCAGGCATATCGGGCAGGGCATCAACAAGCCGTTCTCACCAACGTCCCTTTTCCAGCCAGCGTTCAGCCTGACCAAGCCGGTCCGCGCCCCAGAACGGTTCGCCGTCGATCACGATGTACGGCGAGCCGAACACGCCGCGCTCGATAGCGGCATCGACTTCGATCCTGGTGCGCTCCTTGACCGCGGCATCGTTCAACGCGGCGGTCAGCGCGTTTTTGTCGATGCCGAGTTTGGCGGCCACGTTGCCGGTGACTTCGGGGTTGGAAATATCGCGGTCTTCGGCGAAGTAGGCGTGATAGAGGGCGAGCGTGAATTTTTTCGCCAGCGCAGCGTCCTTGTCATGCACCCAGTAGAACGCGCGGCACGGTGCGATCGTTCCTATGGGAAATTTTGTTGGAATTTTGAACGGCACTTCGAACCATCGGCCCGAACGCAACATGTCGTGCTTGGCGTAGCTGCCTTTCAATGGAATGTTCGGCAGCGGTTGCTGGCCGCTGATCTTGAATACCGCGCCCAGCAGAATCGGGCGCCATGTCACGGCGCGGTCATGCCGCGCGGCGAGCGCGTCGATTTTGGTTGCGGCGAAATAGCCGTAAGGCGACGAGAAGTCGAAGTAGAAATCAATCGGATTGGCCATGACAGGACTCCTGTTCTAGCGGCGCAATGCGGCGAGCCGGTCGAGCGTTTCCAGCGTTTCCTTTTCCAGCGTGGCGACCAGTTCCGTGGCCGACAGTGCGCGCGACAACGGCGCTGCCTGCCCCGCCCACATTGCCAGAAAATCGGGATTGCCTGCCTTGCCGGAAGCGGCGCGCAGCGGCCCGGACAGCGTGCCCTGCGCCGGGAACGCGAGTTGCGGTGCATTGCGTGACTGCATCTCGCGCATATAGCGGTTGGCGAGACCGCGCGCCGGTTTGCCGGTGAACTTTTCGGTGACCATGGTGGTGTCTTCTCGCGCAGCAAGCAGGCTGTCTTTATGGATGCGTGGCGCGCCGCTTTCCGCGCACGGGATGAATGCCGTGCCGAGTTGCGCGCCCTGCGCGCCGAGCGCCAGCACCGCGGCAATGCCCGAGCCGTCCATGATGCCGCCGGCAGCAACCACCGGAATTTTTACGGCGCGCACGATCAGCCGTGTCAGTGCCAGCGTTCCGGTCATTGCTTCATACGGGTTGCGTTGATACGTGCCGCGATGGCCGCCCGCTTCCATACCCTGCGCCACGATGAAATCGACGCCCAGCGCCTCGAGGTGCTGCGCTTCGGCCACGCAGGTGGCGCTGCCGCCGGTTTTGATGCCAAGCGTGCGCAGTCCTCGGATTCGGTCAGCGGGCAGATCGCCCAGATGAAACGTCAGCACTTCGGGCCGGATGTCTTCGGCCATCGACAGTTGTGCATGGAGATCCGGCGCATAAGGGGCGCGCACCGGCGCGGGTGCGGGCAATCCCAGTGCCTGGTAGTAGCCGGCGACGGCATCGATGGCGGCCGTTTGCGATGCGGGCGCGATGGGCGTGGGCTGTGTGTTGACGAAAAAATTGAGATTGATGGGCGCATCGGTCAGCGCGCGCACAGCTTCGACATCGCGCTGCATCGCTTCAGGTTGCGTGTAGGCGAATCCGAATGAACCGAGCGCGCCGGCGCTGCTGGCAGCCGCGACCAGCGCCGGCGTGGTGACGCCGCCCGCCATCGGCGCCTGAATAATCGGCAGTCTCGTGCCGAGAAGATCGCATAGCGGTGTGTGTAGTTTTGCCATAAATCTATTTTGTTTCCTTGAACAGTTCCCGTCCTATCAGCCAGCGCCGTATTTCAGAGGTGCCAGCTCCAATTTCGTATAGTTTGGCGTCGCGCAGCAAACGGCCGGCAGGGCTATCGTTCATATAGCCCATGGCGCCAAGGCATTGTATGGTTTGCAGCGCCAGTTCGGTAGCGCGTTCGGCGGTGTACAGAATGGCGCCGGCAGCATCGCGGCGTGTGATGTTGCCCGCGTCGCAGGCTCGCGCCACGGCGTACACATAGGCGCGGCAGGCATTCGATGTGGTGACCATGTCGGCGAGCTTGCCTTGCATCAGCTGGAATTCGCCGATAGCTTGCCCGAATTGATGGCGCTGGTGCAGATACGGTAATGCCACGTCCAGGCATGCCTGCATGATGCCGAGCGGCCCTGCCGCGAGCACGGTACGCTCATAATCGAGGCCGCTCATCAGCACGTTGATGCCCTGGCCGACCGCACCCAAAACGTTTTCGGCTGGCACTTCGCAATCTTCAAACACCAGTTCGGAGGTATTGGAGCCGCGCATGCCGAGTTTGTCGAGTTTGGGCGAGGCGCTGAAACCCCTGAAGGATTTTTCGACGATGAATGCGGTAATCCCGCGCGAGCCTGCAGCGCCATCAGTTTTGGCGTAAACCACCAGTGTGTCCGCATCCGGGCCGTTGGTGATCCACATCTTTGTGCCGTTCAGCACGTAACGGTCGGCCCTGGCGTCGGCACGCAGGCGCATGCTCACCACATCGGAACCGGAACCGGCTTCGCTCATTGCAAGCGCGCCGACGTGTGCACCTGAAATGAGTTTGGGCAGGTAACGGCGTTTTTGCGCGTCGCTGCCGTTGCGGCGTATCTGGTTGACGCACAAATTGGAGTGCGCGCCGTACGACAGCCCGACCGAGGCCGACGCGCGGCTGATTTCTTCCATGACCACCACATGCGCGAGGTAACCCATGCCCGCGCCGCCAAAGGTCTCTTCGACGGTGATGCCCAATAACCCTAAAGCACCTAGTTGGGGCCACAGGTCGCGTGGAAATTCGCCGGTCTGGTCAATGGCTGCGGCGCGCGGCGCGATTTGCTCTTGCGCGAACTTTTCAACGCTGTCACGCAGCAGTCCAAGTTCTTCGTCAAGAGGAAACAGTAAATTCATAAAATTGTTTAAAAACAAATAGTTATAAATTATCCTTATTTTATAAACCTATAACCGTTTACGTTAGCGTAAATCAATGTTGCACGCCAGTATCCTAGTCGGCTTTGCTAGTGGCTTCCGGTGGTGCGCCATCCATAACGCGCTGGCATTGGCTGGCAAAAAAATTAATTTCGGTCAGCATGATCTCAATGTCCTCGCGCTGCTGCTCCAACGCTATGCGCCGCTTATCCAGCCTGGCCACGAATTGAGTCATCTGTCTTTTCTCGTCCTTGGCATCGTATAGCTCGAAAAGCTCACGGATATCATTGAGCGAAAACCCCAGTCGCTTGCCGCGCAGCGCCAATTTCAGCCGCACGCGGTCGCGTGAACTGAAGACGCGATTGGTCCCTTCACGAGCAGGGTTTAGCAGTCCCTGTTCCTCGTAGTGGCGTATGGTGCGCGTGGTAACGTTAAATTCCTGTGCCAGCTCACTGATGGTATAAGACGCTGCCATTGTGCCCCGCAATATAAGTGAGTATTATGAAGACTCTATTGAAATCATGAGTAAGCTATCGTTAACGTTAGCGTAAACATAGTACAAGATCAAGCGTAATGCAAGCTGTGACCACCCTGAAAAAGCCTGAAATCGACCTCGTTTATCCGATTTCCGAACCACCCGCGCCCGGTACGATTACCGCCGTCGTGCCCGGTGTCTATTGGCTGCGCATGCCACTGCCGTTTGTGTTGAATCACATCAACCTGTGGCTGCTGGAAGACGGCGACAGTTGGACCATCGTCGATTGCGGTTTCGCCACGGACGAGGCGCGCGGTTGCTGGGAACAAATTTTCGCGCGGCATCTGGGCGGCAAGCCGGTCAAGCGCGTGATCGTCACGCATTTTCATCCCGACCATATCGGCTTGTGTGATTGGCTGTGCGAAAGGCACGGGCTCATGCCGTGGATGACCAAAGCCGAATTCTTGCAGGCGCATGCCGTTCGCAAGCGTGTGGCAGGCACCGAGGCCGACTGCTTGCGCGATTTGATGAAGCGGCACGGGCTCGACGAGGTGCGCCTGAAATGGATCGATCTGCGTGACAATCTTTACGACAGCGGCGTGCCGCAATTGCCGCGCGCGCACCGCCGCATCCGCGACAACGAAAATATTGTGATTGGCGCGCACACCTGGCGTGTGATTGTCGGCCATGGTCACTCGCCCGAACACGCCAGTTTGCATTGCGCGAAGCTGGGCGTATTTATCGCGGGCGACATGCTGTTGCCGCGCATTTCCACCAATGTAAGCGTGTGGCCGGTGGAGCCGGAGGCTGATCCGGTAGGCGATTTTCTGGACTCGCTCAGCCGTTACGCGACACTGGCTGCCGATACGCTGGTGCTGCCGTCACATGGCCTGCCTTTTTACGGCATGCGCGCGCGCATCGATGCGCTGTGCGAACATCATCGTTCGCGGCTCGAACGCCTGACCCGTGCCTGCGTTACGCCGCAAAGCGCGGCGGACAGTCTGCCGGTACTGTTTGATCGCAAGTTCGACGATCACCATCTGCTGTTCGCGATGGGCGAAGCCATCGCGCACCTGAACTATCTTATGCATCGCGGAACCTTGCACCGGCAAGTGAACGACCGCGGAAATTATCTTTTTCAACGCACGGAGCACTCCTGAGTGAGCACGACTGAACCGCAACAGAAGGCGTTTGATCCGGTGGAAATGATGCAGCTATACGCCGACATCGCGCGCAAGAGCGGCGAACTGCTTACCCGCGCGATGCAAAAAGCCGGCGCGAATCCGCAGAAAGCATTTGATGATGAACTGGGTATCGCGCGTGCTTTCTTCGATGCCTGGGTAAAAATGGCCAGCGACCCGGTGCAAATGGTGCAGGCACAAATGAAGGCGTGGCAGGATTACGCCATGCTGTGGCAAAACTCGCTGCTGGCAATGAGCGGGCAAAAGCCTGCGCCGGCGATCGAGACGCAAAAAGGCGACCGGCGTTTTCGGCACGATGATTGGCAGAACAAATTCTTGTTCGATTATCTCAAGCAGTCATACCTGATTGCCGCACGTCATTTGCACAAAGCCATGTGCGATGTGCAGGGGCTGGACGAAAGCACAGCGAAGAAAGTCGATTTCTATACTCGCCAGTACATTGACGCGCTATCGCCGTCGAATTTCGCGCTGACCAATCCCGAAGTGCTGAGCGAAACGGTGCGCAGTGGCGGGAAAAATCTGCTCAAGGGATTCAATAACCTGCTGGATGATCTCGCGCGAGCCGACGGCACCGGGCTGCGCGTGAAAATGGTCGATGGCAGCGCCTTCAAACTCGGCGAAAATATTGCAGCCACACCGGGCAAAGTGGTATTCCAGAACGACCTGCTGCAGTTGATTCAGTACGCGCCCACTACCAAAGAAGTGTATCGCCGCCCGTTGTTGATCGTGCCGCCGTGGATCAACAAATACTACGTGCTGGATATGCGCACCGACAATTCGTTTGTGCGCTGGGCGGTGGAACAGGGTCACACCGTATTCATCGTTTCATGGATCAATCCTGATGCCAAACACGCGGGTAAAACGTTTGAGGACTATCTGAGCGAAGGCACGCTGGCGGCGATCGATGCAACGCTCAAGGCGGCTGGCACGGAAGACCTCAACCTGATTGGATTTTGCCTCGGCGGCACGCTCGCTGCGGCGACGCTCGGTTACCTCGCCGCGCACCATGACAAGCGCGTGGCGAGCACCACGTTCTTTGCAACACTGGTGGATTTCAAGCAAGCCGGCGAACTCGAAGTGTTCATCGATGAACAACAGATCGCGGCGCTCGAAAAACGCATGAACAAACGCGGCTATCTCGAAGGCTCGGAGATGGCGACCACGTTCAACATGCTCCGCGCCAACGATCTGATCTGGTCATTCGTGGTCAACAATTACCTGATGGGCCGCGATCCGATGCCGTTCGATTTGCTGTACTGGAATGCGGATTCCACGCGCATGCCGGCGGCCATGCATAGCTTTTATCTGCGCAATATGTATTTGAAGAACTTGCTGCGCAAACCCGGCGGCATCACGTTGAACGGTACCCCGATTGATTTGACCAAGGTCAGCACACCGCTGTATTTTATTTCCACCGTCGAAGACCATATCGCGCCGTGGAAAACCGTCTATGCCGGCGCGCGCGTGTTCGAGAGTCCGGTGCGATTCGTGCTCGGCGGATCGGGGCACATCGCGGGTATCGTCAATCCGCCGTCGGCCAACAAGTACGGCTACTGGACCAACGGCAAACTCGCCGATGATCCCGATGCCTGGTTGGGCGGCGCCCGGCAGCACGCGGGTTCGTGGTGGGTGGATTGGCAGCAGTGGGTGGAAAAGCACGGTGGCGGCAAAGTTGCCGCGCGAATCCCGGGCAAAGGCAAGTTGAAGGCGCTGGAAGACGCGCCGGGAACTTATGTCAGCGTGCGCCTGGACAGTAAGGCGGGCGCTGCAAAGTAGTGCGCCCGCAGGTAATCGTTCTGCGCGCCCCTACTTCTGCAAGCTCGGGTAAAAACCCAGCGCCGTTTTGCCCAGAATCCACGCCTGATCGTCAGCGCTTAGATGCGCTAGTGCTTTTTTTGATTCTTCCAGCCGCGGCTTGATGCCACCGAACTTTGGGTGAGCAGGGTAGTTTGAACTCCACATGATGCGTTTAGCGCCGAATACCTGCACCAGTTTGGTGTAAAGCTGTTCCGGGGTGCCGCCGCCATCGCGCGCGGCGACGATGTTGTTGATCGCGGTCTTGATATACACATTGGGATTAGCGGCCAACGCGAACAGCGGCTCAAGCACGCTGTAATCGGGTGGCGCGCCGACTTTATGGCCCCAAGCATGTTCGAATGCCACTTTCACATCCGGGTATTTTTCCATGGCCTTGGTGATTTTCGGGACTTCCCACACCCGGTCGTTCACTGCCAGCGGCAGCTTCAGCGACTGGATGCGTTGCCACAGCGGAAAAGTCTCGGGACGGCCCAGTGAACTTTCCGGCAGCCGCCCGCGCATGAAGCGTATACCGGTAACGCCTTGTTTTTCAACCAGCCGGCTCAGTTCATCCGGCGCATTCTTGTCCATGGGGTCAAGCACCACCACGCTGGCAAAGCGGTCGGGATATTTCAACGCCGAATCCACGGTATAGCGATTGTCGTATTCGTAAACGAAGTAAGCCTGAACCAGCGTCGCTTTATCGACACCGGCATCATCCATCATCGCGATAAGATTCTCGGTGGTGGTCAGCGGCCATTCCGTTTGCCCGATTTCGGTGATGGACGGAATGGAACCGGCGCGCGCGGTGTCGCGTATCTGCGGGTAGTTTTTACGGTCGTCGGTGAAGACGTGTACGTGGGTGTCTACGATCATGATGACGTGAGCAGGGTTGTTGTGCGGAGTGCGAACATACCATAGGGCCGCAATGCTCAAATAGCTACAGTTCGACGGCTTGTGCCCGTAGCGCCGTACTGATTTAAAATAGCGGTTTAAGGAATCCTATGTCAGCCGTTCCCCGACTCATTACTGCGTTGTCCGGCCCGCCGCCCGCGCTGGAAAGCCAGTTGCTAGCGCAATCGATCAGCATTGAACACTGGTTTCGCGGCCAGTGGCAGGAGCACACGCCGCCGTTTTATGGTTCGGTGGATTTGCGCAACAGCGGCTTCAAGCTGGCGCCCGTGGACACCAATCTTTATCCGGGCGGCTTCAACAATCTGAATCCGGATTTTCATGCGTTGTGCGTGCAGGCAACGATGACGGCAATTGAAAAAATCTGCCCCGATGCGCGCGACGCATTGCTGATTCCCGAGAACCATACACGCAACCAGTTCTATCTGCAAAACGTCGCTACGCTGGCGCGCATTTTGCGTCACGCCGGCATGAATGTGCGCATCGGCAGCCTGCTGCCGGGATTGAATGCGCCGATGGATGTGGATTTGCCCGACGGCAAGAAGCTCAAACTGGAGCCGTTGAAGCGTTCGGGCAATCGTCTGGGGCTCGATGGTTTCGATCCGTGCGTGGTGCTGCTGAATAACGATCTGTCGGCGGGCATTCCCGATGTGCTGCGCAATATCGAACAGCCGCTGTTTCCGCCGCTGCATGCGGGCTGGGCGGTGCGCCGCAAGTCGAACCATTTCGAGGCCTATGACGAAGTCGCAAAGGACTTCGCGAAGCTGCTGGGAATAGATCCGTGGTTGATCAATCCGTATTTCGAGATGTGTGGCAAGATTAATTTCCAGGAAAATCAGGGTGAGGAATGTCTGGCGGGTTACGTGTCGGAAATCCTCAATGACATCCGCGCCAAGTACAAGGAATACGGCATTACCGACGAACCGTTCGTCATCGTCAAGGCGGACGCGGGCACCTATGGCATGGGCATCATGACGGTGAAGGATGCGTCCGAAGTGCGTGGACTGAACCGCAAGCAGCGCAACAAGATGGCGGTGGTGAAAGAAGGCATGGCGGTACATGAGGTGCTCGTTCAGGAAGGGGTCTATACCTTTGAAACGGTGCGCGATGCGGCGGCCGAACCGGTGGTGTACATGATCGACCGCTTCGTGGTGGGCGGGTTTTACCGCCTGAACACGCAGCGCGGCACGGATCAGAATCTCAATGCGCCGGGCATGCAGTTCGAGCCGCTGGCGTTCGCCGAACCGTGTTCGTCGCCAAATCCGGATGATCCCGACTGCGCGCCGAACCGCTTTTACGCCTACGGCGTGATCGCGCGGCTTGCGTTGCTGGCGGCGGCAATTGAACTGGAGCGCACGGAGTCGCTGGTCGCACCGGTCGCACCGGTCGCAGCATGAAGCTTGCGTTTGTTGTCGATCCACTCGACGAATTCAAGATCTACAAGGACACCACTTTTGCGATGATGCGCGAGGCGGCCGCGCGCGGCTGCGAGCTTTACACCTTGCAGCAGGAAGATATTTTCTGGCGCAAACACCGTGTGGCAGGCTGTGCCACGCGTTTGTATCTCACCGGCCAACAAAAGGACGCGTGGTATCGCAGCGACGCAGCGGTGGAAACCGATCTCGCACAATTCGATGCGGTGATCATGCGCAAGGATCCGCCGTTCGATATGGAATACGTCTACAGCACGTATCTGTTGGAGTCGGCGGAAGCGCAGGGTGCGCGCGTGTTCAACCGGCCGCGCGCAATACGCGATCACAACGAGAAAATGGCGATTGCGCGCTACGCGCAATTTATCGCGCCGACGGTGGTGACGCGGCTGGAAAAAGTGCTGCGGGATTTCCTCACCGAGCATGGTGATGTGATATTCAAGCCGCTCGACGGCATGGGCGGAGCGTCGATATTTCGCGTGCGCCGCGACGATCCGAATGTCAGCGTGATCATCGAAACGCTCACGCAATTCGGCAAACGCACCATCATGGCGCAGCGCTATTTGCCGGAAATCAGCGAAGGCGACAAGCGCGTGCTCCTGATTGGCGGCAAGCCGGTACCGTTTTGCCTGGCGCGCATACCCAAGGCTGGTGAAACACGGGGTAATCTTGCGGCGGGCGGCACCGGCGTGGCGCGTGAACTGACTCCGCGCGACCGTGAAATCGCCGAAACGCTGGCGCCGCTCTTGCACGCGCAAGGGTTGCTGCTGGTGGGACTGGATGTCATCGGCAGTTGCCTGACCGAAATCAACGTCACCAGCCCCACGTGCTTCCAGGAGATTACCCAGCAGACGGGATGTAACGTCGCAGGCTTATTCATGGACGCACTGGGCTCAGAAATAAAATAACCAATAAAAACAGATGGTTATAACTATACTGACTTAGTTGTATCGTGATTGCAAAAGGACTGTAACTTTTGCATATAACGCCTTGAAAACACCTGCTTGTTGCGGTGCAATAGCGTAAAATTCTGTTCGTTTATTACTATCAAACTCTGGCGCAAATGATCGGAATTCTGCTGATTACGCACGGCACACTGGGTGAAAGCCTGATTCAGACCGCGATTCATGTGGTGAACAAACGTCCGCCGCGCCTCAAGCAACTGGGCGTGACCATGCAGGATGACCCGCTGCTGCTGCTGCCGCAGGCACGTGCCTTGGTGAAAGAACTCGACGACGGCGACGGGGTGCTGATATTGACCGACATGTATGGCGGTTCGCCGTCCAACATTACCGCCAAGTTGATTGTTCCCGGCAAGGTCGATGCCGTGGCTGGCGTCAGCCTGCCGATGCTGATTCGCGCGCTGACTTACCGCGAGAAGTCGCTTGAGACGATGGTGACCAAGGCGATCAGCGGCGGCTGCGAAGGCGTCACGCGCGTGCCGGCATTTACCCTGCACCATGCTGCTACAGGAAGTTGAAATCGTTAATCGGCTCGGGCTGCATGCCCGCGCTTCCGCCAAACTGACGCAGGTCGCCGGCCAATACGCTTCGGAAGTATGGGTCACCCGCAATAACCGCCGGGTCAACGCCAAAAGCATCATGGGCGTGATGATGCTTGCCGCGGCCAAAGGCACGCGTATTACCGTGGAAACCAGCGGCACCGACGAAGCGCTGGCCATGCAGGCCGTCACCGCGCTGATCGCGGACAAATTCGGCGAAGACGAGTAGCGGTACCCCGTTTGGGGTTCGGAGTGCAGAGTTGGGAGTGGGCGCGGAAGGCGCGCGCCGTGGTAATCTTTACGCCCAACGCTTAACTGCAGACTCCCAACGCCAGCATGAGTTTTACCCTGCACGGTATCGGCGTGTCCGGCGGCATCGCCATCGGCCGCGCGCATCTGGTGTCGCACGCCACGCTGGAGGTCAGCCACTACCTGGTGCCGCCGCATCAGGTGCTGGAAGAGTCCGCGCGATTCGACGCGGCCGTGCGCAAGGTGCGCGCCGAATTCACCGAATTGCGAACCGAAATTCCGGCGGGCGCACCGACGGAGTTTTCAGCGTTCGTCAATCTGCACCAGATGATACTTGACGATTCGACGCTGTCGGTGGAGCCGCGCCGCATTATCGAAACCGAACAGTGCAATGCGGAGTGGGCGCTCAAGGTGCAGACCGATGCGCTGCTGGCGCAATTCGATGCCATTGAAGATACTTACCTGCGCGAGCGCCGCAACGACGTGATCCAGGTGGTCGAACGCGTGCTCCGAGCGTTGTCCGGCCAGCCGGGGTATACGCCTCCCCCTGCCGCGGACACTGAACAGGAATTGATTCTGGTGGCGCACGATTTATCGCCCGCCGACGTGGTGCAATTCAAGCGTCATCAATTCGCGAGTTTTGTCACCGACTCGGGCGGCACCACATCGCACACGGCGGTGGTGGCGCGCAGTCTCAACATTCCGTCGATTGTCGCGCTGCATCGCGCGCGCGACCTGATTCGCGAAAACGAACTGGTGATTGTCGATGGCACCAACGGCGTGCTGATTGCGGATCCCGATGAACGCGTGCTGGCCGAATACCAGCGCCGCAAGCGCGAGTTCGAAAGCGGACGGCGCAAACTGCTGGAACTGCGCGACACGCGTGCGGTGACACGCGACGGCGTTGCCGTGGAACTGCATGCGAATATCGAACTGCCGGAAGACGTGGAGCAAGTCATTGCCAATGGCGCCACCGGCATCGGCCTGTTTCGCAGCGAGTTTCTGTTTTTGAACCGCAGCGATCTGCCCGATGAGGACGAGCAGTTTGAGGCCTATCGCAAGGTCGCCCAAGCGATGAATGGCCTGCCGGTGATCATACGCACCTACGACCTGGGCGCGGACAAGCAAACCGAGGAAGCGCAGCCAACCACGCTCAATCCGGCGCTGGGCCTGCGCGCGATTCGTTTGTGTCTGACCGAGCCGCAGCGGTTTTTGATCCAGTTGCGCGCGTTGCTGCGCGCGTCGCACCATGGCCGAATCAGCATTCTGATCCCGATGCTGGCATCGTCCAGCGAAATCGATCAGACGCTGCTCATGATTGCGCGTGCAAAGGAAAGCCTTGATGAGGAGAGGATTCCCTACGACCGCAGCGTGCATATCGGCGGCATGATTGAAGTGCCGGCGGCGGCGCTGGCGCTGGATGTTTTCCTGCGCAAGCTGGATTTTATTTCGATAGGCACCAATGATCTGATCCAGTACACGCTGGCGATAGATCGCACCGATGACAGCGTCGCGTATCTTTATGATCCGTTGCATCCGGCAATCCTCGGCCTGCTGTCGTCCATTATCAAACGCGCGGACAAGGCCGGTGTGCCGGTGGCGTTGTGCGGCGAGATGGCGGGAGACGTGGCGCTGACACGCCTGCTGCTGGCGCTGGGGTTGCGCGGGTTTTCAATGCATTCGGCGCATGTGCTTGACGTTAAAGAGCGCATTCTGAGCACCGATACCGGCGCGTTGAAGCCGCTGCTGCGGAGGATGTTGCGCGCTAGCGATCCCGACCGGCTGCGCGCGCTGCTGCGAAAACTGAACGAGGTTTGATAATGTTGCGCGAGATCGGCAACGTGCATCAGCAGGACCCGCAATTGCGGCGGCGCTGGTTTCGCGACGATTATTTCGATATTTTTACGTGGCAAAACACCGATGGACGCGTTGTCGGATTTCAGTTGTGCTATGACCTGCCCGCATACGAGCGCGTGCTGAGCTGGCGCGAATCGAAAGGCTATTCGCACCACCGCGTTGACGGTGGCGAGGCATCACCCATCAAAAATCGGACGCCGATCATGGTGGCGGACGGCGTGCTGCCGCTGCCCGTGGTGCTGGAAAAATTCGATGCACGTACGGCCGGCATCGAGCCGCGCATACGCGATTTTATCCGTGAGCGGCTGCTCGACTATGCGGTGACGCTTGACAAGACTGCAACAGGGAGGTAAGGTAAGTATCTGTTTTTACGCGCCGATTTGATATCAGATTGCGGGCGCGCAATAAATCCGGCTAAAGAGATGATGGCAGAGCAGTTCAGGCCATGACACTCAAACCCGGTGATTGCGCGATCGTAATGAAGGTATAGCGCGAAATACTCACCGGGTTTTTGTTTTCATGGATACAACCGTTACAACTTCCGCCAAAACCAGCGTAGGCGTGGTCACGCCGCAGCGGGCAGCTTTTCGCGAGCCGCTGCCGCTGAAGTGTGGCCGCGCCATTGCCAACTACGAGCTTGCCTACGAGACCTATGGCACGCTCAATGCCGCGCGCTCGAACGCGGTGCTGGTATGCCATGCGCTCAATGCATCGCACCATGCGGCGGGCGTGTATGCGGGCGAGCCGGGCAACGTGGGCTGGTGGGACAATATGATCGGTCCCGGCAAGCCGCTTGATATCAACCGGTTTTTTGTGGTGGGTGTGAACAATCTCGGCGGCTGCCACGGTTCCACCGGGCCGCTGTCGATCAACCCCGATACCGGCATGCCGTGGGGCGCGAATTTTCCGGTGGTGACCGTCGAAGACTGGGTTAACGCACAGGCTCGTCTGGCAGATCAGTTGGGGATCGAACAATTTGCCGCGGTGATGGGCGGCAGCCTTGGCGCCATGCAGTGTCTGCAATGGGCGATTGCGTACCCGGAACGGGTGCGGCACGCGCTGGTGATCGCTTGTGCACCCAATCTCTCGGCGCAAAATATTGCGTTTAACGAAGTGGCGCGCCAGGCGATACTGACCGATCCGGACTTTCACGGCGGGGACTACTATGCGCAGGGCGCGAATCCGCGCCGCGGGCTGCGCGTGGCGCGCATGGTGGGGCATATCACGTACCTTTCCGACGACGAGATGGCGAGCAAATTTGGCCGCACGCTCAAACATGGCCGCGTGAATTATTCGTTTGATTCGGAATTCGAGATCGAATCATATCTAAGGCATCAGGCCGACAAGTTTTCCGGCTACTTCGATGCGAATACCTATCTGCGCATCACCAAGGCGCTTGACTATTTTGATCCGGCGCTTGACCACGGCGGCAATCTGGCCAAGGCGCTGGCGCCTGCCACCGCGGGCTTTCTCGTGGTGTCGTTTACCACCGACTGGCGGTTTTCGCCCGAACGTTCGCGCGAGATCGTGCATGCGCTGCTGAAAAACAGGCGTGACGTCACGTATGCCGAGATCGATGCGCCGCATGGCCACGATGCATTCCTGCTGGATGACGCGCGGTACCACAATCTGGTGGCTGCCTACTTTGCGCGAATTGATGCTGAGGCGAGAAAGTGAACGGCATCAGCATAGACCGCGCCGATTTTGCGGCGATTGCGCAGTGGGTCAATCCTGGCGCGCGTGTGCTTGACCTGGGTTGTGGTGACGGCGTGTTGTTCAAGTATCTGAAACGCGAGCGCGATATTTCGGGCTATGGTGTTGAGATCGACGACGCAAACGTGCTGGCGTGCGTGAAAAACGGCGTCAACGTGGTGCAACGCAATCTGGAACGCGGGCTGAGCGAGTTTGAAGACCAGTCATTCGATTACGTGATACTGTCTCAGACGCTGCAAGCCATGCGCAACGGCGAACGCATCATTCGTGAAATGCTGCGTGTCGGGCGCGAAGGCATCGTCACGTTTCCGAATTTCGGCTATTGGCGCAATCGCATGCACGTGCTGCGCGGACGCATGCCGGTGTCGGAGAATTTACCTTACCAGTGGTTCGACACGCCCAACATCCATCTGTGTACGCTGGACGACTTCGAGCGTTTTTGCACAGAGCGCGGGATACGTATTCTTGAACGCAAAGTGTTGACCGATGGCGAGTCCGTGAGCGTGATGCCCAACCTGCTGGGTGCGCTGGCCATTTATCACTTCGGTGCGGACTGAAGTGGGGGTTCCGACAGGCGCGTCACGCTGCGGATCAGCATCAAGCCGGGGATGGCGAGTAGCGTGCACAATGCGAAAAATACCGGCCATCCCAGCGTAAGCGCCAGCCACCCTGTGGGTGCCGACAGCAGCACCCGCGGCACGCCCATCAGGCTCGACAGCAGGGCATATTGCGTGGCGGTGAAGCGGCGGTTGGTGAGCGCACCCATGAAGCCGACGAAAGCCGCAGTGCCGAGCCCGCCGGTGAAATTCTCCAGGGCAATAACGGCGGCCAGCGCCACATTGTCGTGCCCGATATACGCGAGCGCGACAAACCCCAGTGTCGACAGCATCTGTCCGAGGCCGAACGCCCATAGTGCGCGCCGCATGCCGATGCGCATGATGATAATGCCGCCGATGGTGCCGCCGGCGATGGTGGCCCAGAAGCCGAACAGCTTTACCACCGCACCGATTTCGGTCTTGCTGTAACCGAGTTCCAGATAGAACGGCGTGGTCATGGCAGAAGCCATGGTGTCGCCGATTTTGTAGAGCAGAATGAACGCCAGCGCGAGCCATGCACCTTCGCGCTCGATGTAGTCGCGCAGTGGCAGAATAAAGGCTTGCTGCAGCGTTGTCGGATGTCCTGCGAGCAGCGGTGGCTCCGGCGCACAAAACGTAACGATCACACACGCCGCCATGCACGCCGCCATCAGTTGATACATGAATGCAAACGACGTATGGTCGGCGATGATCAGTCCGCCACCGCCGGCGAGCAGCATGCCGATGCGGTAGCCGTTGACGTAGAGTGCCGAGCCCAGCCCCAGTTCGTCGTCGGAGAGGCTTTCACGGCGGTAGGCGTCGATCACAATATCCTGCGATGCCGAGAAAAACGCCACAATCAGCGAAGCTACTGATATCCACAACAGATGATCCGGCGTGGGCCGCGCGAGGCTCAATGCGGCGAGTGCTGCCGCCAGCGCCAGTTGCATGGCGATTAACCAGCCGCGCCGGCGTCCGAAACGCGGCAGCGCGTAGCGGTCAAACAGCGGCGCCCACAGGAATTTCAGGGTGTAAGGCAAGCCCACCAGCGCGAACAAGCCGATGTCGGTGAGGTTGATACCGCCGTCCTTGAGCCACGCCTGCAATACCGAGCCGGTGAGCAGCAAAGGCAGCCCGGACGCGAATCCCATCAGTAGCGCAATCAGCATGCGCCCGCTCAGCATGGCCAGCAGCGTTTCGCGCCATGTTAACGTTGGCGTGCGCGCGGCGTTAGCGTCGGTCGTCAAAGCGGGTAGTCGTAGTCTATGGTCAGCGGCGCGTGGTCGGAGAACTTTTCGTCCTTGTAAATCGCGACGCGCTTTGCCGTTGCCGCGATGCCCGGCGTGGCGATGTGGTAGTCGATGCGCCAGCCCACGTTTTTTGCATAGGCCTGTCCGCGGTTCGACCACCAGGTGTACTGATCGGGCCGGTCGTCAATGCGACGAAACACGTCCACCCATTTCAGTTCATCGAACACTTTGGTCAGCCACTCGCGTTCCTCGGGCAGGAAGCCCGAATTCTTGCGGTTGCCGCGCCAGTTCTTCAGATCGATTTCCTTGTGGGCGATGTTCCAGTCGCCGCACAGCACGATTTCGCGGCCGCTGGCCTTGAGTTTTTTCAGATGCGGGTAGAACTTTTCCATGAAGCGGAACTTCGCTTGCTGGCGTTCCTCGCCGCTGGAGCCTGACGGCAGGTAAACCGAGATGACGGAAAGCCTGCCGAAATCCGCGCGTACGTAACGACCTTCGTCATCGAACTCGCGTACGCCGAATCCGATGCTCACGTGTGACGGCTTTTGCCGGCTGTACAGACCTACGCCGCTGTAGCCTTTCTTTTGGGCGTAATGAAAATGGGACAGATATCCAGCCGGGGCGAGCATCTGCGTTGTCATGTCAGCCTGCTGCGCCTTGATTTCCTGAACGCACAACACATCAGGCTTGTGTTTTGCGAGCCACGGCAGGAAACCCTTGCGTTCGGCCGAGCGGATACCGTTCAGGTTAAGAGATACGATGCGTAACATGAGGTGTCGCTTATTATATCGAGGCAGGTTGGATGGCTACGCTGTCAACCGTCAGGCGGGTGGCGCGCTATTGCTGGTAACAGGCTGTATCCGATGGCAGGCGCTGTTGCGTAGCCGCTATTCCGTAACATGGGGTATCGCTATAATGACCGGATTCGGGGAAAATCGCCATAAGGCGGACATTTTTGGCGGCTAACGACACGAGGTGTTTCATGACCACAAATAAATTCAAGACAGGAATAAGCGCGGTCGCCGCACTGGCGCTTGTGTTGGGTATCGCGCCGGTTGCCGTCGCGCAAAGCAAGGGGGGTGGCAGTGGCAAGATTGTGTGCTGGAAGGACGCCTCGGGCAAGGTCGTCGGCTGCGGGGACAAGGTTCCGCTGGAATATTCAAACAGCGCAACCAAAGAACTGGATAAAGGCGGCAACGTGCGCAAGACCGGCGAATCCGCCGAAGAGGCTGCCAAGCGCAGAGCGCAGGAACAGGAACAGGCGCAGTTAAAAGCGGAAGAGCAAAAACGCGTGGCGGAGCAGAAGCGCCAGGATTCGGCGCTGCTGAATACTTTTTCCAATGAGAAAGAGATCGATCTGAAGCGCGATCGCGAGTTACAGGCGATTCACAACAACGTTACCCAGCAGCGCGGCGCGCTGAAGGTGGCTAACGAACGGGTGGCAGAGGCGCAGCAGCGCTCGGCAGCTTTCGAGAAGGGCAACAAGGACAAGAAGCCGGCGCCTCCGGGGATCAAGGATGATCTAGTGCGCGCGGAAGGCGAAAAAGCGCGTATCGAACAAGACATCGCGGCCAAGGAAAAAGACAAGCAGGACACCATGACCAAGTACGCGGCGTACAAGAAGCGTTATCAGGAACTCAAGGGCATGGCGCCGGCACCTGCTGCTGCGACTCCCGCCCCCGCGACCACGGCAACCGGCCCGGCGACCGCGCCGGCACCTGCCGCGGCTAAAAAGTAACGTCAGTTTACCGGTAGGGCTGCCGAGCTCTACCCGGCCAGCTTGCGCTTGAGGATGTCGTTGACCTGCTGCGGGTTGGCTTTGCCCTTGGTTGCTTTCATCACCTGGCCGACCAGCGAGTTAAACGCTTTTTCCTTGCCGGCTTTGTAGTCGGCGACCTGTTGGGCGTTGGCGGCGAGCACTTCATCGACGATTTTTTCGATGGTATTGGTGTCGGAGATTTGTTTCAGTCCTTTCGCGGCGATGATGGCGTCGGGATCGCCGCCATATTCGCCGGCCCACATTGCCGCGAGCAAAACGTTTGTCGAGGTCGACGCAGAGATAGCACCGCTTTTTACGTGCTCATACATCTTGATAAGTTGATGTCCTGTAACCTTGCTCTGAGAAATGTCGAGGTTTTCCTCATTCAGTTTTGCACTGAGTGGTCCCAGAATCCAGTTAGCAAGGACTTTTCTATCCTCTACTTGATCGAACTTGGCAAAAATTGGAAGTGCAAACGTTGACATGGCGCGACTGGACGTAATCTGATTTGCTGTTCCTTCTAAGCCTAGGGCAATCATTTCCTGACGTTGTTCTTCCAAGGATTTCGGCTTGGATGCTTTTATCTGGTCAATAAATTCCTCAGTTACTTCAAGTGGCAACAAGTCGGGATCGGGAAAGTAGCGATAATCGTGCGCATCCTCCTTGGTTCGCATGGTTCGCGTTTCACCGGTATCAGGATCGAACAATACTGTGGCCTGCTGGATTGATCCACCATTCTCCAGCGTTTCGATTTGCCAATTTCTTTCAAATTCAATCGCTTGCTGCAAAAATGCGAAAGAATTCAAATTCTTTATCTCACGTCGTGTCCCAAACTTGTCGGAACCTGTTGGACGAATCGATACGTTGGCATCGCATCGAAATGAGCCCTCCTGCATGTTGCCATCACAGATTTCAATATCCTCGACAATGAGTCTATGCAGTGCTTTTGCGTAAGCAACCGCTTCCGCCGCTGAGCGCATGTCGGGTTCGGTGACAATTTCCAGAAGCGGCGTGCCGGCGCGATTAAGGTCGATGCCGGTGGCACCCTGAAAATCTTCATGCAGCGATTTGCCGGCGTCCTCTTCAAGGTGTGCGCGTGTCAGCCGCACGGTTTTTTCCTCTCCGTTCACAAGTATCGTCAGTGAACCACCCTCAACGATGGGTGTTTCATACTGGCTGATTTGATAGCCTTTCGGCAGATCTGGGTAGAAATAATTTTTGCGTGCGAATATCGAGCGGCGGTTGATTTTCGCGCCTACTGCCAATCCGAAACGTATCGCCCTTTCGACGGCACCCTTGTTGAGCACTGGCAACACGCCGGGCAATGCGATATCGACAGCGCAAGCCTGCGTGTTAGGTTTCGCGCCAAAGGCCGTGGATGCACCGGAAAATATTTTCGACGTGGTGGATAACTGGGCGTGAGTTTCGAGACCGATGACGACTTCCCATTTCATGGTGTCGTCTCCTCGATATCCTCGGGCGAGCGCGTATGCCAATCCGTCGCGAGCTGATATTGATGCGCCACATTCAGCATGCGCGCTTCCGAGAAATAGTTGCCAATAATCTGCAGTCCCACCGGCAGTCCGCCGGTGTCGAATCCGCACGGGATCGACAGGCCGGGCAGCCCCGCCAGATTAACCGCGATGGTGTAGATGTCGGAGAGATACATTTGCACCGGGTCGCCCGATTTCTCGCCAATCCTGAACGCGGTCGAGGGGCTGGTCGGACCCATGATGACATCGCACTTTTTGAAGGCCTCGACAAAATCTTGCGCGATCAGCCGCCGCAGTTTTTGCGCGCGGATGTAATAAGCATCATAGTAGCCGTGCGACAGCACGTAGGTGCCGATCAGGATGCGGCGTTTGACCTCGGCGCCGAACCCCTCGGCACGGGTTTTCTCGTACATGTCATTCAAATTGCCGTAGTCTTTTGCGCGGTAACCATAGCGCACGCCGTCGAAGCGTGACAGGTTGCTCGACGCTTCCGCCGGCGCGAGCACGTAATACACTGGCACCGACAGCGCCATATTGGGCAGACTGACTTCAACCATCTCGCAGCCGAGTTTGCGGTATTCGGCCACCGCGCGCTCGACAGCCCCGATGACATCGGCGGATACCCCTTCGGCAAAAAATTCCTTGGGCAGGCCGATACGCAGCCCTGCCAGCGGCATGGTGAGATCACGCCCGTAATCTTCGGGCTCGCGTTGCAGGCTGGTGGAGTCGCGTGCATCGAAGCCGGCCATCACGTTCAGCATCAGCGCGAGATCTTCGGCAGTGCGCGCCATCGGCCCGCCCTGATCGAGGCTGGAGGCGAAGGCGATCATGCCGTAGCGCGAAACTACTCCGTAGGTAGGTTTCAGGCCGCAAATGCCGGTGAGTGCCGCGGGCTGGCGGATGGAGCCGCCGGTATCGGTGCCAGTGGCCGCCGGTGCGAGGCGGGCGGCCACTGCTGCCGCCGAACCGCCGGAACTGCCGCCGGGTACTGTTTCGCGATTCCACGGATTACGTACCGGACCGTAGAACGAGGTCTCGTTTGACGAGCCCATCGCGAACTCGTCCATATTGGTCTTGCCCAGATTGACTGCGCCGGCGGCATTGAAGCGTTCGATTACGTGAGCATCGTAGGGCGAGACGAAGTTCGACAGCATTTTCGAACCGCAAGTGGTGAGCCAGCCCTGAGCGCAAAAAATATCTTTCTGGGCGAGTGGCACGCCGGTCAGCATTTGTGCTTTGCCGGTGGCGCGCATGTTGTCGGCAGCGCGCGCCTGCGCCAGACTTTTTTCCGTATCGACAGAAATAAAACAATTGAGGTATTTATTTAAGTATTTGATTCTATTAATAAAATACTGCGTCACCTCGACGCTGGAGAACTTTCCGGCGGCGAGGCCGTCACACAGTTGTTTGAGGGTGGCGTGCAGCATGGCGCGGTGCTTGATTACGAAGCGGGAGGAACGCGTTTTCCGGGAGTCAAAATCTGTTCGATGACCTATTCGATAACTTTGGGCACGAGGTATAGCCCGGCTTCGACTTGTGGCGCGATGGCCTGAAAACGCTGGCGCTGGTCGGCCTCGGTGACCGCGTCGTCGCGCAGTCGCTGCACCACATCTTGCGCGTGGGACATCGGCGTGATGGCGCTGACATCGATTGCTTCCATCTCGCCGATCAGTTTGAAGATGCCGGTGAGCTGGGACTGCGTGGATTGCGCTTCTTCGTCGTTGATTGCGATGCGCGCCAGGTGCGCAACACGCTTCACATCATCAAGCGTCAGTGCCATGAAAATTTCCGGAAATTCCTGCCAAAAAAACGAAACAAACGAAGCATCATTTAACACAATAGGGTATCATAATCGCCCATCACAGCGGGTGTTTTCCTCAATAGAAAGACGCTATGTTTGGTTTTCTGGGCAGCTACTTCAACGACGATCTTGCGATCGATCTCGGCACCGCAAATACACTGATATTCATGCGCGGCAAGGGTATCGTACTCGACGAACCCTCGGTGGTCGCGATACGCCAGGAGGGCGGCCCCAATGGCAAGAAGGTGATTCAGGATGTCGGCCTCGCCGCAAAACTGATGCTGGGACGCACACCGGGAAACATCACGGCGATTCGTCCCATGAAGGATGGCGTGATTGCCGACTTCACGGTGACCGAGCAGATGCTGAAGCATTTCATCCGCAAGGTGCATCGCTCGCGAATATTCAAGCCGAGTCCGCGCATCATCATTTGCGTGCCGTGCGGATCGACGCAGGTCGAACGCCGCGCGATTCGCGAATCGGCATTGGGCGCAGGCGCGTCGAAGGTTAACCTCATCGAGGAACCGATGGCCGCCGCGATCGGCGCGGATCTTCCGGTGGGTGAAGCCACTGGCTCCATGGTGGTGGATGTTGGTGGCGGCACGACGGAAGTGGGCGTGATCGCGCTGGGTGGACTGGTTTACAAGGGATCGGTGCGCGTCGGCGGCGATAAATTTGACGAAGCCATTATCAATTACATCCGCCGCAACTACGGCATGCTGATCGGTGAAAGCACGGCGGAGCAGATCAAGAAGGAAATCGGCTCCGCATTCCCCGGATCGGAAGTGCGTGAAAAAATAGTCAAGGGCCGTAATCTCGCCGAAGGCATACCGCGCAGCTTTACCATCACCAGCAATGAAATTCTCGAAGCATTGACCGAACCGCTCAACAGCATTGTAAGCGCCGTCAAATCCGCGCTCGAACAAACGCCGCCCGAACTAGCAGCGGATATTGCCGAAAAAGGCATGGTGATTACCGGCGGCGGCGCGTTGTTGCGCGACATAGACCGTTTGCTCAACGAAGAAACCGGGCTGCCGGTGATGATTGCGGCAGATCCGTTGACGTGCGTTGTGCTGGGTTCCGGCAAGGCGCTCGAAGAGCGCTACGACACCATCTTTACCAACGATGAATAGATGCTCGCGCGCCGCCCGCTCGGGTGCGTGACAATGTGCGCAACTGAGTACGCAACCGAGTACATAACCGAGCGCGTGACGGCAACACCCGGCTGAGTGATGGAACACGCACCGCCGCCCTTCTTCAAAACCGGTCCCACGCCGTTTGCCCGCCTGCTGGCATTTTCCATTTTGTCGCTGGCATTGCTGGCGGGCGATGCAAACTACAGGTATCTGGAGACGTTGCGGCAGATTGCCGCGGTCATCATCTATCCGTTGCAACGCGTGGCCGCCGCGCCGATGAGTCTGATGCGCCGTGCGGGTGAGTTATTGGTGACACACGCCACGTTGCGCGATGAGAACGCACAGTTGCGTCAGGACAACCTGGCCGTTGCAACCAGGGTGCAGCAGGCCAAGGCGCTCGAATCCGAGAATGCGCACCTGCGCACGCTGCTTGAGGTCCGCCAGCGGCTGCCGGAAAGATTGACACTGGCGGAAGTGCTGTACGCCGCGCGCGATCCGTTCTCGCGGCGTATCGTGATCGACAAGGGTGCGCAGCACGAGGTACGCGCCGGGCATCCCGTGGTTGATGCGTCCGGCGTGGTGGGTCAGGTGACGCGCGTTTATCCCATGCTCTCCGAAGTTACCCTGATTACCGACAAGGGACACCTGGTGCCCGTGCTCAACGTGCGCAGCGGCCTGCGTTCGGTGCTGGCGGGCACGGGTGTGCAGGGCGCGCTGGAACTGCAGTATGCCCCGCTCAACGCGGACGTGCAGAAAGGCGACCAGTTGGTGACCTCGGGTATCGACGGGGTTTATCCCGCTGGATTGCCCGTTGCGGAGGTGGTTGCCATCGAACACAATCCGGCGCAATTGTTCGCGAAAGTCATGTGCCGGCCGCTGGGCAGCGTGGGTGGCCATACCCGCGTGTTTGTGGTGCATGCTGCTTCCGAACTGCTGCCGCGCCCGGCAGAGGAAGTGGAGAAGTCGCTGCGATCGCGCAAAGGCAGAAAAGGCGGATGATCCATCCATGATTAACCTCTACCCCGGCACTCCCCAGGAAATTCTGCGGCCCGCCAAAACCGGTTTCATCGTCGTGACGCTGGTGGCGGCGTTGCTGCTGAATCTGTTGCCGTGGTCAGGATGGGGCTTGTGGGTGCGGCCGGATTTCGTCGCGCTGGTGTTGTTGTACTGGTGCATAGACCAGCCGCGCAAGATCGGGTTTGGCATCGCATGGGTGCTAGGATTGCTGATGGACGTGGCCGACGGCAGTCTGTTTGGCCAGCACGCGCTCGCCTACACCATCGTGGCCTACGCCGGCATTGTGCTGCACCGCCGCGTGCAGCGCTTTTCGATCACGCCGCAAGCGCTGCATGTGGTGCCGCTGCTGTTATTGAATGACGTCATCGTGCTGTTGATTCGTCTCTCGGCTGGCAGCGATTTTCCGGGGTACTGGTATTTCCTCGGCAGCGTGATTGGCGGCCTGTTGTGGCCGGCGCTGTCGTTTCTGCTCAAGCTGCCGCAGCGGCCGCGCTTCGATCCGG
This sequence comes from Betaproteobacteria bacterium, assembly GCA_021730905.1. GTDB lineage: Bacteria > Pseudomonadota > Gammaproteobacteria > Burkholderiales > SG8-41 > UBA5216. The sequence goes on along the minus strand of JAKFYK010000040.1, from coordinate 40,124 downwards.
ATCACGTCTAGGAGCCTGTAACAGAATGCTGTTCAACCCCGGCATCGAATTCCGCGATGCGCAGCGCGAGGAGCAGCAGTTCAAGGTGCGGCTGGCGGTCATGTCCGGTTTCGTGCTGGTGATGTTTGCATTATTGCTGGTGCGGTTTGCTTATTTACAGGTGCTGCAGCACGATCACTACCATACGCTGGCCGAGGCCAACCGTATTTCCGTTGTTCCGGCCCCGCCGGGTCGCGGCGTGATCTTCGACCGCAACGGTGTGCAACTGGCATTCAACTACACCGCGCACACGCTGGAAATCACCCCCGGCAAAGCGATGGATGTCAATGGCACCATCGACCGGCTTGCCGAAATCGTGGAAATCACGCCGCGCGACCGTCGCCGCTTTCGGCAATTGCTGGAGGAAAGTAAAAGCTTTGAAAGTCTGCCGGTACGCTCGCGCCTGGCCGATGACGAAATTGCGCGCTTCGCCGCCCATCGCTACCGCTTTCCCGGCGTCGATATCAAGGCGCGGCTGTTCCGGCAGTATCCGCAAGGGGAACTGTTTTCGCATGTCATCGGGTATATCGGCCGCATCAACAAGAAAGAGATCGAAAAGCTCGAAACCGACGGCGACCTTGCCAACTATCGCGGCACCGACTACATCGGCAAGATGGGTCTGGAGCAAAGCTACGAAAACGTGCTGCACGGCACGACCGGCGTGGAACAGGTCGAGATCGATTCCGCCGGACGCGCGGTGCGGGTACTGTCGCGCATACCGCCCACGTCGGGCTCCAATCTCGCGCTCAAGCTGGACGCCGGATTGCAGGCGCTGGCGGACAAGGCGTTCGGCAACCGCCGCGGCGCCTTGGTAGCACTCGACCCGCAGACCGGCGGCGTGCTCGCATTCGTCAGCAAGCCGGGTTTCGATCCGAATCTGTTCGTGGAAGGCATCGATCCGCAAAGCTGGAGCGAGTTAAGAAACTCGCCGGATCGCCCGATGCTTAACCGCGCGCTGGCGGGCACCTATCCGCCGGGCTCGACGTTCAAGCCGTTCATGGCGCTGGCCGCATTGACCAGCGGCAAACGCACGCCGCAGCAGGCCATCAGTGATCCGGGCTACTTCCAGTTTGGCAATCACCGTTTTCGTGACGACGCGGAGTTCGGGCACGGCTCGGTCGATATGTACAAATCCATAGTCGTGTCGTGCGACACCTATTACTACGTACTGGCCAACGACATGGGCATAGACGCCATCGCCAGATTCATGACGCGGTTGGGCTTTGGTTCGCGTACAGGAATCGACCTCACCGGCGAATCCGCCGGCATATTGCCGTCGCAGGAATGGAAGATGCAACGCTTCAAGCAAAAATGGTTTGCCGGCGAAACCGTGAGCATCGGAATCGGTCAAGGCTACAACTCGTACACGCCGCTGCAACTGGCGTCGGCGATTGCCACCGTGGCCAACGACGGCGTGATGTTTCGGCCGCACGTGGTGGACTATGTTGAGGACGTGCGGACCAAGGTACGCACACCGGTTGAACCCAAGCCGTTGCCCTCGCTCGAACTGAACCCGGAACATATCGACATCATCAAAAAGGCGCTGGTAGGCGTAAACAAGGAGGGCACCAGCGCCTCGGTGTTTGCCGGTGCGGAATATGTGAGTGCGGGCAAGACCGGCACCTCGCAAGTGATTGCGATCAAGCAGGGTGAAAAATACGTCGAAAGCCGGGTGCAGGAGCGGTTTCGTGACCACGCTTTGTTTATCGCCTATGCCCCGGCCGAGAAGCCGACCATTGCGCTGGCGGTGATTGTCGAAAACGCGGGGTTTGGCGCGCGCGCGGCGGCACCCATCGCGCGACAGGTGTTTGACTATTACCTGCTGGGCAAGGAACCGGCCGCTGCCAAGGAGGCGGCGTCGAAGTGATCGCCTGGTATCTGCGGCGTCTGGGACGACTGGCGACCGCGCATATTGACGGCCCGCTGCTTGCGGCAGTGCTGTTGTTGATGGGCGCCGGCCTTACCGTCCTCTACAGCGCATCGAATGCCGGCTGGCCGCGCGTCACCGGGCAGATGACGAACATGCTGGTCGCGCTCGCCGTGATGTGGGTCGCCGCCAATGTGCCACCGCATTTTCTGATGCGGCTGGCACTGCCGGTATTCGTTGTCGGACTGATATTGCTGGCGGGTGTGGCATGGAAGGGGGAAGTCATTAACGGCGCGCGCCGCTGGCTGAACGTGGGCGTGACGCGCATACAGCCTTCTGAATTGATGAAAATAGCCGTGCCGCTGATGCTGGCGTGGTATTTCCATCGCTATGAGGGCACCTTGCGCGCGCGCCATTTTGTCATCGCCACGATCATGGTGCTGGTACCAGCGCGACTGATTGCGGGTCAGCCCGATCTCGGGACAGCGGTGCTGATAATAGCGAGCGGCGGCTACGTGATGTTTCTGGCGGGTCTGTCGTGGAAGATCATTGCCGGGCTGGGCGTGGCCGCGCTGGCAAGCGCGCCGATCGCGTGGTCGATGATGCACGATTATCAGCGGCAGCGCATTCTGACGTTGATAAACCCCATGGACGACCCGTTGGGTGCGGGTTACCACACCATCCAGTCGACCATCGCAGTGGGTTCCGGCGGCATTACCGGCAAGGGCTGGATGAGCGGTACGCAGACGCATCTGGATTTCATCCCGGAGCGCACCACGGATTTCATTTTTGCGGTGTATTCCGAGGAGTTCGGCCTGGTCGGCAACATTGTGCTGCTGCTGCTGTTCCTGCTGGTCATCTCGCGTGGCTTTGTCATCGCGGCGCAGGCGCCGACGCTGTTTGCGCGGCTGCTCGCAGGTGCGATTACGCTGATCTTTTTTACCTATGCGTTCGTTAACATGGGCATGGTAAGCGGCATCCTGCCGGTGGTGGGCGTGCCGTTGCCGATGATTAGCTACGGCGGAACGTCGCTGGTGTCGTTGTGTCTGGGATTTGGAATTCTGATGAGCATCCATACGCACAGAAGACTGGTACATACGTGAAGGGCATCACTATCACTGTTGCGCGCCGTCGCGCCTGTTGCGCGATGATTGCATGCCTGGTCTTGCTTTCCGGCTGCGGCGTTTTTGGCGGCAGACGTGAAGCGCCGCGCCCGCCGGCGGCCACGCCCAGTACGCCGCCAACCGCCAAAGGCGGCTACTACCTCGACGACGGTCCCGGCGACAATGCGCCAGCGAATCTCGACAGCGTGGCGGATGCCGTGCCGCGCGCCGAGCCTTTGCATCGCGGCGCGTTGCGGCCTTATACCGTGATGGGGCGCAATTACGTGCCGATGACCGCCGTTGCGCCGTATCGCGCGCGCGGCGTGGCATCGTGGTACGGCCGGCGTTACCATGGCAAGCAAACTTCGTCGGGCGAAATCTACGACATGTATGCGATGACGGCCGCGCACACTACGCTACCGATCCCGAGCTACGCACGCGTCACTAGTGTCGCTAGCGGTAAATCAGTGATCGTGCGAATCAACGATCGCGGCCCGTTCATCGACAGCCGGCTGATCGATTTGTCGTACACTGCCGCGCATAAACTGGGCGTGCTCGCAGGTGGCAGCGCAATGGTGGAGGTGGAAACCATCATTCCGGGCGCACCGCAGGCCGTCGTTGAGGCGCCGCGCGGAGTACTGCCGGCGAGTCCTGTGCCACCAGTCGTGGTTACGCCTGCGCCGCCGCTCGATGCCGCGTCCGAGCGGCAGATTCCGGTAGCCTCCGAAAGCAGCGGTATCTATTTACAACTCGCGGCGTTTGGCGCCAGAGACAACGCCGAAGCCTACGCCGGCCGGTTACGCGCGGAGCAGCCCTGGCTCGCGGCGCAACTGCAGGTGTACACACGGGATGGCCTGTTTCGGGTTCATGCCGGACCGTTCTCCAGCCAGAATGAGGCGCGGCAGGCGGCTGACCGCATCAGTCAGGCGATGGGGATCAAACCCATGGTGCTTGTTAGATAGTTACAATAAAACATATACTTACGATATAGTCATGGATGTCGTAGCGTAAGGTATCATGACGTCGAATGTATAATTCGCAACATCAGGCGCGGTGCCACAAGCGCCGATGTTTGTCGTAGCCGCCTGCCAGAAAAAGCCTCCAAAGGTATTCCCCATGGACATGAACGACCCGACTGGTTCTTTTCCCGACGTCGATCCGCAAGAAACCCGCGAGTGGCTGGATTCGCTTGACGCGGTAATCGAACGCGAGGGTCCGGCGCGCGCCAATTTCCTGCTGGAACAACTGGTGGCGCGTGCGCGCGGTTCAGGCGCGTATATCCCGTACAACGCGAACACTGCTTACATGAACACCATTCCGCCCGACCGCGAAGAGCGCTCGCCGGGCGACTCGGAGATGGAGCATCGCATCCGCTCGCTGGTGCGCTGGAACGCGATGGCGACGGTGGTGCGTGCCAACAAGGAATCCTCCGAGCTCGGTGGGCACATCGCGAGTTTCGCCTCGGCCGCGACTTTGTATGATGTGGGCTTCAATCATTTTTTCCGCGCCGCCAACGATAAGTTTCTGGGCGATATGATTTATTTTCAGGGGCACTCGGCGCCCGGCGTCTATGCGCGCGCTTTTCTGGAGGGGCGCGTCACTGAAGACCAACTCGTGCATTTCCGGCAGGAGGTGGACGGCAAGGGATTGTCTTCGTATCCGCATCCGTGGCTGATGCCGGACTTCTGGCAGTTCCCGACGGTATCGATGGGTCTCGGCCCGCTGATGGCGATATATCACGCGCGCTTCACGCGTTACCTGCGTGACCGCAGCATTATCCCGGCACAGGGCCGCAAGGTATGGGCGTTCATGGGCGACGGCGAAATGGACGAGCCTGAATCGCTGGGCGCGATTTCGCTGGCGGGGCGGGAGAAGCTGGATAACCTGATCTTCGTGGTCAACTGCAATTTGCAGCGGCTCGACGGCCCGGTGCGCGGCAACGGCAAGATCATCCAGGAACTCGAAGCTGCTTTTCGCGGCGCGGGCTGGAACGTGATCAAGGTGATCTGGGGTTCGTACTGGGACCCGCTGTTCATGAAAGACAAGTCCGGCATACTGCTAAAACGCATGGAAGAATGCGTGGACGGCGAATACCAGGCGATGAAATCGCACGATGGCGCCTACGTGCGCAAACATTTCTTCGGCAAATATCCGGAGCTCGCCGAACTGGTCGCCAGCATGTCCGACGACGATATCTGGCGGCTGAATCGCGGCGGCCACGATCCGTACAAAATGTACGCCGCCTACGCCGCTGCAACCAAGCACAAAGGCCAGCCGACGGTGATCCTCGCCAAGACCATCAAGGGCTATGGCATGGGCGAATCCGGCGAAGGGCAGAACATTACCCATCAGCAGAAAAAGATGGGCACCTCTTCGATCAAGGCGTTTCGTGACCGCTTCAGCGTGCCGATTCCCGATGACCAGTTGGAGAAGGTGCCGTTTTATCGCCCGCCCGAAGACGCGCCTGAAATGAAATATCTGAGGAGCCGCACTGAGGCCATGGGCGGATCGCTGCCGGCGCGCAAACGTAAAGCGACAGCGCTGGAAGTGCCGCCGTTGTCGGCGTTTGACACGCAGCTGAAAAGCACGGAAGAGCGCGAGATTTCCACCACGATGGTGTTTGTGCGCATTCTGAACACGATTATTCGTGACAAGAAAGTCGGCAAGTTTGTAGTGCCGATCGTGCCCGATGAGTCGCGCACGTTTGGCATGGAAGGCATGTTCCGCCAGCTCGGCATCTATTCGTCGGTGGGGCAGCTTTACACGCCGCAGGACGCCGATCAGTTGATGTTCTACAAGGAAGATAAAACCGGGCAGATTCTGCAGGAGGGCATCAACGAAGCCGGCGCGATGTCATCGTGGATCGCTGCGGCGACTGCGTACACCAATCATGCGCAGATGATGATCCCGTTTTATATTTTTTATTCGATGTTCGGCTTTCAGCGCATCGGCGATCTGGCATGGGCGGCGGGCGACATGCGCGCGCGCGGGTTTTTGCTCGGCGGTACCGCGGGGCGCACCACGCTGAACGGCGAAGGCTTGCAACATGAGGACGGGCACAGTCACCTGATGGCATCCACCATCCCCAATTGCATTTCGTACGATCCGACCTTTGCCTATGAATTGGCGGTGATCATTCAGGACGGCATGCGGCGCATGTATCAGGAGCAGGAAGACGTCTTCTACTACATCACCGTGATGAACGAAAATTACACGCATCCGGCGATGCCCGAAGGCGTGGAAAAAGGAATTCTGCGCGGCATGTATTTGTTTGCCGAAGGCAAGGGGCAGAAAAATCAGCCACGCGTGCAACTGCTGGGCAGTGGCACGATACTGCGCGAAGTCATCGCTGCTGCCGAAATGCTGGACAAGGATTACGGTGTCGCGGCGGACATCTGGAGCGTCACCAGCTTTAACGAATTGCGGCGTGATGGTCTCGACGCGCAACGCTGGAATCTGCTGCATCCGGATGCTGAACCGCGGCATTCCTACGTCGAGCAATGTCTCAAGGACCGAACCGGGCCGGTGGTGGCGGCAACCGACTACATCAAGACTTACGCCGATCAGATACGCGCATTCCTGCCGACGCAGCATTACGCGGTGCTGGGCACCGACGGCTTTGGCCGCTCCGACACGCGCCGCGCGTTGCGCCGCTTCTTCGAGGTGGATCGCAACTATGTGGCAGTAGCCGCGCTCAAGGCGCTGGCGGATCAAGAGGCGATCCCGCGCGCCAAAGTAGCCGATGCGATAAAGCGCTATGGCATCGATGCAGAAAAGCCCAGCCCTACTTCTGTATAAATATCGTTTAAAAACAAACACTTAATAAAATAATTGGCGGCGCGGATCACCATTCATCATGGCAAACGTAATTGAAGTAACCGTTCCCGACATCGGCGACTTTAAAAATATTCCGGTGATTGAGGTGTTCGTCAAGGCGGGCGACACGGTCAAAGCGGAAGATTCGCTGATGACGCTGGAGTCGGATAAAGCAACGATGGACGTGCCGTCCCCGGCGAGCGGCGTGGTGAAAGAGGTCATCATCAAGCCCGGCGACAAAGTGTCGAAGGGCACGCTGGTGCTGAAGTTGGAGGCGAATGACGGCGACGGCGCAGCCGTACCCGTAAATCCAGCAAAGTCTGTGCCTGTTGCTGCCGTGGTTGCTCCACCAAAGTCGCCTGCGCCGGCAGCCGTTGCGCCCGCGTCTGCTACAACGGCTCCCACGCCAAGCGCTGCACCGCCCGCGCTGCCGATAGACGACACGCAACACCGCATGGCGCACGCCAGTCCGTCAGTGCGGCAGTTCGCACGCGAGCTCGGCGTCGATCTGTCGCTGGTAAAGGGCAACGGCCCCAAGGATCGTATCCTGCGCGAAGATGTGCAGGCATTTGTAAAGGCGGAATTGGCGCGGGCTCGTGCCGCAACAGGGGCGGCAGGATCGCCCGGCGCAGCGGGCACATTGGGATTCAATCTGCCGCCGTTGCCGCAAATCGATTTCTCGAAGTTCGGCAGCGTTGAAATGAAGCCGCTGTCGCGCATCCGCAAGCTGTCGGGCGGGTTTCTGCATCGCAACTGGGTAAGCATTCCGCACGTCACGCAGCACGACGAAGCGGACATTACTGAACTCGAAGTGTTCCGCAAGTCGCAGGCGGCAGAAGCCAAACAGAAGGGCATCAAGTTCACCATGCTCGGCTTCTTGCTCAAGGCCTCGGTGGTGGCGTTGAAGCAATTCCCGGAATTCAACTCGTCGCTGTCCGCCGACGGTGAAAGCCTGGTGCTGAAGCATTATTTCCACATCGGCATCGCCGTCGATACGCCGAATGGATTGGTGGTGCCGGTGATACGCGATCTCGACAAGAAAGGTTTGCTGGAAATCGCGCAGGAACTGGGCGCGGTAAGCGAGCGCATGCGCAGCGGCAAAATCGCACCCGCCGATGTGCAGGGCGGTTGTTTTTCAATTTCCAGTCTCGGTGGCCTCGGCGGCACTTTCTTTACGCCCATCATCAATGCGCCGGAAGTGGCGATCCTCGGCGTAGGCAAGGCCGTGATGAAGCCGGTGTGGGACGGCAAGGCATTTCAACCGCGGCTGATGCTGCCGTTGTCGCTGTCGTATGATCATCGCGTGATCGACGGCGCGCAGGGCGCGCGCTTCGTGTCGTTCCTTTCGCAAACGCTCTCCGACATTCGCCGCCTGGTGCTTTGACTGCTTTGAGTGCACTGACACACGGCGCCATTGGCATACTCGGCGGCACTTTCGATCCGATACACCTCGGTCATTTGCGGTTTGCGCAGGAAGTGGCCGAAACATTGGCGCTGCGTTCGGTGCATTTCGTGCCCGGCGGCCAGCCGCCTCATCGCGCCAAGCCGCAAACGGCGGTCGCGGATCGCGTAATGATGGTCAAGCTGGCCATCGCCGACCATCCAATGTTTGTGCTGGATGAAAGAGAGACGCAGCGTACAGGACCGTCGTACACTTTTGACACGCTGAGCGAGTTGCGTGCGGAACTCGGCGTTACGTGCCCACTGGTGCTGATGATGGGCGCGGATGCGTTTCTGGGATTCGAGTCATGGCATCGCTGGCAGGAGATATTCAATCTCGCGCACATCGCGGTCGCGCACCGGCCGGGTGCGGCGCTGGGCGGGATGCCGGCGCCATTGGCACAGGAATTCGCGCAGCGGCGCAGTAACGATGCACAGGCGATACATCGCGCGCCGGCCGGTACCATCGTCGAAGTGCCGATAACCGCGCTGGATATTTCTGCCACCAAGATACGCGCGATGGTGCACGCACGGCGCAGTGCGCGTTATTTACTGCCGCCGGCGGTGTTTGATTACATAAACGATAAACAATTATTTTTAAAGGATAATTCAAAACAATGATGCGGCTGGATAAAGTGACGCGCGCGGCGGTTGATGCGCTCGAAGATGTGAAAGCGCGCGACATCGTGGTATTCGACGTCAAGAAAATGACGGCGTTTTTCGACAAGGTGATCGTCGCCACCGGCGAGTCGAACCGGCAATGCCGGGCGTTGTCGAGTCGGGTGCAGGAGCAGGTGAAAGCGGCCGGTGGCAAAATTTATGGCGTCGAAGGCGAACGATCCGGCGAGTGGGTCCTGGTGGATATCGGCGAGGCGGTGGTGCACATCATGCAACCCGCGATACGCCAGTATTACAACCTCGAGGAGTTGTGGGCACCTGCTCCGAAATCGGTCAAAGCGCCCAAGGCCGCTAAACCGGCGAAGGCCAAAAAATCGGCCAAGCCCGCGGCGCCGCGCAAGCCGGCCGCGTCTCGTACACCGCTTGCGCGTCATACGCCTGCTGTGCCGAAGCGCAGCCGTGCAAAAACCACATAGTGTCGTGAAGCTGCGCGTCGTCGCGGTGGGACATCGCATGCCGGAATGGATCAGCGCCGGGTTTGCAGACTACGCGCGCCGCATGCCGCGCGAGATGCCGCTCACGCTCGCTGAAATCAAGCCGGAACCGCGCGGCGACAAGCCGAGCGCCGGTGATATCGCGCGCATTCTGGAGCAGGAAGCGCAACGCGTCGAGGCCGCGCTTCCCAAGGGCGGCAGCGTCACCGTCGTGCTCGATGAAACAGGCAAAGCGGTAACAACGCGGCAACTGGCCGATCGCATCATGCGTTGGCGCGAAGACGGGCGCGACGTTTCGTTTGCCATCGGCGGCGCTGATGGTACAGCGGTGCGGCTGAAAAAAAGCGCCGACTGGCTGTGGTCGCTGTCACCGCTCACTTTGCCACATGGTCTGGTACGCGTGGTTGTCGCGGAGCAGCTCTATCGCGCAATATCGATCATCGGCAATCATCCTTATCACCGGGCCTGAACATCGTGGCCATTTCCGACAGAAAAATCTATCTGGCCTCGCGCAGTCCGCGCCGCCGCGAGCTGCTGCGGCAGATTGGGGTCGGACACGAATTGCTGCTGCTGCGTGAAGATCCGCGGCGCAGCGTTGATGTCGACGAGACACCGCGCACGGATGAAACGCCGCGCGACTACGTGCTGCGCGTGGCGACGGCCAAGGCCACGGCCGGGTTGCAGGTCGTGGCGCGGCGCGCGGGCGGCATGATCAAACCGGTGCTCGCTGCCGACACCACGATCGCGCTGGACGACGCCATTATCGGTAAACCGGTGGATACCGCGGATGCGGCGCGTATTTTGAATATGCTGTCGGGCCGCAGCCATACGGTGATTACTGTAGTCGCGATGGCGTTCGCTGAACGGCTCGAAACGCGTATCAGCGTATCGACCGTGTCGATGCGTGCGCTCGACGATGCGTTGATACGGCGCTATATCGCCAGCGGCGAGCCGATGGACAAAGCCGGCGCGTATGCAGTGCAGGGGCGCGCGGCGGCGTTCATTACGCGCATCGAAGGCAGCTACTCCGGGATCATGGGTTTGCCGCTGGCTGAGACGGTTGAACTGCTTGTGGCGTTTGATATCGAGAGCGTGTAAAGCCGAATCATGAGCGAAGAGATCCTTATCAACGTTACGCCTCAGGAGACCCGCGTCGCCGTCATCGACCACGGCGTGACGCAGGAACTGCATATCGAGCGCACTTCCGCGCGCGGTCTCGTCGGTAACATCTACATGGGTAAAGTGGTGCGCGTGCTGCCGGGCATGCAGTCGGCTTTTGTGGATATTGCGGGCGACCGCGCGGCGTTTTTGCATGTGGCCGATATCTGGAGCAGCCGCAGTGGCGCCCATGGCGGCGAAGCGGGGCCGCCGATCGAACGCCTGCTTTCCGAAGGCGAAAATCTGATCGTGCAGGTGGTCAAGGATCCACTCGGCACCAAAGGGGCGCGCCTTTCAACCCAGATCAGCATCGCCGGACGCTTTCTGGTTTATCTGCCGCAGGATGATGCGCGTATTGGTATTTCACAACGCATCGAAGATCAGGACGAGCGCGCGCATCTGCGTGAGAAACTCCAGCACCTCCTTCCGCCCGAGGAAAAGGGCGGCTTCATCATGCGTACCATGGCGGAAACAGCGTCCGAAGCCGAGTTGGCGTCCGATCTCGCCTATCTGCGCAAGCTGTGGTCGGGGATACAGGAGCGCGCGCAGACGGCCGCGGCGCTCGCGCTGCTGTATCAGGATCTCAATCTCGGGTTGCGTGTGCTGCGCGACTTCGTGGACGACGAAACCACGCGCATCATGGTCGATGCCGAGGCTGTGTACGACACGATGAAGGTGTTCGCCCGCGACTATATGCCTGCCAGCGCCGAGCGTATCAGCCACTATCAGGGCGAGCGCCCGTTGTTTGATTTATATGGTGTTGAAGACGAAATCGAAAAAGCGCTGGCACGGCGGGTGGATCTCAAGTCGGGCGGGTACCTGATTATTGACCAGACCGAGGCGCTGACCACGGTGGACGTGAATACGGGCGCCTTCGTAGGGGTACGCAGCTTCGATGACACCATTTTCAAGACCAATCTCGAGGCGGCGCAAGTGATAGCGCGCCAACTGCGGCTGCGCAATCTGGGCGGCATCATCATCATCGATTTTATCGACATGGATACCGAGGAGCACCGCAACGCCGTGCTTAACGAGTTTCGCAAGGCGCTGGCGCGCGACCGCACGCGCATGACGATCAATGGTTTTACGCAACTGGGGCTGGTGGAGATGACGCGCAAGCGCACGCGCGAATCGCTCGCGCATGTGCTGTGCGAGCCGTGTCCGGTGTGCGGGGGCCGTGGCGAACTGAAAACCGCGCAGACCGTGTGCTACCAGATTCTGCGCGAATTGGCGCGCGAGGCCAAACAGTTCGACGCGCGGGAGTTTCGCATACTTGCATCGCAGCAAGTGATCGACATGTTTCTGGACGAAGAGTCGCAGAGCCTCGCCATGTTGTCGGATTTCATCGGCAAGCCGGTGTCGCTGCAAGTCGAAAGCGTGTACAACCAGGAGCAGTTTGATATTGTTCTGATGTAGCCCGATCTTCAACCGAGGGACAGACCGTGGCAGGCGATTTGCGCCGCTTTGATCCGCATTCCTCATCGCCGGTCCGTGTGCTGGCGGAACAGGCGTTGTCGCGCGCTGCCGGAGCGCCGCTGGTGTCTGGCAATTGTGTACGTTTGCTGCGGGACGCCGCGCAAAACTATCCGGCGTGGCTCGAGGCGATTGCCGTTGCGCAGCGTTTCATCCTGTTCGAGAATTACATTATAGAAAACGACGTCACCGGGCAGCGTTTTGTCGATGCCCTGGCGGCGCGGGCGCGCGCCGGTGTGCAGGTGCGGGTGATTTACGACTGGTTCGGTGCACTGGGTCTGGGATCGAAACGGTTACTGGAGCCGCTGGTCGCCGCGGGCGCGGAAGTGCGCGTGTTTAATCCGCCGTGGATCGGCAGTCCGTTCGGATGGATGCAGCGCGATCATCGCAAAATGATGACGGTCGACGGCGCCATCGGCTACGTGTCGGGCTTGTGCGTGAGCAACCGATGGGAGGGAGACCCCGCGCGCGGCATTGCACCCTGGCGTGATACCGGGGTCGAAATCATCGGCCCTGCGGTGGCGGATATTGAACGGGCTTTCGGCCAGGTGTGGGCGGCAGCGGGCGCGCCACTGCCGGACGATGCCTGCACCGATCCCCGGGCAATCCCGCGCGCGGGCGATGTCACCTTGCGGGTGCTGGCGAATCAGCCCAATGTCGCGAATCTGTATCGGCTGGACCAACTCGTTGCCGCGATGGCCACGCGCACGCTGTGGCTGACGGATGCGTACTTCGTGGGGATGGCGCCGTATGTGCAGGCGTTGCGGTCGGCCGCGCTGGATGGCGTGGATGTGCGGTTGCTGGTGCCCGGTGCGAGCAACCTGTTCGCGGTATCGACGCTGTCGCGCACCGGTTACCGCTCGCTGCTGGAAGGCGGCATACGGGTGTTTGAATGGAATGGGCCGATGCTGCATGCGAAAACCGCGGTGGCGGATGGGCGCTGGGCGCGCGTGGGTTCGACCAACCTCAACGTGACGAGCTGGATCGGCAATTATGAACTCGACATCGCGATCGAGGATTCCGGCTTCGCGGGCGAAATGGAGGCGATGTACGAGGATGATCTGGCGAATGCTACGGAAATTCTGCTGTCGCCGCGCAATCGCGTGCGACCCGTTGTGCCGGCTAAGCGCACGCACGCACGTGGCCGTTTTCGCGGCAGCGCTTCGCGCGCGGCGGCGGGCGCGTTGCGCATCGGCAATACGGTGGGCGCAGCGATCACGAATCACCGGGTGCTGGGGCCGGCGGAGGCCGGTATCATGGCGATGGTAGGTTTGGTGATACTGGGTATCGTTGCGGTGGGCCTGCTGTGGCCGCTGGTGCTGCTGCTGCCGTTGTCCCTGCTCGGCGCGTGGATCGCCGTGTCACTGCTGGTGCGCGCATTTGTGCTGCGCCAGAAAGGACACGACGCCGGTGAAAAACAAGCTGACGGTGATAATACGCGAGGTGTAGGTTAGTCGGATACGTCGTGGATAGCCGACCGCAGTCGCGCCATAACACCACTGGCGGCACTGACGATGGCGATCCGCTTGCGGCGCGAACGCAGGCCGCTGAGGATGCTGATATTGCTTGCGGGCACACCCAGCCATAGACTCATGAATGCCACCAGTGCGGCATTGGCTTTGTTGTCGACCGCCGGCGCCGCGATGCGAATCTTCAAGGCGCCGCCGTGTTCACCCGCAATCGCATTGGATTTGGCGCCGGGCTGCAGGTGAACGTTAAGCACTATCCGGTTGCGATCCGGATCGTGCGTCAGAAAGTTTTCCGGCCGATCAGATGATGAAGCCAATCATCCGCTCCAGATAAGCCAGCGGCACCATCAATATCAGTTGCAACAACAGCAGCGCGACCAGCGGTGAGAGATCTACCATGCCGATCGGCGGAACAAGGCGTTGTATCGGCCTGAGCAGAGGGCGCGTGAGGGTATTGATCAGCGAGTACATCGGACTCGCCGGATTGACCCACGAGATAATCACCAGCAGGATGAGGCTGCCGATGGCGAGATAAACCGCAAGCCGCATCAACATTACCAGCGCCAGCAGCAACACCATGCCGATCGCGGCGCCGGATGCCGGCGCCATGCCCTTGATCGCCAACATCAGCACGGCCTCGATCACCAGAACCAGCCACGATAAAACCAGCGTCGCCAGATCCAGCCCCCACAGCCCGGGAATGACGCGGCGCGCGGGCAACACGGCGAAATTGGTCAATGCCTGCACAAATTCCGACAGCGGATTGCGTATGGGTGCGCGGCACCACTGCATCCAGAAACGCAGCAGCAACATCCCGGCGAAAAATCCGCCGAGCGTCTGGAGCAGATAAAGCAACGCATCGTCAATCATAAAAATACTTTAAAAACATATAGTTATATATTCCGATCGGAATCCAGTCACCCGCGCCCCAATTCGTCGCCCAGTTCGCGCGAACGATCCGCAGCGGCTTTCACCGCGCGCACGATCGCGGCTCTGATGTGGTCGTTTTCCATGGATGCGATGGCGCGCTCGGTGGTGCCGCCTTTCGAGGTCACGCGCGCGCGCAGCGTTGCCGCATCTTCCGTGCTGTGCGCCGCGAGTTTGGATGCGCCGGTAAATGTAGTGACTGCGAGCTGTCTTGCCGCATCGGCGTTCATGCCGAGCTCGCGTGCCGCCAGCTCCAGCGCTTCGATGAAGTAAAACACATACGCGGGACCGCTGCCGGACACCGCGGTCACGGTATCGATGTCTTCTTCGCGCTCCACCCATACCGTGGCGCCGACCGCGCCCATGATGTCTTCGGTACGATTGCGGTCAGCGTTGGCAACGCCCGGCATGGCGTAGAGGCCGGATACGCCGGCCAGCAGCAGCGCCGGCGTATTGGGCATCACACGCACGATGCGTTGGTGATTGCCGAGCCAGCGCGACAGGTCTGTGCCGCGTATGCCGGCCGCTATAGAAATCACCAGCGCACCACCGATCAACGGTGCGAGCTGCGCCGCCACTTCATGCATCTGCTGAGGTTTTATTGCCAGTATCACGCAATCGGATTGCATCGATTCGGCATTCACGGCGGGGAAAGTCCGGACTTGGTACGTCTGTTCGAGCTTTTCGCGCGCAGCAGCCATGATTTCGACAACACATAGTTGCTTTGGGTCCCACTGGCGTTGCAGGAGACCGCCGATGATCGCGGTCGCCATGTTGCCGCCGCCGATGAAGGTGATGTTCATTTGGTTAGGGCAGTGAGGAGTGAAGGGCGATTGCAATGGTAGCGCGCCACGAGCGGTTACTGTTCACATTTCACCCCTTCTTTTTCACGACTTATGTTCTTGCGCCGAAGATGGCTGTGCCGATGCGCACCATCGTCGCGCCTTCGGCGATGGCCTCTTCCATGTCGTCCGACATGCCCATCGACAGCGTGTCGAGTGCGTGCCCGCGCGCCATCAGGTTTTCGTGCATTTCGCGCAGTTGTGCAAACCGCTGCCGCCGCAGCGTCGTGTCCGATGTCGGTTCAGGGACGGCCATCAATCCGCGCAGCCGCAGGCGCGGCAGATTCGAGATGACGTCGGCGAGCGCGATTTCCATGCCCGGCCCGATGCCGGACTTGCTGGTTTCCCCGCTGACATTGACTTGTATGCAGATATTGAGCGGCGGCAAATCGGCGGGCCTCGACGCGTTCAGGCGCAGCGCGATTTTGTCCCGTTCGACGCTGTGTACCCATTGGAAGTGTTCGGCGATGGCGCGGGTCTTGTTGCTCTGAATCGGGCCGATCATGTGCCACGCCATGTCGCAGTCCGCCAGGGCGGCTATTTTGCCCAGCGCTTCCTGCACGTAGTTTTCGCCGAACGCGCGCTGTCCGGCGGCGTGACACTCGCGAATCCGCGCGGTGTCGAAGGTTTTGCTCACGGCAAGCAAGGTGATGGATTCCGCGGGACGGCCCGCTGCGCGCGCTGCCGCCGCCATGCGCGTCTTTACGGCTTGCAAGTTGGCGGAAATTGGCGTCATAATTTGCGGGTGCGTGCCATAGCCGGATTGGCGTAGAATCAATACCTTAGTTTGCGCAGCGGCCGGGGGGCCGCTGCAGTACAACTGGATTCAGGCTTTTCAGGGAAATTATAATGGACATCTCCGAGCTGCTGGCCTTCGTAGTCAAGAACAAAGCTTCCGACCTGCATCTGTCCTCGGGCCTGCCCCCGATGATCCGTGTGCACGGCGACATCCGGCGCATCAATCTGCCGCCGCTGGAGCACAAGGACGTGCATGCCATGGTGTACGACATCATGAACGACGGCCAGCGCAAGTTCTACGAAGAAAATCTCGAATGCGATTTTTCGTTTGAGATTCCCAATCTGGCGCGCTTTCGCGTCAATGCATTTAACCAGAATCGCGGCGCGGGCGGCGTGTTTCGTACCATTCCGTCGAAAGTGCTTTCGCTGGAAGACCTGAAGGCGCCCAAGGTGTTCGGCGAAATTGCCAACCAGCCGCGCGGCGTGGTGCTGGTGACCGGTCCCACCGGTTCCGGCAAGTCGACGACGCTGGCGGCGATGGTCAACCACGTCAACGAAAACGAATACGGCCATATCCTCACCGTTGAAGATCCGATCGAGTTCGTGCACGAATCCAAGAAATGCCTGATGAACCAGCGCGAAGTCGGGCCGCATACGCTGTCGTTCGCCAATGCGCTGCGCTCGGCGCTGCGTGAAGACCCGGATATTATTCTGGTGGGCGAGATGCGCGATCTGGAAACCATACGTCTTGCGATGACCGCTGCCGAGACCGGCCACTTGGTGTTTGGCACGCTGCATACCAGTTCGGCGGCCAAGACCATCGACCGCATCATCGACGTGTTCCCGGCGGAAGAAAAGGAAATGATGCGCGCGATGCTGTCGGAATCGCTGCGCGCGGTCATTTCGCAGACGCTGCTTAAAACCAAGGACGGCACCAGCCGCGTCGCTGCGCACGAGATCATGGTCGGCACGCCGGCGATCCGCAACCTGATACGCGAAGGCAAAGTGGCGCAGATGTATTCAGCGATTCAGACCGGCGCGCAACTCGGCATGCAGACCCTCGATCAGAACCTGACGGATCTGGTCAAGCGCAATGTCATCAGCAAGGAAGAGGCGCGCAATAAGGCGGCGAACAAGGACAATTTCAACTAAGCGGTTGCGATACTTAGTTACGTAAATCAGGTGCTTTCGTTACCTAACCCACTTACATCATTGAACGCGGGAGACACGGATGGACAGAGACCAGGGTGTTAAATTCATGCACGACCTGCTGCGAGCAATGGTCTCGAAGAAGGCGTCCGATCTGTTCATCACGGCAGGTTTCCCGCCTGCGATCAAGCTCGACGGCAAGATGACGCCGGTTGCCAATCAGGCGCTGACCGCGCAGCACACGGCGGATCTGGCCGCCGCCATGATGAACGACAAGCAGTCGGCAGAATTCGAATCCACCAAGGAATGCAATTTCGCGATCAGCCCTGGCGGCATCGGACGCTTCCGCGTGAGCGCCTTCGTGCAGCAGGGGCGTGTGGGCATGGTGCTGCGCACTATCGTGGCGAAAATACCGAATTTCGACGAACTCGGGTTGCCGGGCGTGCTGAAGGAAGTGGTGATGACCAAGCGCGGACTAGTGATCATGGTCGGCGGCACGGGATCGGGCAAGTCAACCTCGCTGGCGGCGATGGTCGGGCACCGCAACGAGAACAGTCACGGGCACATCATTACCATCGAAGACCCGATCGAGTTTGTGCATGAACACAAGAATTGCGTCATCACGCAGCGCGAAGTCGGCGTGGACACTGATTCATGGCACGCGGCGCTGAAGAATACCCTGCGTCAGGCGCCTGATGTAATTCTGATCGGCGAGATTCGCGACCGCGACACCATGGATTACGCCATTGCCT
The DNA here is from genome assembly GCA_021730905.1 of Betaproteobacteria bacterium. Lineage (GTDB taxonomy): Bacteria > Pseudomonadota > Gammaproteobacteria > Burkholderiales > SG8-41 > UBA5216. Next base: position 22,239 of record JAKFYK010000040.1, on the reverse strand, counting down.
TTGCTGAAACCGGCCACCTGTGCATGGCAACGCTGCACGCGAACAGCGCCAACCAGGCGCTGGATCGCATCATCAACTTCTTCCCGGAAGAACGCCGGCACCAACTGCTGATGGATCTGTCGCTGAACCTGCGCGGCATCGTGTCACAGCGCCTGCTGCCCAAGCGCGACGGCAAAGGACGCGCGGCGGCGGTGGAGATCATGCTCAATTCGCCGCTGATCTCCGATTTGATCTTCAAGGGTGAGGTGCATGAGATCAAGGAAATTATGAAGAAATCGCGTGAACTCGGCATGCAGACCTTCGACCAGGCGCTGTTCGATCTGTATGAAGGCGGTCTCGTCAGTTACGAGGATGCGTTGCGCAATGCCGATTCGCTCAATGAACTGCGGCTGATGATCAAACTCCAGGGCAAGGAAGCCAAGGATCGGGACGTCATGACCGGCATTGAACATCTGCAAATCACCTGATCACGCACGCCGCTGATGTACGGGCAAACGCCGGGGTCAAAGCCGGCGTTTTTGCTTCTTGAATATTCCCTTTGATCTCGAGACCTTTGTCATCGCCGCCGTGGTGACGTTCGGCGCGTACGTCATTTTTGGGGTTACCGCGTTCGGCGCCGCGCTGTTCACCACGTCGGTGTTGTCGCATTTTTTCCCCCTGGAGTTCGTGCTGCCGCTGTGCGTGTTGCTGGATGTGCTGGCGTCGCTGGCGTTGGGCAGACGATTCTCGCGCGATGCCGATATTACGGAACTCAAATGGATGGCGCCGTTTTCGCTGATCGGCGCGGTGGTCGGCGTGGTGCTGCTGGTGTGGTTGCCGCGCAACGCCACCTTGGCCGGATTCGGTTTACTGCTGGTGGCGTATGCGATTTATGCGCTGCGCGAGGGAGAAACCGCGACCATGATCAGCCGGCACTGGGCGCCTGTTTCCGGATTCGCCGGCGGCGCCATGGGCACGCTGTTCGGCGTGGGCGCGCCGCCGTATGCGGTCTATCTGTCGCGGCGGTGCGCCGACAAGTCCGTGCTGCGAGCCACGCTGTCCAATATGGTGCTGCTGTCCACCTCGATACGCCTGCTGGTATTTATCGCGGGCGGATTCATGCTGTGGAAGTGCGTGATCGGCTTCGCGGTGCTCGCGCCTATTATGTTTGCGGGGTTGTGGCTCGGCAATCGGTTGCACGCGCGTGTGTCACGTTCGCAGGTATCCAAGCTGGTGAGCGCGCTGCTGATGCTGATCGGCGTGTCGCTGCTGGCGCGCGCTGCCGGCTAATCCTGCACCGGCGTGGCAACTGGCGCCGGCTTCGCGCGCCGCATGCTGCCGGCTACCAGCTTGTATTCAAACAGCCGGCATTCCAGTGCGCCGTTGAACAGCGGCGTGCGCTTTGACGCGGCCAAGCCGATACGCTTCGCGAGCTGCATGTCCGATGACAGGATGTAAGCTGTCCAGCCACTGAAATTTTTCTTCAACGCGTCACCCAATTTGGGATAGAACGCGGCGAGGTCGTCGCGATCCTCCATGCGCACGCCATAGGGCGGATTGGTGACGATGATGCCCGATGGGGCGGGGGGCGGCATTTCAAACACGTTGGCTTGCTTTAACGTGACCTTGGTAACCAGGTCGAGCTCCTCAAGATTGGCGCGTGCAAGCTGCAGTGCATCGCCTCGCAGGTCCGATCCGTAAATATTTGTTTTTATTGAGTTATTTTCAGATGCGTAAGCGATGTTTCGCAGTGCATCCCAGGTTTGAGCATCGAAATTCAGGAACTTTTCGAAGCCAAAGGCGCGGCCAATACCGGGCGCGCGGTTTGCCGCCATCTGCGCGGCTTCGCACAGGATAGTGCCACTGCCACACATCGGATCGAGCAGCGCAACGTCAGGCGTCCAGCCTGATAGCGCCAGCATGCCCGCAGCAAGATTTTCGCGCAGCGGCGCATCACCCGCCTCGCGCCGGTAACCGCGCTTGAACAGGGGTTCGCCAGAGGTGTCGAGATACAGCGTGAGATCGCTTGCGGTGAGAAACGCATGCACGCGCACATCCGGCGCGTGGGTATCGATGCTGGGCCGCCCGCCGTTGTGCGCGCGAAAAGCGTCGCAGATCGCGTCCTTGATACGCAGCGTAATGAAATCGAGGCTTTTTACCGGCGCTTTTATCGCGGACACGTTCACCCGCAAAGTGCGATCCACGCTGAACCATGCCGGCCAATCGAGCCGGCGCGAGACATCGTAAATATCCTGATCAGTACGGTAGCGCGACTGGCCGACACGCCATAACACGCGGCTTGCCACGCGGCTGTGCAGGTTGGCGGCGTAACCCAGCGCGAGCGCACCCGAGAAATGCACGCCGCCATCGACCGCTTTGACGTCGGATGCAGCCAGCGCCGTGAGTTCCCTGGCGAGCACAGACTCAAGCCCGCGCGGACAGCTCGCAAAAAAATGCGCGCTTCCAGGCATCTGGTTCACACGCTTTTCACTGAGGCATTACAGATCAACGTAGACCTCGAACAAAATACGCTGCCAGGGGTTACGCGCCTGAGTCAGTTTGACGATGCGCGCCTTGACTGGCGCGCCGCGATCCATTTGCCGCGCGACATCGGCGTTTTCGCGGCGCGGAATATAGCCGAGCCGGCTGCCGTTCCACTCGATGCGCACGGCGTTGGCGTCGTGCGGATTGTCGCGTTCCCGCACCAGGGTCAGCGTGTCGCCAGGCTTCATCTCATCCCACCGCGCTTTGCCATCGCAAAACTGAAAGCCTGCCAGAGGCGATTGCTGCACAATGATGCTGGCTTCGGCGTGAACAGCTTTCGGCAGCAAAGCCAGCATTAGCAGCGCAATATAAAGTCGCATGAAAATCAAAACGGCTTGACCACAACCAGGATGACAATCAGCAGCAAAATAATCACCGGTACTTCATTAAACCAGCGAAACCATACATGTGTGCGCGTGTTGCGGCACTGCTCAAATTTCTGCAGCAGCCGTTGACAAGCATGGTGATAACCGGCCAGCAGCGCCACCAGCGCCAGCTTGGCATGCAGCCAGCCGCCGCTGATTCCGTAGCCAAGCCACAGCCACACGCCGAATCCCAGCGCGGGAATTGCCAACAGCGTCATGAAGCGGTAGAGCTTGCGCGCCATCGTCAACAGACGGGCATTGGCTGCCGCGTCCGTCTCCATCGCCAGATTGACCAGGATGCGCGGCAAATAGAACAGCCCCGCGAACCAGGCAGTGACGAATACGATATGCAGCGTTTTAATCCATAACATATTGGTTTACTTGAGAATTCTTTTTTTCAACAAGTGGCGCGCCACGCTGTAGCTTACACCGGCGTAAAGCGCCAGCACCAGCGCATGCAGCCAGGCGTGATCGGGCAGCACGCCGTTCATCAGCGGACGCGACAGTGCTACGGCGTGTGACAGCGGCAGCACCTGCGCCGCTGCTTGCGCCACGCCAGGCAATTGTTCGAGCGGAAAGAACACGCCGCACAGCAGCATCATAGGCGTGATGGCGAGCGTGAAGTAATACATGAAGAAATCATAGCTGGGCGACAATGCCGTAATGATCAGGCCCAGCCCGGCGAATACCAGGCCGGTGAGCAGTATCACCGGAACGATGAGCAGTGCCAAGGATGATCCGACAAGTCCGAGCGTGGTTGCGACAACCAACACCGCGCAACCCGAGAGCACGCTTTTGCTAGCCGCCCAAACGAGTTCGCCCAGCACCACATCGTCGAGCGTCAACGGTGCATTGATAATCGCATCCCAGGTGCGCTGCACGTGCATGCGCGAAAACGCCGAGTACATGGCTTCAAACGAGGCTGTCATCATGGTCGAGGAACACACCACGCCGCCGGCCAGAAACGCCACGTAACTCACGCCCTGCATCTGCGGCAGCATGCTGCCAAGGCCATAGCCGAGTCCCACCATGTAGAGCAGCGGGTCGGCGAGATTGCCCAGTACCGAGGGTATTGCGAGTTTGCGCCACACCAGCAGGTTGCGCCGCCATACGTGGATGAAGCGCAGGCTGAATGCCGCTGAGGTGGTGGTCATGGCGATCAGTCTCGCAGTTCGCGGCCGGTGAGCTTGAGAAACACGTCCTCAAGATTCGCGCGGCGGTGCAGGTAACGTATGTCGTTGCGATCTGCCAGGTCGGCGACGAGGGCGTGCGCGTCGCGCGCATAACAAAAGACAGTTTCACCATGCGTTTCGCAGCGTTCTGCGAGTTTGTTGCCGACGGCCGCTGCCCACTCATCGGCGCCATCGCCGTACACTTCAAGCACCTCCGGTTCGATATTGGCCGCGATCAGTTCGCGCGGCGTGCCGATGGAAATAATGCGCCCGTGATCCATGATGGCGAGGCGATGGCACAAGCGCTCCGCTTCTTCCATGAAATGCGTGGTGAGCAGCAGCGTTTTGCCGCGCAGCATGAGTTGCCGCAGCCGTTCCCAGATCAGGTGCCGCGCCTGCGGATCAAGCCCGGTAGTCGGCTCGTCCAGAAACAGCAAATCAGGGTCGTTGATCAATGCGCGCGCCAGCGTCAGCCGCCGCTTCATGCCGCCGGACAGTGTTTGAATGCGCGCATCGGCACGCGCGGTCAACTCCGCGTAATCCAGCAATTCGGGGATGCGCCGTTCTACACCGGCACGTGTCATGCCGAAATAACGTCCATAGACGAGGAGGTTTTCACGCACCGTAAAATCAGGGTCGAGATTGTCGAGCTGCGGGACTACGCCGACGCGTGCGCGCGCCTCGCGCGCGTGCGTGGCAACGTTGTGACCCAGCAGGGTGATGCAGCCGCTGTCGGGTTGCGCGAGTCCCAGCGCGAGACGCAGCGTGGTGGTTTTGCCTGCGCCATTGGGGCCGAGCAGGCCAAAACATTCTCCGGGTGCCAATTCGAAATCAACGCCTGCAACGACCTCGCGGCCATCATAGGATTTGCGCAACCCGCTGACCGCCAAATGCGTCATGCGCACCAGCGGGCGACGATTTGCGACAGCAGGTTCAGCCGGCCGTGGAAGAAATGCTCGCCGCCGGGCACCACCACCAGCGGCAGATTCTGCGGACGTGCCCAATCGAGTACGGCCGCAAGCGGTACAACGTCGTCCAGTTCGCCGTGAACGACCAGTGTATTTTCCGGCACGGTCTCCGCTGCAAAGCGATTGACCGCCGGGCCCACCAGCACCATGCGTTCGCAATCGACGCGTTTCGCGACACGCGTTTGCACGAAGCTGCCGAACGAAAATCCCGCCAGTAACAGGATTTGCGTATTGAAGCGAGCCTTGGCGTACTCGGCCACGGCGATCAGATCGTCGGTCTCGCCGATGCCTTGGTCGTGCCTGCCTTCGCTCGCACCTACCCCGCGAAAATTCGGACGCACGGCGACATAGCCCAACCCCGCAAGCGCGCGTGCAAGGGTTGTCACCACCTTGTTGTCTTTGGTGCCGCCCTGCAAAGGATTGGGATGCGCGATGAGCGCGATGCCGCGCCGCGGTTCGCCCGAATCATGGATGTCGATTTCGATACTGCCTGCGGGTCCGGGGATCAGCAAGCGCTCGGCGGGGGAGGGCATGGAGTAGAGAGGCGTGGACGAATGAAAGGGGTGGTCCCTTTCCCCGGTGTCGGTCTTCGTACTGACTCGTTCACCCGTTCATGCGTTCATTTTTCACCGGATCTCAAATCTTCAACCGCTCCACCACGCGGCCGTTGACCAGGTGTTCCTGCACGATTTCGTCCACGTCTTCCTGATCGACGTAGGTGTACCAGACCTCTTCCGGGTATATCACCATCACCGGGCCTTCATCGCAACGATCGAGGCAGCCCGCCATATTGACGCGTACCTTGCCCTTGCCCGACAGCTTGAGTGATTTGACCTTATCCTTGGCGTAGTCGCGGATTTTGCTCGCGCCGTGGTTGTTGCAGCAGTTCGCGCCGGCGTCGCGCTGGTTGCAACAAAAAAAAACATGTCGTTCGAAATAACTCACGATATTGCCTTTCTTGGTAATGAGTTGCGGTGATGGCAGGGGCGCATTATATGCCGATCACGATGCCGGCGTTTGCTGCCCCCGGTCCTGCCGCGACAAGGTGACAAGGTAGGCCAGCGCAAGCAAAGGCCACAATTCTGACAAGGCGCGAAGTATGGCGGAAAAACTGAGCAAATGACTGTAACGGCCACTGGCCATCCGCGGCGGCATATTGAAGTAAGGATTGTCCGGCGCGAGATTGATGGCCGCCAGCGCCAGCAGCAGGCATAGCAGCGAAAGCCATAGACGCGCCTGGTGCCCGAGCAAAAGCAGGGACATCAGCAGCGTCGTGCCCGCGACAAAGCCGAGCATTACGCCGGGCGTCATCCACGCAAACGCGCCCAGTGGAATGGCGAATACCGCGGCGATAATCATCTTGAGTGCTATCGCTGCCAGAATGAAGCCCGCAATGACCAGGCCCCGGCGAACGTTTGGCCGCAGCAATGTGGATAGCATGAGCCCGAGGCCGAGCAGATTGAAAAACACCACTGCCGCTTCCGCCGATAGCAGCAGTCCGGGCGTGTGAAAAAAATATACCGGCAGGTCGAAGGTGGCGCGCAGGTTGCCGGTGCCGAATATCTGCGTTAGCGGATTGAGATGGGTAAGTACCCACAGTCCCGCGATGAGCAATCCCGTTTCAATGAGTGCGCCCGGACGGAAAACCCGGTCACGCCAGACGATGAGCCGCGCGCCGATCATCTGCGACGGTGAAAAGAGCGGCGCCGCCAGAGCGCCGATCAGACCGCCGGTGCCGTTGGCGAGCACGTCCACATTCGACGGAATGCGCGCGGGTAAAAACATTTGAATACTTTCCATGCCGATACTGACTGCAAGGGCGATCAGCGCGCCAGTGATGACCGAAAATCCGGGACGAAAAAACTGGCGCAACCCCAACGCCAGCATGAAGCCGAGCGGCACATAGGCAAGGGCATTGCCCAGCACGTCCTCAAGCGTGATGTAGCGCGGCCAGGCGGCGGTGAGAAAACCGTAAAGGTCTTCGGGGGGCAGCCGCCAGCCGCGAAAGGGTTGCAGGCTGGCGTAGACAATGGTGAGCAGGTAAGCTAACGCCAGTACCAGCGCCAATTTGTAAACGTGAGGCGGGCCGGCAGCAACTTCCGGTTTCGATACAGACGCCATTGAGCAAATATTACGACATTTTTAACGGCGACGCCGACGGCATCTGTGCTTTGCATCAGTTGCGGTTGGAACAGCCGCGCGACGCTGAACGGATCACCGGCGTGAAGCGCGACGTGAAATTGCTGGAGCGTGTGAATGCAGACGCCGGCGATGAAATCACGGTACTCGATATTTCGCTGAAAACCAATACGGCGGCGCTGGGCAAACTGCTCGGTCGCGGGGTGAAATGCTGCTACTTCGACCATCATGCGGCAGGTGTTATCCCGAGGCACCCCGGACTCACCGCGCACATCGATACCGCGCCTGACGTTTGCACCAGTCTCATCGTTGACCGCTATCTGTCGGGTCGTCAGCGCGCATGGGCGGTGGTGGCAGCGTTCGGAGACAACCTTGTCGCGTCGGCGATACGCGCAGCGCAGCCGCTCAATCTGGATCATACCGGGCTCGCACGCCTGCATGAACTGGGCGATTGTCTCAATTACAACGCTTACGGCGAGACCGTCGAGGATTTGCATTACCACCCCGCGGATTTGTATCAGTCCATCATGCCGTATCGCGACCCGCGCGAGTTCATGGTCGACGAACCGGTGTTTGATGTGTTGAAGAGCGCATACAAGGAAGATCTTTTTCGTGCCAGCGAGACCAAAGCGGAATTTTCCGACGGGAGCAAGGCGCTCTACATTTTGCCGGATGCCGCATGGTGCCGCCGTGTGAATGGCGTGTTTGGCAACCGGCTCGCACAGGATCACCCCAACCGCGCGCATGCGGTACTCGTCACCAAGACCGGCGGTTATACGGTGAGTGTGCGCGCGCCGGTCATCCGTCCGCAGGGTGCGGACGAATTGTGCTCGCGGTTTGAGACGGGCGGCGGTCGCAAGGGTGCCGCTGGCATCAACCTGCTGCCGCAGTCCGAGCTGGCGGCATTTGTCGATGCGTTTCGCGTGGCCTACACGTAACACCGCGTGAAAGAAAAGCAACATGTTTGGAAATTTGTTCGGAAAAAAATCCTCGGCGCAACATAAAGACGATCAGGTGTGGAAAACGGCGGCGGCCTGTTTTAGGGGCATTGGCGCCGAGGCGGTCAAATCGGCCAAGGCCGGCCGCAGTGTAGCCGTCGTTTGCCTCACGAATTCGGCTTTTGAGGCAGTGGATGCAGTGCTTGCACCGCATCAACCGGTTCACTGTCGCGATCTCTTCGGGCGTGACGCGTTGCGTGCTGCGCTGGCGCGGTCAGGAACGATAACCATCGCCTTGTCCGGCAGCCTGCCCGCCGATCCTCCGGCTGCGACATTTCCACTGGACATTCTGGTTTACGGACACCATGCTTCGCGCGCGGCGGACGACAGTATCAGACGTTTTGCCGATCACCTCGGGGCGCAGGTGACGCTGGCGTTTCATGTGTCGCTGGAAGACACGTTGCTCAAACCGTTTGTGGCGTCCATTGTGCCGATGCTGGAGCAGTTGGGCCTCAAGGAAGACGAAGCGCTGTCGCATGCGTTTGTAACGCGCGCTATTCAGAATTGCCAGTCGCCGTAGCGCAAGAGACTATGACATCTTGTTTTAAAGCATATTATTTTTTGTTTATGTCTGCGCGCAGCAAATCCATTTCGAGGACGCCGAATGCGCTGAGCCACAGCGCGGCATCCCAAGCGTCCATCCATTCGCCGCGTATCAGCCAAATTACAACCAGAATGCCGAGCGCGGCGTAAAGCAGCGTAGCCGCTGTGGTGAGGCTCTTGCGATGCGAGATGATGGCTGCGGGACGCCGCACTTCAATTTCCAGCAGCGCGACCACGGCAATCCACAGGAAAAGATTGCTGGCATCCAGCCATTCTTTTTCACGCACGTAGAGCACAGCACTTACGGCAATGGCCAGCGTGGCGAGCAGGCGTAATCCATGTATCGTGGCAAGCGTGCGCGCTGAACGTGGCCGCTGCGCGCGCGCGGTTTCAAGCATGAACAGAATCAGCAGCGCATACCATGCCGCTGATTCCAGCGCTTCACTCAAACGACCCGCGAGGACGTAGTAGATCGTATTGCAGGCGAGCAAACCGAATATGACAGCGCCCAGCCGTGCGTGTGAGACCACGTTCGATGCTCAGTGCTTGTGTGGTGTGCCGTCGGGGTGATGGTGGTGGCCGGTGGGCGGCACGTGGTGCGTGTGGCTTGCGGCGTGCGCATGCGGGATGTGCGCTTCGGGATGCAGTGGCGTGGGGTGTCCTACTACTTGCGGCAGCAAAGACCCCGCGGTCATTGCTGCGCCGGCTGCGGCGAATCCGATCAATTGCGGCAGCCACACCTCGTTATTCGTGCCGAAAAACTCCAGTAGTACCCAGGTGGAAAACCCTGCCGCGATGCCGGCGAGCGCGCCCTGCGTGCTGGCGCGCTTCCAGTAGAGGCCGAGGAACAGCGGCCAGAACGCCGACACCAGCGTGATTTTGTAGGCGTTTTCCACCATCTTGAAGATGCTCGACGTGGAATTGAGCGCGAATACCAGCACGATGCAGGCAAAACACACCAGCACGATGCGCATGGTGCGCAGGAAAACGCGGTCGGTCATGTTCGGAAACGCGTTGCGGATGATGTTTTCCGAGAACGCTACCGACGGCGCCAGCAGTGTCGCACTGGAACAGCTCATGATCGCGGACAGCAGCGCGCCGAAGAACACCACCTGTGCGATCAGCGGCGTGTGCTGCAGTATCAGCGTGGGCAATATGAGTTGCGAGTCTTTGGTAAGCAGTTCGGTGAACACCTTGGGGTCCACCAGCGTCGCCGCATAGGCGAGAAACATCGGTACGAACGCGAACACGAAGTAGATCGAACCGCCGAGCACGGATCCGCGCACGGCGGTTTTTTCGTCCTTGGCCGAAGTGATGCGCTGGAACACGTCCTGCTGCGGGATTGATCCCAGCATCATGGTGATCCACGCGCCGATAAACGGAATCCAGGCAGTCATTTTTGCTTCGGGAAAGAAATCGAGCTTGCCGGCCGTATACGCATGCGACACCACCGTGCCGACGCCGCCGGTCATGCCCGAGATGACATAGCCGATGTACAGCATGCCGCCCATGATGACGGTCATCTGCACGAAATCGAGGATGGCCACCGACAGCATGCCGCCGAAGGTGGTGTAGGTCAGCACGATGGCCGCGCCCAGTACCATCCCCACCGGCTGGCTGATGGCGCCATCGGTGACTACAAAGAACACCAGTCCCAGCGCCTTGATTTGCGCCGATACCCAGCCGAGATAAGAGGCCACGATAGCCAGCGTGCACAACACTTCCACCGTGCGGTTGTAGCGCAAACGATAGTAGTCGCCAATGGTAAGCAGGTTCATGCGGTAAAGCTTGCCGGCGAAAAACAGGCCGGCGAAGATCAGGCACAGGCTAGAGCCGAATGGATCGGCCACCACGCCGCGCAGGCCGTCCTTGACGAAGGTGGCAGAAATGCCGAGCACGGTTTCTGCGCCGAACCAGGTGGCGAACACAGTCGCCATGACAATGGGCAGCGGCAGGTTCCGACCCGCTACCGCGAAATCCTTCGCGTTGTGCACGCGCGTAGCGGCGATCAACCCAATGGTGAGAGAGACCAGCAGGTAAATCACCACAAACCAGATCAGCACGGCGCGCCTCCCGGAACCCGAAACGCAAGGATTATAAAGCTAGCGCAGCCAGAAGAGCAGTGCTACCAGCGCCGTACTCAGCGCAAACAGCGTGGCAACCAGTGCCAGCGAACGCCGCAGTCGCTGCTGTTGGTGTTGCAGTGATTCGACTTGCTTTTGCAGGGGCGCCACGCGGTCTTCACTCAGGGCACGATGTATCAGCCGCGGCAGTTGCGGAATCGTGGTTGACCAGAACGGCGCTTCCTCCTGTACCTGGCGAATCAGCGCGCGCCAGCCGATTTGTTCCGACATCCAGCGCTCCAGAAAAGGTTTCGCGGTCGCCCACAGATCAAGGTCAGGGTCGAGGTCGCGGCCCAGCCCTTCGATGTTAAGCAGGGTTTTCTGCAGCATCACCAGTTGCGGCTGAATCTCCATATTGAATCGCCGCGAGGTCTGGAACAGGCGCAGCAGCAGCTTGCCAAACGAAATATCCTTGAGCGGCTTGTCGAAGATCGGCTCGCACACGGCACGTATGGCCGTCTCGAATTCCTCCACGCGCGTATCGGGCGGTGTCCAGCCCGATTCGATATGCGCGACCGCCACGCGCCGGTAATCGCGGCGGAAGAATGCCAGGAAATTCCGCGCCAGATAATGCTTGTCGGTGGGCGTCAGCGTGCCCATGATGCCGAAGTCGAGCGCGACGTACTGGCCCGCCGGCGTGACGAAAATATTGCCGGGATGCATGTCGGCATGAAAAAAGCCGTCGCGGAATACCTGAGTAAAGAAAATTTCCACGCCGGCTCGCGCGAGCTTCGCGATGTCCACGCCCTGCGCGCGCAACGCATCGACGCGCGACACCGGCGTACCGCGCATGCGCTGCATCACCATCACCTCGGTCGAACAGTGTTCCCAGTATATTTCGGGCACCGCCAGCAGTGGCGAGCCGGCAAAATTGCGCCGCAACTGGCTGGCATTGGCGGCCTCCCGCATCAGATCGAGTTCATCGTCGAGATGGCGGCCAAACTCGGCGACCACCTCGTGCGGTTTTAACCGTTTGCCGTCGGTCCACAACCACTCCATCAGTGACGCCCCGGTATCGAGCAATTCGAGATCATCACGGATGACTTTCGCAATGCCGGGACGCAAAATCTTGACGGCAGCTTCGCGGCCATCATGCAGTTCGGCCAGATGCACTTGCGCGACCGAGGCGCTGGCCAGCGCTGTGCGGTCGAAGGAACGGAAGATTTCGTTGAGCGGTTTGCCGTGCGCGTGTTCAATGACCGTCACAGCGTCATCACCGGGAAACGGCGGCACCTGATCCTGTAATTTGGCGAGTTCATCGGCGATGTCTTCCGGCAGCAGGTCGCGCCGCGTGGACAGTATCTGTCCGAACTTGACGAAGATCGGTCCCAGCGTTTCCAGCGCACACCGCAGCCGCACCGCGCGCGGCACTGAAAAACGTCGCCAAAACAGCACCACGCGCAACACCGTGTGCAGCCCGCTCACGCGTTCGTGGCCGCGCAGAAATTCGTCGAGCCCGAAGCGCAGGCCAACGCCGATAATTTTCAGCAATCGAAACAAATACATAAGCTGATTGTAACCGCAGGCTGCCGGCGCGGCATGCGGTGCCGCGTTTTATCCGGTGTGGTGATTTGCTGTCGTGAACTGCTCGATGCGTTTTTCGAGACGCGCCACATCGTCGCGCAGCGTATCGACATCGCGGTTGAATAGTTCAACCTCGGCACGGCCCGCGATCAGCGGTTGCTCTTCCGTCCAGTATTCAGCGAAGGAGCGAGCGAGATTGTCTGCACCCTGACGGCTCCAGTGATCGAGTTTGCGCCCGGTCTCGACCATGCGGTGGGCAGTAATGTCGCCGAAGATGCGGCTTAAGTCTTCCTCCATATCCCATCGAATATTGCGCGCAATATGGTTAAGCGCTGCGGCCAATTGCGGATCGCCTTCAACCGCAATGTCGTTCCATGCAGTCACGTCGCGCGCGGCGAGGCGCAGCGCAATACCCGGGGTCAGGCGTATGGTTACGTCGGGCGCTGATTCCGGTGGAGGCGCTGCGGCTTCGCCGGTTTCGCCTATACCGAGCAGCATCGTTACCGGAAAGCATTCCGCACGCACGATTTTTCCGCTGAACGGACGCAATCGTTCCAGCGCCCAACGGTTTTGCCGCAACAGCCGGTTGATAGGGGCGAGGTAGAGCGGTAAAAGTGGTGGAAGCGGTGAAACCATGGCGGAAAAAAACGCCCGGACTTGCCGGGCGTTTTATGAAAATGAGACGAAAGCGTGCGTTTGTTAGGACGCTTGCTGGATGCCCGATACTCGCCAGCCGGAACGGCCGCTGACGGGCTTTTCAAGATGCCAGATTTCATTCAGATTGCCCAACACGCCGTTCTCGCGGATCTGCCCGGTGAAGCGCACGCTGACGACATAAAGATCGCCTTCGGTCACCACTTCCAGCACTTCGGACTGGAGATCGACTGCTTCGGTTTTCTGCGGCGTACCCCACGCGGATTTCATTTCGCCTTCGAGTTCGCGATACAGTTCCGGCGTGAGGAAATCGCGCAGCGTTGAGGCGTCGCCAGCGTCGTTGGCGGCTTGCAGGCGGTTGAAATTCATTTTGGCCTGACGCTCGAACTCGGCGACATCGAAATCAGCGGGCCAGCGGCTGGGAGCAGACACCGGATTCAACGCTGAAGCGCCGCCCAACGTCGCGGCCAGTGAGCCGGGCGCTGCAGCGTTGCCGCTGAATTGCGCCGGTTGTGCCTGCGGCGCTGGTATGGCGGTGCTGTTGCCAGCGCCGGCACCTGCGTAGCCCAAGGGTTGTTGTGGCGCGGATTTGTTGCGCGTGAGCAAGCGGTAGATGACAAAGCCCACGCCCAGCAGCAGGATCACCATCATGATGCCGCCCATGGCGGCGCCCAGGCCGCTGCTGCCGAACAAGGAGGCGAGGCCGATGCCCGCGGCTAAACCGGCCAAAGGCCCGAGCCAGCGGCTCATGCCCGACGGTGCTGGCGCGGGTGTCGGTGCTGCTTGTTGCGCGGGGGCAGTTTTCTGCGCCGGCGCTGCTGAATTGGTTGCGCTGCTGCTTTGGCGTCCGGAACTGCGTCCGCCGCCTACACGGGCGGCTTCTGCCATATCGACCGCGACCATCGCGAATCCAAAACTAACTGCGAGAATCCCAAATAGCTTTTTCATATGTTCCTCCATCTTTATAGGGGTGGGTGCCGCGCCATTATAGAACGCCCGGATGCCGGGTAAAGCCTCAATTAAAATATCAATAAAAACAAATACTTACGGTTATAGTTTGTAGCCGCGATGCAACGCGGCCACCCCGGTAGCCAGATTGAAATATTCCACACGTTCAAGCCCCGTTTGTTCCAGCATCTGTTTTAACGTTTCCTGATCGGGATGCATGCGGATGGATTCGGCCAGATAACGATAACTATCTGCATCCTGGGTAACGATCTTGCCCATTCTCGGCAGCACGTTAAACGAATAAGCGTCATATACGCCTTGCAGCGGTTTCCACACGCGGCTGAATTCGAGCACCAGCAAGCGGCCACCCGGACGCAACACGCGGAACATCTCTGCCAGCGCCCTGTCTTTGTGGGTCATGTTGCGCAGGCCAAAGGCCACGCTCACGCAATCGAAATGATTGGAGTTGAAAGGCAATTTTTCGGCATCGCACTGGATCGCCGGTGCAAATACGCCGTCGTCGATCAGGCGGTCGCGCCCAATGCCGAGCATGGCCGCGTTGATATCGGTAAGCACTACCGAGCCGGTGGGGCCGACCCGTTTTGCAAATGCGCGCGCGAGATCAGCGGTGCCACCGGCGACGTCCAGCACGCGCTCGCCGGTGCGCACATAGCTTTGATCGATGGTGAAGTGCTTCCACAACCGGTGCAGACCCGCCGACATTAAATCGTTCATCAGGTCGTAGCGGCCGGCGACCGAGGTAAAAACGCCTTCGACCTTGCGCGCTTTTTCGTCTTCAGGTACTTGCTGGTAGCCGAAGTGCGTGTTGTTGCCGGTACTGCTCACGGGGACTCCCGGCTTTTGCCGGCGTCTTCGAGGCGCGTCAGGTACTGTGTCCACAGTTCGTCGCGGCGAGCGCCGTAGTCGTAAAGCAGATCCCACGAATAAATGCCGGTGTTGTGTCCGTCAGAGAACGCAAGCTGCACGGCGTAGTTGCCGACCGGCTCAACCGCTTTGATTTCGACGTTTTTCTTGCCGACCTGCAAGGTTTCCTGCCCCGGCCCGTGACCGCGCACTTCGGCGGAGGGCGAATACACGCGCAGGAATTCGCACGGCAATTGAAAGGTTCTGCCGTCGTCGAACGAGATTTCAAGCATGCGCGAAAGCTGATGCAGCTTGATCTCGGTGGGCAGCGGCGAACTGTGGTTACTATGGGATGCGGCCATGACAATGCGCGTCCGTGAGTAGCAGGACGCGCATCATAACCGAGCCGCTGCGCGGCGCAAAGCGGGTTACGGTGATTCGATAATGGCGACGGCACCACGGTCGAAATCCGCGCCGCGCTCGACCAGCGTAAGCAGCTTGGCGACTTGCTTCTTCTCACCCTGGATCTCGATCATGCGACCGGCCTGGAACCAGCCCGCCGGCAGGATCACCGACAGGGGCGTGGCCGGCATGGTTGCTTCGGGCAACAGCAGCGCCTGCTCGAACCCTTGCGTGCCGGGAAGATTGAAGTTCGACGGACGTACCGAGATGGCTTTCGGCGTGCCGGCGAACATGCGCACGCCGCATTGGCATTCGTTCTGCGCATTGACTTTGATCCATTGCACGGTGCCGAGTCTGGTGCCGGCATTCGCGCCATGCCGCACGCCGAGCAACTGATTGTGATTCAGGCGCAACAGGCCGCTCGGTTCGCGCAACATGCACATGAATCCCGAATTGCTTTGATTGAGTATCTGCCAGTTCTCGGATTTCTTGATCGCGGATTGCGTCGCCGACGTGGACATGCGCATGGAATATCCCAGATTGTCGATTTCCCATTTGTCGCGAGATGAAAATTCCGTTTTGGCGGGCGCCTCCGCTTCGCCGCCCAGCAGTTTGTGTGAATCCACGATGCCAAAGCATACTTCCGCCGGTTCGTCGGTAGGGTGGCGTTCTTCGGTACGCAGCGTGCCGGCGCGGCACCATTGCACGTAGAGCAGCATGATCAGGCTCTCACAACCGGGCTGGCGCGCATCCTCGCCCAGTCCCAGTTTGCCCGGTGTCTGCCCTTGCTTGAGCAAATTGATGGTCTGGCGCAGCGTCTTGGCGATTTGTTCGAGATCGAGATAACGTACCGACGTTCCTGGAGTAACGCGTTCGGCAAGCACCGCGGGGACATCCCCGTTGAAATCGACCGCGATCGGCGGAATCGGTCCCGGCGGCAAAGGCTGCGCCGACAGGTTCACCAGCGATGACCACTTGTCGAGCCAACGCCGCAGGAACGCCATTTGCCGCACCGACAGCGAGTAGGGGTTGGCCAGACTGGCGAGCAGCCCGTGCGCGTAGGCCTCGGAGCAACTGGTATCGGCGTCGTGCCGCGCGAACACATCCTGCACACGCATGCGCGAGATGCCATGCTCTTCCGCAAAAGCAAACAATTGGTGGAAGGCGCGCCAGGCTGCCGCCTCCGGCTCGCGGTAGACCTGATAGTGCTCAAACAAAGCGTGTCCTGCCGCGCGCAGGCAACGCAGGGTGACCAGCGCCGCAAAGGGCGAAATCGGCAGATCGCCTTCGCGATAGGCATCGAGGCAGCGCTGGTAATTGGCGCCGAGCGCAGTCCACAGGCCCACCACGCTTTTCCACGCTTGCGCATCCGCCTGGTCCAGCGGCAGCGGTTTGCCGAGGTAGCGCTTGGCCACTTCCGCCTGCGTGAACATCGACGTCTCTTTCAGCGCTTCCAGTATCTTGAGCCGTTCCAGAGCCGGCAATTCCGCCGCCGTCAGCGCGCTGACCTGTTCGGACAACATCTGGTGTGCAAGCTGGACGTTGGTGATGGGAAGGCCAGCGATCCAGCGCATGCAACCTGCCGCATCCTGGAATTGCAGCGCCGTGGACGACTTTGCCAGCGATTGTGCCTGGATGCTCATGGGCATCTCCTTGATCTAAAATTTTTACTACGGTTCCCGCGCAGTTTCCGCGCATTTACCAAATTTCCCAACTTACTCCCGGTTTCCCGCCGCGAGCAGCCGAACATAGCCTAATGATCTGCGGCAAGTGTGACTGTGAACCAGGTCACGCCCTGCACTTAAAAATTCGCAAAACCGGTAATAGTTTACGGTTTGCGGGTGATTTTGGGTATTTCACACATCCAGACGGCTCGCCAACTCGCGCGCTATCCGATCCGGCAAGTCAGCCGTGCCCGTGATTTGGCCATTGCGTTGACGCGCCCCCCAAATCGGCTGCGGGAAGTGCGGGTCGTCGTGAAAGCGCGGAATCACATGCCAATGCACGTGCGGCGTGAAATTGCCCAGACTGGCAAGATTGACCTTGTCCGGCGCGAGTAGTTCACGCAGCACGGCTTCAACGACGAACACGACTCGCATGCAATGCACTCGATCCGCATCGGCGAGATCCGTCATTTCCGCGGTATGCGCTTTCCAGATCACGCGGCAATACCCGGAATAGCCGGGCTCTTGGATGAGCACGATGCGGCAACGGCTGTCTTCCCACAACAACTGTCCGCCGATGGTGGCGCACAATTCACAGGACATTTTGTTCTGCTTGCTCAAAGTCGCTCATCATACCGCCAGCACGGCGATGATCCAGTAACGTGCGAACTTGCCCGCGGCGATGCATAGCGCGGAAATCCACGGATTCAGCCGCAGCCATCCTGCGGCGACACACAGCGGATCGCCGATAATCGGAACCCACGACAGCAGCAGGATGGGCGCGCCGTATTGTTGCGCGCGCGCGACCCCCTTGAGTTCGGTCTTTTGCGGAATGATGCGTCCGATCAGATAAGACGACATACCGCCCAGCGTATTGCCGAAGGTGGCTACTGCCAGCGCCGTCCACAACTCGTTCGGATGCAGTTTCAGCACGCCGAACAGGACGGCCTCGGACCCGCCTGGCAGCAGTGTCGCGGCGAGAAAGCTGCTGGCGAACAATGCCCACAGACTGGTAGTTTCGCTCATGATGGGTGGCCGTGTGGCGCGCATTGTCGCACGGGGCGTTCACGCTGCGGATTGACCGTGGCGGATGGAATCCCGGATAATTGCACCCCTGCTGCCGGGCGCGTCCTTCCGCGGCTTTTATTCCAACCCCATCATGAGCGATACCAGCGCACCGCTGATCAGCGAAGCCTACCGCCGCATGCAGCAGGAGCTGCACAAAAACCCGCATTACGGGGTGGCGTCGGTGGAATATGCGCCACTGGTGGCGCAGGTGATGGATGCCGTGGGCGCCACGGAATTGCTGGATTATGGCGCAGGCAAGGGGCGGTTGGGCACGACGCTGCGCGAGCACTCGGAGGTGCCGCTCACCATACATCACTATGATCCCGCGATTCCGGAATGGTCCGTGCCGGCCAAGCCGTGCCGCTTTGTGGCGTGCATCGACGTGCTGGAACATATCGAGCCCGCGCTGATCGACAATGTGCTCGATGATCTCCGGCGCGTCACGACAGGTGTCGGTGTATTTACCGTGCATACCGGTCCTGCAGTCAAAATGCTGACGGATGGCCGCAACGCGCATCTCATCCAGCAACCCCCGTCGTGGTGGTTGCCCAAGTTCATGTCGCGTTTTGAACTGACGACTTTTAATCGCATGCCGCAGGGCTTCTGGATCGCGGTTGAAGCAAAGCCCCACTAACCGCCTGCGCCCGTTTCGTAACACCTCAACACCGAAAGCAAAACAATGACCTATGCCATAGATTTTCCCGGAATCACCACCTTGCCGGTAGCCGAAAGCAATCAAGCATTTCCGGTGGGCCGTATTTACTGCGTGGGACGCAACTACGCAGAACATGCCAAGGAAATGGGCCACGACCCGGATCGTGAGCCGCCATTTTTCTTCATGAAGCCGCCGGATGCGATTGTGGCGAATGGCGCAACCATTGCGTATCCGACGGCGACCAAGGATTTGCATCACGAAATCGAGATGACGGTGGCCATCGGCAAGGGCGGCAAGGATATCCCGGTCGAAAAAGCGCTCGATCACGTGTTCGGCTATGGCGTCGGTCTCGACATGACGCGCCGCGACGTGCAGGGCGAGGCCAAAAAAATGGGCCGCCCGTGGGAAATGGGCAAGGCATTTGACGATTCAGCGCCGTGTACCGCGTTGAAAACCGTGGCGATGGCGGGACACCCGGCCAAGGGCGCGATCTGGCTCAAGGTCAACGGCGTGGTCAAGCAGAAAGGCGATCTCTCGGAATTGATCTGGAATATTCCGGAGACGATTTCCTATTTGTCGAAAATGATCACACTGCGTCCCGGCGATCTCATCATGTCGGGCACGCCCGCCGGTGTGGGGCCGGTGCAGCGCGGCGACAAGCTGGAAGGGTTTGTAGAGGGCGTGGGCAGTCTGACGGTCAGCTACGCGAAATAAATCCACACAACACCATACAACAAAGAGGAGGCGATATGCGCACAGTTAAGCTGGGTAACACGGGTCCGGTAGTATCGGCGATGGGATTGGGCTGCATGGGCATGTCGATCAGCTACGGCAAGCCGAACGACGACGAATCGATTGCGACCATTCATCGCGCGATCGACCTCGGCGTCAATCTGATCGTGACGTCGGATGCTTACGGTAGCGGCGTCAATGAAGCGCTGGTAGGTCGTGCAGTTAAGGGCAAGCGCGACAAGGTGTTGATTGCCACCAAGTTCGGCAACCTCGCGCTCGGTGCTCGCGGCGGCGATGGTAGCGGTGCTCCCGCGTTGACTGGCGGGCATCCCGACTATGTGCCGCAGGCCTGCGAAAAAAGCCTTAAACAGCTTGGCGTCGAGGTGATCGACATCTACGGTTTGCACCGCGTCGATGCCACGGTGCCGATTGAAGATACCGTGGGCGCGATGAAACGTCTGGTGGAGCAGGGTAAGGTGCGTTACCTGCAACTGTCGGAGGCTGGACCGGACACCATACGGCGTGCGAACAAAGTGCATCCGATTGTCGCGCTCGAAACCGAATATTCGCTGTGGAGCCGCGATGTTGAAAACGGTATCCTGCCGACCTGCCGTGAATTGGGTATCGGCTTCATGCCGTACGCGCCGCTGGGGCGCGGCTTTTTAACCGCCACCATGAAAACACTGGACGCTTTGCTGCCCTCCGACCGGCGTCGCGACCATCCCCGCTTTGCTGTAGAAAACATCAATAAAAACAGTAATTTACTGAAGCCTATCGAAGACATAGCCGCGTCACACCAATGCACGCCGGCACAGATTGCGCTCGCCTGGTTGCTGGCGCAAGGCGCAGACATCGTGCCGATCCCCGGCACCAAGCGCCGCGTATTCCTTGAGCAAAATTGCGCCGCGCTCGATATCAAGCTCGGTGCCGATGAAGTCAAACGCCTGAGCGACGCATTCCCGCTCAACGTCACGGCAGGCACGCGTTATCCTGAAAAGCAGTTAAAAGCGCTGGGCATCTAGCTGCTCGGCACAGGGTGGCTTGCGATGTCACGACATAGTTGCGCGGGATCAGAGAACCCATTCGGAACCCGCTAGTGAACCGGGTTCACGCCGAACGGGATCCGCGCCGCTGCCCCCTGCCGCGTTCTCCAAACTCCGCCCGTCCGCTCATCGGGTGGCGCGGGCAGGTGAACGGCAAGTGAAGGTAATCTGGATTGCTTCGCGGGCGGAGTTGACCGAAACGTCCGAGGGTGCCCGTTCCCACGTTGCCGGCGTGCGCTATCGCGCGATCATTCCGGCCCGGGAGCTGGCTGCGCGCGGGCATCGGGCTGCGGTCGTCGGACTGGATGCAACCTGTGTTGATTCAGTGCACGGGCAGATCGACGATTCGGATGTTGTTGTTTTTCGAAGAAACTATGAAGCGCCTCAACTCATCGAACAATTGCTTGAAGCATCGGTGGCGCGAGGCGCAAATACGGTGTTCGACCTGTCGGACGACCGGTTGCATGGACACGTCGGGCCGCATTTGCGGCGCATGATCGAACTGGCCGGCACCGTGGTAACGACATCCGCTGCGTTACAGCAAAAAGTAAAGCAGGAAAGCGGCAAGGAAGCGGTTGTTATCAGTGATCCGTTCGAGGGGTCACGGGGGCAGGCGCGCTGGTCTCCGGGTGGCGGCCGTCTCAAGGCGCTATGGTTCGGGCATCCCGTGAATCTCGACAGCCTGACGCAATCGCTGCCTGTCCTGCTGCAGGCGGGAAAAAAAACCCCGATGGATTTGCGGATTGTTACCCAGCGCGTGGAGGGTATCGAGCGCGAGTGCAAGGATTTTAATGCCAGGCATCGGCATCATTTGGCTTTGCGATTCGCGGCGTGGTCGGGCCAGGAGACGTGGAACTCGCTTGCCGCAACCGATTTTGTGGTAATCCCTTCGTTAGGGGATCATCCGCGGTTTCTTGCGAAGAGCCCGAATCGCATCATCGAGTCGCTGTGGGCGGGACGGTTTGTTGTTGCCCACCCGATTCCTTCCTACATGGAGTTCAGCGACTGGGCCTGGATAGGCGCGGATATTGCCGAGGGCATAGCCTGGATGGCCGATAATCCGTCGTTGATCGCGGCACGCATCCAATCCGCGCAGGACTACATTGCCGAGACATATTCGCCGAAACACATTGCTTCCGAATGGGAAAAAGTTCTTGAAAAAGCGCTATCCCGGTTGCGGTGACAAGATCCATATCCGGCCATGAAACCCGTTATTGCAAATAACTGAAACGATTTCTGTCATGGGATCAAAAAACCAATTTTTGTACGCCAAGCATGTCCTCAAGGGAATGTCCGGCCGGATTCTCGAAGTCGGCTCTAAAAACTACGGCAACACGGAACCGTTCCGCGATCTTTTTCCCGGCCAGGACTACGTTGGTTTGGATATGTCGGCGGGCGACGGCGTGGAAGTGGTCGGCGATCTTTCCACTGGCACCGCCGGCTTGCCGCATGCGAGCTTCGATCTGGTCATCATGTGCTCGGTGATGGAGCATTGCCCCAAGCCGTGGAAGCTCGCGGAAAACATTCAAACGCTGCTCTCGCCGCGCGGCGCGCTGTACTCGTGTCACCCGTGGGTATGGCGCTATCACAAGTACCCGGACGACTACTTTCGCTTTTCCCCGCCTGCCATCAAGAGCCTGTTCGACAGCCTGAAATACTGGACGCCGCCGCTCTACGCGACCTATCTGACGGGGGAGTTTTACGATTTTCACGCCGACGAGGGCATCGACAACAAGCTCGCCTATTTCGACGCGCAAGGACGAAAGTTCCTCCCTTACCTCGAAACCATCATGCTCGGCGCGAGGGACGAGTCGTTCATCGAGCGCGCCCGCAGCCGCATGAAGGAACGCTAAG
>JAKFYK010000044.1 GCA_021730905.1 Betaproteobacteria bacterium | reverse complement strand
TGTTGTTCTGTCATAGCCGTTCCATACCTATCAATCCGTCAACGTTCGCAATGCTGATACCGGTCATTGCTCAAGAATTTAGGTCGAATGGCTGCTGTCCATGACGACGACTGCGCACTCCCGACCCTAAGCCGACACAGCACGCTCCAGAAAGCTGCCGTTCGCGCTTGCCATTTGAGCATCCGGTTCACGCTCTGCACAACCACGCCCGTAATCGTTATCTTGAGCGGAAGCGCTGAATGAGGAAGATTGTTCATACGCGAGCTGGATTACCCATCGCGCGCGATAACAGGTTATCAATTTTCAGTACCAATTTCGCCATAAGAATCAAATCATAAGTGTGCAAATGCCTGAGTTAAGTAACTCGCGCAGGGATGGGCAATCCATTACGCGCAGCAACAACCGTGGTCGATATCCCGGCAACAAATCATAGGTTTCAGGAGGCTTTTGACCCGCTGTTTCCTGATTCTGCACCCCGGCGCCAAGCTGCGGGCGTGGTGCCGAAGGCACGCTTGAAAGCGCGATTGAATGCCGCGCCGGAGTCGTAGCCGCTGTCGGCCGCGATGCGACCGAGACTGGCATGCTCGCTACGCAGTCGCTGCGCGGCGATGGTGAGGCGCCAGCGCGTCAGGTACTGCATGGGGCCTTGCCCGATGATGTCGGTGAACCGCTGCGCGAATGCGGATCGGGACAAGGCGACTTCCTCCGCCAGCGCCTCTACCGTCCACGCATGATCCGGGCGCTCGTGCAGCAGCGCCAGCGCTCGACTAACGAACCGGTCGCGCAAGCCGGCCAGCCATCCGGTTTCTCCTTCCGGCAGTTGCTCGACATAGCGGCGTATGGCCTCGACGAACAGCAGCTCTGACAACTTCACAAGCACGGTCCCCCCGCCCGGCTGGGCAGCCGCCGTTTCCCGCATCCCTATCTGCAGGAGGTTCGTGACCCAGGCGGGTGCCTGCGCCTCGCCCAGCTGAACGCGCAGGAGGCGTGGCAGCGTCCGCAGGATGGGTCCACACAGCCGCTCGTCGAAGCGCAAATAGCCGCACACGAAACGGGTTTTCTCGCCACCGCCGCCGTGCTCGATGCGCAGGTACCCGCGGTCGCCGGCAGGCTGTACGAGGCGATCGGCTGGCGTCGGCGGCAGGCGCAGATCGCTGCCGAGCAGATGGTGGTCGTCCCGCGGCAGCATGACCAAGTCGCCCGCTGTGATCTCCAGCGTGTCACCGCCGTCGGCTAGCCGCGCCTTGCAGCGGCCTTCGGTAAACACGTGGAAGAACACGATGTTCGGGCCGCTCGGCAGTCCCGGACCCGTCGGGTTTCCGCTGTACGACGTGACGCACCAAGGCGCCGTATTTTCCGCATCGACGAACACGGCGCCAGTCAGGCGAAGCACGCGCAGCGCATCAGATAGGGCGTCCATGAGTGCATTATCAGCAATTCCGGCGTCTCGCGCAAAAACGCAGGATGTTCGATCAACAGTGCCCTATCATATCCCCGGATACTACCGTCTGTGCAACCTGCGCCGGACTCGCGGTGTGCAAAGGTGGGCTGAATATCGATATGTCTCATTCGGCACGACGTGACGGTGGATACGACAAGGTGCACAGCGCTCGCTGCAGCGGCTTCCCCGTCAACCGCGTGTGCGAGGTGCGGGCAATCATTGGCGCCATCACTGACGAGTCTTTATGTTTAACTAGGAGATACCTATGTCTGCGATTCCAGAATTGAAATCCACCTCTCACCAGGACAGTGACTTGGTCCAGGTCGCCCGCCGTTTGGGTGAGCAATTCGGCGCCCGCGCCGCCCAATTCGACGAGAGCGACGATTTCGTCGCTGAGAACTATGCCGCACTGCGCGAGGCCGGCCTGATCGAAGCCGGCGTACCCAAGGAATTCGGCGGCGGCGGCCATGACGTGGCCGAGCTGGCGGCGATGCTGCGCGAGCTGGCACATCATTGCAGCTCGACCGCGCTGGCCTTTTCCATGCATACCCACCAGGTCGCCGTCCCGGCCTGGCGCTGGGTGCATCAGAAGGCGGTGCCGGTGGCGCCGCTGCTAAAGCGCATCGCCGCCGAACGCATCATCGTGCTCTCCAGCGGCGGCAGCGACTGGATTGCCGGCTCCGGCACGGCGGAGAAGGTCGATGGTGGCTTTCGCATCACCGCGCGCAAGATATTCTCCTCCGGTGCCCCCATCGGCAGCCTACTGATGACGTCGGCGGTGTGGGAAGGCGACGGCAGCGGTCCGCAGGTGTTGCATTTCGGCATCCCGATGGACTCGCCGCAGGTGAAGATCGTTCCGGTGTGGAAGGCCATGGGCATGCGCGGCACCGGCTCGCACGACATCCTAATCGACGGGCACGTGGTGCCGGATGCCGGCGTGGCATTGAAGCGCAAGGCAGGCGAATGGCATCCGCTGTTCCAGACCATTGCGACTATCGCCTTCCCGCTGATCTACGCCGTTTATCTGGGCATCGCCGAGAGCGCGCGCGACATCGCGGTGGCGATGGCCAAGAAGCGGCGCCCGGATTCGCACGTGACCACGCTGGTCGGGCAAATGGAGACCGAGCTGCGCGGCGCGCAGATGGCGCACCGGGCGATGGTGGCGACGGTGCTGGAAAATAAGCCGAGTGCCGCGAGCGTCAACGAGGTGATGATCGGGCGCACCTTGGTGGCACGCCATGCCATCTCGGCGGTGGAGCTCGCCATGGAGGCTGCGGGAGGGGCAGCCTTCTACCGGACGGCCGGGCTGGAACGGCGTTTCCGCGACATTCAGGGTGCCCGCTATCACCCGCTGCAGAGTGGTCCTCAGGCGGACTATGCCGGCAGCATGGCGCTGGGCCTGGCCATCGACCGGGTGTTCTGAGGCCGCTGGTGGTAAGCAAAACGAACGTCAGCCTATCAAGTACCGCATACGATCCCGGCAATCTGTTTCGACATGCCAAACGCGTGTCAGCGTGAATAGTGAACAATACTACTATCTGATTTTAAGCAACATTGTTAGAGAATGACTGCCCGCTGTATCTTCCGCGTACTGCAAGGCACTCATGCGCGCAGCACCCCAGCGTGCAATTGCCGCAACGTCACCGCACTACCGTAAAGGAAAGGAAACAACGCATCCGGAGTGCCGTGTTGTCAACTTTACTTTCCTCTACGGCAGCAGCTTGATCAGTCATGGAAACGCTGCGAATCGGCGCGTCGTGGATAATTGCGGACGACATACTGCTTAGTGAGGCCACTCAGTATTGCCAAGCCCTGATGGCGAGTTTGTCCGTTCAAGGTTGCATGACCACAGAACGGCACTTCGGATTCCGGCGAGAAATAACGTACTCGCCAGCCAGTGCCGGCCGGAGCGGCAAAGGCGGTTTCCGAGAACCCAACCTCTGCTGCGATTCGCTGCATCTCGGATTCGTTGGGAAGCTCATCGGCAATCAACACGCCCGCGGGATTTCCCCCGATGTCCCCATCAGAGAACGCGGCAATTCTTAGAACACTCATATTGTTTTCCCTGACGTTGCGGGGTTGATGTTTGGTTTGCGCGAACCGCTCGCTCCGCGAAATGGTCCGTGCGGTACACATACGCAAGCCAATGTGAAGCTGTGCGACGCGCGCAGCGCGTCCGAACCAGCGAAGAGTTGGGTGCCACTGGATGCCTCAAAACTTCTGCCGTCAATAAGGTGCGGTGCCCTTTACAGCCCAAGCGAGCGCAGCGAAGGAGCGGGGGCCATCGACTTCGCCGTCAAGATAAGCAGCCTTGACTGCATCTTCGAGCTTCGAGCGCTCCGCCGCACCAAGGGTCATGACGTACTCAGCACCCGGTCCGTCCCTCCCGGCGTAAGGTGTCCAGTAGTCGGAAAAACATGAGAACTCCATTCGAATGCAAAGTTCCGTCTCGACAACGTTGTCAAACCCCGCCGCGCGCCATGCTGCGGGCAGTTCGCCTGGCCGCGTCATCGGGCGAGTGTAGTTGCGGGCGCGACGCGCGTTCGCTTTCGGATCAAGCGTAGCTGCTGTATCAAAAAACAGCCGATTCGCGACGAACCCACCGCGGGCATCCCAAACCGCCGCGCCTACGACGCCGCCAGGCTTTGCAACGCGACACATCTCCGCGATCGCCTTTTCCGGCTGCGGAACGAAGTGCAGGACCAGGAGCGATAGCACTCGATCAAAGCTCTGACTCGGGAACTCCAACGCGCAGGCGTCTCCGACTGTAAAGTGGACCCTTGGACTTTGATTGTTGCGATTCGCGTATTCGATGTAAGCGGGAGCGAAGTCAACCGCCCGAATCTCACTGCCCGGTGACCTACCGGCAACGGCGAATGCCAAATGACCGGTGCCGCAGCCAACGTCAAGGACTCGTTCGCCGTCCGCTACGTCAACAAAATCCAGGAAGGCCACCGCGAGGCGCTGGCTCCAGCGCCCCATTAGTGCCTCATAATCGTCACCAACAGCAGCAACGAAAGTCGAAGAAGTGTTCATTTGCCAGTTCCCCTACTTTGGTGACAGGAGGTTGATCTGAAGTGAAGCGGGTTCGAAGATTTCGCGAGAGCCAGGTGTTCGTGACGCCCAACGTTTGAATTGAATCGTGAAACCCCGCAGAACCAGTCCTCGACGCCCCAAGCTCTGCGTCGGACTGACTTCGGATAAAGTATCCCACATTTGGGGGCACCACTTATGATGCCAAGAGCCAGCCAACGACCGCTTTTGCGCCGCTAGGGTCTAGTTCCGCTTGTGGCCGGTCTGAGCCACTCGCCGGCGGGGCCTATTTTTCCGGTAAGCAGTCGCCAGGCGAACACCTATGGACAACCGCTTCAGCACCGCACGTTCCAACGATTGTCAAGAATCCAAAAACAAACTATAACCAACCCGTCCAAGTCAAGTAAACGTCATATTCAAATATTCTTATGTAGCCGCAAATCCTTGGCCGTAATGGGAACAGCAGAAATTAACCCTCAATAAGACGCGCATTGTTTTGCTCCTTTAGCGGCCCGGCCGGAACACGGCAAATACTTTGTCCGAACTGGTGATCCAAGACTCGAGGAACGTTGATGAGTCGGGCTTTCCGCGATCAAGCTCGTGCATCGCGCCGGCGAGGCAGAACCAATTGAGCAGTTCGTGGTGGCCGCGATCCTCGACGTCCTCCAGTGTTGTCTCACGCCACAGACCCCAGTCACCTTTGGTCAACGCCTGATAGTAGACCTTGTCTGCCTCGACATCGGGATAGAGCCCCCAGTTCTTCTCTGTGAGGAATGAGTGGCTCCAACTTGAGGAGGCGATGACCGCAACGCGCCAGGGGCTTGCCTCGAGCGTGCGTGCGATCGCGCCGCCCACCTGAAAGCAGCGCCACGGCTGTGGTGCGGGCGGATCGAAATCGGTTAAGTCGCTGCGCCGTGGCGAGCCGGCCGCCGACGTAATCGGCAGGCTGTTGTTGGCGATGAGCAGGCGCCCGTAGGCATTCACCGAAAAAGGCAAAACGGGATATGGAAATCCTTTCCGGTCGTAATCGAGATAGAGCAGCGAATTCGCAAACGCATGTCCGAGCGGATGGTGAAGGGGCTTATAGGCGTAGGCGATGTCGATGCCTTCCTTCAGAAGCGCCTCCACGAGGTACTTCCCTCCCGCGCGATGGCCCTTGGCAACGAAAGTGTGATCCTCGGCCTCGCCCCAGACGTTCCTTCCTCGGCGGTAATTTTTCCATGGCTGGAACTCAAAAACGTCATAAGCGAGGACGCAGAACGATGGCACGCAGTCTTCACGGAAATTCTCGTACTGGTCGTCGCCCCAGATTAGGACGAAGTCAGGATTGAAAGCGTCAATCTCTGCACGAATCATTCGGAATTGGTCAATGAGGTCCCGGCGGTGCCGATCGGAATGCGCCTGCCCCTGATCCTCTGCCCACTGCGCGCGCATCGCGAACGGCCAGTTCTCGATCGAACGGAAGCGCTCTGGAAGCCCGGGTTCTGCGAGGCGCCTCGCGAACCGCGCACTCATGTTCACTTCTGCCGCCAAATTTGGGGCATGGGTTATGCCGAGTCCGAGAATCTGTCCCATCAATCATCTCCTACCGCGACACGCGACCATTTTAGCTACATTTATTCACGAAACTGGCGGCTAGTCCGCAGCAATCTTGTTGCGACGAATGATTTCCGCGTATCTCATTCTCTCTTTTTTAAGAATGATGGCGAACTCGTCCGGCGTATCAAATACCGGTATCAGACTTTGCGCGTCGAGCCTTTCCTTGATTGAGGGGACCTTCATCGCCTTCACGATCTCGGCCCCAAGTCGCTGGATGATCGCAACGGGTGTGCGGGCAGGCGCGGTAACGCTGAATGACGGTTCGGATTGGACCTCCGGATAGCCTGCCTCGGCCAAACTGGGTATGCCTGGAAGTTTAACAGTGCGATGCGATGTGACGAGTGCGAGTATCTTGCCCGATTGGATATGCGGAAACGCCGTGTTGATGTCGGAAATCAAGAACATGATTTCGCCGCGGAGGAGACCTATGATCGCCTCACCAGCGCCTTTGTAGGGCACCTGTACGTACCGTGCGCCCGTAATCTCCTCCAACATTTTGACGGCGATATTGCCCGGGCTGCCCGATCCTGGGGACCCGTAAGTAAGCTTGCCTGGCTCGCGCTTTCCCAACGAAACCAATGCGGGCAGTGTCTTCGCAGGGACCGAAGGATGGCTGGAGACGACAGTGGGGCTGATTACGCCTCGGGCCACCGGTGCGAGATCACGCTCCGCACTGTAAGCGAGGCTCTTGAAGAGGCTGGGGTTTATGACGAGCGGCGCGCTTGATGAAACGAGAAAGGTATAGCCATCCGGCGCGGCCTTCGTCACGATTTCCGCGCCTATGTTGGCGCTTGCACCCGCCCTGTTCTCCACAATGAACTGCTGCTTCAACGCCTCGCCCAATCCCTGAGCCAACAGCCGTGCGTAGGCGTCCGTGGCGCCGCCCGGCGAGGTGGGAACGACGAACCTGACTGTCCGGGAAGGCCATATATCCTGTGCCTGAGCCGAAAGTGATGCGACAATCAAAATGAAAATGACAGACGCGTGCTTCACCGGTGTTCCCCCATTGCCTAATTGGTGCGTGAGAAGATACTGCGCGCGCCAAGCGGTGGTAAGATGCTTAGGTGAGCATCACGATAACCTTACGGTTATACCATGCGCCTGACACAGATACACAATTTCATTGCCGTAGTCAAAATGGGCAGTATTCGTGCTGCGGCCCGCAGTCTGCATGTATCGCAGCCCGCGATAAGCAAAAGCATTAGCGAACTCGAACGCGAGTTGCATGCACAGTTATTGAGGCGCATGCCACATGGCGTGATACCAACCTCCGCAGGACGCGCCTTCTTTGCCCGAGTGCAGATTGCCCACACCGAGATCCGCAAGGCCAAAGAAGAGGTGACTCAACTTTCCGGCGAAGGCTCGGGCTCCGTTGCCCTCGCTAGCGGACCTTTGGGCATGCTTCTAATCGTTCCCGACGCTGTTGACCGGTTTCATAAGCAGTTTCCCCTGGCTCGCGTACGGATAGTCGAGGCATTTGCGACTACTTTCCTGCCAATGGTGCGGGATGAGACGCTGGACTTAGCCATCGGGACCAAGACCGAAGCCAAACTTGATTCTGCGCTCAAGTTCCGCCCTCTGTTTCGCAACGATTTCGTAGTTGCAGCGCGCAAAGGACATGCTCTTTGCCGCGCGCGATCGCTCGCTGAACTCACGGGTGCCGATTGGATCGTCCCCATGGCAGAAGGCAGTAGTCGTCTGGAGCAGGCGTTTACCAATGCGAATTTGCCGCTTCCACGACAGGTGGTGGACTGCGGGTCATACAGCACCATAGTGAAGCTGCTCGCAAAAACCGACATGCTGGCGTTTATTTCGCGCCGGTTGCTCACAGATTCATTCGACAGCGGCTTGCTGCAAAGGATTCCTGTTGCTGAGCGAATGCCCTCTTATGCTGTCGGCCTATACACGCGAATCGACTCTCCGCTCACGTCGCTGGCTGCAGCGATGGTAAAGACGATCACTTCACTTGCGCGAGACGTGGCACGCACCACTTAATGAGACACGCACTGTTTTCGGTTCTGATGACGCGCACAGTTCGTTCTTATTCTGAGTCGAGCCGCCACTGTACTCCGCAAAAATCATCGCATCGGTAGGAAGTAATAAACTAGAAGTTTGGCGGGGTTGGCGTCGGTCCCACCTGCATTTAGCAAATCGAACCTAATCCGCCAAGAAATTACTTGAGAAAAATCAAATAGTTAGCTTTTCGCTAACTCAATCGAGCGTCCCCACGGGGATTCGAACCCCGGTTACCGCCGTGAAAGGGCGATGTCCTAGGCCTCTAGACGATAGGGACTGCGAGGCAAGCTACAACAACCAATTACTGCGTACTGCGGGTAGTGCTGGTGGAGGTAAGCGGGATCGAACCGCTGACCTCTTGCATGCCATGCAAGCGCTCTCCCAGCTGAGCTATACCCCCACGGAAGGCTGCGGATTATACCGGCGACACTCTACCCTGTAAAGGAAGAAAAGCGCGGAAAAACCGTTACATAGGAAAGGCCTGCAGTTGTTTCGTCATACGCGCTAACACTTGTTCGCGTCCGATCAGTTCGAGTGTGGCGTCTATCGATGGCGTTTGCGCTTCACCCGTCACCATCACCCGCAGCGGCATGGCGAGTTTGGGCATTTTGAGTTTGTGCTCCGCGAGTACGGATTTAACCGCTTCGTTGATTTTCGCGCGACTCCATTCGATTTCCGCCAGACGCGATTGCAAATCCGTCAACGCAGGCTTGACGTCGGATGCATAGTGTTGCCGCTGCAATTCCGCTGAAGGCTCCAGCGGGCGGTAAAAATACACGGCTGCGTCGGCAAGTTCTTCTACGGTGGAAACACGTTCCTTGAGCAACGCCACCACGCTGGCGAGGGGTGCCCCCTGCCCGGTCGAGCAACCATCTCTTTCCAGAAACGGCTGAGTCAGTATCGCCAGCCGATCGTTGTCGGCTTCCTTGATATATTGCTGATTGAGCCAGCGCAGCTTGTCGGGATCAAACCGCGCCGGCGAGCCGCTGATATGCTCGAAGTCGAACCATTCGACGAGTTTCTCGCGCGAAAATTTTTCATTGTCGCCATGCGACCAGCCCAGCCGCGCAAGATAATTTACCAGCGCTTCCGGCAAAAAACCTTCCTCGAAATACTGCATGACACCCACCGCGCCGTGGCGCTTGGAGAGGCGCTCCCCGTCCTGTCCCAAAATCATCGGCACGTGGCCAAACAATGGCAGTGGTTTGCCTAGTGCGTGGTAGATGTTGATTTGCCGCGGCGTGTTGTTCACATGGTCATCGCCGCGAATCACATGCGTCATTTCCATGTCGATGTCGTCCACCACCACGCCGAAGTTGTAGGTCGGTATGCCGTCCGCGCGCAAGATCACCAGATCATCGAGCTCGCCGTTGGCGATAGTGATGGTGCCTTTGACAAGATCATTCCAGCTAACGTCGCCCGCGTCCGGGTTGCGAAAACGAATTACCGGCTGCGCGCCCGCAGGCGGTTTCAGGCTGAGTCGCTGCGCATTCTCCGGACGCCAGCGTCCATCGTAGCGCGGCTTTTCGTTGCGCTGGCGCTGCTGTTCGCGCATGGCATCGAGTTCTTCCTTCGTTGCATAACACGGATAGGCATGCCCGTTGCGCAGCAATTCATCGGCAATCTCGCGATAGCGATCCAGCCGTTTCATCTGGAAATACGGCCCTTCGTAGTCGAGGTCTAGCCATTGCATGCCGTCGAGTATCGCCTGCACAGACGCATCCGTTGAACGCTCGCGGTCGGTGTCTTCCACGCGCAGCACGAAGGCGCCGCCATGCCTTTTAGCAAAGGCCCAGCAGTAGAGTGCCGTGCGCGCACCGCCAATGTGCAGGTAACCGGTAGGACTGGGCGCGAAGCGGGTACGGATCATGATGGCGCTTTTGGAAAAGCGCGCATTCTACGCGATGCGGGCAGTCTTGTCTCACAGATTAATAAAAAATCACTTTAAAAACAATTACTTAGGATTAAGCTCTAAACGCTCGACCGAGCTTCTCGTCGTCAGCAGCGCGCCGCACCCATTTCATGTAGTCAGCGCCCGCCATTTAATACGGCTCCATGCCCGCCCGTTCGATGGTTTTTTTGCACGGCAGGATCATCCATTGAGCGGCGAAACGCGTCATGAAGCACCTTGATGATTTTCGGATCCATGCCTTTCGGGCCGCCGATGCCTCACGGTAAGTTGGCGACGATGCCGTAGAGTTCTTTCAATGTCGGAATATGAGGTGCGCGCGGGCTGCGCTCGTTACCCCACATTACCAGCGGGCGCATATGACCGGCGTCGACCCATTCCCGTGAAGGTGTTCCTGCATGCGCCTGCACTTGCCTGCCACCCGCAACCCAAGGCACCAGCTGCGTAACCGATCGCGCGGCATATTGTGCCTGACGCAGCGCAGTGACCAGCATCGTGCACAATCCACATGTAATTTATATTACACGAACCAGGAATGCTCCTTTACTGATGTGCTTGCCTGCGTCTGAATTCATCGGCCGCCTCATCCACACGCATGAACACCGCGCCCTCGTTCTTCAATTGTTGAATCATGCGCTCCAGCACTATGATGCGGTGTCCGCGTCCGCTGATGAACGGATGACAGGTGTATGTGAGTACGCCCCAATCGACCGTTTCGCGCATATAGCGAAAATCGTCCACCCAGTTCCGTTCGACGTGATGCGCGTTTTTTAGTCCCTGACGCAGCGACGTCTCGGTGCGCACGAATTCGTAATGCGGCGAATCGTCGGTAGACCAGTGGATCGGCATTTCAACCAATTCAGATTGCTTCCCAAACATTGCAGGTTGTTCTAGTTCGATCACATCGCCCTGGCGCGCATAGTACGGCGTGTAGTCGTTGCCCATCATGCTGCTGTCGTACGAAAACCCGTGCTTTAAAAAAAGTTTCACCGAGTGCGGCGACAAATCCCATGACGGCGAACGATAGCCGCGCGCGTAGTGCCCGGATATATTTTTGATTGCCTCATTGGCGCGCACGAGTTCACGCTCTTCGTCCTCGGCACTCAGACTTGCCGGCGGACGATGCGTCCAGCCGTGATGCGCAAGCTCGTGACCCGCGTCGATGACTTTCTTCACGGCGTCGGGAAAGGTCTCGATGGTGTGCCCGGGCACATACCATGACGTTTGGATGTCGTGCTTGCGAAACAACTCGATCAGGCGCGGCGCGCCCACGCGCGGGCCAAATTCACCGCGCGAAATCCATGACGGCCCTACCTGCCCGCGCGAGATGAAGCCGGAGAGTCCGTCGAAGTCGAAGGTGAGGCAGACAATGTGCATAGCGCCGTTGGAAGTCTGGAGTGGCAGTCAAACAGCAACCCCATGATTTTGCTATCATCGCATGAGCCTGCGCCACTCTCAACTCTGAACTTCGAACCCTCAACTCCGGTCACAAAAAATGGAACACCTCGTCCAGAACTGGAACGTTCGCAAACCCGTCGCGCGCTCGCGCGGCGGCATCGTCGCTACGCAGAATCGCATTGCGGGAGAAGCCGGCATCAAAATTCTCAAGGCTGGCGGCAACGCGGTCGATGCCGCGGTGGCGACGGGCCTAGCGCTCGCCGCTGTTGAGCCGTGGAACAGCGGCCTCGGCGGTGTCGGATTCATGCTGGTATATCTGGCGAAGGAAAAACGCGTACAGGTGGTCGATTTCGGACCGATCTCGCCGGGCGCGCTGAACCCCGCGGATTTTCCGCTGGTCGGCGGTTTCACCAGCGATCTGTTTACCTGGCCTACAGTGAAGGACGACCGCAACGTGCACGGCCCCAATTCCATCGCCGTGCCCGGCCATATCGCCGGTCTGTCGCTGGCGCTGGAGAAATTCGGCAAACTCAAATTTCGTGAAGTGATTCAACCCGCGATCGCGCTCGCCGATCGGGGCATGGCGGTCGATTGGTATCTCACCCTGAAAATCGCCATCACCGCGAAGGAACTGTCGCGTTACCCGAGTTCCGCCAATGTCTATCTGCCCGGTGGCTTTCCGCCAGTTACGCCTGCAGGCGCGCCGCTGGAACGCCTGCAACTCAAGGGACTTGCCAATACCCTGCGCCGCCTTGCCGATGCAGGGCCGCGCGACTATTACGAGGGCGAAATCGCGCATAGCATCGCCAAGGACATCAAGGCCATGGGCGGCATCCTCTCTGCCGACGACCTGAAGCGCTATCACGCGCGCATTGTTGATCCGATCAATACCGAATATCACGGCGCACAACTGGCGCTGCCACCGAGTCTCACCGCCGGACCGTCGATGCTGCGCACGCTGGATAATTTGCGCGGCGTCAAATTCAATCCGGGCAAACCGGATGCCGATGCGTTCCTTGCTTATGCCAGGGTGTTGCGCGAAGCATTTACCGTGCGGCTCTCCACCATGGGCGATGACAGCGATCATCGCGACCCGGCATGCACCACACACTTCAACGTAGTGGACAGCGAAGGCAATATGGTTGCACACACGCAAACGCTGCTGTCGGTGTACGGCTCGAAGGTCGTGCTGCCGGAAACCGGCATACTCATGAACAACGGCATCATGTGGTTCGACCCGCGTCCCGGCACACCGAATTCGCTTGCGCCCAACAAACGTCCGCTGACCAATATGTGCCCGGTGATCGCGCACAAGGATGGCAAGGCGTGGTTCGCTGTTGGCGCGTCGGGCGGACGCAAGATTTTTCCGGCGGTATTGCAACTGACCTCATTCATGATCGACCACGGCATGAGCCTCGAAGACGCGTTTCATCATCCACGCCTTGACGCCAGCGGCGGCGACGTCGTAAGTGTCGATCCGCGCATGCCCGAGACGATCATCCAGAAACTCAAGGCGGAATTTCCCGTCGACTTCACCGAGCTGGTGGTATATCCGACGAACTTCGCCTGTCCCAGCAGCGTGTATCAGGCTGTTGGCGGCGAACACTTCGGCATTGCCGACGTGATGTCGCCGTGGTCGGGTGCGGTGGCAGAGTGAAAAATAAAAGGTTTTTTGCGGGACTGCTGTTCGCCATCGCGGCAAACGTTCAAGCACAAGACTACCCC
The DNA here is from genome assembly GCA_021730905.1 of Betaproteobacteria bacterium. Lineage (GTDB taxonomy): Bacteria > Pseudomonadota > Gammaproteobacteria > Burkholderiales > SG8-41 > UBA5216. Next base: position 52,729 of record JAKFYK010000044.1, on the reverse strand, counting down.
ACACGCCCGCTGCGGCTGATCACCGGTTTTCTGCCCGGCGGCGTCAGCGACACCATCGCGCGTGTCACGGGTGAAAAGCTCGGCGAACGCCTCGGCCAGCGCGTGATCATCGACGGGCGCCCCGGCGCGGGCGGCGTGGTCAGCATGGAGATTGCCGCCGCCGCAAACGCTGACGGTCATACGCTCTATCTCGGTCAGCCGGTGATTACACTCAGCCCCAATTTTCGCAAGCGCCCCGGCTTTGATCCGCTCAAGGCGTTCGCGCCGGTGTCGCTGATCGCTACGGGTCCGACGCTGCTCGCGGTGCATCCGTCGCTGCCGGTAAATTCAATCAAAGAGTTGATCTCGTATGCCAAGACGCAGCCAGGTGGATTGCGCTTCGGCTCATCCGGTGCGGGAACCACCAACCATCTGTCGGGTGAACTGCTGCGCGTGATGGCGAACATTCCGCTCACCCATGTTCCGTATCGCGGTGCGGCGGTAAACGTAGTGGCGGCGATACAAGGCGAGATACACATTTCGTTTTTGCCCCTGCTCGCGGCAATTCCGCACGTGAAGAGCGCCCGGCTAAAAGCCTTGGGTGTCACCGGCGCGAAACGCTCGCCGTCGATGCCCGAGGTGCCCACCGTCAGCGAATCGCTGCCCGGTTACGAAGTCAGCGCGTGGTACGGCATCGTCGTGCCCGCGGCGACGCCGCCAGCCATCGTGAAGCGCCTGAACGCCGAACTGGTCAAGGTGCTTGCCGAGCATGATGTGCGCGAACGGCTCACCGCGCAGGGCGTCGACGTACAATCGAGCACCATCGAGGAACTCGCGGAACTGATCCGCGTCGATGCCCTGCGCTGGGCAAAGCTCGTCAAATCGGCCGGCCTTGTTCTTGAATAATTATTTAAAAACAAGTACTTATATAAAACATGCTTAACGCAGCCATAGTCGGTCTCGGTCGCTGGGGCCAAAACCTCGTCAACAGCATACAGGGCAAGAGCGACAAAATTCGTATCGTGATGGGCGTGCTGCGCCATCCGGAAAACGCGCGCGACTACGCGAGCAGCAAAGGTTTCCCGCTGGTGGATAGTCTCGACAAGGCACTCGCCGATCCCAAAGTCGAAGCCATCGTGCTCGCCACACCACACACCGCGCACGCCGAACAAATCATCGCCTGTGCCAAAGCCGGCAAGCCGGTATTCACCGAAAAACCGTTCACACTCACCACCGAAAGCGCCAAAGCCGCGCTGCGCGCGTGTGCGGATGCAAAGGTCACGCTGGCAGTCGGTTACAACTGGCGCTTCCAGCCCGCACTGCGGGAAATCAAGCGCGTGCTGGCCGATGGCCGGCTCGGCAGACTATTGCACATGGAAGGCAATTTCAACGGACCTAGCGTGTATCGTGTCGGCAAAGAACACTGGCGGCAAAACCCCGAAGAAGGTCCCGCCGGCGGCATGACCGGACGCGGCGTTCATGTGGTCGATGCCATGCTCTATCTCGCCGGGCACATCGACACCGTGCATGCGCAAAGCTGCCGCCTCGCGCTCGACTACGGCACCGACGACACCACCTCGATGCTGTTCAAGTTCAAAAGCGGCGCTACCGCCTATCTCGGCACGGTGATCGCCACCGCTGAAACCTGGCGTCTGCAGGTGTGCGGTTCACGCGGCTGGGCCGAAGTGGGCGACGTGCAGCACCTGACGACATGGCAGTTGCGCACCTGCTTTTTCGATCCGGCGAATCCCTACGTGCATCCCCAGCCACAGACCATCAGCTTTCCTCACACCAGCAGCGAGCGGGCAGAACTCGAAAATTTCGCTGATGCGGTGAAAGAAAAACGCCTGCTCGCGATAGCCGGCGGCGACGAGCAACACAACGTCACAGTGCTGGAAGCGATACTGGAATCAGCGGCGAAAGGTGCGACGGTGAAAGTCGCGGGATAACGCTTCCGCACAATACCAGACTCTAGACCCGCTCCAGTATGTGCAACCCCCGCACCCGATCCAGCAGATAAATCAACCCACGATCATCCACAGTAACGTCGTTACTCTGCACCCGCGGACAGCCCGGCGGCACATCAGGCATGAAATACGCCACTTCTTTTGGCGCATGCGGTTTGGCGACATCGATGATGCGCAGTCCGTTGGCAAACCATGCGACGGGAATTTCGGTGCCGGTGACTTTTTCGCACGGCTGATGACAGCCGGTCATCGTCGGCTGCGGTTCATCGGGCATGTCTTCGAGCTGAAACGATGAAATCGGCACTGGATTTTTCTCATCGGAAATATCCACCACCCAAAGAAACGCCGCCGGATACGGTGTCGTGCAGCCTTCGAGGCGACCCACGTCTTCATCCGACACTACCATGATGTCGCGCCCCTGGATCTTGAACGGCATCTTGAGGCAGGTGTGCGTGGGCCACGGAAACGGCGGGCTCCAGTCCACGTGCGACACCAGTTTGGGTTTGGCCATGTCTTCGATGTCAAGTATCACGAAGCCGCCATACCAGTAGCTGGTGTAAAGGCGATTGCCTTGCCGCAGCGGATGATGGCATTTGTGATTCGAACCCTTCCACGTGGCCTTCTCACCGCCCGCCGCCCATTGGCCCGGCATATGCCAGCGCCCGACTTCTTCGGGCTTGGCCGGGTTTTTCAGGTCGAGTATGACCACGATGTTGCCGATATAGCCATCCATCGTCGGCGAAATGTAAGCGTAGCGCCCATCGAAATCGAAGCGGTGCACGCCGCGCGCGTAGTTCGCCGCGCTTTTGTCGGTGGCGTCCCAATTCGTGATGAGTTTATGCTTGGCTGGATTTGAAATATCCCAGATCGACAGGCCTCCGGTATAACCATCGGGCGGCACCTCGCCCTTCAGCGCGTGTACACCCAGCACTTCGCGGTTAGTGATCATGATGTCGCCAGCCACGCGCACTTTGTGCGAATGCGTGCCGGTGGGCATGTTGATTTCGCCGATCTGCTTCGGGTGCTTGGGGTCGGAGACATCGATCACCAGCGTGCCTGCCGGATTGCGCATGTTGCCGACGTAGGCGACGTTCTTTTCCACCACCACCTGCCCACCGCCCGCACAATCGAACCATGATTGCGTTCCGAACTGATCGTGCGTGTGCGGATGACTGTGGCCACCGGCCTGGCGCACATCAACGTAGGCGACTTCCCTGACTCCCTTGGCTTTGCTCATTTTTTCCCTTTATTTGCTCGGCTTAATTGATTGCGCAGTGCAGGACTTATATCAATCCGCGCGATATCCCGCCATCCACCAGTATCGACTGGCAGGTCATATAGCTCGACTTATGCGATGCCAGAAACACCACCATCGGCGCGATTTCTTCGGGCTTGCCGAAGCGTTCCATCGGGATTTCATGCGAGAACTCCTCAATGATTTTTTCCGGCGGCACACCCTGCGCGCTCGACATGCCGGCAATGCGCTTCGTCCAGAACCCGGTCATGGTGCGCCCCGGTGACACCGAGTTGACGCGGATATTGTATTTATGGAATTCCGCGCCCAGCGTTTTCACCAATGCGATCAAGCCTGCTTTGTGCACATTCGACACCACCTGATTCGGGTACGGCATGCGCGCTCCGGCGGCACCGAGTATCACAATGCGCGCAGCGGGTGCGCGGCGCAGCGCGGCCAGCAGTTCGCGGATCACGCGCACGGTGCCCAGCACGTTGAATTCGTAATTTGCCAGCCACGCCGCATCGTCGAGTGCTTCAAACAACGCGCGGTGGCTGCCGCCGACCGCCGATACCAGTATGTCGAGGTGCGCCGTTTCGCGCTCGACCCATGCCCTGAGTTTTTGCACGTCTTCGGCGCGCGTGACATCGGCAGCAAACCAGCGTGCATCGCGGCCCGTCGCCTGTTTGAGCGACGCGGCTGCGCGCTTCAGATTGTCGGCATTGCGCGAACAAATCAGAACATCCGCGCCTTCTTCCAGCAGCGCTTTCGCGCTTTCGTAGCCGATACCTTCGCTCGCACCGACCACCAGTGCGATTTCACCATCTATACCCAAGTACATGTTTTATTTGATTATTTTTAATTTGTCATTCTGGCAAACGCCAGAATGACAGCACGGCCGCTATTAATTCGTCGTTACCCCAGTCAGCTTCACCAGCTTTTCATACTTGTCGTAATCGCTTTTAAGCCGTGCCGCATATTGCTCCGGCGTCATATGCATCGGGTCCAGCGTCTGCCCGCTCATGATCTTCACTACATCGGGATTCTCAAGCGTCTTTTTCATCTCGGCATTCAACTTGTCGACGATGGGTCGCGGCGTGCCCGACGCGACGAATGCGCCTATCCACGCCACGAATTCGTAGCCGGGTATACCCTCGGCAATGGCCGGTATGTCCGGAAACGCTTTCATGCGCGCGGTCGAGGTAACGCCGATTCCGCGCAGGCGGCCACTCGGCAAATGCGGAATCACCGAGCCTATGGTCGCCACCATCGCCTGTACTTCGCCTGAAGCGAGCGCCACCACGGCGGGTCCGCCGCCCTTGAACGGCACATGCACCATCTGGGTATTGGTCGTTGCATTGAGCAGCGCCATGCCAAGGTGAACAAAGCTGCCGCTGCCCGATGAACCATAAATCATCTGGCCAGGCCGCGCGCGCGCCAGCGCAACGAACTCCTTGACGTTCTTCGCCGGCAACTGCGGATGCACCACCAACATGCCGACCTGCACTGCGAGCGCGGTAACACCGGTGAAATCTTTCAGCGTATCGTAAGGCAGTTTTTTGTAGAGATGCGGATTGGTCACATGCGTGGCCGAGTGCACCATAATGGTGTAACCGTCGGCGGGCGCTTTCGCCACGAGGTCGGCGCCGATGGTACCCGCCGCGCCGCCGCGATTGTCGATGATGAATTGCTGGCCAAGCTGCTCGCCCATTTTTTGCGCCACGATGCGTCCGACGATATCGTTGGCGCCGCCCGGCGGCCACGGAATCACCACGCGCACCGGCTTCACCGGATAATTTTGCGCAAGCGCAAACCCGCTGCCCATTACCGCAAACGACATTGCCGCTGCCCGAACTATTGTTTTCATCATCATTTTTCCTCGTCTCGTTATAACCGCTTTTAATTGCGCTGGTTCAATCGATCTTCACACCTGCCATCCTGATCAGCTTGCCGTATTTCTCATAATCAATCCTGATGCGCTGCGCGAATTCCTCCGGCGTGGAAGGCTGCGGGTCAAGCACCTGATTCGTCAGACTGTTTGCAACATCGGGATGCTTCAGCGCCTTGTTTGACTCGGCATTCAGTCTATCAATGATGGCCTTGGGCGTGTTCGCCGGCGCATACACACCTATCCATGGACTCATTTCATAGCCGGGCACGCCGGATTCGGCGATAGTCGGCACATCGGGCAGAATATTGCTGCGTTTGGCCGACGACACGCCCAGCGCGCGCAGGCGGCCGGATTTCACATGGGCGATAACCGTGGAAATCGTCGCCAGCGACGCTTGCGATTCGCCACCCACCAGCGCGGTGACCTGAGGCGCGCCGCCTTTGTACGGCACATGCACCAGGTCGATGCCCGTCATCGACGTCAGCAGCGCCATCGACAGATGCGGCGCACTGCCGTTGCCCGATGACGAATAATTGATTTGCCCGGGCCGCGCCTTGGCCAGCGCGAGAAATTCCTTGACGGTTTTCACCGGCAGCGAGGGATGCGTCGCCAGCGCGCCCGGCTGCGCGGCCAGCATGCCCACAGGCGCAAAATCTTTCAATGTGTCATACGGCAGTTTCTTGTAAAGATGCGCGTTGCCCAGATGCGTGGTCGAGTGCACCATGATGGTGTAACCGTCGGGCGGCGCCTTCGCCACAGGTTCTGAGCCGATGGCCCCCGAAGCGCCGGGCCGGTTGTCCACCACAAACTGCTGCCCCAGCGACTCGCCGACTTTCTGCATCACCATGCGCCCCACCACATCGTTCGAGCCGCCGGGCGGCCACGGAATCACCACGCGCACCGGCTTGGCTGGCCAAGTCTGGGCTACCGCCAGGCCGGCGACGGTCAGCGGCACACAAAACGAAATTGCAGCGAAACTAATCCGTTTCATTGATGCTCCCACAGTGTAATTTGCACGAGACGCAACGTTCGCGGATTATCTCCGCAAAGGCGTAAACGCGCTAGAATCAATATTGCCATATACCTCATTTGCAGGAGCCAGCATGACACACGCGCTTGATCCATTGACTTGCGACAGATATTGCTCATTCCCAACCGCCTGACCGACAATGTCCTGGACCTATCTCATCATTGCTGGCGTACTTGAAATCGTATGGGCAATCGGACTTAAATACACTGACGGCTTCAGCAAGCTCATGCCCAGCGTAATTACCATAGTAGCGATGATCGCGAGCGTGATATTTCTTGCTTTGGCTTTAAAAACCATACCGGTCGGCACCGGCTATGCAGTATGGACCGGCATCGGTGCCGTCGGCACTGCGATCCTCGGCATCGTGCTGTTTGCCGAACCCGCGACCGCCGCGCGCATCGGCTGTATCGCGCTTATCGTTGCAGGTATAATCGGCTTGAAGATAGTATCATAACCATATGTTTTAAAACATTAATTTATAATAATAAGATCGCCCTGTAATGTGTCGCGCCCTTGCCTATCTTGGCCAGCCCGTGCTGCTGGATCATCTGCTGTTCCAGCCCGACAGTGCGCTGATCCGCCAGTCGTACATGCCGAAGATGCTGCACATGCTGAACCTCGCCGGCTTCGGCATGCGCGCATGGGACCGGCATTCGTTTAACGCAGCAAAACCGTTCAGCTACGCCTCAACCTCGCTGCCGGTTTTTGACCGCAACCTTAAGGCACTCGCCGAGAAAGTACGCTCGACCTGCGTGCTGGCGCACGTGCGCGGCGTCGCGTATTCCACCGAAGTCGATATCTCGCTGCAGAACGTGCACCCATTTCAGTATCCCGACTTCAAACTGGCGCTGGCGCACAACGGTGACCTCTCGCGCATGCGCGAGATGAAACCACTGCTATTGCAGTTCATCCGGCCTGAAATTACCATGCTGATCTCCGGCACCACCGACAGCGAATGGATCTACGCCCTGCTCGCCTCGCAACTGAAGGATCCAACACGCCAATGCAGTGCCGAAGAACTGGTGAACGCCGTGGATCGCACGCTGACCATCATCCGCGATGTGCGCGCGCAACTCGGTATCGCCACCTCTTCGTCGGTGAACCTGTTCATCACCACCGGCGAACAACTCGCAGCCGTGCGCTATTGTTTCGACTTCGGCTGCTACCGCACCGAAGACCCCGCCAGGGTACACGAGGCCAACATGAACTTCCTGAGCCTGTGGTACACCTCAGGCCGCGAATACGGATTTTACGATGATGAATGGAAAATGACCGGCGGCTCTGACACCGCCGATTCCATCATGATTGCGTCCGAGCCGCTGACCAAGGACACCTCGACCTGGCTGGAAGTGCCGGAGTATTCGATGATTTATGCGGATACGCACAGCGGTCGGCCTAGCGTGGAGATTCATTACTTCAGTTAAGGCGGAGACAGCGTGCAAGCGCTGACACCGACAAACCTGTTCAGCGCAAGGAGTCGCACAGGTCTTTCCCTGAGATTGGAGATTCTGAAAAGAAGCCCACTCACACGCCCCTTTTCAGAACACCGCTGGTTAGTAGCGGCGGGGGTCGTTCGGACGGCGGTCCTGACGATTGGCAACACCATCGCCATCGCGGTCGCGATCCACCCGATTGGGTACACCATCACGGTCACGATCACCTTGATGTATGCCAGCATTTCTGTTTGGAACCTCGTAGGCAACGCAACCCGACATAAGGCCGCCGATGGCAATTAACGCTATAGCAAGCTTTTTCATAATTTCTCCTGGATAAATTGACTCAATGCTGGAAGCAAGGAGCCGTATGTGTGTTGTAACTCGAATCCGCAACGCGGTATGTTCGCCATCGCGCATAACTGCGCTTTGATGACTAAATTACTTGCCGCGGACAGCACGCTGACAGGCTCAGGTCAATTTCAGGCGATGTTCGCGTCTGAGCTATTGGCCAAAGACACCTCGACCTAGCTTAAAGTGCTGGAGTGTTACGTCCATCACTGACGCTCGCAATAATTAAGAAGTTCGTTTAAGAGCGCCTAACAAAATGACCATTCACTCTTCGATAGGTCAAGCCGCATGGTCACTATATATTTAAAAAATGATCCAGAATGGCGCGTAGAACGAAATTAGACTGGCAGATGAAATCCACAGTCCCCAGCCGGCGCAGGGCGCAGCCCTATTGCGCCGCATGCTCATTAAATGGAGAATTCACGGCGCAATGGGATTGCGCCCTACTACCCTGAACATCTTTTCCAACGGGGGTCTCATGAACTTTCATCACATACTGATCGCATCAGCGCTGCTGTGCTTCGGCACTGTGGTACATGCCCAAGGCTGGTCGCCGCAGAAGAATGTGGAAATCGTCGTGCCCAGCGCGCCCGGCGGCACCAACGACAAGCTCGCGCGGCAAGTCGAACGCACGCTTGCCACAGCAAAATTTGTCAATACAAGCCTGACAGTCGTGCACAAATCAGGTGCAGGCGGGCAACTTGCCTACGCGTATCTGGGTCCGCATGCGGGTGATCCGCACTACCTGCTGATCGTAGCACCCACGCTGCTCACCGCACACATTACCGGCATGAGCAAACTGAACTACACAGACTTCACGCCGATCGCATCTATTTTCAATGACCACATGGTGCTCGCTGTCAACGCAGCGTCGGCGGTGAAGGTCGGCAAGGACCTGGTAGCGAGGCTGCGCGCGGACCCGCAATCCATGACGTTTGGCTTCACCTCGGCGCTTGGCAATCATCACCACATTGCCGCCGGACTTTTCATGAAGGGTATCGGCGCCGCCGCACGGGAATTGAAACCGGTCGTATTCAAGGGTTCGGCGGAGGCCGTTACCGCGCTGCTCGGCAACCACATCGAGTTTGTGTCCACTGGCGCCGCTAACGCCGTACCGCACGCCACGACGGGCAAGCTGCGCATCGTCGGCGTTTCCGCCGGCCAGCGCATGCCTGGAGCGATGGCGAGCGTTCCGACCTGGAAGGAGCAAGGTGTGGATCTGGTCTACGGAAGCTGGCGCGCCATTCTCTGTCCCAAAGGAATCTCGCCGGAACAGGTGGCCTATTGGGAAAACGCCCTGCGCAGGGCAAGCGAAACCACTGAGTGGAAAGCGGAACTCGAACGCTACTACTGGTCCGACTACTTCATGACCGGCGCAGTGCTGAGGAAAAACCTTGAGAAGGAATACGCCGACTCGAGGTCGGTGCTGGTCGATGTGGGGCTGGTAAGGCAGCAGCCGTAGCAACTAACGAACGCCGCGCATTCCGGAAATCGAAAACCCGAACGACACTGCACTTCATACCAGTGACGCTTGATCTTCCGCCATTTACCTTTTACCCAAGAGGTGCGCCTTCCCACTCAATGAACTGAGAATCTCCGGTCCGCTGCAGACTGCCATCATCGCAATTGTTTTGGGATTTCTGTACCGAGACGTCCCTATGACCACGCCCGCATCCACGTGGCCATATGTTCTTTTTGGTTATGGCGTCCTCGCAACCATTGTCCCGTGGACGGTAGGCGGATTCGTCGAGGGTGAGTTCGGCATCGGGCCGTCATTTTTGCTCGGTGTGTTTTTCGCGCTGCCGCTGTGGGTGTCCGCCCGATGGCTGGAGACGACGCCCTATCACCTTATCAGCCTGGGTTGCTGGGCATTGGTCGCGCTGTGGATCGTGCATCTGCTGGTTTCGGTGGTTGCCAGACTGCGGAAGAAATCGTTCAAAGCGGCAGACGAACCCTAATCACCGCATTGTGCTTTTTCTCTCAAAACGAGGTCTGCCCGGTGTTTGGATCCGATACTGCGAGCAGCAGGATGCTACAGAGTCCAGCCTGGAGCCCACTCTCGCCCTGAACTGATACACTACATTTCGGACGTTCAGTTTACGTGATTAGCCAATGCAGGATGAACATGTCTCTCTTAAGTCCGGTCTGGATAGGTTGATCTCGTCACCTTATTCGTCCAGAAAATCGGGGCTTGCTTATTATTTGTGAAATGAGTGCTAGAGGTTACGACCCGGATCATCTGACGCGTCAAGGCCGAGTTTCTGCTTGTTCATCCAGTACCGCAGCCCCCATACGCCTACGACAATCAGTGCTACAGTCAGCGCCAGCAGCACATAGCTGCTCGGGCCTGGTTGCGTGAGCGACAACATGAGCTGATCAGTAAACAATGCTACGGCCAAAGTACCGGGGCACATACCCAAGGCCGTGCCCAGCAACATATGGCGCAGACGTAGATGCGTCGTCCCCGCCACCATATTGACAATAGCGAAGGGCGCCACTGGCACCAGGCGCAGCGCGATCACCGCTACCAAGCCGCGGCGCGCCATACTCTGGCTGAGTAAATTGACACGCGTGCCGCCCAGGCGCACCAGCAGTTCATGCCCTAGAAGCTTTCCCATGCCGTGGCTGACTGCCGCACCGAGTAGCGCACCACCAAGGATATAGAGGCTGCCCATCCAAGGTCCGAAGGCCACCACGCTGACCAGCGTCAGGAGGATCAATGGCACAGCCAGACTAAGCGCGACGCCGAATCCCAGTATGGCGGCTAGTGGCCCCATACGCTGACCCAGTTGGCGTAGTCCGTTGATGGCATACTCGGGCTCCAGCAAATCCCGCAGCGGCGACCAGCGCCAAGCCAGGGTCAATCCCAGCAAAGCAAGCAAAGCAACCGCGAGAATAAGTAGGCGGCGGCGCAATCCCGGAACAAGCTGGCTCATACGCCGTGTGTCCCCGTTGTTTCCATTCGAGCATGCACCGAAACGAAGTGGCTAAGCGCCTGTGCCAGTTCGTCCACATGGCCGGCCTCGAAGATTGAGCCATGCAAGCCACTCACCACCTGCTCGGTGATGCGGTCAGGCATCAGGCGCAGCCAGGGCTTGAACAATATGCGGTTCCAACTCGCCAGTCCGGAGGACTTGATCAACAGACAGGGGCCATCGAAGCCGCGGCAGCGATAGGCGCGTTGAGCCATCACCTGAGCGATCAACCCGGGATCACTGAACATCGCACCGAGTCGCCGGCCATTCATGGTGAGTTCCTGCACATGCAACTTGCGCACCAGCCAGTCCAGCGTATTCCATGAGCCACTACTTCCCACTACAGTTTTAGGATGTATGGTATCCAGCAGCATCAGACCCAGCGGCGCAACACCCCGCTCATGCAACACGCATGCCGTCTCCAAGGCGACTACACCGCCGACCGAGAACCCTGCCACCCAGCCCGGGGCCAAGCCCAGAGCCGTGACGCTGTCAGCATAAACCTCGGCCAAGTCGGCCGTGCTGGCGGGCGGATCACCATACGGGGGTTGCAGCATGTACACACTCATTACTCCAGCCAAGGCCCGCGCCAGAGTCTGAAAACGCAATACGTCGCCGTACCCCGACGCGGCCAAAAACAACGGCGGGGCGTCGCTCTTTTCGCTCAATCGCCGCAGCACACCAGGGCGAGCTTGTGGTGCGGCTAAGACCCTAGCTAGCAATTCAATCGTCGGATACTCGCTGATCAATTGCAGCGGCACATGCCGGCCCAGACGATCTTCCATCGCACCGAAGATAGCGAGCGCTGCCAGCGAATCCCCGCCCAAGTCGAAGAAATTGTCATGCACGCTTATAGGTCGCACGCGCAGTACTTGCTCCCATAGCGCGAGTAACTCCGGCTCCAGCACCCCGGAAGGGGCACGACGCGCAGCACTTCCAGATGGCGCAGACGGCATAGGCAAGGCTTGCAGATCGATCTTGCCCATGCCATTGAGCGGCAGCGTAAGTACCAGACTGAAGCCTGCGGGCACCATATAGTCGGGCAGGCGTGTCCGCAGCACAGCCTGCACCTCGGCCGTTGTGAGTTCGACCTGCCCCTCCAGCCAGGCATGCAGGCGTGCCACGCCTTCGTGCTCCACCTTTTGCACCACCGCTTGCTTCACACCGGGCACGGCAAGGCAGGCGGCCTCGACATCACCTGGCTCGATGCGAAAGCCGCGCAGCTTGATCTGGCGATCGGTGCGGCCTGCGAAATGCAGTTGACCCTGGCAATCCAGCCAGCCACGGTCACCGGTGCGGTACATGCGCGCACCGGGCCGGAAGGGATCAGGCAAAAAGCACTCGTCACTTAGTTCGGGGCGCGCCAGATAGGCACGTGCCAGCGCGCCACCGCCGATGAACACCTCGCCCGTCACGCCGAAAGGCTGGGGTTGGAAGCGCTCGTCCAGCACATAGATGCGTGTGTCATCTATAGGGCGGCCCAGCGGCAACGCGCTATCCCCTGCGCTGGGCACGCAACGCCAGGCTGTAGCGAAGATCGCCGTCTCGGTAGGGCCATAGACGTTGTAGAGCTGAGCACCGGTTTCCGCCAGAAAGCGATTCGCCATTTCTACTGGCAAAACCTCGCCGCCACAACAAGCCACGCGCAATTTGAGGCGTTCGCGCCCGCGCAAGCCGCTCAGCACACCGGCGAGCGTGCTGGGTACCAGAGCGCAGAACGTCGCGCCATGCGCCAGCATAAACTCAGCCAGACGCTCCGGATGCAGGCGCCCGGGCGGTGGCAGCGCCACGCTGGCGCCTTGGGTAAGCGGGAGCAGCAATTCGATGAGCGCCGGGTCGAAGATCAGTTGGGTGGTTTGCGCGGCACGATCGAGCGAGTTGATAGCCCAACTCTTGGCCAGCCACGCCAGGCGTCTCGACAGACTGCCATGCGGCATCATTACGCCCTTGGGTTTGCCGCTGGAACCCGAGGTGTAAAGCACATACGCCAAGTTGTCGGGGCCAGCCTTGTGCCAGTCCGGCACATTGTATGTCGCCGCATTGGGCTGTGGCCGTGGCACCCGCAGTACGCTGGCATGCAACGCCACTACTGCCTGTGGCGTCTCCTGCGACACTAGCAGGGCGACCGCACCGCTATCTTGCAGTACCTCACGCAGACGCGCTTCGGGTGCATCCAGGTCCAAGGGCAGAAAGGCTGCACCCGATTTGGCCACAGCCAACAACGCCACCACCATTTCTGGCGAGCGCGGAACAGCCAGCGCTACCACACGCTCTGGCGCGGCACCGGCCGCACGCAGCGCCGGCGCCAGCGCGGAAGCCTGACCGTTCAGTTCGGCATAGCTGAGCACGCCGCCATCCCACACCAAGGCGCAGGCCTCGGGCTGCAACGCCGCCTGATGCTCAAATCTCTCGATGAAGGTAGGTGGCGGTTCATCCAGTTGCGCCAAGTCCTTGTGCAGCCCCTCCAATATTGCCCAGCGCTCCTCCTGCGGCATAATGGCCAGCCCTGCGAGAGGTTGCTCGGGGTCCGCAGCCAGTTGCTTGGCAATACACCATAGCCGGCGCCCCAGCAGTTCGGTCTCGTCGCGCGCAAAGCACGTGGTGCTGGCTTCGAGTACCAGTTCCAGGTCAGCATCCTTGTCAAACTCACACACCGTCACAGCAAGCGGGTAACGTGCCTTGCCGGCAAAAAGCTGGCGCGAGTCCCTCAATTGCGCGGCACCGAACTGCAATCGGTAGTTCTGACGCTCGAACGACAGCAGCACGTCCATTACGCTGTCACGCCCCTGCCGCATCAACTGCAACTGGTGTCCCAACTCGCTCAAGGGATAGCGCGCATGGCGCAGCGACGCTTGCATCTGCCTGCTGGCTTGTTCAAGCAATTGCACCGAGGTCATGCCCGGGGTGATTCGCAGTCGCAATGCGAGCAGGCCGACGAACATGCCCGGCGTATATTCGAAACGCCGGCCACTGCGGTTAAGACACGGCACACCGATAACCAACTCATCGCGCCCGCTGGTACGCCAGAAATACAGTGCCAGTGCGGCCAGAAAGCAACTGAATGGTGTAAAGCCGAGTGCCGCCACCTGGCGCCCTAGTTGCGAATAGGCTTCGTGCTCCAAGACTTGCTGCACCAGATGGGCCTGTGGCAATACATCGGATTCGCGCTGGCGTAGACGATTCTCAATCAGTGGTGCAGGCGGCTCGCTGAGTTGCTTCAGCCAAAATGCCTCATCGCGCGCGAATGCGTGGGAACGCCGGTACTGATTCGACTCTTCTATAAAGTGCTGATAGGATGCACCCGGCAACTCGGGAACGCACTGCCCTTGCGCAAGCGCATTGTAAATTTCGCTCCAGCGCCGCATGACCTGTGTGGTGCCCCAGCCGTCCATGATGAGGTGGTGAAACTGGATGGACAGGCCGTGCAGTTCGTTGCCTCCACGTAGCAATGCGAAGCGCCAGGGCGGCAGTTCTCCCAAGACAAAAGGATCGCTGATCCGTTGCCGCCACCAGTCCCGCATGGCCCCGCGCACATCCGGCGCGTCGGATACATCGATCAGTTCCAGTTGCGGTTCAAACGGCGGCAGCAGTCGCTGCGTGCCATCGGACAGTGGTACTAAGCGCAATGCCTCGGTATCGGCCACCAGTTGGCGTAAGGCAAGCATGAACAAGGCCTGGTCCAGGGGACCAATCAGGAAGCCGCCGCCACCAATATTGAGATGCGCGCTGCCGGGCCAGGCGCGCTGATCCAACCAGACCTCGCGCTGGCTGACAGCCAAAGGCAACACGATGGGACTCAAAGCGGCAGGTTGCTGCGATCCCATTGACTTATCTTTTCTATAGCATAGCGATACCCGGCATCGGCTATCTCGGCGGCGCGCTCGTAAGCCATCAGAGGAAACTCGGCCACTGGCGGCTCCAAATAGTAATTCGCCTGAGCCATGGTCTGGCCACGCCGGCTCGCGCCGCCTATATGGCCGGCGCTATAGAGGATCTCGGCAATACCGGGCGAGGCGGGTGCGCCTGAGCGCAGATGACGCTTAAGGGTGCTCAGAGGTGTGAGACGCGCGAGGCCCACATCGGCCCGCAAATTCGTGCGCACGTCCACATCAATCGCAATCACACTACCGTTGCCGTGCCGACGCTCCAGCGGTGCGCCCAATCGCATGCGCATCGGCTGCACCGGCACGTTCTCCAGAATCGCGCCGTCCACCAGTAGCTCGCCGTTGTACAGCACCGGCGGGAAAAGGCCGGCGGGCGAATTGCTGGCCAGCACGGCTCGCCATAACAAGCCCTGATCTTGCACCGTGGTACTACCGCGGCTTAGATTGCAAGCCGCGGCAAAGAAGGGCCGCCACAGTTCCTCGATGAGGCGCTCGCCGAACATGCGCTTCAAGTCGCGCTCGACACGTCGGCCTGATACCAAGGACACCAGTGGCATGGTGAGGCGCTCACCGCCGGAGGCAAAGCGCACGGTCTGGGCAAGAATTTGCTCCAACGAGTCGCCGCAGGCCACCTGCGCGCCTATCAGTGCGCCCATGCTGTTGCCACCTATCAGGTCTGTCGGGATGTTGGCTTCGGCAAGCGCCTTGAGCACGCCCAGATGGGCAAAACCGCGCGCGCCACCGCCGCCCAGCACCACGCCGACCGCTCTGCCAGTGAGAAAGCGCGCCAAATGCTCACTATCCGTCACGGAACCGGTACGCAGCGGGTAAATGCGCTCGACGCTACGTGCTTTCAGCCAAGGCGTTGGAAGTTCGGGTTGGCCACTG
Source organism: Betaproteobacteria bacterium (assembly GCA_021730905.1). Lineage (GTDB taxonomy): Bacteria > Pseudomonadota > Gammaproteobacteria > Burkholderiales > SG8-41 > UBA5216. Next base: position 37,097 of record JAKFYK010000044.1, on the reverse strand, counting down.
CTGCTTGGGTGCATCAGAACCAAATGATGGCGTTTGAGCTGGTAGCCCGGCTCTTGCATCAACTCGCGCTCGATTGCGCTTAAACCCGAGGGGCTGCCCGCAGCCGCCACGAAGATCACTTGATCGGCCTGGCGCAGGGCGTAGCGTGTCCAGTCGCTGGCACGAGCCTCTGCCTCGAAGACCATTACCTCATGGGTGTACTGCAGCGCCCCGACACTCTCGGGGTCGGTTAGCGGCTCGCCGCCGAGCAGGATTTGCTGCGTGTCAGGACGGACCCACAAGTGCCCAACGCGCTCATTTGCCGCCGCTCCGCTCTTGGCAAGGGCCTGCACCAGAGCGCCGGTGAGCGCATGAACATCGACGCCCTCATGCAGCGGTACGACAGCAAAGGTCTGAGCGAGCCCTTTATCCTTCACCTTGCTGTCAAAACGCAGGCGGTCATAAACCGCCTTCAGGAACACCCCGCTCACGGCCAGAGGATAACGCACCAGCAACGCCTCATAGGCATCCCGGCGCAGCAGCGCCAGCGTGGAGTCACGCACGGCAGTAACATCTTGGGCGCGCGGCTGCTGCAGAATCATGTTGATCTCACCGATACACTGGCCCGGGTAAACTTGGTTATAGAGCAAGACCTGCCCGTCGCGGTCACGGCGCGATACGCGCAAACCGCCGCTGATGACAAAGACAGCGCTGTCGGAGGGATCGCCCTCGCTGAACACGCTTGCGCCACCGAGCACTTCGCGCCACTCCATCGCGTCCACCAGGTCAGCCAAGGGCTCGTCCCCTAGCGCGCCGAATACCGCGCTAGCACGTAAAGCTTGGTGAATACGCGTGCGGATTTTCTGATGTTCCATGGCTGACTGAATTGCTAACAATAGTGGCCAGTATAATAGGTTCCGATTGCTCCGAGGAGAACTCGCGCGTTCGAGTCACGTGAACTTGCGCGCTAAATTCGCAGTGGTAGACCGCAGTCGCGGAATTCGGCCGTATTGAAATACATAGGACAGAGAAGCAGTGGCGCGGCCACCGTTCATATCCTCAATATTCAGTGCGCCTTCCACAGCCAGTTACTGCGCGAGTTCGCCGAACACAGCATGGTATATTGTTACACGTTCAACGATGCGATGGTAGCGAGTCACAGTTGAAAAGAGATTGACGACATCAACTTGCGCTATTGCATCAAAGGCTACAAGGAGTACGCGCTGTGAGAAATATCGAGAGTGTTCGGCGCGTCTCACCGCAGATCATTGCCGATGATGCCTCACACTGAAAGCGAGTAAGTTGAGCGCACTGCCAACCTGGACCGAATACGCGTCATTCACACAAATGACAACAACCTGATCTGCGTTATGCTGAAAAATATCATGGCGGTTTCTCGCATGGCGGCTGATGCCAGGGCGCGGACGGGAAAGAGCCGGCTGAGTCAGTTCCTAGAGATTCTCAAGTTACGGCTGTCTCCGCGCGCCCTTGGCTTGACCGAGTATTACGATCTTCGTCTCTTCGACGACAGCTTGTATGGCGGTACATCGAAGGCGAGCTTCATTGGGCGCCGTTACAGTACGTTTCTCGACCGCAGTCTTAATGCTTCGCATTCTCGCGTCCTTGCGAACGACAAAGTCATCACCTACGCTCTGCTCGCCAGGTTCGGTTTTCCGATTCCCCTGACCCACGCCATTTTCAACAGAAAGGGCCGGTTCATTGGCGATGAAAAGCGGCTCGCCACGCTGGAAGACGTCCGGGCCTTTCTGCGCTTCGACGCACCCTATCCCGTGTTCGTCAAGCCGGTATGTGGTACCTATGGGCGTGGCGCGCTTGGTATTTCCGCTTATCTGCAGGATTCCGATCAGTTCCGTTTGCTGGACGGCACGCTCACCGGAATGGATGAACTGCTTGCGGATTTCGAGTTCGAGCCGTATGACGGCAAGCTCTTGCAGGAAGTGCTGATACCGCATGGCGAGATCGCCGAGATAACCGGCCCCCGCATCAGCTGCATCCGGGTAATCGTGGTTGTCGTTGGGACTATACCTAGGATACACACCGCGTTCTGGAAAGTGGTCGCAGGGAGCAACATGACCGACAACTTCTCCCTCGGGAGGCACGGAAACCTTATCGCGGCAGTCGATGTCAAGACGGGAACGGTGGGCAATACGATCGGCGGTCTTGGGCCTGCAGCCGATCCTGTCGTCTGTCATCCGACTACGGGGCGCACGCTGCAAGGCTTTAGGCTGCCGCATTGGGACCGGGTTGTAGAACTTTGCCTCGCGGTGGCGCCACATTTTCCGGGCCTGTGTCTGCAGAACTGGGATGTGGCAATCTGCGAAGATGGGCCGGTTTTGATGGAAGTCAACACCGAGGCCGATCTTGGTATTCCGCAGGCAGTCACGCACTCGGGCATGCTTAACGAACTGATGCTTGATGCGCTCAGAGCGCGCCGCAAGTAGTTATCGTTTCAACCCGCGAAGGATCAGGGAAAGGTTTATGGCAGCTTTGCCTGGATGGCGTTACGCAAGTGAACTCTTCAGAAACTTAGCTGCCGTGCGCGCTCAGACCGGTAAGAGTTGGTCGCACCAAGCGCGCGAGATTCTCTCGCTAAAGATGCGCGCAACTCATTTCGGCATTAGCGACTACTTCGACTTTCGCCTATTCTCTGACGAATTCACTGGGCGCTACCCGAAAGAGCATGTCGCCGGCTGGCGCATGCTGCACTGGATCGACGACCAGTTGAACCCTCCCGCTTGGCGCAATCTGGTATTCGACAAATTGTGCATGTATTCCCTGCTCAAAGCGGGTGGATTACCCATCCCGCGCCTGCATGGCTTGTACGAGCGGCACGGTCGTCATTTTTTCGACACGCGGGACTTCGCATTACTTGATGCGCTCGGCAGTTGGCTACGCGGCCCTGCACCGTATCCGTTATTTGCGAAGCCGGTCTATGGCGACGTCGGTTCGGGCGATTTTGCCCTGCTCGGGTATGACGCTGCCGCCGATGCACTCCTGACCGCGGCGGGCGAGCGGCTGCCGCTTGTCGGGTTTCTTGCCGGCTTGGATGCGCCACGCAAATATGTGAAGGCCGGGAGTGGTTATTTGTTCCAGGAACAGCTCAGCCAGCACGGTGCGCTCCGCCATCTCTCCGGCCCGGCCATCTCTAGTGTGCGCGTGGTGGTGCTCTCCGATGAAACTGGCGTACGGCCATTCCGCGCAGTTTGGAAAGTCATCACGGGTCATAACATCACCGACAATTACTCCTGGGGTGAAGCCGGCAATCTGCTCGCGGCGGTCGATCTTGACACCGGCCAAGTAGAACGCGTCGTGCGCGGCTACGGCATGCACCAGGAGGTGCTGACCCGGCACCCTGATACCGGGGCAGAACTGGTTGGCGCCATCTTGCCTGATTGGAAGGACGTGCTGGAGCTGGTCACACATGGCGCGCATCTGTTTCCCATGTTGCCATTCCAGCACTGGGATATAGCGCTTACCGAGCGTGGTCCCATTGTACTGGAAGTCAATGTCACGGGCAGCACTTACATTCTCCAGTACGCATCTGGGCGGGGAATGTACGATGAACAGTTGCAGGCATTCGTTGCCCGGCACGCTCGCAAGTGAATACACCTGCTCGGTAAGACGTGCTTTGCACGTTTTAACGGCGCCATTCCGCTACCCTGCGACGTTGGACTACAAAGTGACAAGAGCATGCGCCCGACGCTAGGTAGAATTTACACGTATGTCCGCGATGGTCTCGCTTGGCGTGTTCGCGAACTAGTAGGCGATCAGTATGTAGACCTCACTATCGTCAAAATCGCTCAGCGCTGGCGTCCGTTTCTCAAGAAGCCGGTTTTTTTCGGTATCACCGGAAGTGCTGGCAAGACCACGGCAAAAGAACTGTTGCTGGCAGTTCTTTCTTACAAGAGGCGGGGGGTGGGAAGCCCCTCTTCTCTCAATGTCCTGCCTGAGGTCGCGAAGACGATCTTGCGAGTGCGCACTACGCACGACTTCTGCGTGGCTGAACTGAGTGAAGACCGGCCTGGCGTGATGGACACAAAACTGGCTCTGTTGCAACCCAGTGTAGGTATCGTCACCGTAATTGGAAACGATCATTGGAGTGCCTTTCACTCCCGCAAAGGGATTGCCATTGAAGTGGGCAAACTCATCGCGGGCTTGCCTGCGACCGGCACTGCGGTCCTCAATGCGGATGACGAACTTGTCTTGGCCATGAAGGCGACCTGCGCCGCTAAGGTCATCACGTATGGAATGTCACCCAACGCTGAACTCCGCGCTGAAGACATCAGGTCAGTTTGGCCGGATCGTTTGGCATTGACTCTGGTAAGGGGTTCTGAACGCGTGAAAGTCCAGACTCACCTATGCGGTACGCACTGGATTCCTTCGGTGCTGGGGGCGATTGGGGGTGGCCTGGCTATGGGCATGACCCTTGAGGAATGTGCCGCAGGAATTGCGAGCGTTGCTCCGTTTGAAGGGCGCATGCAACCGGTGACGATGCCTGACGGAGTGACGTTCATCCGGGACGATTTCAAAGCATCGCTATGGACGGTTGACGCGTGCTTCGAATTCATGAGGGCGGCGCGGGCCAAGCGGAAAGTCATCGTTATCGGTGAGCTTTCTGACACCGGCCCCCGAAAGGAGGGGAAGTACGAAAAAACCGCGATCCTTGCCCAGCAAATTGCGGATATAACGATATTCGTAGGGCCTTGGGCGTCCAGCGTTCTCAAGGCACGCAAGCACGGGCGAGAAGACGCGTTGCGCATGTTCAGCCATGTGCGGGATGCTGCTGAGTACGTTAATTCGATCACACGCGAGGGCGACCTGGTCCTGCTCAAAGGCACAGGCAAACAGGATCACCTGCTTCGCATCATCCTGGCACGTACCGGCAGTGTCGCCTGCTGGCGCGACGACTGTGGACGGGACTCATTCTGCAATGAGTGTCCCAATCGAAACAAGCCTTCCGGCCTGCCACTATTGATAGGCAACACGCCTGTCTTGGGCACGGTAGCGCAAGTTCCACCATATAGCCCACACACTATCGAACCTGATGAGCAGGTGATAGTCGGTCTTGGCAACCCCGAATCCAAATATGTTGGAACGCCCCATAACATTGGTTATGAGGTGGTGGAAAAACTGGCTGATTCGTTGGGATTCACTTGGGACAAAGCCCCGGAAGCGTGGATTGCGCGTGGTTCGATGAAGGGCAGGTCACTCTGTCTGATCAAGATGCAAATAGCCATGAACCTCACGGGCGCGGGGCTGAAGCGGCTTGCGGATAGTATGTCGTTCAGTCCTGAACAATGCGTGCTTGTGCACGACGATCTAGACCTGCCGATGGTGTCAGTCCGCGCCCGCTTGAACGGCGGTGCGGGCGGGCATCGTGGCGTTGCCTCCATACTGGAGGCATTTCAAACCGACGCCTTCCGGCGGATAAAAGTCGGCGTGGGGAAAACAGGGGCAAAACTCAATCGTGTTGAGTATGTGCTAACTGCATTTGATGCAGAGAGCCGCGCGGCCGTCGACCAGGGGGTCTCTACTGCCAGGACGCGCTTACTCGAAATGGTGGAACGCCCCGCCGTCACGAAACAGCGTTAGCCCCGCTCTCCCATCTCGCCTCACGAATTGCCGATTATTGACGGCTAACCCCTTGGGAAGGCACTAAGATCGTCTGATCGATCATTTCAACACCCTTGCCCTTCTCGCGTGTTCCATGAACGAGTCACGCGTGCTTCGCTCGCTTGACCGCACCACGCCGGTTATTCGTACTAGCATCTTATCCACCGCTCACTTGCAAGACGACGGATGTTATAATGAAGAAGTTGATCTTGTTTTAAACAGATCCTTTTATTCCGCACGCCAAATAAGCAATCTGTTCGGTCATCAAGCTACAGTTATGAAGCGGAGACTGATACACAATTTTGTGATGCACAATCTGCTCGATGTTAACGGCAAGTTCAACCTTGTGACCGCTGGTTTTGGTGGATTCGGCAAGCCCTTCGGATGTGGAGTAATGAAGGCCGTAACACTGCTGTTTTTCCTTGCCCTCCTCACCACCGGTTGCAGTACGTCGCCGTCGGATTTGATACGCTCTGCAGAGGGCTATCGGGCCAAGGGCGACTTCATAGCCGCCATCATTGAGCTCAAGAACGCACTTGCACTAGAGCCTGACAACGTTGAAGCGAATACCCTGATCGGTTTAAGTTACGCCGAAGTCGGTGAGGCCGTGGACGCCGAGAAGAAATTGCGCAGGGCACTGGAACTCGGCGTGTCGCAGGCGCGCGTTCTGCCGACACTCGGACAGGTACTGATTGAAACTGAGCAATATCAGCAGGCGATCGACGAATTGCGCAAGGGCAAGGATCTTGATGCCGAGACTATAGCCCAGGTATCCCTGCTCATTGGGCGTGCACAATTAGAATTGAAGCAGTTCACCGAGGCACGTACGCAATACCTTCTCGCAACAAAGAGCAAGCCGGCAGAGGCAAAGCTCGGTCTGGCAAGACTTGCAGCAGTGGAGAATGATCGAAAGACAGCGTACAAACTGACCGAAGAGGTCTTGGCTAGCGCCCCAACGAACGTTGAAGCATGGATTGCAAAAGGTGACCTGCTGCGTGGCGACTCAAAACGTGAGGAGGGGCTGAAGGCCTATCAGCAGGCTTCCACTTTAAATCCCGCTCATGTCGTAGCTCGAGTAAGCCAGGCTGCGGCCTACGCGGATCTCGGAAAGTACGCCGAGGCGCGTGGCGATCTCGCGCAAGCACTAAAGCGTGCTCCCGCCAATGCCATGCTGAGATTCACACTGGCCTCCATAGCGCTGCGTGAGCGCAAATTTGAGGAATGCACCGACAATCTGGCAGCGGTTTTCCGCATCATTCCGCGCCACATGCCCAGTCTGCTTTTAAAAGGTGCCATGCACTTCGCCAGCAATGAGCTGCAACAGGCTGAGTTTACATTCACCGCCTACCTTACGCTGCAACCGGGCAACATCTACGCGCGCAAAATGCTGGCTGCGGTACTGATTCGCAAAGGGCAACCACAGAGCGCAGTCTATCTGCTTGAGCCCATGATTCCGCTGGTAGAAGGAGATGCCGAACTGTTGGCCTTGGCCGGAGAAGCCTATTTGCAGGTCGGCCATACGCGCAAGGCCAAGGAATATTATGAAAAATCGGTGGCGCTTGACCCGGACAACGCCAATAACCGCGTCAAGCTCGGTGTGGTACAAATCAAGACCGGCGATCGGCAAAAAGGCATCGCTGAACTTGAATCCGCTATTACATTGAATCCGGGCGAATCCCGCGCTGACCATACGCTGATCATGATATTGATCGCACAAAATGAAACTGACAAGGCGATGCGGGCTGTACAGTCTCTGGAAAAGCGCCGGCCCGATAAGGCGGATACCCATTTTCTCAAAGGTGCGGTGTATCGCGCCAAGCAGGATTGGGCCGCGGCGCGAGCGAGTTTTGAGCAGGCACTTAAACTGGAACCCAAGTCCTTCGCGTCCGCTGCCTCACTCGCGCAGATCGACATTAAGGACAAGAAGCCGGAGGATGCACGAGCGCGCATGCTGAGCGTTCTCAAACTTGACCCGCGCAATCTCGATGCATTGCTGTTGCTGGCCACGATGGAATTTGACGCGGGACGCCAAAAAGAAGGACTCGATTGGCTGCGCAAGGCGGTGGACGACCATCCGGATTCCATGCTGCCCTTTGCAGTGTATGCGAACGCACTATTGCAGGCAGGCCAACCCGCCGATGCTCTGGCACCAGCGCAGAAAGCACGCGAGCTTAGCCCCAAGGAGGCGCGCCTGGCGGAATTGGTTGGTGATATTCAGAAGGCCATGGGAAAGAAAGACGAGGCGATCGTCAGCTACGCCACTGCCACGCGACTAGAACCCATGTCGGTTGCCCTGCAGATCAAGCTCGCTGAAGCCTTTTCAAGTAATGGGAACCTGCGCGAGGCCGACAACATCCTTCGTCGTACCCTAAAAATTCTTCCGCAGAATATCGCCGTCCAATCGGCGCTCGCGGAAAACCTGATGCAGTTCGGGCGCTATGCCGAGGCGATAGACCTTGCAAAACAAATTCAGCGGCTAGTTCCCAAGCGGGCCACCGGTCACATCCTTGAAGGCGAAATTGGTATGGGTCAGCAGGACTACGCACGCGCGGCTGCGGCTTTTGAAAACGCCAATGCCCTCGAAGCCAACGGACTGATTCGTGTACGGCTGCATCAGGCTCGCACTTTCCTTGGTAAGGGTGCCGTTTCTGACGCGGGGCTGCAGGAATGGGTTAAAGCACACCCCGAAGACCTCAGCACGCGTTTTTACCTGGCCGAAATCGAAGGTAAGGCTGGGCGCACCAAAGTATCCATCGAGCATTATCAGGCCATACTGAAAGTAAGTCCGAAGCATGCGCCCGCGCTCAACAATCTCGCCATCGCACTACATCAGCAAGGCGACCCCAAAGCAGCTGACTACGCGATACAAGCCTTTCAGTTAAAGCCCAACGATGCGCGGCTGGCCGACACTGCAGGCTGGATATTGGTGAGCCAGGGCAAATTGCTTGAAGGCTTGCCCGTTCTTACCAAAGCACTGTCGCTGGATAAAGACAATCCAGAAATTCGCTACCATTTAGTGCAGGCTCTGGTGAAGGCGGGCGACACCGCCCGTGCCCGGAGCGAACTGAAGACTCTGTTGGCATCAGGCAGGAAGTTCGACCAACTTGAGGAGGCACGCGCTCTACTCAATCGCATTGGGCCATGATGCTTCCATGGCCAAAGTGTCATAAAATCGACACCCTTGCATGATATTTCGCTAATCGCGCCGGTTAGTTAGCATCAAAGGACCAGTAATTTCTTGGATTATGGGGCCGTTCAAATTTCAGAAAGCGATAGTGTGTCGGAAAATTTTACAGAGCCCTCGTTACTGATTAACCTTTCCATCAGTGAAAATAAATAAAGTATAATTTAATCAAATACTTACAAAATTTTCATGAGGTTAGCTTACACTATTAGCGCGTTAGCAGTCGAACGCAGTCAGGAAACAAACGAGTTCACCAATAATTATCTGCTTTGAAGGCCCGGTTTGAAAGTATTACTGTCGGAGACTCTTACAGTTCGATAAGTAATTTAGTAGATGATGGACGAAATTTTTGGAAATAAATAAATTAACATAATAATATCAATAAGATATATATAATATCATTTGAATTGGCGTACTTATTGCTCTATTTTGTGCACGGATGATTATAGGCGGATGTAGTTCGGTTAAATTGCAACTAAATTACGTAGCGTTGACGTGCCGAGATGGTTGCACCAATGATTGGTATAGGAACCTAGAATATGAAAAATACGATGCGCTCATACACCAAGCTGGTCCTTGCGTTGGCCGCGGCTTTGATAGCCACTGGCGCCAATGCGCTTAGCTATAAGTGGGACTTTCAGTACACAGCCAACTTGCCAAGCTCGACCATAACGGAAACTAGCATAACCGGTACTGGGCTCACAGCAGGCGCTACTATCAAGTTATACGCATACTCCACGGTGAACACTAATACAACTAGCAATTGGGTGCTTGCGGCAGGCACGTCCGCTCCTAACAGCGTCGCGTTGCCTGCGGGTTTCACTTACCAAGGTGATTTGGGGATTGGGATAAGGAATCATCAGGAAGCTGCCGGTACCAATGAGGCCAGTGATGGTACGCCTGGCCACGCGATAGATAATAAAGGTGGCTATACGGATATTGTTGTTATAGACGCCGGAGAGGGAAATACCGTAGATTGGACCAAATTAATGATTGGCTATGGCTGGGAAGGCGGCGCTGGTTCGAATGGCAGCGGTTCGACGTCAGGAGGCGCAGGTACGCCGGAAATTAATCTTTGGTCTGGTAACTCCCTTCCTGGTTTAGGGAATGCTAATCTGGGGAATAATTTTTGCTTTTCTGGTTGCACAAACAGTCTGGCCAATCTAGGGTTTACCACCGCCCAAATGGTCAATGTGGGCAATAATACCCTTACCAATACCGGCCTTAATGGCACGCCGGATGGGCGCTATCTGGTCATCGCTGGTGAGTTAGGTGATGCCTTTAAATTAAAGCAACTTACTGCTACAGGAAAAATACCCGAGCCGGCCTCGATTGCATTGCTGGGATTGGGCTTGGTAGGACTGGGGTTTGCCCGTCGCCGCACACGTTCCAGTTGATCCGTATTCATATATAGATAAAAAACCCCGCTGCGGCGGGGTTTTTTTGCACCCCTAATAGCAATCCGCGGTAGAGCCACTATACCGTTTTGCATCGACAGCCGCTGACTGCGTGCTCTCCTATTGCTTGTCAAGGCTACTACTGAACGGGTGTCCAATCGCGTGAAGCGCGCTGCCCTTCCGCGACTTGTTGTGTCGACATCATTTGAAGCACTTCTTCGCGCGCCTGGGTTGCAGCGAGGTGCCCTTGGGCGGCTGCCAGATTCAGCCAAACATACGACTTGACGAAATCAACCGGTACGCTCTGGCCATTCTTGTGCATAAGGCCGATGTCGTACTGTGCATCAGCGTGATTCTGCTTCGCGGCCAGCTCGAGCCACCGAAACGCAGTCTCAAAATTCTGGATTACTCCAAGCCCTGTTCGGTGCAAGATACCGAGTTTATAGCGCGCTCCCGAGTGCCCCTGATTCGCGGCCAACTCCAGCCATTTCAACGCTTCGGCAGGATTTTTCGCCAGCCCGCCTTCGCCAGAAAGGTACCGCACACCCCGTTCGTAATGCGATTTGGCGTCTCCACCCTCGACTAACGCTTGCGCAGCCGCTGGCTCGGCGTTCTTTTCAGCGTTCGCTGGCAAAGTGACTGATTGAGATGATGCAGGCTGCGCAATTCCAGGAGGGTCCGTAGTGATCGCAAAGATAGCGAACGCGATGACAGCAATAATCAACACGCACACGCTGGCTACACCCACAAAGGAGACAATCCGGCCACTCAGTCTGAAAAAGCGATTGCCACAGGCTAGGCACCGATACGGCGACCACCGCTGCCGCAATTGACTACTGTCGTCCCGGTGCCAACGCGAACGACGCAGATTAGTGCTGCTGCACTTTGGGCATTTCGCGGAAACAACCTTTAATGCTGCACCCGGCTTCATCGTGCGGATCAGGCAATCAAGCTTTATTGTTTATGTTGATAATCGCGAAATTCTTATTAACCCAGCATACGCTTTCAGAGCACATCCCCTGCCTGCCTCGAAAATCGCCGAACATTGTGCAGTTATCAATCATTTCGAGGGCATGATCCAAAGGAAGCAATAATCTTTTCCCACTGCGACGCAGTCTTTCAAGACCATCTCATTCAAACTATTGATTTAGAATAACATGTTGGAGATACTTTCAGGAAATTTTCAGACAAATTCAACAAGTCAGACTCATACGAATATTGCGAAGCGCCAATCAGGCCAGAGGAAACAGATAAGTTTAAGAAAGGCTTCGTAAGTTTGTGGAAGCCATTCGAATCGTACGCGTAGTCAACGGAACTGATGCTGCCAGGCAACGATGTGCTCGGCAACCCTATGGATTTTGCCCAGACTACTCCGGTGCAAAGTGCGGCGGCAAATTGCCGCGGACTGAAAATGCGCGCGCGCCTGTACGGCGAAGCGCTGTCCGTGCCCGGCTTTGTGCCGATTCCGCATGAAAACGACATCGTCGTCCTCGCCTCCAGCCAGTGCGCGCGATTTGTGTCTGCGGTAAACGCTATCCTGGGAAAGTGCCAGAGCCAGTTCGAGCCGCAACTATTGAAGATGTTTGCGGGCTAGAATCAGCTAAATTCTTCGGTGCAAGGCTGGGCCTTGGCGTCCCGGAGGGAAAGGGACATAATAACAATGAGTTGCAGCATAATCAGGTTGATGTCAAGGGGAGTCTAAGATGAACCCGGCTGACATGGGCGAACAGGTGATTATAGATCTCAGTCAAACCCAGAAAATAGCCACACAATTCCGGGAAGCGGACACTGCGGCCGCGCTGATGAAGGCCACAGCCTGGCTGGACTCGATAGAAAGGACATCAGACCTTTCGCTCTCGCAGCGATACGACAGCGTGGATCTCCTTGATACCGCGACGAGAAAGCATCAGAAGCAGATCGTTGACGATTATCTCGCGTTGATACACGCGAACCGCAAACAAGAGAAATTGTTGTGGGAAACCGCACATGGATTTTGGGTGGCGTTGAGCGCCGCATATCTTGAATGCATGGCACATGCACTGAGTGATCTGCCATCCAGCAGTACGCTCAAGACCAAGCTGCCCACTCTGGCCGCACGCGGCGCACGCGCCGTGGCGATGCAGATTAAGTGGCTATGGTTCCGCTTCGGACTTGTCGAACCGTGGGTGTGGATGAATCTCGCGCTATGCCAGAAATTCGCGGAGTCGCACAATATCGCAGACAAGGCGGTTTCCCTGTATCTGTCGAGCCAAGCGAAAAGTTCGCCAAATCAAGAGTTCCTGCGTGCGGCGATGCTGTCGGCCTCGTCGACAGACAGCCTGTCGGTGATGGAACAAGAAATTGCCGATCGCTGGATCGAGCATTTCACAGGCACGTTCAAAATGGCACGGCAGCCTGGAAATGCTCTGAATTTGTATTTTGATCTGGATCGCGAGCTACCCCCGCGCCGATTCGTCGGTACGCCCATTAAGGCCCCACATCGGCGTTTTTTTGGCGCTTCCGACGCGTTGCCACAAATCCAGGAATACCTCGAATCCACGCAAAAGACCGGCGCCATACCGGCGCCATTCAGACTGCCCAAGGGCGGCGAGACTAAGCATGTACTGAAGGTATTGGAACATTTCGTACTGCATTGGGGAGAAGAACTGCCTGCACGCGAATGGGATCGCAGATTGACCACAACTTGCATCGAAGTGAAGCATGATTACGGTTCGGTGCGGCAGACGCTGGAAAAAGCTGAAAATGGGGAGTTGGATTTTACCGATGCAGCGGCGGCACGCCCGGAATACTGGATCGTTGACAACGCGGGGCGTGGCGGCTATCGCGCCATCGTGCCTAAAGGGTTGCGCGCGTGGCTACGTTTGGGTGCGCTAATTGCCATACGTCTCGAATTCCGCGACTTCTGGAGCATTGCGGTGATACGACGTGTGGAAAGCAACGAGCATGAGCAACGCAAAGTTGGCATACGTGTAATTGCACGCAGGCCAGTGACGGCGTATATGCACTCGAAGATGCGTGCTGGCAATCAGATCAAGCCGGAGCCGGGCATTCTTCTCAATACCAAACCCAGCCGCGATGGCGGCGTGCATGTGCTGATGCGACCAGGCACGTTTACGCTCAAGGAAGACATCGACGTCACCTTTGGCCAGGAGCAACAGCCGATGTCGCTGACACCTTCACGAGTCGTTGAGACCGCCGTCGAGTATGAGTGGATACGTTATACCGTAAAGAAGTAGATCTATGGGTACCGCATCCGGCGATGCAGATGGATAGTTATGTATTAATGAACGATTCAAAAATCCTTCAATAAAACCGAAGGATTGCTCGGGTGCGCGCCGCACGAGAAAAATCGCAAAGCTCGACAATGGAATCGGCCAGCTATGACAACCACGGAGTCCAATCTATGCGCGCCGACCACGCTGGAGGCGAAGTGCTTGGCGATGCCATATACCAACACTCCTGTATGATCACCATATCCGTCAATAACCTGTGCGTTTTCGCGATCTCGCGACATTAATGGCGGTTTAGCCGGGAGATGGCAGCAACCAATGGCGATACCGATTGGGACTGTAAGCTATGCCCTGGCCGCTGCGGCATACTTGGCTTTTTTCGCAATACTGCTGAAGAGCTGGCGCGGGCGTGTGCAGGGCATGCTGCTCGCATTCGCCAGTGCCGCAACAGCTACTTGGGCATCAGTGCTGGCATATGTTGCCGCAAATCCGCAAACGCCCGAACTAGCCGTGGGCATTTTCGAAATTCTACGCAATGCAGCCTGGTTCGCATTTTTATTGGTGCTGCTAGGCTACGCTTGGAAATCCGCGCGCACTTTGCGGCCTATTGCAGTAGGCATCTTCGCGATTTGCGCCGTTGCTCTCGTTGCCGAAATTTACTCGGGCAGAACCGCTGCCGCAGGACCGAACGTATTCGCCATTTTCGGTCGACTGGTGCTGGCAGTTATTGGCATGGTGTTGATCGAGCAGCTCTTTCGCAATGTCCATCCGCAGCGCCGGTGGGGAATCAAGTTTCTGTGCTTGGGACTGGGCGGCATGTTCGCTTGCGATTTCTACCTTTACTCCGACGCTCTGCTATTCCGCCGCCTGAGTAACGACATCTGGGCCGCTCGGGGCATAGTCGATGTCCTTGTTGTGCCGCTGCTTGCCGTGGCAACGGCCCGCAACCCTGGGTTGTCGCTCGACGTTGCCGTTTCGCGCCGCGTGGTATTCCACACAACTACTATCTCCGGTGCTGCGGTGTACCTACTCGTAATGGCTGCGGCAGGTTACTACATCCGCTACTTCGGTGGCAGTTGGGGAGCCGTGCTACAGGTGACGTTCCTATTCGGCGCGATTCTGCTCCTCTTCATCATATTTTTCTCCGGCTCACTACGCGCCCGGTTAAAAGTTTTACTCAGCAAGCATTTTTTCAGTTATCGCTACGACTACCGTGAGGAATGGTTGCGGTTTACGCGGACGCTCTCTGAAGGCGAACCGGGAACTCAATTGCACGAGCGCTCCATCCAGGCGATTGCCGAACTCGTGGACAGTCCGGGAGGAGCTCTCTGGCTCGCCCCGGACTCGGGCATCTTCGAACGGGTTGCCCATTGGAACATGCCTGCGGCCAAGGGGTTAGAACCAACCGACAGTCCGCTGTGCCAGTTTCTGCAAAGCCGCGAATGGGTCCTCGACGTTACGGAACACGAGGCACAGGACGATACTTACGATGGCCTGAGAATTCCGGAATGGCTGCGCACAACCCCGCAAGCGTGGCTGGTAGTGCCGCTCATACTCCATGAGCGATTGCTTGGCTTTGTACTGCTAGCGCGTTCCAAAGGTAGAATCAACTTCGATTGGGAGGTAAGCGATATTTTGAAGACGGCTGGCAGACAGGCAGCAAGCTATCTCGCGCAACTAGAGGCTGCCAAGGCGCTGCTGGTGGCCCGCCAGTTTGAGTCATTCAATCGCATGTCCGCTTTCGTAGTACATGATCTGAAAAATCTAATCGCGCAGTTATCGCTGATAATGTCGAATGCGGAGAGACATAAGAACAATCCTGCTTTTCAGGAAGACATGCTTGGGACAGTCGCCAATTCGGTTGAAAAAATGAAGCGGCTGCTGGTTCAGTTGCGCGGTGCCTATACGCTGGAACCTGCTGTGCCGCTGGCGCTCGACGAACTGTTACGGCGTACGCTGGCGGCTAAGGCCGGCTCGAAACCCGTTCCCCGGCTTGAACTGCATGATGATACGGTGCGCATAGTCGGCCATCCGGTGCGGCTTGAACGAGTGATTGGACACTTGATCCAGAACGCGATCGAAGCCACTCCAGCGGATGGAGAGGTGCGAGTGCGGCTCTTGCGGGAACAAGACTCCGCCATAATTGAGATCACTGATACCGGCTGTGGCATGAGCGAGCAATTCCTTCGCAACCGACTTTTCAAGCCCTTCGAATCAACCAAGGCTACCGGAATGGGGATCGGCACCTATGAGACGCGGCAATACGTGCGGGAGCTCGGCGGTCGAATAGACGTGGACAGCCGCGAAGCACGGGGCACCGTTTTCCGCGTGGTGCTGCCGCTTCACAGTCCCGCCAATACAACCGACACTAGCACCACGATCGCGAGTCACGAATGAGCAAAGACGAGAAGAGATTCCTGCTAATCGTTGAAGACGATCCAGGTCTGCAAAAACAGATGTGCTGGAGCTTCGACGGTTACGAGACTATTGTCGCCAGCGATCGCGAAAGCGCGCTGGCGCAACTGCGTCGGCACGAGCCATCGGTCGTCACGTTGGATTTGGGCTTGCCCCCAGACCAGGACGGCGCATCCGAAGGGTTAGCCACTTTGGACCAAGTGCTGCGGCTATTGCCCGACACCAAGGTAATCGTAGTAACGGGCAATCAGGACCGCGCCAACGCGGTGAAAGCCGTGGGAATGGGCGCCTACGATTTCTGCCAAAAACCTTTCGATCCGGAAGTATTAAACCTCATCGTGGAGCGAGCGTTCCGCATGCACGCCTTGCAGCAGGAGAACCAACGCCTGCAAGTATCGAGCAATGCATCACCCCACGGCATTATCACGCGGGATTCGGGTATGCTTGCCATTTGCCGCAGCGTGGAAAAAGTGGCGCCCTCTGACGCGACCGTGCTGCTGTTAGGCGAGTCCGGCACCGGCAAGGAATTATTGGCACGAGCGTTGCACCAGCTGAGCCCACGTGCAACCAAGCGATTCGTGGCGATCAACTGTGCTGCAATTCCGGAGAACCTGCTCGAGTCGGAACTGTTCGGCTACGAGAAAGGGGCCTTCACTGGTGCCAATCGCCAGACGCCCGGCAAGATCGAATTTGCTGATGGCGGCACGTTTTTTCTCGACGAGGTGGGTGACCTCTCCCCGACGTTACAAGCGAAGATCCTGCGATTTCTGCAAGAGCGGGTCGTAGAGCGCATCGGCGGGCGGGAAGAGATTCCTGTGGATGTTCGCATCGTGTGCGCAACCCATCAGAACCTCAAAAAACTCATCGAAGAGGGGCATTTCCGCGAAGATCTGTACTACCGCTTAAGCGAGATCGTGATCTCGATTCCACCACTGCGCGATCGGCGCGGAGATGTAGTGCTACTCGCACACGCGTTCATGAACAAGTTCAGCCGTCGGGAAGGACGTTCAATCCGTGGCTTCAAGCAGGATGCGCTCGATGCCATGGAAGCCTACCTGTGGCCGGGCAACGTGCGTGAAATGGAAAACTTTATCAAGCGAGCGGTCATCATGGCCAATGAATCCCAGATTGGCATAGAGGATTTGGGCTTGCAAGCACCGACCGGGAAACCACAGCCGGTCAACCTGAGACAGGTGCGCGATGAAGCCGAACGCATGGCAATCGTCAGGGTCATGAGTCGGGTAGATGGAAATATCTCAGAAGCAGCGCAACTGCTGGGTGTCAGCCGGCCTACTCTCTATGACTTGATCAAACGCCATGATCTGAAACAGTCGGTCGGTCCTCGGGTGAACGAGGACTGACATGTTTGTATTTGTCGCTACCCTTGGTTCGGACCAAACGCCCTTTGATGCCTGCACTACCAGAATAGATCAAAAAAATGTATTTTCTCGAACTACACAATTACTCAGTTGACAACACCCCTCTATCTCGTTGTAACGTCTTCAGTGCCTCATGTGTATTTGCTATCAATGCCCCTACATCATGATCCAATTGAAGAAATCCACTAATCAACTGAAACACAGGATATTTAATGTAATATATTGTTTTTATTGATATTTTAAGTTTTAAAATGCAACAGGAATATACAGTTTTCAGTTCATTGTTGTTTCGAGCTGGGGCGCCGCAACAGCACAAAGCGTGGTAGATGAGAAAATATATATCAAGAATTCTCATATAGAGAATAGCACTTAGGGGTTGCCTGATCCAATCTTAAACATATATAGTCCGCGCGATGGATGGCACCGTAGCAAATCTCCTGGACATTACAGCGCGCCATTGGCAAGGCGAGCGCCCAATCCCGCACAGCAAGCCGCATGGCATTCCTTGTCACGCGACGCGCGTTCCCCAGAAGATCCCAGAGTTCCTACTCGCACGCAGCGGATATTGTGTGCGGCATGCGAATTCCCTTGCCCAGCGCAAAAAAGCCTGTGCGCTTATAAATAGCATGTATGCATGGCGGGGCTATGCCACATACAGCACTGCTGCACTGCAGGAACCTTCAAACTGCGTCACGCTGGAAGCATCAACTGGGAAAAAGGTATTTGGTACGCTCACTGTAGCGATTGATTCCGCGGAAGGATTGTTTGCCGACGAGCTATACCGGTCCGAGATCAATATCCTGCGCAGAACAGGTCGCAAGGTCTGCGAAATCAC
The DNA here is from genome assembly GCA_021730905.1 of Betaproteobacteria bacterium. GTDB lineage: Bacteria > Pseudomonadota > Gammaproteobacteria > Burkholderiales > SG8-41 > UBA5216. Next base: position 19,044 of record JAKFYK010000044.1, on the reverse strand, counting down.
CAAGCTTGCCTTCAACCCAAAATACAGTTCGAAAGAAGTCATCGCATCGTTGTTTCACCTCGCCCACATTTATGCCCACAACATTCACAATGCCACAGACATACTGATTGAAGTGAATCCACACCATGTGGGCTTCTACCAACGCAGGCTAGGCTTTCAACAAATCGGAGAACCACGCATATGTGCTCGCGTCAATGCGCCGGCAATACTACTACGTGTCTCAACGAATTATGTGGCGTCGCAAATATCCAAGCATGCCGGTTTTCACGACACCAGTGAAAAGTCACTTTACTCTTACTTCTTTTCAGCAGCCGAAGTGCGTGGACTGACGAACAAAATGCCGTGTATTGCTTCACTTGCAAACCCCAAACCTCTTGGCGATTGCGATTCAGCGATCCGCTGATCAGGGAATATCGTGCGTTGTGGAAGTCTTCAGTTAGAAAACTAGGCTAATTTCAAATCTCGCCTCACCCGACCTACTTCGAGATGTAAAGACGAGAAAGCGGGATTCGAGTTGAGCGAGCTTGCGGCGCATTGCCTGTTCCTAGGCGAGCAAAAAACACCACCCGCCCGGACCTTTCTTCCCCTAAGTAGTTCGTAAATTCTGATGCAACTGCTGCACCCAGTACTTTTGCAGACGCATCCGAAGTAAACACCCTGTGTTCGCGGTGATACCGGCCGAATATGACTGGTGTCATTTCAGGTTGCAACCACAGCCCGAGCCTAGCAACCTCGAGCCAGAAGCGCTGCATAGCACGCCCGGCCGCAACGTAATCGTCTAGAGTTTTCGGCACTGTTTTCGCCGCAAGACCAATGTGCGCGGCACACGCCAAGCTTGGAATAAGATCGAGCTGAACCCGCGGCATTATGGTGCCTGCAAGCCAGTTGTTAAAAAACTCCACACGTGACCAGCTCTGCATGACCCAGCGCATTAGTTTTGCCGTTAAGGGATCAACACCAACTGCTTGATCCGGTATCTTCTCTTCACTAAACTGGGCGTTCCACTCAATGACATTGCGATGCACCTCGAATGCCTCAGGCATGGTCAATCTAAGTTTTGCATTATGAAACAATAGCTTAGCTGCACCCCACCGCTCTTTCGACGTCTCGAACCAAGCAATTTCATAGTCGGGTGTAACACTGGCATCCAGCGCCAACTTTTGTGCCGCCGTGAGGGCAGTAGTCTTTAACGGTCGCCGTTGAACCGTGCGAACCTTTATGAACGGGATGAGAGGGCTCGGCTGAACTGCCGGGTCAGGTACAAACCGGATGTCGAAAGTCGGTTTCTCGTCAGGCAGCCCTAACCGGCGAGTCACGTCAGCGCGCAGTCCGTAGCCTGTTGCGGCTATGCGCATAGTCTCCAGCAAGGCGCCCAGCGCCATCTGGCTGGGATGGCCGTCCAGGTCGTATACGCAGTGATCACGCGTATCGAATCCGTGAACCACAACTTCGTGCTCGCCTTTGATCTCGAACCGCCAAGGCTGAGTGTTGTCGCCACTCGGCGCCCAGCGCGCAAGCTCAAGTATCTGCTCGCAGACCTGCATGCCGGTCACTCCACACCCAACTGGCGACTAGCGATTGCTAGGGCGATCCTCTGAATGGGATTGCCGTTACCCCACGGTCTCCAGGTTTTCACCATCTTGTTGCGGTAGGCGTCAAAATGCAGGCCATATGGCGCCGACACGATATCTCCTCGACGCAGCAGTATCTTCAGCGCCTGTGTCGCCGCGACACCAGCACACAGGTCACACGCCATAGGCGTTGATGGCCCTTTACGTGCCTTGAAATCCACCGCGCTTTGATCGACCAGGTAGCCACGCTGAAGCATGGCCGGAGAAAGCCCGATCAGAAAACGTAGCGCCATCTGGTTCTCAGTACAGCCGTCCCAGCGAAAATACTCTTCAAAAGTCATGCCACCTGGTAAAAAATTGAGCATGGCGGTACCCATGCCTAGAGGGGCGGCAGTTGTCGCCGGGATGCTCTTGACAGCGCACGCCGGATAGACCAGCTTTCGGGCAGAAAATGCAAAAAAATCAAGACCATCCACATACAGATCAACACCTTCGAGAAAAGCCTCGAGATTCTCTGCGTTCACACCCTTCTCGAAGACCTTGATTTGCACCTCTGGATTGATGTCGCGCGCCATGGCGGCGAGTACGTCTGATTTGGGCCGGCCCACCGTGCTCATCATGGCACCAGCCTGACGATTGAAGTTTGGAACATCAAAAACGTCAAAATCCGAGATGTGGAATGCGCCGATGCCTAACCGGGTCAGTGTCAGCAGATGAGCGCCGCCTACGCCTCCCAGCCCTGCAATCGCAATGCGCTTACCACGCAGAGCTTGTTGCTCGGTCTCAGTGACCCAGCCGATATTGCGAGAGAACGCTTTTTCGTAGTTGAATTCTATTTTCACCACACCTCTCCTCATGGCTCACCCAAGCCGACATCATATCTTCGTGCCGTTCTTGATGCCCTTGTAGGTTAATCTTACTATGCCTGTCGAAAATATGTTGATCACTCGACAAGCGTTGTCCATTGCGTTAACAAGTCCTTGGTTGCCACACCGTAAAATAAATCTCGCAGTATTTCCCATTGGCAGTCCCGCGGAACAGCAGGAAAACCTTTGCTAGTGCAGCCCCAAACTTTAAGAAGGCCCATAGAAAAAGGCACCACGAGGGTGCCTTTTTCACATGCGCGATGCGCGCTCAGTAAGTGCTACTCACAAAACCCAGAAGTCGAAACCTCTTCTAGGAGGCGCTTTTTTTCCGCAGGCCAAAAGCTCCGAGGCCCAGAAGTCCAAGGCCCAACAATGCAAGTGAGCCAGGCTCGGGTACAAAAACTGCATTGTCTTGGCTTTGGTGATTAATGTTCAAGCTATAATTCAAGCCAGATAGCAGTGTTACGCCGTTTGCAACAGCCAAGAACGCGCCACTGCATGACAATGGGGCGAACTGCTGATTGAACGATGCGCTCACGTTCGCAGCCAAGTTGCACGAGTCGTTAATCTCTGTCAGTCCATCGTGCGTCCCGGTATTAAGTGCGCCACCGTTCGGATTCCATTGAAAATCCACGACAGCCTCACCGGTAAGCGGGTCTGCATGTGAAAGTGAAATTGACCATGCAGTATTAGCCGACGCCGAACTCCCTGGTCTTGCGTCCGCTGAAGTCCACGCGCGCACGATCCGAGTGGCATCAAAAGAAATGGCTGCGTTTGTGATGCTGGTATTCAAGACAAAATCCAGCGTCGAAGTCAGATTCAGCGATGACCCGGCATTGCCGATAGCAGTGGATGTCAACGAGGTTTCAGAGATCGTTATGGCCCGGACGCCTACCATAGCCGGGGTAATTCCGAGGGCGATAGCAGAAATTGGAGTTCCAAGCAATAGTGAATCGCTGCGCGAAAACAGTGTAGTGGGAGGAACACCGGAAGGAGTGAAATTATTCTGTCCTCCCGCGTATGTTCCAACCAACGCCAAAGAATTGTCCATGGCCGCGACCAGAGTTGTACTTGAGGCATTGAGGTTTACGCCTGGTTGCCCCACGATAACCGCGGTATTAGTACCGTTATCGTTAATACTCAGGGAATTAAACTGAGAGAAGTCAAATGGAGTAACCGTCCCGCTAGAATATGTTCCCAACGTGAAATTGCTAACATCAAGCAACGAACTCGCAAACGATCCGGCTTGTGCTTGACCAGCCGCTCCAACACCCACCACTACCGAGACAGCCGCTGCAATCGCCGTTTTTCTAAGTTTCATTTTGTACCCCAATCTAGCTAAAAGTTAAAGTTAAAGTTAAAGTTAAGAAGCTACGTCCAATTAATAGCACTAACCGTGCCAAACATAATATATTGTTTAAAAACAATGGATTATAAAACTATAATATTTATCTTGTATGCAAAATGTAAAGAATTCCGTCACCGCATTAGCCCCAAGGGAAAGCCCTGCATAATTCGATTCAGTATCTTTACAAAAAGTCCCTTTATAAACAGTGTCATAACATAAAACTGCGCCCGTTCTGGCCGCCGCAATTGCTGTAGCCATGTAAACGGTTTATTGTGCACTTATGACACTCTGCTTATCCCTACCCTTGTTAACGCCCTGTTTCGCTCGAAAACCGTATAAAGTACAAAAACCAATTTTAAACATATGCTTACCATTTGTATCTTGATTCGTTGAGGCGTAAAAAAATCCGACACTACCGCCTGAGCATGGAAATGTCAGCCAAGCATTGGATCGACCTTTCGGCAGGTTGCATAGAAGGGCGATCAGTGTACATCTTGACGATATGGTAACCGGCCCGAGACAAAACCACTTCAATTATCTCGAATGCGGTGATCGCAACGGGACAGATCAGCAACGCAGAAAAGCATGTGCATCGATTGTGCCTTAGGAGCACCTGCGTGTTCTGAACCATCAAGCTTTGCAATTGCCTAGATATATTGGTAGCACGTGCAAACGCGACCGAAGAGCATCACCACCATTACATGCGTTTCGCCTGGGCAATAATAGCCGATGGCCTGACGACGTCAGGGTTGTAGGGGTGGGTGGTCTTCTTGTAGATGCCGGTAATTTTGCGGACGTAATCGCGGGTTTCTGCGTAGGGGGGGATACCACGGTATTTCTCGACCGCGCCCTCGCCTGCATTGTAGGCAGCCAATACCAGTGATACATCCCCCTGGAAATAGGCCAGCAGCCAGCGCAAGTACGCCAGCCCGCCCTTGACATTTTCGTCCGGGTTAAACACTTTCTTTACGCCAAACCGTTCTGCTGTCGCGGGTATCAATTGCATCAGACCCTGCGCCTTTTTCGGAGACAGTGCCGATGGATTGAAGGCCGACTCCACCGAGATCAGTGCCAGCGCCAAGTTTGAATCGACAGCATAGTGAGGCGCGAGCCGTTGCACCAACTGCATGATCTCTTTCGGAGCCATTATGGTAACCGCAGGATCTTCCTGCGGTACAACCGCAACTGGCGGCGGATCGGGTAGCAGGCAGGTCGGCATTTGAACATCGGGCTGCGCATGCACGACGCTGAGCAGCCTTGCCGCGTACTCGTGCCCTTGATCTGCCGCCATCTTGAACAATACGGCAGCCACGCTATCGTTTCGGGGCACACCACGGCCATTGGCATAAACCCAGCCGAGCTTGAATTGCCCTTCGGCATAACCCTGCTTTGCAGCAAGGCAATACAGGCTGTTGGCTTTGCCTAAATCTCTGGGTACGCCTTCGGCATGGGCGTACTTGACCGCCAACTCCACCTGCGCCTTGGGATCGCCTTGCTTGGCGGAAATCTCCAAATCGCTGGATTGAACGTTAGCTGCAGCAAAGCTCGGCATCGACGCCAGAACCGCTGCTACAACCGAATTTTGAATTAACCTTATCATCGAAACTTGGCTTTAATCATCAGAATCCTCAATAGCCAAGCAAATTCCGAGCCATTATATTAAGTACTTGATTGTTAACTATAAAAATAATTTATGCCGGGGCTGTTGAGACAATCAACGTAAGAATATCCGACATTAGCGTCAATTGACTGATGCCCCAAGGAGACCAAAAGCGGGGAAGCTCAACGGTTTGTCACTGTTTTTGATGTTTCGTTCATGGCGATGTTACTATGCCCATGTAGGAAACTATTGCTGGAAAATCACGTTCCGGCGCCCGGCTAACGGCCATTGCTTCTTCATATTGCTGAGCGAGTACTGTGCGAACGATCTTGCTGGATTTCTCCTTGGCCGCGCGCAATATCATCCGTCAGCGGCGGCGCAGCGCCATTGCCATTGGGGCGGTGGCCTTTGGAATAACAGCTTTATTGCTAGCCACGGGCTTCATAGAACGGATCTTCGTGGATTTTCGCGAGGAGACGATCAATTCTCAGCTTGGCCATTTACAAATTGTCAAACCGGGATACCACGATACCGGCAAGTCCAATCCCTACGCGTTTTTGTTACCCGATGTGATTCCGCAGCTCGAAGCGCCGAATGAACCGAGTAGTATCAAAACAATCGCCCCACGGCTGTCGTTTAGCGGATTGATCAGCCACGGCTCTTCGACGATCTCCTTTATCGGCGAAGGCGTTAGTCCGAAAGAAGAGGCGGAATTTGGCGATGCCCTGCAGATATCGGCAGGCAAGAACCTTTCAGCCAATGATCCGCGAACGGTCATAGTCGGTGAAGGACTCGCGCGAAACCTCGGTATTAATGTTGGCGATCGCGTAGTACTCTTAGCCACGACAGCATCGGGAGGCACCAATGCGGTCGAAGTCACCGTTCTAGGCTTGTTTAGTTCAGTGAGCAAGCAGTATGACGATTCGGCATTGCGTCTACCGCTGGCAACAACGCGTGAGCTGTTGCGCACCAAAGGTTCTCACGTCTGGATTGTGCTGCTGAACAACACGGCGCAAACCAACGCCATGCTTGCCAAGGTGCGGGATAAGTTGCCGAAGGATCAGTACGAGGTGGTTCCATGGAATCAGCTCTCGGATTTTTACAACAAAACGGCTGCGTTGTTCACCAAACAGATTCAGGGGCTTCGTGTGATCATCGCGTTGATCATACTATTGTGTATTTCGAATACCATGATCATGAGCGTGCTGGAGCGTATCGGCGAGATCGGCACAGCCATGGCGCTCGGTGTTAAGCGCAGCGGTATCCTGCGATTGTTTATTTGCGAAGGCGTTCTGCTCGGATGCGCCGGCGGCATCCTTGGGCTGATAGTGGGTGTCGCTCTTGCACACGTCATTTCGGCTATAGGCATTCCGATGCCCCCCCCGCCCGGAAAGAGCCACGGGTTCCTTGGCGGGGTGCTCGTAACATGGCGTATGGGAATAGAAGCTTTCGCGTTGGCAGTAGGTACGACATTGATTGCTAGTATCTACCCGTCCTGGCGGGCCTCACGCATGGAAATTGTCAACTCTTTGCGCTTTAACCGTTAGATGTCTGCTCCCCTATGATAGGACTTGCATTGCGCAACATCGTGCGCAAGAAAACACACACTGCAATGACACTTGCGGCGGTTGTTTTTGGCGTGATGGCGCTCGTTCTTGCCGGTGGTTGGGTGAACGACATCTTTGTGCAGCTTGGTGAAGTTCTGATTCATTCACAGACAGGCCACCTGCAGGTCTACAAGAAGGGATTCTACGCCGCCGGGTCACGCGCCCCGGAAAAGTATGTCATTTTGAATCCGGATGAAGTCAAGAAAAGCATTACGAGTTCCACCAGCGTCAGCGACGTCATGGCGCGCCTCAATTTTGGGGCATTGCTCAACAATGGCCGTAGTGATGTGCCCATCATCGGCGAAGGCGTCGAGCCCGGGAAGGAAGCCGAACTTGGCAGCTTCGTACAAATGGTCAAAGGACGCCGCCTCGCCGACAAAGACAAATATGGAATCGAGGTCGGCCAAGGCGTGGCAAAATCCCTCAAGTTATCGCCCGGTGACAGCGTTACGATTCTCGCGAATGCGCTGGAAGGCGCGCTAAACAGCCTGGAGTTCGAGGTCGTTGGTGTATTTCAAAGCTTTTCCAACGAATATGACGCCAGAGCCGTGAAGATTCCATTGGCCGCAGCCCAGGAACTACTCGGAACCAAGGGGGTAAATGCGCTGGTCGTGTCTTTGAAAAAAACGTCCGATACCGACAGCGTTTCTGCGCTGTTTAAAACACAACTGGCGGCATCGGATCTGGAGGTAAAGACGTGGGTCGAACTGAATGACTTCTACGAAAAGACTGTAGACCTCTATAGGCGTCAATTTGGCGTAATGCAATTTATTATTTTGTTTATGGTTCTGCTGGGCGTTGCGAATAGCGTTAACATGAGTGTGTTCGAGCGAGTCGGAGAGTTTGGCACAATGATGTCGCTAGGCAGTCGCAGCAGCCAAGTAACACGGTTGATTCTGACTGAGAGTGTTTTGTTGGGGCTGATAGGCAGCACCATTGGTGTGGCAGTTGGCATTGGATTGGGGTTAGCCATCTCCAGTGTTGGCATTCCGATGCCTCCTCCACCGAACGCGAATATAGGCTATACCGCACGCATTCAGCTCATTCCTACGGCGATTCTGGTGTCTTTCGTCATTGGCCTTAGCGCCACTGTACTCGCGGCAATCCTTCCCGCCAAACGAGTGGCCCGTATGCCGATCGTTGATGCCCTAAGGCAGAACATCTAAAGATATTGCGACGCAGTCGTCAGAGCAAAACAAAAAGCCAATCAGAATGAGTACCGCACTTCGGTATAGACGCGGTCGTTGTTGTTATATCGGCCAAATAGACCTGTCTGCGACCCGCTGAAGACGTCTGCCCCCACCGCCAGCCGCCAGTTCTTTTCAAAGCCCCAGGTGACCCGTGGGCGCAGCATCCAGTCGCGCCGATTCAGACTATGAACCAGCAACGCCTGCGCGTCGAGATTGTGTCCAAGCTTGCTGCTAACAAAGATGCTGGCGCCGCTCTCCCGTTTATCGGGAATAATGCCAGGATCGTGGTCAAAAAATACACGCTGGAAAGCCTGTAGATTTACCCGTGTATCACCCTCAAAGGTGAAATCAAGGCCGACCGCATAATCCAGCGTATTTTGCTTGACCAGCCCATCCGGTTGGATAAATCGCGTGTCGTTAAACTTACGCCCTCCGGTATAGACCACCTCGCCCTTCAATACTGTTGAGCCCAAGTCCTTGGCAAGCGTACCGCCAAACTGATTAATCTTGTCGTGTCGTGCCTGGAAAGCCAGCGGTGCCAAAGGTGCGCTAACGCGGTAAAACGTCGGCGCCGCATCAATGCTATGGTACAGGAATCCGGAGACGTCCCACCCGTTTTTCAAGTGCGACAGGCGCATTCCATAGTTCGAGTTGTCGAGCTTGCGTGCGGGCTTGACTTCTCCGAGATAGTTGGCCAGCACCGGTAACGGATAAGGATAAAAGTCGGCCCCCGGCTTGCCAATCCGATCGATAGTAGGCACCGGGATCCACAGCAGCTCGAAATTCGTGTCATTTTTGTAGTACGAAGCCCGCGCCGCCCATTGCGGTGTCCGTAGCTGGTCGAACTCGGGCAACAGGAATTCGCGCATGTCCTTGGCCGACACCACATCCGCGAAAAATAGCCCCACCATCTCACCCCATATGACGTGTTGTCGGCCTAAGCGAACGTCCCAATCACCAGCACCTATATCGAGGTAGTTTTCGCGCAAGGCAAAGCCGTAGCGCTGGTCTTTGCGAACGTCAGGTGGATAAAAATTTGAACGGTCATAGGCCGCATCGTAGTCAAATCGGCCGCCAATCTTCCATTTCACGTTCTCACTGAACTGCCCTTGGCGGTTCAAGTCGAGTCGCAGACGCGCCTTGGACCAGTGATCCGGATCACGGTACGCTCGTGCAGCCTCCGCTTGCACGAAGCCACGCCAGCCCGATGCTGATGGCTTCTCAACCGGCTTCGATGCATCCAGACCATCCCGGGACTTTTCCGCTCCGGCCTTGTCGGCATCTGCAGACGGTTGCACCTGCGGTTGGACTGGGGTCTGAGCGATTGCCACCGTGCTTGAGAGGAGTATCCCAAGCATAATAAAATTATTTAAGTATTTGATTATATTATTAAATATCATTATATTCTGATCCAAGCCTAGGGCTGTATTGACAGATCATCTCCGTCGCTATGAACTGTCCTGAACCCGTCAATTTCATAAGAATAATATTAATACAAACAATGTATTATCAACATATATTCCACTATTTTATCAAGTGTGGAAAGGGACGCGCCGAAAAAGCGCATGACCTATCCGGGATGTGGCGTAATAGACACACTTTCCGTAAAAATCACCAGGTGTCTGACTTATGCCCCTACTAAGCATGTGGCCTCCATCGCTACCCCAGCGCTAGGACGATCTCCGATCATTTCAGCACGCCGCTAACGCCGTGGTTTCACGCCATGTATCTGATCACAACGGCGTATCGGCCAATGAACTGCAACGGCAGCTTGGAGTGATTTACAAATGCGCTGGGTGTATCAATACCAGCTGCGGAGCTTTATGGACGCAAGGTACAGAGGACAACGCAAACACTCCACCACAGCTTTCGGCCACGTTGAGGTAGAAAACCTACATCGACGGTCGCGTGCATGGCAACTACGTTTCTATGGCCAAGAAGACGAAAACTGTGGCTATGGGCAGCCGCTAGCGATGGCAACGTTAAGCTGCATCAAAATACCCTGCATTGTTTTTCTGCAGCCTACACCCGCTTTAAGCGGGCAATCAATTTATGCACACATGCTCAAGGGATACCTACTGGATTTCCCCGCAATACGGAACAACCCCACTATGTAGGCCAGCCCTCCACATTAATGCCCTGCTGCCGTGCCGTTGTGATTAGCTTGTGAAAGTCTACATAGAATGCGTCGCGGGCATTGAGGTGCTCGTGAATGAATGCAGTAGCATCCACATCATCGAAACAACTACTTACGACCCAATTGCCAGCTTCGGTATTAATATGCCATGGCGTAGCCATGTAAACGTTGTTGTTTTCGAGGAACAGGTAGCGGTTCACCTGCCCTCGAATTGCCATCGCGGGAACAGAACCGGACTCGACACCCAATGACTTAATTTGTTGATTTTGCAGTATTTTTTCTCTAACAACTGCGGCAGGGGTAGCCTTCTCAGCCAGTCCGGAAGACGTCATAACACCATCCTCAACGCGTACCAGCCGATCAGCCATCGTCATGACCCGATTGTCGTGGGTTGAGAAGATGAAGGTAGTCTTGGACTCGCGGTTAATTTCCTTCATCAACTGCAATATTCCGTCCCCCGTGGCATGATCAAGGTTGGCGGTCGGCTCGTCCGCAAGCACAATTTTGGGATGGGTGGCCAAGGCGCGAGCAATCGCAACTCGCTGCCGTTGCCCCCCACTGAGCTGGTTCGGCCGATGACCGCCATACTTGGATAAACCGACTATTCCGAGATACTTGTTGACTCGTTCACGGCGCTCAGCAGCCGACAGTTCCTTGATCTGCAGCAAAGGGTACTCGACGTTTTCCTTAGCCGACAGCACCGGAAAAAGGTTAAACGTTTGAAAGATAAACCCAATGGTCCTTGCGCGCATATCGGCAAGCTGGTCGGGCGTCTGACCGCTGACATCCCGCCCATTTATGAGTATTTTTCCCTGCGACGGCGTATCGATGCAACCAATTAAATTAAGTATAGTAGACTTACCGCTACCAGAGGGCCCGGCAATGGCCAGGAAAACACCGTCATCTATGCTAAGGGTAATGTTCCTTAGTGCGTGGACCAGTTGCTCGCCCAACATATATTCTTTGTGTACATTTTCGATTTGAACAAGGCTCATGGATACCATGCCTCCACTGATTATGTGCATAAACCGGATAACAAATCATATTCTACATGAGGGACAGAAATGAACGCGAAACTTCATCGATATTTGGCGATCATGACCGCTTTAATCGCTGTGGCATACATACAACTTGCATCGGGCGCCGGCGTCGCTACAGATGATGTGGGTGAAGCACGCCGCATACTGGAAAAAGCGGATCAGATACGGTTTCCAAACCAAGGGTTCGAAGTCGAAGTCCGCATCAATACCGTGACAACTGGCCAATCCCCTGAAGTACGCAAATACCAAATTCTTTCCAAGGGCAACACCAATACCTTAGTCATGGTTACCGAGCCTGCCTCCGAGCGCGGCCAAATCATGCTGATGAAAGACCGGGATTTGTGGATTTATTTACCCAGTGTTTCGCAGCCTGTTAGATTGTCACTGGGCCAACGGCTTACCGGGCAGGTAGCCAACGGCGATTTAGCGCGCGCAAATTTCTCAGGTGACTATTCGCCAAAGATACTGCGAGACGACGTTATCAACGGCGAAACTTACCATGTACTGGAACTAACAGCGGTCGATAAAAGCGTGACCTATAGCAAAGTTCTTTATTGGGTAAATAAATCCAATTCCCGGCCCCATCGCGCCGAGTTTTATTCTCTGTCGAACCGCTTGCTCAAGACCTGCCGCTACGAAAACTATCAAACGCAGGTCGGCGCCATGCGCCCGACTCGCCTTGTCATGGAAGACGCCCTGCGAAAAGGCGAAGAATCCGTGCTGGAGTACTCCTCGATGAAACTTCGAGACTTGCCGGACAGGATGTTCACCAAGGACCAGCTTAACAAGCTGTAATAGCCGGACGCAATTGCATTGCCGACTCATTCAGTGTTCAAGAGTACAAAAAGCGATGTTTTTACCAGAAATATTTAACCTGGGAAAAGCCTTTAGGCAATACTTTGAAATAGTACCGGCCTACTCAGAGGCACTAAAGGACGAGGTTTTCCGCATACGCCATCAAGTCTATTGCGAGGAATTAGCCTTTGAACCGCAAAGGCCAGACCGCCGCGAGACTGATGATTACGACGCCCAGTCACTTCACCTTTTGATACGAAGTATTCAGACCGGGGGATTCATCGGCTGCACCCGCCTCGTTCGAATGCGGCCATCGGATCCATATCATCCGTTGCCATTTGAGAAAGCCTGTGCCAAAACGATCGATCGATCCATCATTGATCCGGCGCAATTACCCCGCGACTCCATTGCCGAGGTGTCACGACTCGCGGTCGTGGCGCAGTTTCGCAGACGTAAAGAAGACAAGAAGAACAGCCCGATTTCGATAACGGATTCGGATTTTGGAACGCCGGAACAGCCGCGCTTTCCCTACATTCCAATTGGCCTGTATCTCGGTACCGTCGAACTTGCGCGTCTAAACGGTATAAAAACCCTATTCGTGCTTACAGAAGAAAGGCTGGCCAGTCATTTCCGAAAACTGGGTGTCAATATTCAAGCAATCGGCGGTCCAGTTGAACATCGCGGTCAACGTATCCCGTCCATGCTGAGCACCACGGGTATTCTCGACGATCTGCGGATGCTAATGCGACCACTCTACCGGGTAATCGCCGAAGAAATTGCGAGACATTCTGAGCCGAGCAAGGTCAGAGCCCAGTAATGTCGTTTCTATATCGTACCCCAGTCTCGCGGAACCTGTCGAGGTGCGCCGGCACCATAGCTACTGTATTACCACTGCTTCGCCATCACCGTACTGCACAATTACGACTTCACAAGACTTTGCATCGCCACCATCGTAATAAAGCTTCGTGCTTTTCGTACCGCCAGGGAGAATATTCTGAGGACTTAGGTAGTTGCTTGCTATAGAGACCTCGTTGCCGCCTGTATCTTTGAACCGCGCGATTACCATTACAGTTGCGGAAGGAATGGTTGCATTGCTAGTGTTGGTCAGATGAACGTTGGCTATCTTACGCCCATCATTGTCAAGGCACGTCGATTCAACCTTTAAGTTGTTTACGGGGTGCTGTTGTAACCAATCTGTTGTAACGAATTGTTTTGCCGGATCGAGAACTTTTGGTGGATCAAGAACGTTACCGCATTGAAACATAACGACTGCAGGCAGAACCCCCAGCGGCACGATCCCGCCTATAACTTTCCAAGGATTCATAGCCTGCCTCCTAGTGCAACGAACAAGATGACAGGCGGCACTGTAATCTGTCCTCACGGAACGCTCTGTGCGATAGCGCACAGAGATCGACCCAAAGGCGCAACTAGAAGTCATTTTGGTGCTGCTGAAGCCTCCTTGTTTTTTTCGATCCAGTCGAAAGTTGGGCTTCACCCGATTTTCCGGACATATTTGGTAAGTTAACGATCTTATCGGAGGTGTCAAAATGGAGAGAAGGCGATTCACAGCGAAGCTCAAGGTTGAGGCGGTGAGGCAAGCGCCCCAACCGGGGGTATTAAAGTCGAAAGGTTGCCGAGAATTTGTAAGTTCACGGCAACGTGCTCCGCAAGTGGGTGCGGCAAACCGAAGCAAGCGTGAACCACGCTGTGGGCGGTCCAGCTACTTGCTCAACTCCTTAAACAATTTTTGAGCTTCCGCTAGCTGTGGAAACTTCACATCTGTAGCAAGCAGGCGTTCGAGTTCCCTACGGGCTTTCGATTTGTCTCCGACCTTTGCCCAGCCTTGAGCTAGGTGATAAGCGATTTGTGGGCTCTTCGGCGCCGCCTTAGCCGCCTTTTCCAGCAACTCGAGTCCGCGTTTCGTATTACCTCGTTCAATAAGGATCCAGCCAACCGTATCCACAACCTCCGCATTTTCGGGGGCAAGTTTAAGTGCGCGCTCTGCAGTTTCCAACGCGCGCGTATCCTTCATTTCGTAATACGCCCAAGCCAAATTATTAAGGAATATCACGTTGTCCGGTTGCTTCTTCAGTAACCATTCGTATTGCGGAATCGCATCGTTGTAATTGCCACGCTTCAAAGCAATGTCAGCTACATATAACCTGACCGTAGCATCCTCGGGTGACGCTTTGAGCCACTGCACCAAGCGCGTGTCTCCTTCTCCCGTCTTGCCTGCTAATGCATATGCCATATGCAACTTGATCATCGAGGCAGCGTTTTTTGCCATGCCGTGGGCAGTTTCATACATTTTAATGGCTTGCGAATACTTCTTTTCCTCCATCAACACGTCTCCCTCGAGAGCAAACCCTACTGCGGACTTGGGATGCTGTTTTTGTATCTGTCGTGCGACATCTACTGCCTCCTGATAACGCTTCGCACGAACTTCCGTACTCATCAGCGAAATTTGCGCGTCGAGGTAATCGGGCTTAAGTGACAAAGCTTTTTTTAACGTTTCACCCGCTGCCGCATGGTCAGCATTACCTGCCTGTGCGCTCGCAAGTCGGTAGAGAACCACTGGGGAATTGGGCTGCAACCGAGCTAACTTGCCATAGGTGATTATCGCTTGCACAGCCTGCCCTGCCTTAATCTGCGTTGCGCCTAGAAGATCGAGTACCTGCGGGTCTTCCGGACTAGTCCCTTGTGCTCTTAGTGCAACCTCGAGGGCCTTCTTCGTGTCCCCCATCACAACATACAAGCGAGCAAGCATCAATTGCGGTTGCACGGAACGCGGCTCTGTCTTCCCTGCCTGTTCCAACCAGTCGATTTGTTCTTTTTGAGTGGCGCCGACAGCCTCACCCAGGTTGGCGAGCGTGAGCAATACTTGCACATTATTCTTATCTTTCTCCAGAATCGATTCCAACCGGCGGCGAGCACTTTTGGGATTCTTGTCCTGAATATCGAGCTGTGCAAGATTCGTTGCGGCCGCCAAATACGTTGGCCGCAACTCAAGTGCGCGTTCAAGATTCTTGCGGGCATTGGGAATATCCTTCTTCCCAAGATAGATGGCCGCCTTCAGATTGTAATTCGATGGTTCATTGGGCTGCTTCTTTTCCAGCGCCTCCATTGCCTTGAGCGCCTGATCGTATTTTCCGAGCTTCAAATATGACGCTATCAGCACAATGTCTGCCTGATGCCTGTCTGTATCAAGTTCTGCCGCAGATTCGAGGTCAGCAAGTGCCCGATCCGTGTCGCCCAACGCCATGCGGCTCACGCCGAGTTTAGTACGCGCCATCGCGTTCTTGGGATCTCGCTTCGTTGCCAAGTCAAGATACTCTGCCGCCTTCGCGAACTCACCGCTCTGGATGTATAACTCACCTGCAATTGTCAGCAACCCGTTGTCTTCTGGCGCCTGTTTCAATCCCGGCTGTAAAATCTCAATTGCTCGCTGCAGCTGCCCGTTTCGCGCCAAGGACGAGATCATCAATTTTCGCGCATAAAGATTTCCCGGCGCGCTAT
This sequence comes from Betaproteobacteria bacterium, assembly GCA_021730905.1. Classification (GTDB taxonomy): domain Bacteria; phylum Pseudomonadota; class Gammaproteobacteria; order Burkholderiales; family SG8-41; genus UBA5216. Next base: position 3,374 of record JAKFYK010000044.1, on the reverse strand, counting down.
CGAGGACGCGCACAAAATGAGCTTGGGCCTGCTCATACGATCCCAACGCCATGAAAATATTCCCGGCCAACAACACGCTGGGCATGTAATTTGGCGCCACCTTAAGCACCCGTTGTATGTCGTCTTGCGCCGCTTTATAGTCGCGCACTTGGTAATTAACCAGTGCTCGCATGTGACCGGCCATTGGATTTCCAGGAGTAATCTCATTAACTTGTGAAATTAACTTACGCGCTTCATCGAACCTTTTATTAGCGATGTGGAGCGACGCGATATTCAAGCGAGCCGGGATGTTTCTAGGGTCAACTTCGAGGACTTTCTGGTTCGCCGCTAGGACGCCCGCCTGATCGGCGCTAACGCGGGCAAGTTCACCTTTCATCAACCACGCGTCAATACTCTTTGGTTCACTTGCAATTGCACGTGCAATTAAGCGTGCTGACTCATCGAGCTTTTGGTCTCCTGCCGCGAGCCGTGCCTGCTCAATTAGAGCACTCGGGAATTCAGGTTGCTTTGCAAGTGCCTGATCAAGTAACTCACGCGCTGGACCAATACGTCCCAGCCCCACGGATGCACGCGCACGTATCGTGAGTATTTCCGCCTGCACTTTGTTGCTGGCCCCTTCTTCCACCTGCATCTGGTCGAGAATCTTCTGAAAATCCCCCAGCAGCAACATCGACTTACCAAGCGCGGGCATCACTTTATTTCGGTCGTAACGCAACTCAAGCGCGCGGCGCAACTCCGGCTCTGCCGACCGAAAATCACCGGCGTCGTAATACGTTACACCTAACCAGTAGCGCGCCTCGGCGTGGCTACTATCTTTCTGAAGAACGTTCTTAAGTTCTATTATTGCCGCTTTGTTGTCTTTCTTCTCTCGATATTCTTGCGCCTTGGCGATCATGCGTTGAGGATCGCTGGATAAACCGCAACCTGCCGCCGTAGCAACGATCAACAGCAATGCAACGGTATTGACAAATTTTTTCATCACTTTCACCTTCATCTCTTTGCACTTCTCATGAGGTTATAGCATCAACCACATGTCTACTTCAGTTATTAGAAATTATCTCATGAATAAAAAATATACAATTAAATCAAATACTTAAAATCATAAATCCCTATTGATGAAATGACTGACCATCCCAATTGCTTCACAAAATCACGCATTGCGTGCAATTGAGGATAACGCGCATCGCAGGCAACAGAACCACGACCAGAAACTGTCGCCCGCTGCCGCTGCTGAAAATGGAAAGAACAAAAGAAACGATAAAGTAACCCGTTCTTTTATGCGTGGCTAGCGTGGCAAATTCCGTACATACCAATCAATCGCTTCCCTGAGTCCGTCGCAAATCCGATGGGTCGGCGCATAGGCCAGCAACCTTTGAGCCTTGGAAATATCAGCTTGCGAATGGAGTACATCGCCCTCCCTGAACTCGCGGTATTGCGGGCAACTGTCGCGCACCCATGGGCAATGGTCAGACAGCAGCGCGCGCTCCAGTTCGAACAGTTCATTCAGCGTAGTGCGTTCGGCCACCGCCACGTTATAAATTTGGTTCAAAGCTTCGGGCATTTCAGTGGTGGCAGCGAGCAAGTTTGCTTGGATTGCATTTTCAACATAGCAAAAGTCACGGCTAGTATTGCCATCGCCGTTGATATATATCGGCTCGCGGCCGACAAACTGGCCGATCCAGCGCGGGATCACCGCCGCATAAGCGCCGTCGGGATCCTGGCGTGGTCCGAAGATGTTGAAATACCTCAGGCCGACTGAGGTTACGCCGTAGCAACGCGCGAACACATCGGCGTAGAGTTCGTTCGCATACTTGGTAACGGCATAGGGCGACAGCGGCCTGCCGATCACGTCTTCCACCTTGGGCAGGCCCGGATGATCGCCGTAAGTCGAGCTGGAGGCGGCGTAGATGAAGCGCCCTACTCGGGCATCACGGACAGCCACCAGCATGTTTACAAAACCTGTGATATTGACCTCATGGGCCGCCAAGGGGTCTTCAATCGAGCGCGGTACCGAGCCCAGGGCCGCATGGTGCAGCACGCTATCCACGCCGGCGCAGGCGCTCCGGCAAACGGAGAGGTCCCTGATGTCGCCTTCGATACTTGTGTAGTTACGCCATGCCTTGGGATCCACCGCCTGCCTCACCTGCTCCAGGTTGTGGGTGTAACCCGTCGCGAAGTTGTCGAGACCCACAACCTCTTGGTCGAGCTTCAGCAGCGCCTCCAGAAGATTAGAGCCAATAAAACCTGCCACGCCGGTGATCAACCAGCGGCGCGGGCGTTGCCGCAGCAGTTCCTGAACCTCCAGATATCGGGAAACCATCTCAATAATCAATAAAAATATTTTGCTGCCGGTAAACGCCTATACACACCGGCAACGCCAGGAAGAGCCGAGTTACTGAAACCCGCAGACGAGCACCGAAAAAATCGAAAACCAGCCCACTAGCGATCACTGGTTGCAAGACCAGGGGTGCCTGTCGCAAGGCTTGCTTCGTCGTTTCCGTCACCGTTATGTCGTCTGCAGCAGGTGCATTTTGTGGTTGATATTGTCTACGTTCATCGGCAGCTCGGAGATGGCAGGTCATATTCACGCCTAGCCGTGGCGCGATTTATTCGTTACAAGCGCCAGACCGTAAGCCCTGCCTGCTTGAACGGAAGCAAATCAAATTGGCTCTTTACGTCGATAAAGCAACCACCCTCGACCAGCTTCGACAAGTAATCGGCGAGTGGCCGACCAAGGAACTGCCGGTGTGCTACCGCTACCACAATGGCATCCGCGCGTGGCAATGCACCCCACGGCTTTAGTTCGATGCCGTACTCGTGACGCGCTTCGTCCGCATCGGACACTGGGTCATGGACGTGCACATCTACACCATACGAATTCAACTCTTGGATCACATCGATCACACGCGTATTGCGGATATCTGGGCAGTTTTCTTTGAAGGTCAGTCCCAGCACGTTAACCCGCGAACCCTTGACCAGCGAGCCGTTGCGAATCATATGCTTGACAGTCTGCTCCGCAATAAATTTTCCCATGCCGTCGTTGATGCGCCGCCCCGCCAGGATCACCTGTGGATGATAACCGATCATATCGGCCTTATGGGTAAGGTAGTAGGGATCCACGCCGATACAGTGCCCGCCGACCAACCCGGGGCGGAACGGCAGGAAATTCCATTTGGTGCCAGCAGCCTGAAGCACTTCGAGGGTATCGATACCAATCCGGTCGAACAGGATAGCAAGTTCGTTCATCAGCGCGATGTTGAGGTCACGCTGCGTATTCTCGATCACCTTGGCAGCCTCGGCGACCTTGATACTCGATGCACGGAATACGCCGGCATTGATGATGCTTTCGTAAAGCACGGCAACCTTTTCGAGCG
>JAKFYK010000039.1 GCA_021730905.1 Betaproteobacteria bacterium | reverse complement strand
TCACCGACAACGTCAGTACCAGCGTGCCCAGCGGCTCTCCCAGTTTCACCGCCAGGGTTTCCGCATGTCTTACTACGGCGAACACTGAAAAAAGAATAGTCAGCAACAACCAGGTCAGTATGAGCGTGAACCATACCGGATGTGTAAGGTCGGCCAGTAAACTTTTCCCGAAGACGAGGAACACCAGCGTGGTGACCAGGTTCATCGACAACGGCCATTCTTCCAGCAGCCTGAGCGCTAGTTGTCTTGCGGTAATCAATCTGGGGCTGCTTTGAGCTTAAAACAGGTTATTTTGATGCATAACCCTGCCGCGCAACAGTTTCAAGGTAAGTTATCCGGCATTGCATGACATGCTGAAATTCACACACCAGTGAATTCGAACGCTCTCGTGCTACCCGTACCTCAGATTCATGGATCGACCTGCTGCGGCAACGCGCGTTCTGCAAAGCATGCATGGCTGGCGGGGATTACTTGTTGCGATCCTGACCTCGTTCCTCACCCTTCTCGCGGTCTTTGCCCTGCCCTTGATCCCGCCTTGGCTCCTGAGACGCCCCCTTGCCTTGCGGCGCCGGTTCCTGGCCTGACCTTCCTTTTTGCTGCTCACGCGGGTCTGCCCCTTGCCTTGGCAACTGCTGCTGGTCCCGGGCTGCCGGGGCTTTCTGTTGTGGCGGCCTCGACATGTCTTCGCTACTCTTTTGCGGCGATTGTGGTAAAGCAGCCCGCTGGTTGTCCTGTGGTCTGCTCTCCGGCCGCGAAGGCGCAGGCGGTTTTTGTGCAGCCCGCTCCTGATAGTGCTGGCGCACTGCGGCTTCACGCGGCTGGTAACGGTAATTCTGGGTTTGAAGTGTGCGCTGCTGCTCCGATCGCGGATACCGATCCCCCGAAAACTGCCGTTGATAAACCGGCAGCGGTGCGGGGGCCGGCACCGCGTTGCGGCTCCACCGATCCCACCCACTTCTACGCTGTTGCCAGTCGTTACCCCAGTGATCCCCCCAGCGCGGCGGCGCATCCGCCCGCCACCCGCGAAAATATCCGGGCGGCGCTCGGTAGTAGCGCACTGGCACGCGCAGCACGAACAGCGGCACAACATCCCGATCCACCAGACCCCACGGTCCGTTGTACCAGGAACTCGCGTACCAGTTGTCGCTCTGGTACACCCAATACATGCCATCGTAGAAAAAATAGTTGGAATCCACTTGTGGCGCATAGTAGACCGGGTAGTCAGGCACCTGAACGAGTTCCGGGTACAACGGCAAATTAATTCCGATGCTCACACCGGGAACCTCGATTCCGATACTCACTTGAGCGGCAGCCGGCGGCGCCGAACCAAACAGCATCATCCATAGCACAATAGCGTCGTAGCGCATTTTCTGTCCTTCGGTGTCATTACGGCGTTAGGCGTGTTGTCAGCGGAAAGCGACATTGCCGGCGCCTATTTCAAAAATGAAAACGTCGGCACGACTATCCCATTCCGTTCGATCCCTTTCCGTTCGATAACGCACATGGCGTGGCTGGACGCTCCTGAAACAGGGATCGAATATTTCAACCGGCGCGGCTTGGTGCGTTGCCGAACATACGCCAAGGCGTCCGCACGATAGGCTGGGATTTTCGGCATCTCGATCTCGCTTTTTCCCGGACACACCGTGGACATTCAAGGGCAATCCGCTATGGGTATCTGGTTCCACCTTGCGCAAACAGCACGCCTGATTTTCTGGCTGCTGCTGATCGCTTTGATATTGCTGCAGGTATTCGGTGGCGGTGATACGACGCAAAAGAAGCGAGATCTGTTGCTGGATCAATTCCAGAGCGAGCGCAAGTCGCGGGCTATCGCGCTGATTCACCGTCAGGAAAGCCGCAGTATCCTGGGCGTACCGGTGTCGAACCACATCAACATTGAAGACTCCGAAGCGGTGCTGCGCGCCATCCGGCTCACGCCCGACGACCAACCCATCGACCTTATTCTGCATACACCCGGCGGTTTGGTTCTCGCTGCCGAGCAGATCGCGAAAGCACTGGTTGAGCGCAAAGCCAAGGTCACGGTGTTTATTCCTCACTACGCCATGAGCGGCGGCACTCTGATCGCGCTCGCTGCTGATGAGATTGTGATGGACCGCAACGCCGTGCTCGGCCCCGTCGATCCACAGATAGGGGGCGTGCCGGCGGCGTCAATTCTCCGGGTGTTGTCACTCAAGAAGCCCCAGAACGTAAGCGATGAAATCCTGATCATGGCCGATATCGCCGCAAAAGCCCGCATTCAGGTCGCCAGTTTTGTTGCCGACGTTTTGACCAAACACCTGCCGAGAAAAAAAGCAGAGGAACTGGCGGTGATCCTGAGCGAGGGACGATGGACGCACGACTTTCCTATTACGGTTCAACTCGCAACGCAGCTCGGCCTGCCGGTGACGATCAAGATGCCGCGCATCGTGTATGAACTGATGGATTTTTATCCGCAAGCGAATACACGCCGGCCCTCCGTCGTCTACGTGCCGACCCGCAGTCTCAGTGACGGCAGGGACAAGGACACGCCAGTCGCGCCTGCTCCTGCGATTCCCGCGCCTCTGCCCGTACCCCTGCCCGGCAAGTAATTCCAGCAATGCTGGCAACACTGGCTCAGTAGCATATTATTCCTTTTAAAAACAAATAGTTATAGTTAACCATCTCGTGAAAGCCATACCCTCGCAGCGTCACCTGCAGTGTTTCACGGAGAAAAATGGCGACGACAAGAACGCGCTGCACACGATACGAATCGCCGCTCGATTGTTTGTACTTTATCCGCCGTATCTGCAGTTCTCCGACGGTTGGTGTGCCACCGTACAGACGACCCAAAATACTTGCGGTAGCTTTTGCACTGTGTCGCAGCACGGTTATCTTGTTTTGAGATACATCGTGTCACGTGCAATGGCGCGCTTAAGCAATCAGCAGTCAGCTTTCGACATCGGGTTTGTGTGCCTCTCTCCTCGTGCCGTCTGCTGGGCTTCCCAGTAGAACGTGAACAATCCATGAGCTTCCGATGCCCATTGAAAACAAACTGCTCGCCGCCCTGCCCCGCAAGGACTATCAACGCCTGCTGACGGGCCTTGAGCCGGTCACGCTGACTTTCGGCGAGATACTCTATGAGCCGGGCAAGACCATCCAACACGTCTACTTTCCCAACGACGCCCTTGTGTCTTTGCTGTCGCTGGCGGACGGGCATCTTGCGCTGGAAGTCGGGATGGTCGGCCACGAAGGCATGGTGGGTGCGCCCGTAGCTTTGGGAATCAACATTTCGCCCGTGCGTGCCCTGGTGCAGGGGACCGGGACCTCGCTGCGCATGACCTCAGCGCGTTTTCGAAAAGAACTCGATGCATGCCCACCACTACAACGCGTGCTATACCGTTATGTCCATGTGTTGATGGCCCAAGTCACGCAAACTGCCGCGTGCAACCGCTTTCATGTGGTGGAAAAGCGTCTTGCGCGCTGGCTGCTGATGACCATCGATCGTGTAGGCAAAAATCAGTTTCTGCTGACGCAGGAATTTCTCTCGCATATGCTGGGTGTACGGCGGGTCGGTGTCACCAAGGCTGCCGGCATCCTGCAGAAACGCAAATTGATCAGTTACAGCCGCGGAAATATCACGATTCTCGATCGGGCCGGACTGGAGGCATTTTCGTGCGGGTGTTATCGAGCCGTGAAAGACACCTATGAGCATATCCTCGGGTAATACGGATTCTTTTTGAACTTGAAGTTTTCTTGCGGCAAGAAGTAACCATGGCTTTTTCAACGGCCGGCCGTTAGGCATTGAGCAGCATCGCTGTGGCGCTGCATGCCGTCCCTGCAAACATGCAGCAACGCCTGCGCCCGATGCGTTTGCCGCGGCCTAAAGCAAATCTTCTCCATCGATGATGACGGTTTTGCTGTCACTGGCCACTCTGCCTTTTGCTTGATTGAAATCACTGTTTCCCCGTTTAAAAACAGCGTCCCCTGCATGCCAATTTCCTTTTATTCGTCATGCTACTATGTACGCTAGCGCACGTAACAATCGGTTCATTCATGTCAACATTTGCGCAGCGTTCGCCTGGCGGATCGATGCGGGAAACGATATTCAGCGGAATCCGATGGGGTCGGAGGAGGATTTGCGTCTGACACAGCGCCATTCATTGCCATCACCGCGGCCAGGGTAAACGCATCGCAATTTCACGCTGGAGAAGGAAACCTGAAGTGAAATTGAGCCGCAGCACCATTCGCGACACCCTGCACCGGTTGGCGGCACGCCTGCACGGCGATCACACCAAAACTGCGCGTCCGTACACCGACAACGAGTCTCCACTGCGGGCGGAGCTATTCAGCGCCGACCAGATGGAACACCACGGCAAGAATCTGGCGGGCGGGCATCGCTTGAGCGCCCGGCGCGCGCCGGTCTCGCTACTGGCGCGGCTGGCTGAGAACGAAGGCGTTTTACTCCACGGCTGCAGTCTGCTGACGGCGGCAGTCAAGGCGAACCGCCGGATTTCGCCTGCCGGTGAATGGCTGCTGGACAACTTTTATCTGATCGAAGAACAGATACGTACTGCCAGACGACATTTACCCATAGAGTACAGCCGGGAGTTGCCGCGCCTGGCTCATGGCCCGTCCGGCGGGCTGCCGCGCGTGTATGACATCGCGCTGGAGGCGATCTCGCACGGCGACGGGCGGGTGGACCCGGCAAGTCTCAGGGGCTTCGTGGCCGCCTATCAGAAGGTCTCGGCGCTCAAGTTAGGCGAGTTGTGGGCCATCCCCATCATGCTGCGCCTGGCGCTGATCGAGAATCTGCGCCGCGTCGGTGCACGGGTAGCAGCCAGCACTGTCGACCGGGAGCGTGCTGACGCATGGGCAGATCAAATGCTGGAGGTGGCCGAGAAAGACCCTAAAAGCCTGATTTTGGTGGTCGCAGACATGGCCCGATCGAATCCGCCAATGGTCAGTTCGTTTGTCGCAGAACTCGCACGACGTCTGCAGGGCCAAAGCGCTGCTCTGGCATTGCCGCTAACCTGGATCGAACAGCGGCTCGCTGAGTCGGGCCTGACCATAGAGCAGTTGGTACAGTCGGAAACGCAACGGCAGGCGTCGGGCCAAGTCTCGATCAGTAACAGTATCGGAAGTCTGCGCTTTCTGGGAGCAATGGACTGGCGCGAGTTCGTCGAAGACATGAGCGGCGTCGAGCAGACACTTCGGGAGGATCCGGGCGGCGTCTACGGCAGGATGGATTTCGCTACCCGCGATCGCTACCGGCACGCGCTGGAGACGACGGCAAAGACGAGCCATCTGTCCGAGGAGGAGGTCGCGCGCAAAGCCATTCAGTTGGCGCACGACGGCGGCGCCCGCACCAGGGCCAAGGGCAGTACCGATGGCGGCATCGAACGCATTTCGCATGTGGGCTACTACCTGATCGACAAAGGTCTGCCACAGCTCAAACGAGCGGCAGAGGCACGCTTTTCGATCACTGAGGTTGTACAGCGAACCGTGTGCCGGTTTCCTTTGCTTGCCTATCTGGGCACGATCGGCATGCTAACGCTGGCCTTTACCGGGAGCTTAATGGCCAAAGCCCATGCCGATGGGCTGCACGGCTGGATACTCACACTGGCAGCGATACTCGTGTTGTTATGCGCCAGTCATCTGGCGATCGTGCTGGTCAACTGGATAGCAACCTTGTTGGCACCACCCCGGCTGCTGCCGCGCATGGATTTTTCCAAGGGAATTCCAGCGGATTACCGCACGCTGGTCGTGATCCCGACCCTGCTCACAAGCGAGCAAAATATTAAGGCATTGGTCGAAGCGCTTGAAGTCCGGTTCCTGGCGAACCGGGATGCGCATTTGCACTTTGGCCTGCTGACGGATTTTCGTGATGCACCTGAGGAAACACAGATCGAAGACGAACCGTTGTTGCGGCTCGCCAAAAACCAGATCGAAGAACTGAATAAAAAATATTGTGGCGCCACCTGCGATGCTTTTTTCCTGTTCCATCGTCCTCGCCGCTGGAATCCCCAAGAGGGGTTGTGGATGGGTTACGAGCGTAAACGCGGGAAGCTGGCCGAATTGAATTCTCTGTTGCGCGGCGGCAAGCAGGACAATTTCTCGCTGATCGTTGGCGCGACCAATGTGCTGCCCGGCGTAAAGTACGTTATTACCCTGGACACGGATACGCAGCTTCCGCGCGATTCGGCGCGTCAGTTTGTGGGCGCGATGGCGCATCCGCTGAATCGTCCGCACTTCGACGAGGCGCTGCAACGAGTAACCGAGGGCTACGGCATCCTGCAGCCGCGCGTGGCAGTGAGCCTGCAGGGCACGAATCGGTCGCGGTACGCGCGACTGTTCGGAAGCGAGTCCGGCATCGATCCTTATACGCGCGCCGTATCCGACGTATACCAGGACTTGTTCGGCGAGGGATCCTTCATCGGCAAGGGAATCTATGACGTTGATGCATTCGAGCAGGCGCTCAAGGGACGCTTTCCCGAGAACCGGATACTGAGTCACGATTTACTGGAAGGATGTCACGCAAGGGCGGGGCTGTTGAGCGATGTGCATTTGTACGAGGAGTATCCGTTCCGCTACCACGCGGATGTCAGTCGCCGTCACCGCTGGATACGCGGGGATTGGCAGATTGCATCGTGGTTGCTATCGCGTGTACCGGGCAATCGTGCCGACGCTGATAGCAGGCGTCGCGGGAATCCGCTCTCAGTGCTGTCGCAATGGAAAGTCTTCGATAACCAACGACGCAGTCTGGTCCCCGCGGCATTGACAACCCTGATACTGCTGGGCTGGTCCTGCTTGTCACCGGTTTGGTTCTGGTCCGTCGTGGTAATCAGCACCCTCCTGATTCCGCCGCTGATGGCCTCGGCACTTGACCTGTTCCGCAAGCCGAAAGACATGCTGCTGGTTCAGCACCTTGCCGCGACATTGCACGCCGTTGGCGGGCACGCTGCACGGGCGGCACTTACGCTTGCCTGCCTTCCCTATGAGGCCTGGTACAGCCTGGACGCGATCGTACGCACTAACTGGCGGATCTTGGTCACGCGAAAAAGGCTGCTGGAATGGAGTCCGTCGCACGAACAAAATCAGGATGGGCACGATAATCGCGTCAGCCTGGTCGCCAGCTATCAATCGATGTGGATCGCACCGGCTATCTCCATCGCGTCAACCATCTATCTCGCGGCATCAACACCGGTTACCCTGGTAGTGGCAGCTCCGATCCTGCTGTTGTGGGCAGCCTCACCGGCGATCGTTTGGTGGATCAGCCGGCCACTCACGCGTCGTGACGCGCAGATTACCGCCGATCAGGTCGTTTTTCTCCGGAAAATTTCACGTAAGACCTGGGCGTTCTTCGAGACCTTTGTCGGTGCGGATGATCACTGGCTGCCCCCGGATAACTATCAGGAACACCCGGTTAAGGTAATTGCGCACCGCACGTCACCGACCAACATGGGACTGTCACTGCTTGCGAATCTGTCCGCGTACGATTTCGGCTACATTCCGGCCGCACAACTTGTCGAACGCACGACGAACGCACTCCACACGATGGCCGCCCTGGAGAAATATCAGGGCCACTTTTACAATTGGTACGACACGCAATCACTGCATCCTCTGCCACCGCTGTACATTTCATCGGTGGACAGCGGCAATCTTGCCGGCCACCTGCTGACGTTGCGGGCAGGACTGCTCGCACTTCCCGATCAGAAGATTCTGGCGCCACGCTGGTTTGAAGGGCTTAGCGATACCCTCCAGATCCTGATGGAAGCTGCAGGCGATGCCGCTACGCCCCGCCTCGCTCAGTTTCAGCAGGATATGGAAACGGCGCATGGCTCCCGACCTGCCACACTCGCGGCAGCGCAAACCTGGCTGACCCGGTTGGCGGCATCGGGTACGGAGGCAACCAGCTGCCCGGCCATTGCGCTCGCTGCTTCGCCGGAGAACGACGTGCAATGGTGGGAGCAGGCGCTGACACGTCAATGCCAAAGCGCGCTGGATGAACTGACGTTGCTTGCCCCATGGCTGGCGCTGCCAACGGCCTCCAGCAGGCTCCGTAACATCCTTGATACCGCCGGGATTCCCACACTGCGCGAACTGGCAACCCTTGAAGGTCAGTGGTTGGCGGGAATTGAACAACAACTGGTCGCCGAAGCCACGCCTGAGGAGCGTGAGTGGCTGAATAAATCGCGACAACACATCGCCACCGCAAGCCGCCACGCCGCAAAGCAGATGGCGGCAATTGAGGGCCTGGCGCTGCAAGCGTGTGAACTGGCCACCATGGAATATGAATTCCTGTATGACAAAGCACGTCATCTGCTCGCTATCGGCTATAACGTTAGCGAGCGCCGTCAGGACTCGAGTTATTACGATCTGCTGGCATCTGAAGCACGGCTATGCAGTTTCGTGGCCATTGCGCAGGGGCAACTGCCGCAGGAAAACTGGTTCGCCCTGGGACGCCTGCTCACGACCACGGGCGGCGAACCGACGCTGTTGTCGTGGAGCGGTTCGATGTTCGAGTACCTGATGCCGCTGCTGGTCATGCCAACTTATGAAAACACGCTGCTTGACCGCACCTACCAGGCGGTCGTCGGGCGCCAGATTGCGTACGGGATGCAGCGTGGCGTGGCGTGGGGCATCTCGGAGTGCGGGTACAACGCGGTAGACGCCGCGCTCAATTACCAGTACCGCGCGTTCGGCGTGCCTGGTCTGGGTCTAAAGCGCGGGCTGGCCGAGGATCTGGTCATTGCGCCCTATGCATCGGCACTCGCGCTCATGGTCGCGCCCGAGCACGCCTGCCTGAATCTGCAACGACTCGCCACTGAAGGGATGACAGGAAAATTCGGGTTTTATGAAGCCGTCGACTTCACGGCGTCGCGCCTGCCGCGCGCGCAATCAAAAGCCGTAATCCGGTCGTTCATGGCGCATCACCAAGGCATGATCTTTTTATCCATGGCGCATCTGATTCTGGACCGTCCGATGCAAAAACGCTTTGCGTCGGATCCGATGTTCCAGGCGACCACCTTGTTGCTGCAGGAGCGGGTGCCCAAGGCCGGAGGGGTTCAGTTGCGTACTGCCGAGATCTCCTCCCTTCGTGCAACTGACGGCGATTCAGGGATGCCGATGCGCGTCATCAGCACCCCCAATACGCCAATCCCGGAAGTGCAATTATTGTCCAATGGCAGATACCATGTGATGGTTACGAACGGGGGCGGCGGCTACAGTCGCTGGAAAGACCTCGCCGTCACCCGCTGGCGTGAAGACACGACCTGCGACAACTGGGGCACGTTCTGTTACATCCGTGACATGACGAGCGGGGTTTTCTGGTCGAATACCCATCAGCCGACACTCAAACGGGCGGAAGCTTACGAAGCGATTTTCTCGGAGGGCCGGGCAGAATTTCGGCGCCGCGACCTCGATTACGATACGCACACCGAGATCGTTGTTTCGCCGGAGGACGACATTGAACTGCGCCGGGTGCATATCACGAATCGCGCGCAAATCCGTCGCACCATTGATGTCACAAGTTATGCTGAAGTGGTTCTCGCTGCACCTGCTGCAGATGCGTTACATCCCGCATTCAGCAATCTCTTTGTTCAAACCGAAATTATGCGTGAGCGGCACGCCATCGTCTGCACGCGTCGCCCGCGCTCGCTCGCCGAGCAAGCCCCCTGGATGTTTAATCAGATGGTCGTTCGTGGCGCTGAGGTCGGGGAGATTTCGTACGAAACAGACCGCGCGCGCTTCATCGGACGCAGGCACAGCATTGTCGCGCCAAAGGCGATGCGCGATTCCGCAGCGCTCTCGGACAGCGCAGGTTCCGTGCTGGATCCGATCGTCGCTATCCGATATCGGATTACGCTCGAACCGCACCAGGCTGCAACGATAGACATGATCTCCGGTATCGGCGTTACCCGCGACGCAGTGTTAAACCTGGCCGGAAAATACCAGGATCGCAATCTCGCTGATCGCGTTTTCGAGCTGGCCTGGACTCATAGCCAGGTGGTGCTGCGGCAAATTAATGCTACCGAGACTAACGCGCAATATTACGGGCGTCTGGCGGGTTCCGTTATATACGCCAATGCCGGTTTGCGTGCGGACGCAGGCGTTCTCAGCAAAAATCGTCGCGGGCAATCCGGCTTATGGGGCTATGCCATTTCCGGCGACCTACCGATCGTGCTGCTGCAGATTGGCGACTTGGCGAACATCGATCTGGTGCGGCACCTTGTGCAGGCCCACGCCTACTGGCGCTTAAAGGGACTCGCCGTGGACCTGATGATATGGAATGAGGATCATGCAGGCTACCGGCAACTGCTACAAGATCAAATCATGGGACTGATCGCGGCAGGCGTCGAGGCGCACGTGATGGATAGACCCGGCGGCGTCTTCGTGCGTCGCGCAGAACAGATATCGGATGAGGATCGTATTCTGTTCCATTCGGTAGCGCGTGCGATCATCAGCGACCGGCGCGGGGCGCTGGACGACCAAATCAATCGGCGCGGCCAGGCGGAAGCGCGTGCGCCGCATCTGAATTTGCCGCGATTCAAGCCGACCCGGCTTCGCCACGCCGACCTCGCGACGGCAACCCCATCGACGCCCCGCGATCTCCTTTTCAACAACGGGATCGGTGGTTTTACGCCCGACGGGCGCGAGTACGCCATCAAGACTACGCCGGAGCAAGTGACGCCGGCGCCCTGGGTAAATGTCCTGGCGAATCCGCACTTTGGCACCGTTATTTCCGAAAGCGGCATGGCCTATACCTGGAGCGAAAATGCCCATGAGTTTCGCTTGACCCCGTGGGGCAATGATCCCGTAAGCGATGCGGGCAGCGAGGCTTTTTACCTGCGTGACGAAGAAAGCGGGCACTTCTGGTCGCCGACACCCCTGCCCTGCGGCGGCGCCACCCCTTACGTCAGCCGGCACGGTTTTGGTTACAGCCGCTTTGAGCACGCGGAAGGCGGCATCACCTCAACCCTCACGGTATACGTGGCTCTGGACGCGGCGATCAAATACTCGGTCTTACGCGTTCGCAATGCGTCAGGCCGTGCACGCCAGCTCTCCGCAACCGGCTATGTGGAGTGGGTATTGGGCGATCTGCGGCCGAAATCAGCCATGCATGTGATTACCGAAATCGATCCGCTCAGCAGTGTGCTCTACGCACGCAATGCCTACAACACCGAGTTTTCTGATCGGATTGCGTTCTTCGACGTTGACGCATTGACCCGGACCTTTAGTGGCGACCGCGCCGAGTTCATCGGGCGCAACGGCACACTCAGGAATCCAGCGGCGATGGCCCGCTCGCACCTTTCCAATAAAGTGGGTGCCGCTCTGGATCCGTGCGCAGCAATCCAGGTTACGTTCGAACTGGCCGATGGGGAAGAACGTGAGATTGTCTTCAAACTGGGCGCCGGACGCAATCTTGACGAGGCCCGGAGGTTGCTGCGGCGATACCGTGGCTCGGCGGCAGCGCACGACACGCTGGAGAAGGTAGGGCAATACTGGCGCCACACGCTGAGCGCTGTGCAAGTCGAGACGCCCAATCAGTCGCTCAACGTGCTGACCAACGGTTGGCTGTTGTATCAAACCCTGGCCTGCCGCCTATGGGCACGCAGCGGGTACTACCAATCCGGCGGGGCATTCGGTTTCCGTGATCAATTGCAGGACGTGATGGCGCTTATTCATGCCGAGCCCAAACTCGTGCGCGAGCACCTGCTGCGCTGTGCGGCCCATCAGTTCCGGGAAGGCGATGTCCAGCATTGGTGGCATCCCACATCTGATCGCGGCGTGCGCACGCACTGCTCGGACGACTACCTGTGGTTGCCGCTGGCGATGTGCCGCTATGTTTTGAACACTGGCGATACCGAGGTGCTGGATGAACTTATACCCTTTCTGGAAGGCCGGGCGGTGAACCCCGAAGAGGATTCCTATTACGACTTGCCCCGTCAATCTGAAGAATCGGCTACGTTATACCAGCACGGTGTGCGAGCCATCGTTAGAGGTCTAAAGTTTGGTGTGCGCGGCTTGCCGCTCATAGGCTCCGGTGACTGGAACGACGGCATGAACATCGTGGGCGCGCACGGCAAGGGCGAAAGCGTGTGGCTGGGGTTCTTTCTGTATGACGTGCTGATGCAATTCACCGAGATTGCACGCATGCGCAACGACACATCCTTCGCTGAGCGCTGCCAGCGAGAAGCTGCCCAATTGCGCCAGAACATCGAGCGCAACGGCTGGGATGGCGAGTGGTACCGCCGCGCCTACTTTGACGATGGTACGCCGTTGGGTTCGGCGGCCAACGCGGAATGCCAGATTGACGCCATTGCACAAAGCTGGGCCGTGCTGTCGGGTGCAGGAGATCCTACGCGTTCACGAAACGCGATGGCCGCGGTGGATCGGCGTTTGGTGCGCCGTGACCACGCACTGATTCAACTGCTGGATCCGCCGTTCGACAAGTCAATTTTGAACCCTGGCTATATAAAGGGCTACGTGCCGGGGGTGCGCGAAAATGGCGGGCAATATACACACGCGGCCATCTGGACGGTGATGGCGTTCGCCGCACTGGGTGACAGCCGGCGCGCGTGGGAGCTTTTGGACATGATCAGCCCGGTAAAACATGGAGGTACCGAGACCGGGATTGCCACCTATAAAGTAGAACCTTATGTGGTCGCCGCAGACGTCTATGCGGTTGCGCCGCACACCGGCCGCGGCGGCTGGACTTGGTATACAGGGTCCGCCGGCTGGATGTATCGCCTCATACTGGAATCCCTGTTGGGGTTGAAACTGGAAGTCAACAAACTACACTTTACCCCCTGTCTTCCCGCAGACTGGGAAACGTTCAAGTTACATTACCGCTATCGGGAAACCGTCTACCACATCAACGTTCGTCAATTGCGCGGCGCGGACAACAGGGTCGGCGTAACGGTTGACGGCGTCGAGCAGCCGGACAAAAACGTTCCCCTGATTGACGATGGACTGGAACATGCGGTCGAGGTAAGTATTTACGGGCATCAACGCTGACGCAGCCTCGCATGGCAGGAAACACTGTTTCCGTGACTCAAGCCAGCCGCGCACGCTCGCGAAACATAGCGGCTGTTCCCTGCCGGTATGATTCGGTCGCGAATCGACAGGAAATTCCCGCTTCGAAATATATCTATTGCAGCGGAACTGAAGCTTCAATCGAAGAAGGCGCTGAATGGTCTGGATCCCATTTCCAGTTGCGAATCTCCGGCAGATCTACACCGTGCGTGTTGATGTACCGCTTGTGCTCGACAAGCCTGTCCTGAAGCTGTTGCTTGAGGTGCCTCCCGATGCTGCCGGTCTGTGGAAGGCGGTCTATGGCGTCCATCACGAGGTGAAAGCGATCCAGATTATTAAGCACGGTCATGTCGAAGGCGGTAGTAATCGTGCCTTCCTCCTGGTAGCCGTGGACGTGCAGGTTTTTGTGGTTGGCACGCCGGTAAGTCAGCCGGTGAATCAAACCAGGGTAACCATGAAACGCAAAGACAACAGGCTTGTTTTGAGTAAACAACGCGTCAAAATCTCTATCGCTCAACCCGTGTGGATGCGCATTGTCCGGCTGCAGCTTCATGAGATCAACGACGTTGACTACGCGGATGATCAGATCGGGCAGATGCTGCCGCAAGATGGAAACAGCGGCCAATGTCTCCATCGTGGGCACGTCGCCACAGCACACCATGACCACGTCGGGCTTGCCATGCCGGTCATTGCCGGCCCATTGCCAGATACCGACGCCTGCGGCGCAGTGCCTGCTGGCGGCGTCCATTTCCAGCCATTGCGGCGCAGGATGTTTGCCCGCGATCACAACGTTGACGTAGTGCCGGCTACGCAGGCAGTGGTCCATCACCGACAGCAGACAATTCGCATCCGGCGGAAGATATACACGCACGATCTCGGCCTTTTTGTTGACGACATGATCGAGAAAGCCAGGATCCTGATGCGTAAAGCCGTTGTGGTCCTGTCGCCATACATGCGAAGCCAACAGGTAGTTCAACGAGGCTATCTTGCGTCTCCACGCCAGGTGCGACGTGACCTTCAGCCACTTGGCATGCTGGTTGAACATCGAATCGACGATATGGATGAATGCCTCGTAGCAGTTGAAAAGCCCATGCCGCCCCGTGAGCAGGTAACCCTCCAGCCAGCCCTCGCATTGATGCTCGCTTAGTATCTCCATCACGCTCCCGGTGGGTGCAAGAAATTCATCACCCGGCTCTGCCGCGGCATTCCATTGGCGCGGGGTCACTTCAAACAAGGCTTCCAGCCCGTTGGAGAGTGTCTCGTCAGGGCCAAAAACCCTGAAATTCCGTTGCTCGCAGTTGAGCTTCACCACATCGCGCAAGAAAGTCCCTAGCACACGCGTGTCGCCGATCCCGCCCACCCCCGGCACGGGCACGTCAATCGCGTAATCACGTAAATCCGGCATCCGCAGGTCGCGAAGCAACATGCCGCCGTTGGCATGTGGATTCGCGCCCATGCGTCGCTCGCCGGCAGGTGCAAGTTCTGCCCATTGCGATTGCAGACGGCCTTGCGCATCGAAGAGTTCCGCCGGCCGGTAACTCCTCAACCAGTCTTCCAGTAACTTAAGATGCTCGGGACGGCTGGCCAAATCCTTGAGCGGCACCTGGTGCGAACGGAAAGTGCCTTCAATGTGCCGGCCATCGACCACCTTGGGCCCCGTCCAGCCTTTGGGCGAATTGAGGATGATCATCGGCCAGCGCGGGCGCGTGAGGTTGCCGTAGCTACGCGCATCACACTGTATTTTTTTGATCTGCTTTACCGCCACATCAAGCATCGCAGCCATGGCCTCATGCATCGGCTCGGGCTCGTGTCCTTCTACAAAGTAGGGCGTCCAGCCATAACCGCGAAATAACTGCTCCAGTTCCTCGCGGGTGATGCGCGCAAGAAGCGCCGGGTTGGCAATCTTGTAGCCGTTGAGATGCAGAATCGGCAGTACCGCGCCATCGGTGGCCGGATTAAGAAACTTGTTGGAATGCCACGCCGCGGCCAACGGCCCGGTCTCCGCTTCGCCATCTCCGACGACACAAGCGACGACGAGGTCCGGGTTGTCGAAAGCCGCACCGAATGCGTGGCTAAGGGAATAGCCCAGCTCGCCGCCCTCGTGTATGGAGCCTGGACACTCCGGTGAGGCATGGCTGGGAATTCCGCCTGGAAAGGAAAACTGCCTGAACAGCTTCCTGATCCCGGCCTCATCCTGACTGATGTCCGGATAGACCTCACTGTAAGTCCCTTCGAGGTAGGTATTGCTCACGACCGCGGGGCCGCCGTGTCCGGGACCCGAAACGTAAATCATATCGAGATCATATTTTTTGATGACCCGATTCAGGTGCACGTAGATAAAATTTTGCCCAGGCGTCGTGCCCCAGTGTCCCAGCAGCATACGCTTCACATGCTCGATTGCCAGCGGTTGCCTTAGCAGCGGATTGTCGCAAAGATATATCTGTCCAACCGAAAGATAATTTGCCGCCCGCCAGTACGCATCCATTTGCTGAAGCATTTCCGGAGTGAGCGTGTTCGTTGTCATGACCTTACCCTCTGCGCCTGCGCGAAGCCATTGCCGTGGCATCTGGTTCACCCGCTGCGATGGCGGCGTCTACGATCTCCTGCGCTTCCTCTGCTATACGGCACAAGTGCTGCTCGCCACGAAAACTCTCCACGTAAATCTTGTAAATATTCTCAGTCCCGGACGGGCGCGCAGCGAACCATCCATTCTCGGCAATCACTTTCACCCCGCCGATGGCAGCGCCATTGCCAGGAGCGTGGCTGAGTATGCGCAAGATCCTTTCGCCGGCCAGATACTTGCTCAGCACACATTGTGGCGTGAGTCCTGACAGCATGCGCTTTTGCCCGGGCGTTGCAGAGGCCTCAACCCGGTCGGAGAGGCACTCGCCCAACTCGCGCGCAAGCTCTTGGTAAATATCGCCGGGATCGCGGCCCATCCGCGCAATGATTTCCGCGGACAGCAACGCCGGAACAATTCCATCCTTGTCGGTCGTCCATGCGGCGCCATCACGACGCAGAAAAGTTGCGCCAGCACTCTCTTCGCCACAGAAGCCGAGCGATCCGTCAAACAGGCCGTCGACGTACCATTTGAAGCCAACCGGCACCTCGTACAGTGCCCGGCCAAGCTTGGCAGCCACGCGATCAATTATCTGGCTGCTTACTACGGTCTTTCCTACGGCGGCGTGTTTGCTCCACTGTGGCCGATGTTGAAACAGGTAGTGGATGGCCACTGCGAGATAATGATTTGTCGGAAGCAGCCCCTCGCCGGGAGTGACTATCCCATGCCGGTCGTGGTCGGTATCGCACGCGAAGGCAATGTCGAAACGATCCTTCAAATCCACCAGCCTGCTCATGGCGTAAGACGAGGACGGGTCCATGCGAATCCGGCCATCCCAGTCAACGGGCATGAAACGGAATGTCGGATCGACTTCATCGTTCACAACGGTGAGGTCTAGCCCGTAGCGCTCGGCAATCGCAGCCCAGTAGTGAATGCCTGCGCCGCCAAGCGGGTCCACGCCCATGCGGATTCCTGCGCCGCGAATCGCATCCATATCGAGCACATTACCGAGATCGCTCACGTAAGCGTTGAGAAAATCGTAGCGGTGGATGAAGCCCGAGCGCAGGGCTTTCTGGCAGGAAATCCTTTGCACGCCTCGCAGAGCGTTCTTCAGAAACGTATTGGCCCTGGCCTCGATCCAGCCGGTCGCGGCCGCATCTGCCGGCCCGCCGTTCGGCAGGTTGTACTTGTAGCCGCCATCGCCGGGCGGGTTGTGCGACGGCGTGACGATCACGCCATCCGCAAAGCCCGCAGTGCGCCCGCGGTTATAAGTGAGTATCGCGTGAGACACCGCAGGCGTTGGTGTGTATTCGTCGTGCTCCGCGAGCATGACCTCCACGCCATTGGCCGCCAGCACTTCGAGCGCGCTGGCACAAGCCGGCACCGACAGCGCGTGCGTATCGATGCCGAGAAACAGCGGGCCGACGATGCCCTGGCGCTTGCGGTAGTCACAGACAGCCTGACTGATCGCCAGCACATGCCATTGATTAAACGTATTTTCGAAGGCGGAGCCCCGGTGCCCCGAAGTACCGAATGCAATCCGCTGCTCCGGCACTAAAACATCAGGTTCGTTAGCGTAATAGGCCGTCACAAGCCTCGGCACGTCGACCAGCATTGCCGAGGTAGCTGGCTTGCCTGCCAAGGGACTTGTTTTTGAAGGCGCATCTTTTGCGTTGTTCAACACGCGAGCCTGGCGCTCCATTCAGTCAAGGCAATCTGTGCGCCATAGAACCTGTCCCTGCAGCTTTTTACGGCAAGGTTAACGAGTAGCGTTTTCAATGCTGCTCGTCAATCCCAACTCGACGCGAATAATCTTTCGCCGGCTTCCGCGAATTCGATCTTGAACGGCACTGGGCCTCCGACATCATGATGAACCGCATCGACAGGCAGGCCAGACGGCGTGTGATGCTTGCCGTGATGCCGTTTCATCGGCACGCATCACTATGCGGATCGAGTGCCACAACGTCACAATCAGGGACTCGTCGTCGACGCTTTGGTACCCGTCACTTCAACATGCACCCGACGATCGGGCTGCAGGCAGGCAATGACCTTGACGCTTTGCGCGCCTTTGCAGTCGCCGGGCGCGGTGACGGGCTGCGTCTCGCCTCTGCCTTCCGCTTTAACGCGCGCAGCCGGGACGCCCTTGCTCACCAGGTAGTCCTTCACGGCGTTGGCACGGCGTTCCGAAAGCTTCTGATTGTATTCATTGCTGCCCAATCGGTCGGTGTGACCGGTGACGAAAATCGCTTCGTACTGCGCACCGCCAAGCCGTCGTGCAAAGTCGTCCAGCAATGCCCTGCCTTCGGGCTTGAGTACGGATTGGTCAAAGGCGAACAGCGCGTCTGCTGAAAAACTGATGCTCTGCGGCGCCATCCTTGACGGCGCCGGTGCGGGCGCCACTGCGGGTTTCTGGGGCGGTGCAGCGGCCACTATCCTTGGCGCAGGTGCTTCCACCTTCCGAATGACCGGGTCGCAGGATGCAACCGCGCGCGTGGGCGTCCAATCACTGCTGCGCCAGCAAAGGCCCGTGGGGGGACTGGTGACAATGCTGTTTCCATAGGTATCAACCAGATAGCCCTGGTTCTTCGAATCCTGTGCCATTGCTATACCCGCCATCAGTGCCGCGGCGCCGCCAGCAAGGATCAGAACGCTTGTTTTCGTCATGATTGTTTCTCCCTTTTGTTCTTAAAGGCGTGGGTAAAGGCCATAATCAAAAAACACCGGCCACCCGCCGCCGCACATCAATTTGCGTTCAAACCATGTTGTTCGACTCGTCTCGTCGTCAACCTTTGGCGGCCAGTGTCCCTGCCTGCCCGGGAATTCTCCGTTCGTTGTCGTACACAACAGGAGAAGAAGAGATGAGAGGGTCGGACGTGCATCACAAAAAAAGCCCCCGGACGTTGATCGCCTGGGGGCCGAAGCCCGCCAATCGTTAAAGGGATGAAGGAAATTGGCGGGGGGGAGTTGAATTATTCACCTGCCAGCCATATAGTTATGTTCGCTATCGCACATATAGCTAACCATCGAACAGGTAACGCCCATGGTCGATATGAGTCCCCCCCCCGCGAAGTAAAACACTATGAGCATTGCCCCTGCCCCGTCCGGCAAACACAACCCCCGCCAAAATCATTTGCTAGCCGCGCTGTCCGCTGAAGACTTTGAGCGCCTGCTGCCCGACCTGGAACTCGTGGCATTGCCGCTGGGCTGGGCGGTCTACGAGGCCGGTGGCCCGCAGGGCTATATCTACTTCCCCATCACCAGCATCGTATCGCTGCTCTATGTCATGGAAGATGGAGCTTCGGCGGAAATAGCAGTCTCCGGAAATGACGGTCTGGTCGGCATAGCGTTATTCATGGGGGGCGAAAGCACGCCCAGCCGGGCGGTGGTGCAAAGCGCCGGCTACGGCTACCGGCTTAAAGCGAGCGTTATGAAAAAGGAATTCGCGCTGGGCGGACAGTTGCAACACCTGGCGCTGCGTTACACCCAGGCGCTGATTACGCAGATGTCGCAGACGGCCGTGTGCAATCGGCATCATTCTGTGGAGCAGCAATTGTGCCGCTGGCTTCTGTTGAGCCTGGATCGATTGCCGTCGAACGAACTCACCATGACCCAGGAGTTGATCGCTAACATGCTGGGTGTGCGCCGCGAGGGCGTTACCGAGGCGGCCAGAAAGCTGCAAGAGGCCGGGCTGATAAATTACAGTCGCGGCCACATTACCGTGCTGGATCGACCCAAGCTGGAAGCCCGGGTATGCGAGTGCTATGCGGTTGTGAAAAAAGAAATGGACCGCCTGCTCCCTGATTACAGGGCCATCTGAGCTTGCGCCGAAGCATTGTCGGTTGCAGCGGGTACTGATCGCAGCACGGAGTTGAATCAGATATACAGAAAGCCCAACGCCGGCCCCTGATTACCGCATCAAATATCTTGTACGCCGGTTCGGCCTGCGGAAAGACTTGGAGGCTGCGCGCTCACTTGGGTCGCGGACGCGACAGTATGGGCTGCACCGCCTGAAGCCGTCCGGCGCGCAAATCGACCACCGCCTTCGCCACCGCGCGCGCCACATTGCGCACTTCCTCCTGCATCGCTTCATCCCGGTCCAGCGCGTCGTGGCTCGTCGCATAAGGCTCGAAGTAGCCGATGTAGCGGTCCAGTCGCGCCTGCGCACCAGCGTCGATGAAGCCCATCCAGTCGAGCCAGTCCGACAACGCGCGGCGCGAGCCTTCGATGCCCGCCACATCCCCGTGAA
Source organism: Betaproteobacteria bacterium (assembly GCA_021730905.1). Lineage (GTDB taxonomy): Bacteria > Pseudomonadota > Gammaproteobacteria > Burkholderiales > SG8-41 > UBA5216. The sequence goes on along the minus strand of JAKFYK010000039.1, from coordinate 47,017 downwards.
CGATCACGCCGTAGGCGCGCCCTGCCAGGTGTTGGGGATAATCCCAACCGGCCATTTCAAGTTCCTTCGCCTTGCCGGCCTTCTTGCCCGAGGTCGAGGTGGGATCGGGATTACCGCCATCGGCGCACACCAGGCGGTCAATCATCAGCTTCAACGGGCTGGGGCTCTGGTACCAATACACAGGCGAAACAATGATCACTGCATGAGCGGCAGTCCAGCGTTCATAGATTTCGGACATCCAGTCATTGGTCTGGTTGAGCGAGTAATGGGGGTAACAACTGCACGGCCAGTGGCACAGCGGCATCGCTGTCGATGCGCAACCCTTGCAGGGATGAATATGACGGCCATACTCCGAAGTGATCAAGCTCAAGTCCAGCACGTCAGCATGGATGTCGGCCTGCTCCAGTATTTCCCGCGCAATCCCCACCAGGCGAAAGCTCTTGGACATCTCGCCCGGGCACGTACCATCGTTGCGCGCCGAGCCGCAGATCAACAATACCTGCGACGGAGTTACCGGGTCGGCCCAGCGTCGTTGTGCCTCGTCGATGCGTTGCTTCGTGGCAATCCACTCGGCTGACAATTCGTAATCCGGATCGGCATACCCCGCGCCTGCCTTTTGCGTAAAGGGAGCCTTGCGCCCGTCGGAGTACGCCTGCCAGGCGATCGCTTCAAGCCGTGCAATCGACTGATCTTCGGCGCGGAAATCCGGATCAATGAAGGAAGCACGAAACCGGGCACTAAACTCCGCGCGCGCAAGACGGGCCGGCGCCTGACCCTTGCGAATCTCAATCATGGCTGCTGGCCGTCATTTCTATCAAACACATCGGAAAGCGCGCGCTGTGATGCACAGGATTTCATGGATGATTCCCTTTGGATTGGCTACGGCTGGTTGAACTATTACTAAGTACTTGTTTTTATTACATTATTTATATAAGCCCTGATAGGCTACACAGGTCCAGAACGCGTCGGTCATGTCCCCTGCGACATATCCTGAAAGGCTTGGGACCTCGCCGCATTGGAAATTACAAAGCCGCTAAGTTGAGCCGCGACCTTGAAGGTCTCGACGTTAACCTCGGCGCCTTTGACCAGCGGATCCTCCACCAGCGCCGCCATCGCTTTCGTTGTGATCCAACTGTCGCTCACGTGCTCGCCAGTGCTTTCGCGCATCGCGGTGCCCGCGCAACCCAGCACCAACACGAACACGATGGCGCGGAAGAAACCGGATAGACATTTAAGCGGTTTCATCGTCGATTGCTCCAGACCAAGAACGAATGACACTTGCACAGTCATAACGCCTCATACCGTATGTCCCGGTGAGATGGCCAGTGTTGCTCCGTTGATAACAGGGTTCTGTACGCTGTCGTACATACGGTACAAAACATTTCATCTACTCTTTCATCCACCTATGAAACCCTTGTCGGCAGCACCCGCCGCGATCACTCAGCCGACACCACAGGACCTCGCACTATCGGGCTACTGGACTGCGCGCGGCATGGGCACCATCGAGCCGCACCTCGACGCACTGTCGGTATCCCCCAAATCGGAAATCGTTGTCGACGGCACGCGCATCGAGGCTCTTGATACGGCCGGCGCGTGGGTTCTGCAAAAACTCCTGCGGCGGCTGCGCGACGAAGGCATCGGCGTGACCCTCAATGGAATGCGCGCGGAATTCTCCAGGCTGCTGGAAGCTGTGGCGCAACAAGCCGCAGATCAAATGGATAAGCCCGCGCAGGCTCCCGGCCCATCCGCGACAGCGCTTGAACGCCTCGGCCGCAACGCGGAAGCCGTGCTTGGCCAGTCCACAGCGCTGCTGAGTTTCGTCGGCGAATGCGCTCTTGCGCTTGCCGGCAACGTCGCGCACCCGGCGCGAATCCGCTGGCGTCCCATCCTCTACAACATCCGCAGCGCCGGATTCGATGCACTGCCCATTGTTGGGCTGTTGTCATTCCTGCTGGGTATCGTTGTTGCCTACCAGGGCGCCGACCAGCTTAGACAATACGGGGCCAATATCTTTGTTGCCGATCTGGTCGGTTTGTCCATGCTGCGCGAGTTCGCGCCTTTGATCACGGCCATCATCATCGCCGGGCGCTCGGGATCCGCCTATGCCGCACAGATCGGCACCATGTCCGTGACCGAGGAGATCGACGCCATGCGCACGCTCGGTATCGCGCCGCTGGATTTGCTGGTCCTGCCGAAAATTCTCGCGCTATTGATTGCGCTTCCACTGCTGACCGTGTTCGCGGACGTGCTCGGCGTGTTAGGCGGCATGATTATGGCCAGCGCGCAGCTCGGCGTAGGCTATGCCGATTTTCTCGACCGCTTCGTCAAGGCGGTCGGCATTACGGCATTTCTGATCGGCGTCGGCAAAGCGCCCGTATTCGCTGTCATTATCACCGTGGTCGGCTGCTTTCAGGGCTTCCGCACCAAAGGCGGCGCCGAAAGCGTTGGCCGCCAGACCACGCGCAGCGTCGTTCAGTCGATCTTCCTGGTAATCGTTGCTGATGCGTTGTTCTCCGTCGCCTTCAGCGCACTGGATCTCTAACGTGCAAATCGCTGCTCATGCAAATGAAGTGCGCGCGGACGAGCGTGTCATCGAGGTCAACAAGGTAACGACGCGCTTTGGCGACCATATCGTGCATTCCGAGCTCGACCTCGAGGTGCGCCGCAAAGAAATTTTCGCGCTGATCGGCGGCAGCGGCTCTGGTAAATCGACGCTGCTGCGCGAGCTGATCCTGCTGCAACGCCCGGACTCAGGCTCCATCCAGGTGCTCGGCGCCGATCTGCTAACGCTGGGAGAAGAAGAGGCGCTTGCACTGCGCCAGCGCTGGGGCGTGATGTTCCAGCATGGCGGCTTGTTCGGGTCGCTCACAGTGACTGAAAATGTCGGCTTGCCGCTGCGCGAGCACACCACGCTTGCGGACGGTTTGATCGATGAAATCGCTGCGGGGAAGCTCGCCATGAGCGGACTCAAACCGGAGGTCGGCGCCCAGTACCCATCCGAACTCAGCGGCGGCATGATGAAGCGCGCCTCCCTCGCCCGCGCGCTGGCGCTCGACCCCGAACTGCTGTTTCTCGACGAACCGACCGCCGGCCTCGACCCGCAGAGCGCAGGTGGCGTCGACGAACTGGTGCTCAAACTGCGCGACCTGTTCGGCCTGACCATCGTCATGATTACGCACGATCTCGATTTGTTGTGGCAGGTCGCCGACCGCGTTGCCGTCCTCGCCGGGGGCAAGGTGCAAGGCACCGGCTCAATGTCCGAACTTTCGCAGATGGACAATCCTGCCATCCAGCAATTCTTTGATGGGCCACGCGGGAGAGCAGCACAGGAGCAGGAAAAGCAGCAAGGCGATACGCCAACCCATACCAAAATCGCGAGACCGCCATCGAAACCAAAGTGAACTATGCGCTCGTGGGCGCATTCGTGCTGGTCTTGAGCGCAGTGCTGATCGGAATCGTGCTCTGGCTCGCCTCGGGCGGCGCGTTTCAGAAAAAGCACGACCTGTACCTGGCTGTCATAGACGAGTCGGTGTCCGGTCTTAATCTGAACGCGCCGGTCAAATACAACGGTGTTGACGTAGGTAAAGTACGGCAAATTCACCTTGATCCCGAGAATCCCGAGCGGGTGATCCTGTTGTTCGCCATAGAGCGTGGTACGCCTATCAAGGTCGACACAGTAGCCGTTCTTAAAATACAAGGTCTGACGGGTATCGCCTACGTGGAACTCAGCGGAGGCGCCCGCGATGCGCCGCTGCTGCGCGCAACGGCGGGAAGCGAATATCCGGTGATCCGCACCAAGCCCTCGCTCAGCGCGCGGCTGGAGAATGTGCTCACCAACGTGCTTGCCAAGCTCGACAGCACATCGAATCATATCAATGCCATACTCAGCGACGAAAACCAGGCAGCGTTCAAAAGCGCGCTCGCCGACATTGCCGCCGTGGCTCACACCATAGCTGCACGCAAGAACACACTCGACGCAGGGATAGCCAATGCCGCGCGCACTTTCGAAAACGCGTCGCGTGCAACGGCACAGTTAAGTCCCGTGATTGACCGCATCGGACGCAGCGCCGACGCCGTAGAAAAAATGGGCAATGAAGCAGCCCTTGCCAGTGCCAGCGCGGGCAAGACCGTCGATGCGGTTGGCGCCGACGTCAAGCGCTTCACTGCGGAAATCCTGCCTGAAGTGGAGCGTCTGCTCGGCGAGATAACCGTGCTGGCAACCTCGCTGCGACGCCTCAGCGAGAAAATAGAAGGCAGTCCCGGCGGCCTGCTGCTGGGCCGCAGACCGGTGCCACCCGGACCAGGCGAAGCAGCAGCGAAATGAAAATTGCCCTGCCTCGGACATTGATGCCACGCGCGTGGCGGGTCGCCGCCGTCGCTTTATCGCTGACATTGCTAACACTGGCCGGCGGCTGCGAAGTGCTAAAGCCCGCGGTCTCGCCGCATCCGAAGTATTACTCGCTCTCCAACGCGCGCAATATCGCGGAGCCGGTACTAGCAGGGAAACGCGCGCCAGGTACAGCGCCGACGCTGATCGTCAGTCCTCCGCACGCTGCGGCTGGTTTTGACAGCAAGCGCATCATGTACGTGCGCCATGCAGAACAGCTTGAATACTTTGCGCACAGCGAGTGGATCGATACGCCGGCGCGCATGCTGGCGCCGCTGATCGTCTCCGCCGTCGAGAGCACCGGTGCATTTGGCGCAGTCGTGCATACGCCGAGCCCCGCCGCAGGCGAAATGCGACTGGATATCGAAATCCGGCGCCTGCAACATGAGTTTTTGACTACACCGAGTCGAGTGCGTTTCACGCTGCGCGCCTATCTCGTGGAGAGCGTAACGCGCCGGGTCATTGCGTCACGCGAGTTCGATGCTGCCGTTCCTTCAGCCAGCGAAGACCCTTATGGCGGCGTGGCGGCAGCCAACCGCGCGGTACAGACCGTACTTGAAAGTCTCGCAGCGTTCTGCGCGGAAGTAGCACGCAGCGCGCCATTGGGGAATGAGCAACGGCGGCGTACTTCGGACTAAACGACTAAAACTATAAAGTGCCTTTCGGCTTGCCCCATACGGTATGGAAGCCATTGGCTCTTTTCAATGCCCGGTAATTGCATTTCTGGCGGCGTAATTGTTAACAGCACTTAAAGTAACAATTACGCCGCCACGGCATATGCCCTACTCCCTGCGATGACGAACTCAGCGCGGGGGCGAGGCAGGCGGCACGACAATCACAGTGTCGCCCCCGGGTCTGCCGCGCTGACCTTGCGCCCCGGTATCTCCCGTGGAGCCGGTTGCGCCGGTTGCGCCGGTTGTCCCCTTGGAACCGGTTGCGCCGGTGTAGCCGGGCGCGCCCACATCCCCAGTGGATCCCGTGGCCCCAGTAGATCCTGTTGACCCCGTCGATCCGGTGGCACCTGTGGGGCCGGCAGGCCCTGGGACCGGAACGGTAACTACCGCCGGTGGCGTAACGACAGTCGCACGTTCACAAGCGCTCAAACCGAGCGCCATCAGTACTGCTGAAAACATTATTGAATATTTCATTAAAATTCCTTTTGACTGCTCATTGATTGTTGAATAAAAATCACTCACTTGAAGCGAGTGGCGGCGATCCGGTGTTACGGGTTCAAAGTAAACGGTATCTCCTTCCGCTTCTGTTCGCTGGCACTCATAGTCGCGTGGATTCACTCGACGATCCTGTGATTCCGCTAGATCAACGCATTTCCGCCCTGCTTTTACTTGTGTTCGATAGCGTACAGAATATTCGGCAAGGACTGTTCATAGTGAACATCTGCCTGTCGGTTCTCCTTCGAAGTGCCCACCGACTCTCCCTTCGAAGGTAATTGGCAGGTTGAGGCCCTCGGTCTATATTCATGACCGAGGGCTTGTTTTTTTCTCTGGATGCGGCAAAGCCCCTGCGTCCCGCACCGGTTGCGCGCAGTCGGTATCTTTTCCCGGACCATGACCGCTCGCTCCAACCCCAACAATTTCAGAGCAGGAAATACCCTACAGCAGCAGCATTCTTTTGCAGATGATTTCCTGGACTACCGTAGGCCACACATCGCACTTTTTTCATTCCTTCAAGTCAACCAGCACCAGTGATGTTCCGTCATGCTTGAGTTTCTTGCCCCCGGGCAAATTCAGATAAGGCCCAGCGTCATCCGGGGAGAACCCATAGGCAAAACTCATCGAGCCGCGGCTGAAGTTCGCAACACCATAGCCGCGGTACGCACCCAGTCGCTGAAATTGGAATGTCGCGGTAGTGCCATCACTGCAGCGCAGTTGACCCGACCCGCCCGCCTTAGCGCTGGAAGTAAACGCTCCAACGCATGTATGATCCGGGTTCTTTTGCGAACGAATGGCGAGCGTTCCAGACCCGTTGAGGTGGCCTTCTGCCTCACCCACGAACAGGTCGTCCGCCACTATCGCTATGACCACACCCGTGGCTGAAAACAACCCTGCTCCTGCCACAGGTGCCGCGCCCGCCAGCCCGATAAATGCGGCAAGTATCGTTATAAGGTTTTTGCACATGAAAATGGACCGCTACTAAATTTGTTGCGTTGACTGTGATCCTGTTTTCCGGTCCTCGCTGTTCGCTGGCGCACGATGGGATAAACAAATAACGTAATCGAACACTCCAAAAAAGACAGCCCCCGGGCATCAAATGCGCGGGGACTGGACCCGCCAACTTAAGGGAGGAAGTACCAATTGGCGAGAATTAGTATTTTTTCACAGACGCTCCAGCCTCTTCTGTTCGTTACCGTACACAGCGGGCTTATTTTCAGAAAAACTGCTTCTCGGCGGCGGATGGCCCGGTACTGCCAGTCTTATTCAACCCGCTCGATCAGCTCAGCCAGCGGCTTGCGCATTGGCGGGAATTGCTCGCGGGCAACCCTCTGCTTGCGCGGCAGGCGCTGCGAGCGCTGATGCCCGAAGATGAACCTATTCTCTTTGTACCCCAAAGATGGGGATTATTTGCTCAAAGGCGCAACGCGCGGGCGCTGATCTTCGATGAAGCACCTCTTGTAACCCGCGCAAAGGTGGGCATGGTTTCTGCCACGAGCGCGTTATGTGCGGTGATGCCCGCATATCGCCCCAAAAAAAATGAAACTGGTACTGGATTGAAACCGTAACGCTGTACTTGCACGCGGCATCTTCATTCCGACGAACGCCGTGCGCGCCTATTGCGTGCTCCCATGCAAATGTTTTGGGAGCTTCCTGATCGCAGCAGCCGTCTCCGCAAACACATCCTGATTACGATCCTCCCAATCCCTGACCTGACCTTCAGCTTCTTGCTGGCCAATCCCATAATTTTCCTGGATTTTACCAATCAGGTGATCCCGTTTCCCTGCGATGCTGTCAAGATGGTCGTCGGTAAGCACGTCCCACTGGTGTTTGACGTGACCTTTGAATTGGCTCCAGTTTCCTTCGATGACATCCCAGCTCATTTCCATCTCCTTATCGTTGATTCACTATTGATACCGCTTGTCGCGTGACATAAACGTCGACGGTCGTTAATGAAGTGAGTGTGGCTCTGACCTACATCTTATTCTGTTCGCTAGCGAACAGAACATTGCGCCGGAGGAGAGGATTATTGCCGCAGGCAGTAGATTTTGCCTACGGGGTAAACATCTAAAACATCTTGCCGCGCGGTGAAAATGCTGCGGCGCGAAAGAGGAACGCAATGGAACGAATCATCGCGGGGCGATTTCAAACAAAAGACGGCGCGGATGCCGTAGCGGCATCGATTTCGCAATATACTGACGCAGTCAATATCTGCATTTTTCACAATAATCCGCCGGGGCAGCACGATGTCGTTGCCGAGGGTGGAGATATGTCGATAGATCCTGGTGCAGATGGAGCAGGCCAGTCAGCGGCGGGTGCCGCTGTTGCCGCAGGACTAACTGCCGGTGCGATCGGTGCATTGGGCGGGCCGGTGGCCGCGCTAGCCGCCGCGGCAACTGGTGCCTACGTCGGATCGCTGGCCGGTGCGTTGAACGGGCTGGGAAATCATGAAGAAAAGCCAGAACCCCGTCCTGCTGGCATCATATTGGCGGTGCGCATTGTAAATCCGCTGCACGAACAGCGTGTGATTGCTGCCCTGCAAGCAGAAGGCGCGATGGATATAGAACAGGCCGAAGGTGAATGGCGCGATGGAGACTGGACCGATTTCAATCCGGTTGCGACACCGCGACTGGTTGAAAATGCGTCTCCTTGATTCTGTAGTCAGGAGGAATCTCATGCCACTCAAAAAAGGAACCAGCTCGTCGGTTGTCAGCAGCAATATCAAGACACTAGTGGATGACTGGCAGAAGGATGGATCGATTGGAACCAGCCATCCGTCGACCAAGAAAAAAGCGATCAAGCAGGCCGTTGCCATCGCATTGAACAAAGCAGCGCGCCGGGATCCAAATTGTGCGCGATGTGGCTCGCGCGGTGGCGAAGGCCGTGGTTGAGTTGCGTGCCGGTCGGCTCCAGGCGGTGCAGCGCAATCTATCGCGGCCGCGGCCAAAGTAGTTTGCTACACCCCTGACTTTGCGAATCTCGCAGCGCGCAGCGTTACGCTACATCACGACTGAGACCGGCTTTCGTCAGCGTGCTGCGGATAGGGAGCGATATGCCCATCATCAATGGGTTCGCCCGCAAGCTTGCTCGCAAATCGATGATTGACGTCTCTATGATGCGCTTCGTCGTCACGCACAACCAGCACCACATCGCGCAATGTAGCATCGTCGGATAATTTCCAGTAATGCTTAGCAATGGCGGGGGCTGTAACGTTGGGCGACCGGCCTTCGTCGATTTCCTTGAGATACAGCGTGTAACTGAGCACGGCCTCTTCCTCAAAATAACCGACGACCCGGTGTGCGGTACGCGAAGAGACCAGATACAGCAGAAAGAATCCGATATAGAAGACCCATTGCGCGAGCATCACGACCAGCCGCTCGAACACCGTTGGCTTTGCAATCTCGATGAACATCATCAGATGCATGCGCTCATTCTCGGCTTCTTCCAGCAGCGTGCGTATCCAGCCGTCGTCATCGACCATGCGGCGCAGGCATTGCAGATGCATGATCGTCGCGCCCACCATACCGGGAACAGCAGCCACTGTTTCCAGAACAATCGCACGATGGCCGTAGCGCCTGGCAAAGAAAATATCGGCGCAATGACGAAGTAGTCGAGTGAAGCCGAGCGCAATGTAGTCTGCAAGTCCTTGGGGCGCATGATGTGCGGGCTCGTTCGCATTCCGAACTTCAGTGCGATTGGATCGGTTGGATTTTTTAGCTCGCCCGCTATTGGTCATTATCTGGTTTCATCACCGGGGTGGGGTAAACTGTTTGCGCTCTATTTGGTAAGGGAAATTCACCGTTGTCAGCGCAGCACCCCTGTTATCACAGTCAACACCAACGGCATGCCTGATAACAACTGGCAAGGTTAACGATACGGACCTTTGTCTAGCTACGGCAAAGGTGCTTGCCCGTACTTGGTGCATCGCACCAGCCGCCGCAGTTCCGCGAGCAACTTATCGTCGGCTGCCGATACAACCGTGGCAATTCTCCACCCCGAATCGCTCCGGCAAAGTTTCGCGACTATATGCTCTGTACGTCCGGCAAGCATGGTCAAATCGATACGCGCCCATGCGGTCTCGCTGACACTGTCGCTGATATGGCAGGACGCGCCGGCGACCTCATGAAACGGGTGGCCGGCCGCGCTGGTGACCACGAACGCAAGTTGCGAAATGGCTTCCGGCAGCGCTGCCAGAAACACGAATATTCTTTCGTCGTCCCAGGGACTTGCGCCATTTCTGGAGTCGCCGGTGTGGATCACGCTGTTGTCAGCGCTGCGCAGGTGTCCCGGATGCACGACCTCTGACAAGCGGCCCTGCGCATCGAACAGCACGCACAGCGCGTCTAGGTCCGGCTGATATGAAACAGCGCTGCGCTCCAAAGGATCCCAGTTCAAGCCTAGCACGACCTCATTTAAATCGGGTGCGGTATCGCCGGATTCAGCGGTGTTTAACTGCGCGTGATTGTATAACGACATTACCCCCCTTTAAGACAGGCCTGCAACGGCCTCTGGATTTCTCAGAATGGGACAACCGGCGTAGTGTGGAAGTTCACTGCGCCCGTGCTGGCAAGTCCTGCACCCGACTGGCTACCCGCCGCCGCCGGTATAGGCTTCCTCCTTCTTCTTGCGTATCGCCGGCAGCACCATGACGATCAGAAGCAGAATACTCAGCACCATGAATGTGCCGCTGATGGGCCGCGTGAAAAATACCGACGGATCACCGCGCGAGATCAGCATCGCCCGCCGCAGGTTCTCCTCCATCAGCGGTCCCAGCACGTAGCCAAGTATGAGCGGCGCCGGCGGACACTCCAGCTTCATCAGCACGTAGCCGAGCACGCCGAAGATGCCGCAAAGGTAGAGATCCATGGAACTGTTGTTGATGCTGTAGTTGCCGATGGCACAGAACATGATGATGGAAGGAAACAGCCAGCGATAAGGCACTTTCAGCAATTGCACCCACATGCCAACCAGCGGCAGGTTGAGGACAACCAGCAGAAAGTTGCCGAGCCACATGCTGGCGATCAGGCCCCAGAACAGGTCGGGCTTGGCCGTCATGACCTGCGGGCCGGGGGCGATGCCCTGAATGGTCATTGCTCCCAGCATCAGCGCCATAACGCCGCTGCCCGGTATGCCCAAAGTCAGTGTAGGAATAAACGCGCATTGCGCTGCGGCATTGTTGGCCGCCTCGGGCGATGCGACGCCCTCAATCGCTCCTTTGCCGAAGCGCGAAGGGTCCTTGGCCAATTTTTTCTCCACCATGTAAGCCGAGAACGCGGAGATGGCGGGGCCGGTGCCCGGCAGTGCGCCAAAGAAGCAGCCGACAAGCGTGCCGCGCATCACCGGCCAGAAGGAATCTTTCATATCCTTAAGGGTAGGCATGATGTTTTTGATCTTGCTGGTAAACACTTCGGCCTGTTCCTTGACCTCGAGATTCTTCACAATCTCCGAAACCGCGAACAGGCCCACCGCGACCACCGTGAAGCCAATGCCATCGCTCAGCTCCGAAATGCCGAAAGAATAGCGTGCCATGCCTGAATTCACGTCGGTGCCGATGATGCCCAGCAGCAGTCCGAGTATCACCATGGCCAGCGATTTCACCATATCGCCGCTCGACAGGCAGGATGCCGCGACCAGTGCCATCAACATCAGCGCGAAATACTCCGGTGCTCCGAACTTCAGCGCCACTTCCGCGAGCGGCGGACCGAATAGCGCAATCAGCAGTGTGCCCACGCAACCGGCGAAGAACGAGGCAAGCGCCGCGGTCGCCAGCGCCGGTCCGGCGCGTCCCTGCCGCGCCATCTGGTAGCCGTCGAGACAGGTCACCACCGAGGCCGTCTCCCCCGGCAGATTCATCAGTATCGACGTGGTCGAGCCGCCGTACTGCGAGCCGTAATAAATGCCCGATAGCATGATGAGCGCTGGAATCGGGGGAAGATTGAACGTAATCGGCAGCAGCATGGCAATGGTCACGAGCGGACCGACACCGGGCAGCACGCCGATCGCTGTACCTACAAACACCCCGAGAAAGCAATAGGCAATGTTTTGCAGCGACAGCGCAATGCTGAAACCAAGAATCAGATTATTGAAAATATCCATGATTTATTGCCACCAGAAAAGACGGTACGGCAGTCCTAGCCCGTAGATGAACACGCCGTACGCGAACAGGATCATGACTACTGCAAGGATCATGACCTCCTTAATCTTGAACTCGTGTCCAGCGAACGCGGAGATCAGGAACAGTACAGCCAGCGAAGGGATCAAGCCCAACCTCTCCATTAACCAGCCAAACGCGACCAGCGACAAGGTGATCAGTGCCAGCGGCTTCCAGCCCCAGATCCCTTCCACTTTCTCGCCAGTGCGCAAACCGCGTAGCGCAACGTAAATGCCGAAGACAACGAGTATGCCGGCCAGTACTCGTGGGAAATACCCGGGACCCATCCGCAGCGAAGTGCCAAAGGGATAATTTAACCCCAGATAAAACGCGATGCCTCCGATACAGATCATCAGCAGGCCAGACAGAAAATCCTTATTACTCAATAAGCTGGTTTTCACACCTGTTCCTCCTCGATTTTTAGTTATACATCCGCCAACTTGCCAGGGCAGGTCACCCCGAGTCGATGTTCATAGCCAAACATCGTGCCGCGTAATTTCGTAGATGTTGATAAGCGACGCGTCCGACGACAGTTCTCCGTGTTCGGAAGGTGCTTGTCGCAGATCATTGTTCTAGATACGCCACAACGCTCTATTACACGCTCGATGCATCCACACCAGCAATATTGACTGGCTCCTTTTGCGACTTGCCCTGCCGACCAATCAGCAACAAAGCGTGCTTACTTTCTGCAGGCACGTATGCCTCCATGCTGGTAGCTCTCAGTCTTATGAATATGGGCTCTCTTCTAATTGGCTGTACCGTGACTTGCAGTGCACCCATGCATTTCCGCCAAATAATCTTCAGGCGCGGCTCTTCACATCACGCACAAACTCGTGCTATCACCCGGCACTTCTGATGATTAAGTATCTCTGCTCCACAAACTAACGTCTATCCCGGAAACGCGTACGTTGATCTCATATGGCAATACCACACTGATTCTGGCGATGAGCAACTACGCAAGCGCAGTGCGCTGGGAGAGTCGCAATGAGTGGAGCGTGGTTCGGACTTCCCAGCGCGTTTGTTTAGAACGGTTCGTCAGTTGCTTCCTCTTCGGCGCCTTCTTTGGTGCCCTTGCGCTCATCCCGGCGCAAAGTTTGTATGTGTAGGGTGACGTACAGACTACTACACAAGCAGTGCCTACCCTGCACATTGTCCGGCACGACCGGTCAACTTGTCCCACCTCTTAACTATCCTCAGGAGTATCAATATGAAGGTATCCACGCTTCTTGTTTCTGGCACTGCCGCCGCTGCAGTAATCGGCGCGATCGGCTTCGCCATGCGCAAACTACTCCCAGCGGCACACAAACGAATCCGCAGACCCAGATCCAAGGTATGACACCCGCGCAGTCGACAACGGGCACGCCTACTGCGCCCAGCACCCCGAGCATGCAGAATCAGTCACCGAGCACCTCGACCGGCAGCATGAACAGTAACACCCCTGGAATGTCGAATAACACTCGGCCTGGCGCCGTGGGCCCCACAACCGATAACACAGGCAATATGGGTAACGAGCGTTTGGCTCACGCCGACCGCAACTGATCTACACCTTAAAACAGGTCAACATGCTGCCGGCAGCGCTATTGTGTCGGCAGCATGCGTTACGCTTGCGTCGCGCTGACTCGGTTGCGTACATGACGTCATTATCATGGTGATTATGCTCGCATCGCGTCTTTTACCTTCTCGCCCTGCTCCCCGCACCGGCGCATCATCGCCCGACACTGCTGCTCTCTATTCCTACAAATGGCAACAGCTTTGTCATGCTATGTTCCAGACGCCGATGGCTGCTCGACTATAAATTCGCCGCCCGTCCGGGATATTCAATTCTGATCATGCCAGAGAAACTTTGGAGTGCTCCATGAGTCCAGCTGAATTTGGAAACGTATGGTTACCGCCCGCGCGCCCGCATCAAGCGGATGCGCATCTCCGCTCGGTGCCCGGCAATGTATCTTGGGGTTTGATTCCTGCAAATGCACCGGCCGCGCTCCGCATTGCCTCCGGTCAGATCGTACGCATCGACACTGTCTCGCAGCAGGGGATTACCGCGGGCATCGATCCAGTGGAGTTCTTTGGCGCAGCCGGAATCGACCCGGACAGAGTTCTTGACGATGTTAAACAAATATATCGCAATGTAAAACGCGAACCCGGCGCTGGGGGACACGTGCTGACCGGGCCGATTTACATCGATGCTGCACGCCCTGGTGACATGCTTGAAGTGCGCATCCTCGACGTCGAGTTTCGTATTGACTACGGAGTCAACAACTCGGGTCCCGGGCTTGGGGCAGCACCGGCGTTGCTCTCGGAAATGGCCCGCAATATTATCCGCTTGGATCTCGCGCGTGAGGTCGCGAAATTTTCGCAGCGGATCGAGCTGCCGCTCGCGCCTTTCATGGGGATCATGGCTGTGGCGCCGCCAAGCGCACAGGCCCCCGCGAATTCCAAACCTCCCGGCCCGTTCGGCGGCAATATGGATCTCAAGGTACTTACGCGCGGCGCGACCCTCTATCTGCCAGTATTTAACGAGGGTGCGCAGTTCTTTACTGGTGACGGCCACGGGCTGCAGGGCGACGGCGAAGTCAACGGCACTGCAATCGAGATTTCGCTCACGCCCACACTGCAGTTCATCCTGCACCCGGGTGCAGGCCGAAACATGAACTGGCCGCGCGCCGAGGATCGCAACTGCCACTACGTCATGGGTATGAACACCGATTTGAATGAGGCCGCGCACCTCGCCATTCTGGAGAGCGTCGCATTTTTGCGGGAACACGCGGGACTGGGGGCGGCAGACGCTTACGCATTGGCAAGTCTAAGCGTAGACTTTCGGATTGGCGAAGCGGTCAACCATGTCAAGATGGTTTACGGTGCGATTCCCAAACGACTCCTCTCGCAAGGAGCGTAGGAAACTTGCCTTCGACGGTGGCGATGAATACAAGGGTCAAGCGTCGCTGACCAGATGTGCGTCCGAAGACTAATCCATGGCCTTCGAATCACCGGAAGCGCAGCACATTACCCCTGCAGGCTCCAGGCAGTGAACCCGAGGTCAGGCCAGCCGCCCGCCCAATCGCTTGGCCAGCCAGTCGGCGACAAGATTGGCGCCCACCTGGCGATTGTCCTCCTGGCAATGATCGCTGCCGCCGTCATGCGCAGCGAGGATTTTCAGCGTCTTGTCTTTTGAACCTACAGCCTCATGTAGCTGCTGCGCGAATTCCAACGGCACGATATTGTCATTCTCGCCGTGGATGCAGTAGAACGGGCATTGGATTTTTTCGGCGATGCCGGCCAGTCGGTAGTTTTCGAGTTTTTTCATGCACGCCGCCATGTCAGGCATGCCTAGCACCCACGGCAACTGGAACGACGGCGCCGAAATCTTGGTACCACCAGTCTCCATGATCTTGCGTCGCCGCACCCACGCCTCGTGATAATCGAAATGCCCGCCCCAAGCGACGCAGGCAGCGAAGCGCGACTCCAGCGCCGCCGCACGCGGCGCGTAATAACCGCCCATGCTAAAGCCCATCACGGCAACGCGCGCGGCATCGACCTCGCCGCGGCCGGCGAGATAATCCAGCGCCGCCCGTCCTGGCACCTCATAATCATGGCGGCTGGGGATGCCCTGCAAACGCAACGCCTCGCCCTGCCCGGGACCGTCAATCGCCAGCACGTGGATACCGCGGCGGGTGATCTCCGTGCCGCCGAACAGCACGCTCATCTCCTTGGCGTTATCCAATCCGTCGAACATCACCACGGCCGGCGCGGCACCGGCGACATCTGCCTTGTAGAACCAGGCTGGCAGCGTCGTGCCTTCAAATGGCACCTCGACTCGCTCGATCGACGGGTAACGCCGCGCAATGCCCTTGCCGAAGCAGCGCAGGCAGCTGCGATAGGTGTCCCACTTGCGCTCTGAGGGTGCGATAAAACGCTCGCCGCAAAAATAGTAAATGGCGGCGCGCAGGTAATAACTTCCGGCAGTCAACTGATAACCGTCGCAGTCGGCGGTATCGGCAAAACCTTCCACCCGCTGTGCCATGGCCGTCCACTCCTGCCACCAGCGTTCATTGTCTCCGACATGCGCCTTCAGCTTCTGCCCAACCTGGTCAATCTCGCCGATCGCCGCTGCACCCCAGGTCTGCATCTCGATACCGAACATCATGCCCTGCGACCACATGTGGTTGCCAGGGAAATACTCGAACCAGTGACTCATCTCGACTTACTCTCTGTTGCGTTCAATATTCCATCCACGTGTACCGGCCTATTCGGATGCTTGTTTGCGCCACCGGGACAGCATGACGGAAAGGATGCCCATGGCGCGTACCGCTTCGGCTATTTCGGCACCAGCCCGATATCGCGTGCCACCTTGCCATACTTGTCGTATTCGCTCTTCAGCAACGCACCGAAATACTCCGGCGACTCCGTCCACAGGTCCAGCCCGAGGGCTTCCAGCTTTTTTTGTATGTCTGGCTGTTTCAGGGCCGCGTTCGTTTCGCGGTTGAGGATCGCAATGATGTCCTTTGACACGTTGGCCGGCGCGACGAATCCAAACCAGCCACCGGATGAAAATCCCGGAACCGATTCCGCGATGGTGGGAAAATCGGGGTAGTTGGGTGCACGCTTTTCTTTCGCTATCCCAAGCAGCCGCACCCTGCCGGACACGATAAAGGGATGCATGCCCGTGAACGAGGCGAAGCCTGCATCCACTCTGCCACTCATGAGCTCCGCGCCCATCTGCGGCACCCCTTTGAAAGGAATATGCAGGTACTCGAAGCCCACGTTCGAGCGAAACATCTCGGTCGCCATGTGCAAGAAAGCACCCTCGCCGTTCGAGGCGAAAGTCACCTTGCCTGGATTGGCTTTCAAATATTTGATGAACTGGCCAACGTTCCTGAACGGGGTGCTTGGGTGTACCACCAGCGCCAGGTAGTTGGTCGAGACCAGCGCGATCGGCGCAAAGTCTTTTAACGCGTTGTAAGGAACCTGCTTCATCGTATGCGGAATGACCGACATGTTGCCGCCTTGCCCGCAGGCCATCGTGTAGCCGTCGGCGGGCGCCTGTGCGGTCATCGCCAAGCCAATGGTGCCACTGGCACCGGGCCGGTTGTCGACCACAAACTGCTGACCGAGACGTTCGCCCATCTTGTGGCCCAGCAAGCGAGCAAGCGTGTCGCAAGAGTCGCCGGGGAGTTGGGGAACGATGATGCGCACAGTCTTGATGGGGTACTTCTGCGCCAGCGCCGTACCTGTCACACAGGCACATGCGAGTAGCAGGCAAATCATGCGTGCAATAACTATCATTGAATTCCTCCGTACTGACGAAAAAGAGAGTCTAGCTCCCGGATAGGACAGTTCTTAACATCATTTTTCACTAACCGTTAGTCCTTAAGAAGGTTCACCAAATCGGATGCCAATCCCCGCCATGGCCTCAACCGTAGCGGGCCCCCATCGTCGGGCGATCTCTTCACCGCTCGATGCTGCGTGGTAGACAGCATCCTGCTGATCGCCGGGTTCTGGCTGAATCATCACCAGCAACCGCCCCAGCTCATTGCCTACATTCTTAAAGTCACGATACACACCCGCGGGTACCGAGACAAAGTCCAGCGGCTCCAGGATGATGGAGAACTGCCCCTCTTCCCCCCAAGTGATTTCGAAGCGACTTTGCACGCAAAAGAAGTTCTCCACCGATGCCGTGTGCTTGTGCAGTCCCGCACTGTCGCCCGGCGGACATTCGGCCAGCGTGATGGTCAATCCGGGAGCCCCTTTGACGGGAGCCACTTTGCTGCGGCCTTCCCAGCCCAACGGAGACATGATGGGCATGACCTTATCAGGCGACATCATCAGCATGGCCTCCTGAGGAATGCCATTGGCGTCTTTCATGGAGTCCTTGTAGGGGACTAGTTTTGAATAGCGCGCCACCCGCTGGGGGATGGTGTCATCAACCGGATTGTGTCGGGGCATGGCAAAAACTCCTAGGGCTGAGAACTCAATGCTCGTAAAACGACGGTCCGCTTTCATGCTCGCCAGTTTGACTACTTCACGTCATTTGGCGGTTTCCGTCAATTCTAAATTACTCACTCTTCAAAGGTTGGCATTTGCTTTCGCTTCGCGTTCTGGCCGGTCTAAAACGACCGCATGACAGAGGCATTACACTCATTGTGGACGTTTAACGCTCTCACTTCAGTTCGATCTCTATGAACGCATATTCACCCGAATCGGCATTAATCACATCATGTTCAACACCCTCATTGCGGAAATAAGGAACGCCTTTCTTATTGTCGGCAAAGCTGGTGCCGTCTTTGGTTTCGAGCTTTACCTTGCCATCCATAAGCGGAACCACCACGTAATCATGGCCATGCCGGTGCCAGCCTGTATTGGAGCCCGGCGCCATTCGCCATTCGGTGACAATCACTTTGTCGTTCTCGATAAAAACAGTAGCTTTGGCAGTTCCGCTCATGGGAATGCTCCTCTGTAGTCGACGGGACTGGCAAATCTCGCAAGCATGAGCTTGGTCGCCGCCACTGAAATTGCGTCAGGTTGTGTCCAATAAGCGTAGATTCTAGCGCAGGAACCAAGCATGTCTGCGTACTGCCGTACGGTGCATATAGCAAGCTCAGCACCTTGCGTTCTGCGAGCGGGCCCAGTGCAATACAAGTCAGTGCACGAGGTCCATTGCAGCGATCTGCGCATGCTATCGGGATCGATGCTGTCTGAGCGCACCACCATATAGATGCCCCTTCGTCGTGCCCAGAGGGCGTGTTGCTAAAGTTTTCGCCTCACGATTACTGGATTGTCACCTGGCTACTCAGCCTCTGGGATTCGTGGCAACTCGGGGCTTCAGCCCCTGGTTTCACGGGAGTTGGGTCGGGCGCGCGCAGGACATTTCACCTGTCTCGAATTTTCCTGGATCTTGGAAATCTTTGATGTCATGCGACCTTGATAAAATGGTTGCGTTTCTAGTCAATGCTACGGTAGCCACGCGCATCGACCTTGATGCCAGATTTGTATTCGACGATACGCCGGGGCGATGCATGAATGCCCAACAATCGGACAGTTTCGTTCCCCTTGACCCTGAATGCATGCCATGCGCTTGGCTGAATCTCGATGCTGTCGCCACGACACAGTAATTCCGTCTCATTGATAGCATCTTCCAGCCAAAACTCCAAGGTACCTTCTATAATATGAATGATCTCCATGTACGGATGGCAATGCAGTGGCACTTCATAGTTTGGCAGGCAAGTCTGTATTCCAGTTCGTACCGGCGTCGTTCCCAAATCGTCGCCGACGATAGGCCGGTAATTGCTGGACGGACCGAGCGAGACAATCTCGGTGTCCGTAAGTCGAATGACACGGGCGCCTAGCATGATGCTTTTCTCCTTGTAGAAGGCTCAAAGGTGCTATCGATCGGTGACAATTTTTACACGTTGAATCACTTGCGCCATTGTGCCAAATAGCACCTAAAGCACGGAGCCCATTACTTGCCATGCCCGTTATGAAGATGTCCATTTTATCGATTCGAATGAGAACGAGGACATCCAATGCATGGGATACTTCCTGGCAACTGAATCGGAATCCGACGAGCGCGCAACCATCGGTCACGTTCGGAAAACAATCTCCGCTCGCGCCGCGTATCTTAGCCGAATGCAGGAGTAATACGACTTGCCATACGGCACAACAGAGATTGATGCTGACCTGCGATTTTCACACCTGCGCGTTGGCTTGAAGGATGTCAGCCGCGAAGCATTCTCCGCTGCAGTCAATGCGCGGCTGGGCAAACAGCGCGTTTCCATCATGCTGGATGGCTTAATCATTGCCTTCTTCAAAGCTAAGGCCGGGGGCCGGCGCTATCAGACCCTCATTAACCAGGCGCTCCACCAAGCTACGACGGGCGAGCAAATTGAATCCACGCTGCGCCGGGTAATCCGCGAGGAACTGCATACGGCGTAAGGTATCAGCAAGATTCGTCGTCTCATTCCTCATGGGATACCTAAAGATGGAACGGAAAGGCTGATCGGCGCCATCGTTCAAACACGCCGTTCACTACAACGATATTGCACTTCTTGGACGGTCAGAGAACCGTCACTACGCTGACACGCGCCTTGTCACGCGAGCGTTAGCGAACGCGGCGCGCCGCTATTACAAAAATATTTATCTATTTCGCATTTTTCTTGAAACATGAGGGCAATCGCTCGCTTGATGGAACAACGCCCGCACAATGCGCTGGCACTTCGTCGCCTGAACCTATTTCGCTTGATCGTTACGCGTGGCGGAAGCATTGCGGCGGTCTATTTCAGACCCCCATAGCGGCTCGACTTACGAATTCGCCTCCCATAGATCGCATTTGCCTTCGGCAACCGCGGTGGTGATTTCAATACATCTACGCCCAACGCCTTGATTGAATCGTACAAGTGCTTGGCAAAGATGCTGTCCCGATCGTGAAGCAGATAGTGGGATTGAGTAAGTGCGGAGTACAGCGGTGTTCGACCGCGGCTGACCCGTCGTGCGGGTTACGCCGCCCGAGCGAGGCTGAGCACGGCCCCCTTGCCCCGCACTTCCGCCTCCTCGAACTCGGCGGCGGCAATCGCCCGGTCGAGAGCCGAGCGCAGCTCCTTGGCCGTCTCCAGCGTCAGCTCTATCCCCGCCCGCGCACCGGGCTCGAGGTTCGTGTTGATGAAGTCGAGCGTGATGACGTCGCCCAGAGGCGCATGGCGCGCGTGGTCATAGGCAACCACCGTCTGCGATATCGGGAACCATTCGTCCCCGCGCTTCGCCATGCCTTCCGCGCGTACGATCTCGATGATGGACGTGCACATATCCGAACCCCCTACTTAGCCAGGTACTTGCCGAAGAACGCCCATATCTTGCTCCAGCCATCCATTGCCTGCTCGGGCCGGTAGAGCGGCCGGTGCCAATAGAAGAAACCGTGGCCGGCGCCGTCGTAGCGATGGAACTCGTACGTCTTGCCGTGCTTCTTGAGCTCGGCCTCGTGCTGGTTCACTTGCTCCGGGCTCGGTGCGCGATCATCGTTGCCGAACAAGCCGAGCAGCGGGCAGCTAAGGTCCTTCGTCATGTCGATGGGCGCGACGGGCTTCTTGGCATTGAGCTCCTCCTTGCTCATCACCACGCCGCCTCCCCATTGCTCGACGCAGGCATCGACGTCCTTGCGCTGGCAGGTATAGATAAAAGCGTGCCGGCCGCCCGAACAGGAGCCGATAAGACCAACCTTGCCGTTGTGATCGGCCTGCGCGCGCATCCACTTCACGGCAGCTTCGGTATCGCCGACCATCTGCGAGTCGGCGATGCCACCCTCGGCTCGCACCTTCGCAGCAACGTCGTCAGGGTTGCCGTCGCTGCCGCCCCCCTCGCGCTGGTAGAGGTTAGCGCAGATTGCGAGATAGCCGTGATGCGCGAACCTACGGGTCGTCTCAATGTAGAGCTCGCTCCAGCCCGGGAGATGGTGGATAAGCACAACGCCTGGGAATGGGCCAGGACCTGATGGCCTTGCCACATAAGCCGTTATTGGCGTTCCTTTATCGCCTTTGATGGTTACGTTCTCGCAGGTCATACCTCGGTAGAATGACATCGATCTTCCTCCATGGGTTTCAGTCTTGGTCGTTCATCGGTGCATCGCAGCGCCGTCATCGATAAGCGGCCCGCGCTGCCTTTTTCGCTTTCGGCAACCATATCACCGGCCTGGTGAGTGGTCAATCGCGCGATTGTTCGCACGAATGTTTGCTGAAAACTCCCCTCCTATGCGGAATAGTCGAACCCTAAAGCGGCCGATTTTTCTATCCTTAGACAGGCTTGCGTGAACGCCGACCGAACTGAGTCGCCGACCTTGTTCAGAACCGTTTTTTTGCTTTTTGAGTCAAGCCGGCCACACCATTGAGAGACGCTTTCTACCGACAGCAATCGGCCGTAGCAGCCCTCGCGAATGTCGTCTATCAACTGTGGCTTCAACATCGTGACCAGCACTGGCTCCTTACCCAAGGCTGGTGTCTCGCCAGTGCGGCAATCCAGGGACGCCAGACCGGGCTGTCTCCAACCAACTCGAGATGGTGAACCCAATTCGAAATCCATACCAAGGGTGGGCCAGAGCCATAAGTTGCATACGCAATGCGCGTGCCATCGCGGCTCTTACAAAAGCGAATCTGTTGCGTAGTGTGAGACACAAAATTCCGTCTGAAGATCGCGCGGAATCATAGCGTACCTGAATAGCTGACATATGGAAGACAGAACGATAGGAAACGAAAGCAGGTGGCAAAACGTTGATGCTAGGTAAGGGCTGCGCCGACCAACGATCCATCAATCATACCGGCCGCGCCCCACTCGTGCAGGATGGTCACCAAATGTTGACCACTATGGTCGCAATGCCACCGGCAAGCTTACAAAAACTGTCATCGTCTGTGTCAAGGATAAAAGTCAACCGCTTACAGTAGAAGTCACGAAATAGTCGAACGAAGCGTGCCGTTTCGCCCCCTGCATTCTGTCCATATTCCAATTACGATGTAGGGAGCTATCACCCGATAACCCACAGTAAAATTCCGGTGCTGTTTGCGCGCCAACTCCTAACCGCCAAAAGTACGCGCTGATCATGCGACACAAAGCTGGTAATTTGCAACTGCTGTGATCACTGGCCATCAGAGCTGCCCGGGCAAGTTGTCGAATGACGAGCGCGACTGGCAGTTTTCATGTTTCTGAGTGCAGATTCACCGGTATTTCTAAGGCTTCGTCAGTGGACTGGATCCGGACTACTGCGGTCCTCCGCCGTTACATTTGAATTTAAGAGCAATGGTTGATAAATCGGTCTGTGGGATTTCCGCGTGATTGACTGTGCACCAGGCTGGGTATATGTTGCCCGTTGGCAAAAAATGGTCTTTAAAATTTCTATACCCACAGCCACAAGCGCGATGATCGACCTCCTCGCAGCGTGGGACGCAAACCCGAGCCGAGAACTCCACCTGTCTGCTCTGGCATCGACCGCCGCGAGACAGCTCGACTCCCATGCAGGTCACTACATGGATGGAGTCGAGCGTCAACCGACCGTCGAGGTGTACGCCGCGTTGCAGCGCCGGGACCAGCTAACCGTGTACTTCGTGTTCGACTTCATGATTTTCCACCACGCCCAATCGGGGGCAGACTGGAGCTACCACCACCTTCACCTCGGAGAGGTGGTGTTCGCTGGCCGGGCGCTGGTCTCCGAGTCGGTGTCGGCGGGAACTGACATCCTGATCCAGGAACGCGATTGCGAGAGCTACGACCCGATAGTTGCGATGCGCCAGTTGAAGGACGCGGCGCGCACCGCGCTCCTGAAGTGCGAGGCAAGTGCCGCGCGGGGATGATGGAGAATGGCGGTGTAACTCCCCAAGATGACGGCTCGGCCTCGCTAGCTTCTGCAGGCCCCGCGCAGCCGAGAGAGCTGCCGAGGACGAACGCTTTGCAGCCAGCGAGTACGAAGCGGTTTGTCTATGTGGAGCTTGGGGTGCAGCGGCCAGTTTTATTTTCTCCTCTGGAAATGCTCGACTTAAAACCTGTTGTGCTGAGCCCAATAGCTGGCTGCTATAGCGCGGCGTTTGACCCTGTTGCGTCACAGGGATACAGTTAATGCAGAAGGTACATTTATAATTCCAATCCCCCAGGACGATGACGCATCGCACACAAAAGGTGACTTGGCAATTGAGCGCCGATGCGCGCACGCCGTGGCAGGCTACAGTTGGCGCAGAGCATTGGCAGGTGCGGGTGAACGAGTTCCCCGAAGTGAAGTATCTGTACGCACTCCACATCGATGGCGCCATGGTTGAAGAATTCCAGGGTTGGCCAAACTGTTGGACGCGCCCGCCGGCGTCACAGATGCGCGCAGTCGACCTGTTCGTGCTGCGTGAGTTGCAGCAGCAATCGTTCGAGACCGCATTAAAAACGCCGAGCAGGACCACGAACGAGGATGTGCCAGCGATTCCCGCATCAGTAGTCAACCTGCTGGCAATGCTGGACGCGGCGCGATGGCAGGCCACGCCGCCGACTCCATTCGAAGAGATCACGGCAATGCGCAGACTGCTGCGGGAGCGTGCGCGCGCCGGTATCGTTGCGCAGACGCTAGTCGACGATCTGCTGCAGTACGCCACTGCACTAGAAGTGGCCTACAAGCGGGCGGTTGAGATGCAACTGGGCGCCGAGTGTTATGACAACACCGAAAGCGCAGGACGCTGGAACGATTTGCGTGAGCACCATCACACCGCCGCACGCAACATTGTGCGCGCCGTTGAATCCCTAGTTGCGAAGCCTGCGAAGACAAGTGGAATCCCGCCCGTTGAGTCGCGGACGAAGCGCGTTTCTGTCGATCAACTTTTCAATGCACTGGAAAGGAAGAATGCAAAAGATCTCGCAAAAACCGAGCGCGAGGCTGCGGAGTCCGGCAAAGAGCCATTCGTTTTGAGTCGGCTCGAAGAGCTTTTGCATGAAGCGTCTGGCACGCTGGCCGATGAGGCGCAATCGCTGCGCTCGCGCTACTACATTCGGCACCCGGCGATCCGCACGCTTGCAGAATTCGCGAAACATATTCGCGATGTCCAAGCCTGGGATTAGTACACGCATCCATGACTAGTGAATCGTCCGATTCCGCTCGCGAACATGTGTGCATTTGACGAGCCGCCGAAACAGCGGAATCATAACCACGCTAAATCGAGGACCATGCGCATTCGTAACTATATCTGGATTTTATTTCCGCTTCTCAGCTTGACATGACCCCATCCGCTGTCACGGCAGAATCGGCATCACTCATCGCCGCCCTAAGTTCGCCGGCGTGCTACGCCCATTCGGTGGAACACCTCGACGTGCTGGAAACCCATATCTCCTGGGTCATCCTAACCGGAAAACACGCTTACAAGATCAAAAAGCCGGTCAATCTGGGCTTCGTCGATTTCACTACCCTCGAAGCGCGACGCCGATGTTGTGAGGAGGAGATACGCTTGAATCGGCGGCTTGCGCCGTCGCTGTACGAGGCGGTGGTGAAAATCACCGGCAACGTAGGCGATCCACGCATCGATGGTGACGATGCCACCCTCGAATACGGCGTTAGGATGCGCGAGTTTCCGCAAAGCGCACTGGCAAGTTTAATGCTGTCGAACGGCACGCTTACTGGCACCCATATTGATGCGCTTGCCGGGCGCATCGCCGCTTTTCATGGGGGCATCGGTATTGCAGCACTAGGCAGTCCGTATGGCGCACCCGAGACCGTAATCGCAGCGGCGCGCGACAATTTTGACACGCTCGACCCGTTGCTCACGAATGAAACAATGAGGGCACGCCTCGTTGAACTGCGTGCGTGGACCGAACGGGAATACAACGAACGCCTGCCACTCTTCACGGCGCGCCAAGCGGAAGGGTATGTGCGCGAATGTCATGGCGACCTGCATCTGGGCAATATCGTAATACTTGATGACAGGCTTACGCCATTCGACTGCATCGAATTCAACGCTGGGCTGCGCTGGATTGATGTCATGAGCGAAGTTGCGTTTCTGGTCATGGACCTGTTGGATCATGGCCGCGCGGATTTTGCTTACCGTTTTCTGAATGCATATCTGGCAGCGGCAGACGGATACTCAGGCATCAATGTGTTGCGCTTCTATCTAGTGTATCGCGCTTTGGTGCGCGCCAAAGTGCATGCATTGCGTGCAAGACTGGGCGAAGTTGCCGATGCCGAGCGCGATCGGCTGATCGCCGCCAGCCAAATGTATGTTGAACTTGCCCGCCGCTGTGCACAGGGCGCGCAGGGCGTGCCACCCGCCATCATCCTGATGCACGGCCTGTCCGGCTCGGGCAAAAGTGTCCTCGCGCAGGCGCTGGCGGAGAGAGCCGGCGCGATCCTGCTGCGCTCCGATATCGAACGCAAGCGCTTAAGCGACCTTACACCACTGGCCCGCAGCGGCTCTACGCTCGCGTCCGGCATTTACACCACTAGCCTCACGCTCACCACTTATAACCGCCTGCTCGATCTTGCTCGCGTGAGCGTCACTGCCGGTTACGCCGTAATCGTTGATGCAACATTCCTGAAGCGTCAGCAGCGCGACTTGTTTTGTCGCGAAGCGCATACGCGCCGTATTCCCTTCATTATCGTGGACGTGGTGGCACCTGACATCGTTCTGCATGCGCGCATCGCCGCGCGACTGGCCGCGAAAATTGATGCATCCGAAGCTGATCAGGAGGTGCTCACGCACCAGACATTGAATAGCGAAGCGCTAACCGCCACAGAATCTTCTGCTGTGTTGTGCATCGATACCGCGGGTACCGATATGGAGGATATCCAGCGCGAGGCTTGCCTGGCACTGCGCACGCGACTGGGCCTAACGCGTGTACCATCGGAGCCGTGGCCTAATACCCTGCTCTTTGAATAAACTCAACTGCCATCGCAGGAATAAATTTTCCGCTTGCACCGATCGCAAGTAATAGGAACGTGAACTGAGCAATGTCAGCAAGAAGCTGGAAAACAAACTCGATCAGTGCGGCCAACCGTCCCTCCTATGCAACAGCTGAGTTCACATAGGGTTTGATCATCGCAGCCATGCGCCGAATTCCTCAGGAAGTTGCCGCAATGAAAGCAGGTCGCTGGCAATCCACAATGGGAGTCGGCCTGCGCGGCAGGATCCTTGGCGTTTTCAGCTACGGTGTGTTGGCTCTGCAATAGCAGGCTACGGAAAGGCATTTGGAATGAAAACGCTCATTGGGGGCCGGGAAAAATCGCTACTGAAAGCCAGTGCCGATGGGAATCAAGCAGCAACCTCCAAGGCCCAGTTTTTCGAGCAATCAGACGTTATTACACTGCAACTGAAGCTTATCCCCCAAAACGGGCGTTCCGGAATGGCGGCAGTTGACGTTTACGAACAAGAGCCTGTACTAGGTGCTGCGCATCCATTACTTGCAATGGACAATGCCCCGCGCACACCGCACATCGGTTTTGTAGAACGTGATTTTTTTGAAGAAATATTCAACGGTATGTTCGATCAGGTCAACGCATTCGCTGAAGGGAAGCCTGTTAATATTGTAAATCCGGATGCTCGCCAAAGTTCAATGCTCCCTTGAGACTACCAATCAGCCTCGACTACTGTGCTACTTGGATCCATGGAGCCTCTGCACGGCTTTGGCCAGATTGCCCCCTGTGGCCACTACGGTACCGCGATCACCCCAGCTCCATCGACTGGCCCGCGCGCTTCGCGTCGGCCCCGCCTCGTGCAACCTTTGTGCCGTATCGGGATGCGCCTCCCCCCCCAGCGTGACGCTCCCTGAGCTACCCTCCCGGTGGCACTGTTCGGTTTGTGTTCGGTAAAATTGAAGTACCTAGATGTTTTCATTCGCGTTACGTCCTGAAATCGGCGTTTTCTCGGGCTTATATTTCGGCATAGGTTCAGCCCTTCCAAATCAGTTCGGAACTCAGCAGAAAATTTCTTACGTTTCTTCGGCTTGCTCGATCAAACTTTAGGGGTGACCTGTACTGTTAATCCGCAGGTCCTTGGTTCGAGCCCAAGGCGGGGAGTCAACGCCCCCGCTGTGGGAAGCAAAACTTACTGTGATTGTCGATCAATTCGCTACTGTCGAGAGTCATCTGCGCATTCACGCTACTGTAGCGACAGATACAACAATTTTCGCCTCAACCAACCGAAGACTAATGACTGTTTGCATGGTTGTAAGGCAGGAAAGCTAATCACCTTGAAGGATTCTTGGCAGGGTTGCCGTCGGCCCCCTGTGTTTAGCAAATTGAATCTAATTCGCCAAAAAAATACTTATGTAGAATCAAATGGCTAGCGTTGCGCTAACTCAATCTGGCGTCCCCACGGGGATGAATCTGGGCACTGGATCGAAACGGTGACGCTGCCTTGACTGGGAGTTACTAGCTGTCGAGAGGTACTGACGCTCTCCCCCATTCCTCAGTCCCGAAACCTGAGGTCCCGAGACCCGAGGTTCCGAGGCCTTCTGGTACCCCAGGTACCAGAAACCGGTACCAAGAGCACCACGGGCCTTCTCCGCAGTTCCTAAGTACCTTGTAGCGCTGGCTTTCCATCCTCGTTTCTCAGATATATTGCCTCTTGGGACGGATTAGCGGTGTCAGGTGAATGCAGAACGATTCAGGATGATTCACCTCGTTTCGAAATCCCCGGCATTGGGGAGTTCTGTCACTTTGGAACGACGTCATCGGTGGCTGGTATGTGCCGTAGCTACGGTAGCGGTAGCATTCCAGAAGCATGGATTCATTAATGCTCCCATAGCATTACCGATCTGCAAAAAGACCTCGATTCGTTTATTGCCTATGAGAAAACTTTAACGGACTGCTTCAATTTATTGAATGAATAGTCATTTCTACTAAAAATACAAACCTAACTTTTTGTAAGATTTGCATGATGACGGCATAGGGTTTAGCCTCTTCGCCAGCATTTGTAGTGGCTGTTGTGGGCATATAGGAACTCTTGGGGGAGGAACATGGAGCTCAGAACGTCATCCCTTCTGCCGCGCCAGTTCCGTTGGGGGCAGTGTGTGCATGCGTCTACTCACTCCCTATATCTCCAGCGCTACCTAGCTGCTCCAACCGCAGATACGTTTGCTTCTTAACCGTAACTTTCGCCTAAGGGAGACATAGCCATGGCTGCACCAGCGAGTTTCACAAAAATGCTTTCGGACAGAATGAAAACCAGCACAACTGCAAAGTTGAAGCTGCCGGCAGGCACTCAATTGCCAGGCACTGTTACTACCGATCTGGATAAGCGTGCGACGGAGATTGCTGATCGTATCTGGGAGAACGAGATCTCAAAAGACGGCATACGTGAGGCCCGCAACCTATTCCAAGTTACTAACATACCTGCCGCCGTTGGTGCCCGAATGCAGGATGCTCTTGCTGGGATGAAATCGGTGAGCCAGAACGCTGATCTTCAGAACATTCTCGCTGAGAATGCGAAAATGCTTAAGCAAAAGTATGACGCACTGGTCGCTGCCGGCTTTACGAAAGCGGAGGCCTTTGATCTCCTGAAAATTGAATTGGCCGCTCGCAAGTCGAAATAACTAATTACGGGAGCACACCAATGTTCATTGTCGACGATGTCATTGATGCGGGGGGGGACTTTGTAGATGCTGCACTTGACCTAGGAAACGCCGCAACCGATGCAATTCAGGACAACCTCATTGATCCGGTCGTAGAAGCCGCTGAGGACATTGGGGAGTGGATCGACGAGGAGATTATAGAGCGTGCGGGCGTGGCTATTGCGGAATTCGGCGATTTACTCGAGGAAGCAGCAAAGAAAGCTCAGGAAGGATTCATGCAATTCGTAGAAGGAGCAAAAAACACGTTTATCGACTTTGCAAATGCGATTGAAAGTGCCGCCCATGGCTTTATAGAAGGGGCAATAGCGGCATGGGATTGGGTCACGGAGCAGGTGATGCATGCCACAGAGTGGCTAGTAAACGCAGCGACGAAAATAGTAGACATGATCATTGAAAAGGTTATTCCGTACATTCTTGATGTGCTGGAGTTCGCCATAGCCGTCGTCGTGTTTATAGCAGCCTTAATTC
Source organism: Betaproteobacteria bacterium (assembly GCA_021730905.1). Taxonomy (GTDB): domain Bacteria; phylum Pseudomonadota; class Gammaproteobacteria; order Burkholderiales; family SG8-41; genus UBA5216. Next base: position 17,778 of record JAKFYK010000039.1, on the reverse strand, counting down.
TTCTTCCTATTTGCGTCTTTCTAAACGGCCTAATCAACGACGATGAAGCAGAGGTGATTAAAGGGATTGCAGAGCATGATTCACGAGTCATGGATGAATTTAACGTTGAACGCCGCCCCTCAAACCAACAGTACGTTGTCTTCAGTGATGTACACATGTTCGTCGCGCATGATCTCGATTTCTTCAATGGGAACGGCAATTCGCAGATCTACCACCATGCTTTGAATCATTATGCGGCGGCGGGTTACACGCTGATTGAGAACGGAGACGTAGAAGATTTCTGGATGCGTGATAACCAAGCACTCGGAGCGATCAGCACGGTTTCGGACCAACTACCCTGGCCATACTATGCTGATGCGTTTCGCGAGCAAGCGATTCGCACTCAGCATCAAAGCCACGCGTTTCAAATGTTCCTCAACAACGCCAATACATATGCGCTTATCAGAAAGGAGTTCCACGACAAGAATCGGTACGTGCGCACCATTGGCAACCACGACGACGCGTGGGATGACGCGGCTAACATGGAGATAATGGATCTAATTTATCCGGGGATCGTTGTAAATGACTATTGCACTTTGGACGGCACTAATGGCGAGGCTAACGTGGTTCTTGCCCATGGCCATCAATCCGACATATTTAACATGCCGATGTGCGCGTGGGCGGGAAAAGCAGCGGCCAACGCTGCTTCACGGCTCTATGAGCTATCGTTTGGAGAGGCAAATTTTTTCTGGCGCCCTAAGGATGAATGGGAAGATGAGTTTGAGGGGAACGGATTTGACAACGAGCTCGTTGAGCGCAACATCATCAAGTTTGTAAGCTTTGATGAGGTCGGCTTATACAAAGATCTCGAAGATATCTACGGCAATAGCAGCACACAGCCCTTCCTGATTCTCTCCCATACGCATAATGTCCGGGATGAATCGGGAGTACCGGACTGGATGTATACAAACGAGTGGACCTGGAAGCACTACGCGAACACCGGCACCGCGGGAATGTGGGAGCAAATCGTTACAGGACTTGAAGTGAACTGGCCCAGCGTGAAGGCGGTCGCGTGGCTGCGCAACTCAAATGGAGCAATTGCGCGACGCGAGCTCAGTAGCTATCAGTACGGGGACTATTATCTCCAGCCGGTCTAACCGCCCGCTTTTGGCCGACAGGAGACTATCCGGGCCGATGCTTCCACCGTTACGTTTTGTCCGTAGTCTTGTTTATGAGGGGTAAACAACACACGTCGTAGTTACCTTATAGCGCTACATTCGAATCCCGTTTCACGGTTGCCGGCGCTTGGAAACCCGAAAACTCGGTCCCTGGTGGCGGATTGGCGGTGGCAGGTGCCTGCGGGAGGTTTCAAGGCATTGCGCCTCGTTCCTCAGCGCCTGAGAACCACGGAGCGGTGTCACCTTATAACAAGGCAGGGGTGCCTGGTATATGCGGTGCGATGCATGCTGCTATACAAACGTCAGCTTTGGTCAAAGTCGCTCTTCTGCAATCGACCCCTGCGTCAGTTCGGCATTGCCGATCGATGAAAATGCACGATTTGCCAATCCGAGCCACGCTTCGCGATCACAAACGTGACGCGACCGTTAGCGCTGGTGGGCTTCCCATCTCGCACCCCAGTCACGGTATCCAAACCAGTGACAACGACCGCAGTATCAGACAACACCGTGGCGGAGTGGCTGCCGAGCGTTGCGCCGCGTGGCCTGTTATTCAAGAGCGCCTGTTCAAAATACTTGCGGATCTCATCGACCTTGACCACGACCGTCTTGCTACCGGTGCCCATGAAAAGCACATCGGACGCGTGCAGCTTGACGATGGCGTCGACGTCGGAATCGGTGAATGCCTTCGCCCATTTCTCCACGACTTGAAGCGCGTCCTCCTTGGGGCCGGCGATGGCGGTTGAGCAAAGTGAAGCGAACAAAGCAAAGGCAATCAGCATTTCACGCATTTCTCTCTCCTATAAGTGAGTGTGACAAGATTATTGAATTCCATCATGGCTTCAGTTTCAATCTATGGTGCGACATGCGGTAGCTGCGTGTATGCAGGTTAACAGTTAAAGTAGAGATCGGTGCGTCTCTTCATCAACAATTGTAAAGTCATCGACCGATATCAATAAGCATTTCTTTCAATTCAGTTATTTATGACGACCATCGCTTCATCAACAATCAGCAACCTAGGGCAGTTTGTCCGCGCCGAAGCAGACCGTCACTTGCCCTTCGACGAAAAAATGAAATGTAACAGCGAGTGGCCGGATTTGGCCGATCATCGACTAGAGAGGTGGTCCCGCGCAGTTGGACAGGATTTCAGGTTTTATAAGTGTAGCCCTGCGGGTTAAGCCGCCAGTTTTTCTGGCTGCAAATTGAAGTAAACGCTATCCGGGGTCTGCCCGTCAAGACTGCTGTGCGGTCGCCCGCTGTTGTAGAAGCCGATGTATTTGGCCAGTGAGGTCTTCGCCTGGCTGACCGAATCATAGGCATGCAGGTAAACCTCTTCATACTTGATCGATTTCCATAGCCGTTCGACAAACACGTTGTCGCGCCAGCAGCCCTTGCCATCCATACTGATCTGGATGTGGTGCTCGGTCAGCGTGCCGATGAACGCCGCGCCGGTGAACTGACTGCCCTGGTCTGTGTTCATGATCTCGGGCGCACCGTGTTTGGCTATGGCTTCCTCCAGCGCGTCTACGCAGGCGTCTGCCTCCATGTTGGTCGACAGGCGCCATGGCAGAACGCGGCGCGTGGCCCAGTCCAGCACCGCTGTCAGGTAGACGAAGCCACGGGCCATCGGGATATACGTCATGTCCATCGCCCACACCTGATTAGGCCGGTCAATGGTTAGGCCCCGCAGCCGATAGGGATAGACCTTGTGTCCGGGATGGCGGCGGCTGGTGTTGGCCTTGCGATACAGGGCCTCAATGCCCAGCGTGCGCATCAGCGTAGCGACGTGCTTGCGCCCGACCATATGGGACAATCGAAAAATGACACGGCACACAATACCGGATTGACGGGATAGCCGCAGAACAGTTCGTCTATGTGAGGCGAAAATCTATAATCGGTTATTGTCAACATTGACGGATCTCATTCGAAGACTAGTGAAGAGTTCCGGTAGGGAAGTCAGGCTCATTCGGCATGCGATGTGCGATGTGCGATCGCAAGACTCGGTGCTGGGCCGCCCCGACCGTGAAATACGACGAGGCTCTCGCGTTGCTGGTAAACGGAATTTATCCAAAATTGTCGCGCGGTAATACCGTTATTTGAAACAAGACGCGTGATAATTTCACCACTGGGCAGCATTTCGATCTTGATTTCGTCTGCAATGTACCGATCGGCATTCGGTCTGCCATCAATCTCTGCTGCCATTACGGTCGAAACCATGGCAAGCAGTAAAATCATAATTAGCTTTTTCATATAAGCCTCCCTTACGGGCGTGATATCTTTTTACTTGATAATCCTCTCTTTTGGCACGAATTAAGATTAGCCGAACTCTTAGTACAAATTATTGATTTGGCTCAAGGCATGCATAAGTTCCACCAAGAACAATTGATCTAGATCAAATCCATTGACAATCGTGGACGAGGAACCTGCTGCCGCGGGCTGTATGGATAGCCCCCCTTGTAAAGCGGTAGCACGTTCCATTCGCTCGGCGGCGACACGAAAGGTTTTTGCCTGGCAAGCCAGCGGGCAAATTTCAGTCAGCAGTGGAAGTTCGAGCCCACCCTCATTCCTTGCAAGCGCGTATCAGGTGGTTGGAACATATTGCATTCACGAGGGCATATTTTCTGTGCAGCGGTAGCAGCCTTTGACTGCCAAATCGTGGCAGAGCGCGCCATACTTTCAACTACATTCTTACACGCCTCTTTCTTTCAAGTATCGGGCCAAGTGCCGGTCTATTTGTATCGTGTGATTGACCAGCCACTCAATCATCAGTTGATTAATTTTCACGGCGAGGTATTCTCGTTTTTCCCTATGGATTTCGAGGTCGCACAATAGGTGATTGATGCTGTTGCGATAGGCCACGTGTTGCGTCTTGTGTTCAGTGATAAACGGATACTGATGTTCCAGCATCAACGTTTCCTCGAAGTCGAAGTGCTCGCGAACTTGCCCTGCAACCGCTATGAGCATACTCTTGATGTCACGGTTGTCGTCGCCATGCCGAACGGCCTCGATCAGCTCATTGATACTAGCTAAAAGATGCTCATGATCTCTATCGATATCGCTGATGCCGATTCGGTAGTCATCTTTCCATTGAACGCTATGCAATAGTTCGCCGGTATCTTCATCGATACGGTGCGTTTGATATTGCTCGCATCGTTCCAGATACACTTTGGCCGTTGCATCGGCCGGGTTTTTCTCTATGATGTGTTGGAACATCAAGCGCGCACGGTCAACTTGCTTAAGTTGGTAATAGGCAATAGCCTGGTCAAATTCCGCTGCGGTAGCTCTTTTGCCCTCACGCATTGTTGCTTCATCATGGTTGAATACCTCGTAGATCGATTCTCCCCGGGACTTTCCCCTGACCATCACGCGCCCTAAATAGCGGATGTCGAAACGTCCGGGATCCGCCAGTCCGTATAGGGTATGCTCACTGATCAGCAGCGGTGTCTGGAATTCCTTGGTCAACGTCTCCAGCCGTGCCGCTATATTGACCGCGTCACTGATGACCGTACCTTCCATGCGCCGCTGATTACCGATCACGCCCAGCATCAGTATGCCCGTGTTGACGCCAATACCTATGCTGATGGGCCGATACCCGGCGCGGCGGCGTCCCGCGTTGTATTCGTCCAACCGATCGAGGAGCGATACCGCTGCCTGCACGGCCGCATCGGTGGAAGTAGGAAACAACGCCATAATATTATCGCCGATGAACTTGTCGATAATCCCTTGATGCGCGTTGATGACCGGGCTCAGGGTCATCAGGTAAGAGTTGATCATGTCAAACGTTTGCTGCGCTGTCATGGCCTCCGATAACGCCGTGAAACCCCTGATATCCGCGAACAGCACACTCATGAACCGTTCAACCTGATTGCCGAGCTCGATGTCGACTACGCTATCCTTTCCCAGAAATCCAAGCAATTCGTGGGGAGAGTAGTGAATAAGCGACTGTTCAAGCAGCTTGAGCCTGGCTTTTGTGCCCGCATGCGCTTCCCGCTCTGCTTCCAGCAGGGTCGTTGGTACGAAGGCCTGTTTATTATCGTTGGCTGGAATGTCAATTGAAGGGTTCATGGGATTTCCTGTGCGTGGCGTTAGCGATCGTTCGTCAGCCGAAAACAGAATTCCGACACTGGACCCACTACTCGCAAGCGCGATACACGGGTATACAGATGGAAACTACTGCGGCATTGCATAGTTATTCACCCGGAATAACCGCATGCATGCATCGACGACCTGCGGATCGTAAGCGGTGCCACATCCACGCTCAATTTCCGCCAGCGCCTTATCGACACCGAGTCCAGGGCGGTAGGGCCGGTGCGATGCCATAGCCTCGATGGTATCGGCAACCGCCAGTATCCGCGCTTCGAGCAGGATTGCATCGCCTTTCAGGCCTTGCGGGTAACCGTTGCCGTCGAGCCGTTCGTGATGTTGCCATGCGATATCGGCGATCGGCCAAGGAAATTCCACGGTTTTAAGAATCTCGTAACTCTGCCGTGCATGGTCCTTAACCAGCTCTAACTCAACGCTAGACAGCTTGCTGGGCTTGGACAGGATTTCGGCCGGCACACTGATCTTGCCAACGTCGTGCAGATAACCTGCAATCCGCACGCCTTCGACGCAGATCGGATCAAGTCCCATTTCTACCGCAATTGCACTGGCAATCTCGCCGACGCGACGCTCGTGTCCGTGCGTATAGGGATCACGCCGTTCGCCGATCGTCGATACCACCTCGATAGTGCTCTGTACAGCACGTTCGAGCCGTGCAACATAGTGCTTGACCTGTTCCTCGGCGCGTGACTTCTCGGTGATGTCCTGGGCCACGGCAATCAGCGCCGGTTGGCCACCAAACCTCGCTCGCTTCTTATGCACGCCCAGTATGAATGGCGTGCCATCCTTGCGCAGCGCCTCGACCGAATAGGGCTCCGCAACTCCGATCCGAGAATGCTCCTTAAGGATCGCGGCAACTCGGGCGCGGCCTTCCGGTCGCAGGTGGGTCATCGGGTCTGCATCAAACACTTCGTCGGGCCCGTAGCCAAAGATTTGGCGTGCGCGCAGATTGGCGTAGGTAATGCGTTGGTGCTGGATCACGATAACGGCCACGATCGATTGCTCGAGCACCGCCTGGAAGCGCGCGTCGCTTTCCCGCAGCGCCTGTTGCCCCCGTTTGCGTTCAGTGATATCGAGCAACTGGCCATGGTAGTGCGTAACACGGCCCGATTCGTCGCGCACTATCCACGTGTGGTCGTCCATCCAGCACCATTCACCAGAGGCCGCGCGTATGCGGTATTCCTGGGAAAATTCCACTACGCCTGCCGCGGAATGCCGCTCAACCTCTGCTGTGACGCGCGCGAGGTCGTCGGGATGAATGATTTGCGCGTACAGGATGTGGCCCAACAGGAAATCGTCCGGCATGTATCCCAGCGAACGGATGTTGTCCGACACCAGCTCGACCGGCCATCCGGCCGCAGTCCGCCATGAGAAAAATATCGCCGGACTGTGATTCACAATAGCCGTCAGACGCATTGCTCGGTCAAGTGCTGCCGCGCGTTCGCGGTCAAGTGCGAACACGTCCAGCGCAAATGAAACATCACCGGCGATTTCCTCAAGCAGGTCCGCGGTCTCCGCGTCGAAGTAGTCCGTCGTGCCGGCATAAACGGTGAACACGGCGACGACTTCGCCGGACTTGCGCAGTGGAAACGCGGCGCTCGAGCGGATGCCAGCGGCACGAGCCGCATCATGCCAGGGGGCGCTTCGCGAATTGGCAAGCAAATCATTGTTGCAGACGATACGGCCTTCGCGCAGGGCCGTGCCTGTCGTGCCACGCCCTTCCGGCACGTCACGACATGAAAGCCTGATCCGGTTGAGGTAATCAAGCGCGGCCGGTTCGCCCACCCAATACCTGCGCCGCACTTCGCCGGTGTCGTGGTCGGGCGTGCCGATCCACGTCAGCGCGAAACCACAATGCCGGACGGCCGTCGCGCAGATCTCTGCAAACAGTGTGTCTTCACTGTCTGCGTGAACGATCGTTCGGTTCACTTCGCTTAGCGCCTCACGCAAATGCGTCAGGCGCGCGATGCGTGCCTCCTGTTGTTTGCGTACGGTAATGTCGGACGCGATACCGGTAGCCATGACTATTTGACCGGCACTGTCGCGCACTACATTGCCGCGGTCGTAAATCCAGCGCAACGAACCGTCGCGGCGCGTGATGCGGAACTCCCTGTTGTAGGGGATTCCCTGTAACAGCGCCGCGAACGCCGCTCGCACAGCAGACGCATCCTCGGCATGTACGGCTCGCAGCCAGAGTTGCGGATCGGCGTAGAGTTCATCGCAGGTCCAGCCCCACACCTGCTCGAATGCGGGGCTGACGTAGGTGACCGACATGCCATCGGGCGGTGTCATCCAGAATACTTCGTTCACGACCGTCGCGATCTGGAGGAAACGGGCCTCGCTTTCCTGCTGCTGGTGCACCGCCTGGCGGATTTCCGTGAGATCGCGCACCACAGCCTGCACAAAGCGCTTGCCGTCGACCGTGATGGCCCGTGCGCTGACCTCCACTGGAAAGCGCAAGCCATCCTTGCGCATGTGCACCGATTCGAAAATCGCGCCGCTGTCCCTGATGCGGCGAAGGTCGGTGTGAAATGTGTTTTGTGATTCAGGTGCCCGCAGGGTGGCCGCGGAAGTACCGATTAATTCCTCGCGCGGTCGGCGGTAGGCGGCCACCGCGCGGTCGTTGACATCGACGATCACTCCATTTTCGTCGCCCAACACCACGATGTCGTTAACGTGGTCTGCAAGTTGACGGAAATGCGCGACGAGTGCCTGGCTATGCAGTTGCTGCGCACGTTCGCGCGCATCCGCAAGCAGGTTCTGCTGCCACCACATCCATGTCGCGCCCATTGCCGCGAGCAACATCATGCATAGAATGGTGCTCAGCCATATGACAGTGCTTTCGCGCACGGGCGCGAGCACTTCGTCACGGTCGACTTTGGTGATCAGGAACCAGTCCGTGTCCACGATCTGCCGCGAAGCAGCGACTACTTGCACGCCACGATAGTCCACGCCATCCATGAGCAAAGGTGTCTTCGCCTGCACTGCGGCAGCAGCCGGAAGGCCGGTCTCGCTCAACGGGCGGCGCAGATGGAACGCCGTATTCTTGGCATGTCGCACGTCGTTGAGAAACAGCACCGCATCGCCGTCACGCCGCACCAGCAGGGATTCCGCGGACGGGCTCGGCGTGGGCCACTCCTGGATCCGACGGAAGAACTGTCTGCGCGCGTCATCGCGCAGTACGATTGCCCCGAGCCTCGCGTGATCCGATGCGCCGGACAGCGGTGTGATGTAGTCGATAACGATGGGCGCGCCGGGTAACTGCGCCTCGCGGTGCAGGTAATGCGAAACCGGCATGCCGGAAGCCATCGCAAGCGCCAACTGCGTGGCGAGTTCAGGGGACGGCCTGCGCAGTTCAGCGGGGCCTACACCGGCGACCATCTGGCCGGAAGCGTCAAACACCAGCACGGCTTCAAACTGCAGGTCGCGCCGCAGTTTCTCCAGCCGATCGGTAGTATCAGATACGATCTTCGGGTCGGGATGTTGCGCGTAACGCGTCAAGTCGCTACGCAGGCTGCGCGAGTGACTGTAAGAGAGAGCCATGGCCTTTCTCTCTGCCAGTACCAATTCAAGCTGGTCCGCTTTCAGTTCGAGTATTGCGCGCAGGTCGTTGCGGGCGACCTCGCGGTGTTGGCTGCTCTCGTACGAGAACATCGCGATAACAAGGACGATCATCAGCACCGCCATCACCCCGAATATGATGGCCGGATTCGTCCTCGCAATGAGACGCCCGTCTGCATCGCGGGAGAAAACTTCTGGATTCGATTCCGCGTAAGGGCGAACGTTATGCCGGATAAGCAGATAGAGCAGCGCTACCGACACCAGTACGAATATGCCGCCCTTGACCAGCGATGCACCGGCAAAGCTCGGGAGATCCCTGGTCAGCTCAATCAGCGCGAGGTCCGAAAAGGCGATCCATGCCGCGGCGAACAGGAAATACGTGCCAGCTATCCGCCGTGCGATGCGTCGGCTTACATCCGTAAGTTCGGGATTTGGACTTTCTGGCAAAGTCTTAACTTCCTGAGGAGCAGAGAGAACTTTAACCTTTGGTGGGTATACGACTTTCATCCCGGATTTATTCCAAATCAGTGGAATTCTGGCCCGTCAGGCTGGTTTATATACCCAGCAGTACGACGATCGGCTTTATTGCGTGCATGTACGACTCCTTAGCCATTGGCCCCGGCGGGAAGCCGCACCTTGAACTCGGCACCCATGCCCGGTTCACTCTTCACTTCTATGCATCCGTGATGGGCATCCACAATTTTCTTCACGATTGCCAGCCCGAGCCCGGTGCTTTTTTCGCCAGCCGTCGGCTGTGCGCTCAATTTTTGGAAAGTCCCGAAGAGTTTTTCCCTGTCCTCCGACGACAGTCCCGGCCCATGGTCCCGCACAGCCAATTCGATCGCATCACCTGTCCGTGTCAACGCTATGTGCACGGTATTACCCTTGGGCGAGAACTTGATCGCATTACTGAGCAGGTTATCCACTACTTGAGCAAAGCGGTCAGGATCGAACATCGAATCATCCAACTGTGCGATGACCGAGTCGAGTGTGATGTCCTTTTTCTCTGCGGCGGGAGTCAGCAGCCTAATACTTGTTCGCACTAGAGCACCGAGATTGCCTTTCTTGAGTCGCATCACCAGCTTACCGCTTTCGATCACCGATACGTCCAGCAGGTCATTAACCAGAACGAGCATTTGATTACTGGCCTCGTGGATTGCTTGCAAAATTTCCTGTTGCCGGCTCTCATCGAGTTTCATTTCCAGAAGAATCTGGCTCATGCCCCGCACGGCAGAAAGCGGATTACGCAGGTCGTGAGACGCGATGCCGAGAAACTCGTCTTTTACATCGTTCAGTTGCCGCAATTGACGTTCAGCCTGCACGTATTTTATGATCAACTGCATCAGAAGTCCGTCGTAAATCGCGCGCTCGCCTAGCTCGACGCGTTGCTCCAGCACGGTCATTGCCAGCTCGTCAATAAGCCGCGACACCTGCGGCTGAAGCTTTGCGACGTCAGCGATATTGAACATTTACGGTGTGTCCGCGATGCCGTCTATACCCACGTCATTGAGAGCCACGAGCTGACGTACCAGGTATTCAATGTCAGATGGCCGATGCCAGACCGATCCGTGTTGCGGTGCGACGAGTGATGGCTTTAGCGCCAATATCTGCTTACACGCAAGGCGCAGTGCGCGGTTGGAGCTCATCTCCTCGCGATGGAAACGCAGGATGTCTGGCACCGGGCACTTCGCAACGCCGCCGTCGCAGGGCTGTCCCTGCCGCGCCAGCGCGGCGCGCTCGCAGCACAGGCATTCTGCCGACAATTCTTTGAACAACCCCCTGTCTTTCTCCGCTTCGAAGCTGCCCAGCAAGTCGCTCGTAAACAGAATTCCAGTCTTTTCGTCGAACGTCATGAAACTCCCCGCCGCATGCGCGTACGGCGTAGGGATGAAACGCAACGTGCGCCCGGAGTCCAGCACCAGCTTTCGCCCCAGATCATCGATACACTCCAGCTTTGCGCGAACCCCGTAGTAACGAATGAATACATTGTTCTCGCGTTTGGAAATGACCCGCAAATCCGGTCGGGCAATGATGTCCTCAAGGTTGGCGATACTGCCGCACAAGTCTGGATCATAGTGCTGATAGATGAGTGTCGAAACCGCATCTGGCGCCAGGCCGGTTTGCATGATTTTCATCATCACGGTACTAAATTCAGGCCGGCTACCACCGTCGATCAGGATACCCGTGTCGTTGTCGACAATCAGATAGGGATTGCAGTGCAGGCCGCGCTGCGGATCCGCAAAACCCACCCAATAGACGTCGTCTGCCACCTTCACCGGGCGGTCGTAGTTAAGATTTCGCGTCAGGAAATTCGACATGGCAGTTTGTGCGAGCCAGTAAGTAATTTACATACGCTTGAACCGCCAACCGAGCCGATAAAGCTGTCAGCGGTTCGGCCATAACGACTTACGAACCGGGCATTTCTTGATAGTGCCTTGGGATCGGTAGACCGAGATGCCCCCATTAGCCATATTAAGCGAGTTGCCAAAACTGCTATTGATTTAGATCAAATCTCGATTGAAATTTCGCTTGATCGCAAGAAGTGTGCGTTACTGGCTCGCATGGGTTAGTAAGCGATAGGCAGATTTCGCGCAGCAGCATCCATAAATTGCGATGAGAAGGCGTCTAGTGGCTACACCAACAGTCCCCCAATCGATAGACACTATTGAGACCGTTCAGTAGAATAGCCGAGTCATTGGGGAGTAGTCGCCCTGCACAACATGTAGGGGCTTGTGTCAACACACTTGACCAACCGGTCATGGCGCAAGCGGTTTCCTGAACTTGGCAAGACCTTTGACCATATCGCCTTCGGACTGGCCGGAGAAGCAATGTGGTCATTTGCGTTCTTCCGGCCAAGGGAAATTACGATGGAAGCCTTCCTCATCTCCACGGGTATCGTCGCACTTGCTGAAATCGGCGACAAAACTCAATTACTCGCCTTCATACTAGCAGCCAAGTTTCGAAAATCACTGCCGATTGTCATTGGCATTCTGGTAGCGACCCTGGTAAATCATGCTTTTGCGGGAGCGCTTGGATCGTGGATTACCTCGTTTATAGTCCCATCAACGCTACGCTGGATTCTCGGCTTCTCCTTCATTGGGATGGCGGCCTGGACGCTGGTTCCGGACAAATTCGAGGAGAACGACACCAAGCTTGCACGCTTCGGCATATTCGGCACCACTTTGATCGCGTTCTTCCTTGCGGAGATGGGGGATAAGACCCAAATCGCGACCGTTGCGTTGGCGGCTCAATATCAGGCCTTCTTTTCAGTTGTTACCGGAACCACATTCGGGATGATGCTCGCCAATGTGCCCGCAGTCCTTCTGGGGGATCGGATCGCTCACCGATTGCCCGTGCGCTTGGTTCATACTATCGCGGCAGGCGTTTTTGCGATCCTGGGTGTCGTCACTCTGTTAGGGGCGGGTGAACGATTCGGTTTTTGATTCGATCTGGAACTCGGCTCTACGACGCATTCAGTGGCGCATACAGACGATCGAAATGCAATGTTAGTAGGGGCCCACCGTGCAAAAACTTGGCCTAGCCTACAACAGCAAATTTGTTTGTCCGGAAAGTGACGCAAACTACATACGGTTTGAAAATGCACAGACACATCCGTTTCAAACAAATCCATCTATGGGTGCCCCACCACACTAACGCATGATGGCTCGCCAAAGGCCCACTCGCCGCATACTCGGAACCAGCTACCGCGTCAGCGACCTTTGCAAGTGCAGGGTTGAATAATGAGTACATAACGAATGCCACAAGAGATTATGGCCGATTTGCGATGCTCGGCAGCACGGGAATGTGCTAGCGCAGCAAAATCTGTCGCTATTCTGACAAGGGCCTTGTCAAACGGGTGTCGGCGAATGCCGCATGTCGCCGCTTCGATAAAGCTTTGTCCCTATCGCATTTACGTGGAACTTTTATTCTGGCGCATCGATCATACCGGCAATCGCGAGGAGCGCTTCAGCAGCGCCTCGCACAGCAGTGATCGACAATGGATTTCTATGAACGTCACTGGACAGCACCGGTTATCCGCTGGCTGAAGTCAGCCCGTTTGATGCGCGTTAAGCATCGCCCTATGCTCGCAAGAGCGCAGCGCCGGGAAGTCCTTCTGTAATCCGGCCGGACCGTAGTCAAGGTCTGAAGATCGTAGTTGCAGCACCGTTGTACTGCCTGCATGTGTTCTGTGCCGGTAGCGCAGCAAACCGTTTCTGTAGTTATGAAGCGGTGGTTTTGAGTGGCGCACTGTGCGCCAGTAGCCAGCGATAGCGATTCATCAACGGTTGCTGCGCCAGAGTTCTTAGTAGTTCTGCGCCAGCCCACTGGGCCAATGCGCGTCGTGACTAGCCAGTGCCAACTGCTAGTAACGACGCGCACAATCTCTGCGTCGTCAAGCACTTAGGCAGTAGTTCTGAAAGTGACGACCATCAGTGACGGGCCGTTCTGGCCCGTCAAATCGTTGGGAGCCGTGCAATGCGGTTCGTCAATTGCCCGTCTACCGGGTGTCGCAGTACCCGCGCCTCCCTGGCGCAGCCCGTGAGCCCGGGTATCAGCTCAAACCGATGCGCCTTCACGAAGGCATCATCGGCGCCAATGCCACGTATCGGGCAGGCCAGTCGTAAACACAACGATACAAACCGGGAGTGGTGTCCCGCGGTCCCTCGTAGCGCCCTCATGCTTAGGCATGTAGGCCGGACAGAAACACTTACCGTAAACGCATTACACACCAAGAATTGCCGCAGGACAAGATAGACATTCCCTCGCCCGAATAATTGCGTCGAGGTGACTGCACTCGTACTGCAGTTCGACTGCATTCGTACTGCATTCCGGATGCGCCTGGACTGCAATCCGACTGCGTTCGTACGGCAGGCGATATCGGCAGTGCGCGTTCAAATTCTCAGTTGGCAGGAATACCTCCATCTTGATGGAGGTATTCCTGCTCTCTTGATGGTGAGATTTCCTCCATCTGGGTATGCACCCGGCGCCGGTGCTGTATCAGCACAAAAAATTTGCCTTTCCCCGGTCAACCCCCCCTGTTTTTGGGGGGAATACAACACTATTTTTTTGTAGGCACGCGGCAGAATAGATCATTCATAACTCTTGATCTGTAGATGTCTATGAGCAAGCTGATCTGCGAGCCACGCCACTTGTGCCTTTCGACCTGCGCACAATGAATTCCGTTCGGCGCATGGGCGCGCGTTCTGCGCACCACCGTACCGCTGACTGGAAAGCTCAAAAAAACCGCTTCAACCAAAAAAATAAATCCTTTTCCGGTCCATCCCCCCTCACTTTTGTAGGGGTAGTTTGAACATTGCTCTGTTGACTCTCGGCACAATTGATCTACGCGAATATCTGAATTGAGATGGCCCATGACAAACCTGAACCATGAATCGTCCCGTTTTCGGTCCCCTGCCCTCGCACGTTCGAGCATGCCGGGATCGACTGCGCGAGATAGGCACCCTGTGGCATGGCGATCCACGGTGCTGCAGCCCGATGGCGCCACGCATCAACCGGATTTCGAGACCGCGGCAGTTCGCTATCAGACCTGCCCAAGGCTTGCGCAAGCCACATGGGGGCATATTTCCTCCAACCCCCCTCATTTTTGTGAGGGTTACAACCCTTTTCTTTTATTGACACACGCGACAATCGATTCACGTGAAACCCCGATCTGAACAGCCATGAAAGATCTGAATTACGAACTGAAGAAACTGTGCCAGCGCAACCGCGACGGCAGCTACGCCACCCAGCATGCGCGCGAGCGCATTCTGACCCTGGTCCCCAATCAGCTGCATGAGATGGGATTTAAGGACATGAAGGCAACCAGCCTGAAACCCAAGCATGTGACGGCGCTAGTAGAACGCTGGAAGGCGGAATCCCTGGCCGTGGGCACGATCAAGGTGCGTATGTCGGTGCTGCGCTGGTGGGCCGATAAAGTACACAAACAAAACGTCATTGCACGGGACAACGAGTACTACGGCATTCCCAATCGGCAGAATGTGACCAATGTCAGCCGCGCTCGGATTCTGACGACGGAAGACCTGACCAAGGCTACCGACCCGTATACGCGGCTATCCCTGAAATTGCAGGCCGCCTTCGGGCTGCGACGTGAGGAGTCGATCAAGATTCGGCCGGAATGGGCAGACCGGGGCAATTTACTTGCCCTACGGGACACCTGGACCAAGGGCGGACGGGAGCGCGACATCCCGATCCGCAATGAACAGCAACGGATCGTATTGGAAGAAGCCAAACAACTGGCCGGCAAAGGCAGTCTGATTCCGCGAGAGATGAATTACAAGCAGCAAATGGAACGCTTCAAGGCGCAGTGTCAGGACGCTGGCATTCGGCACGTACATGGACACCGTCATCAATACGCGCAAGACCGCTATAGGGAGCTAACCGGCTGGCTGTCCCCAGCGCAGGGTGGGCCGACTTTCAGGCAACTGACGCCTGAGCAGAAGATCCAGGATCACAACGCGCGGCTCTTCATCAGCATTGAACTCGGACATGAGCGCCTGAGCGTGGTGGCGGTTTACTGTGGCCGGTAACAGTACACCGATGAGAACAAACCCCAAGAATTGTAAACACTATTTACAGACGAACTCCATGCGATACCTGTATCAGCCAAAGACGTTTCCCGGCTGCCGGCACGCGAACAAACTGCGCGGGACTACATTGCGTATGGCGCAGTGCGCATCCTTTGCGTCACCGCCATGGACACTGACTGGGGTGTTCGCACTGCGAACAGTAGGCGTGCGGCGCCCTCCTCGCACGCGACGGCCGGCGCGGTGGGAAACGGCACGATGGCGCCACGAGCAGGGATTTTGAGAGAGTGCCGGTGAACGCTGTGCGGTGTATCCGATGCTGACCAAAGACTCAATTCTGCCTTTAGTCAATGCACGCTTAAACCGGGTGCTCTTGATTGCGCAAGCCGCGCTGCCTCAACACCAGTTCGAGGCATTCCGGCGGCTGATCCTGGACGAATTTGGCAGAGCTGGGCTGATCAGGGACCTGGACACGATCTCAGGTCAAACCAGCACGACTGGAACGGAACGGGCAGGACCACTTGAGCAAAGAAAGGAGGTGTAGCATGATTGCAAGAGCAGAACCTAATCGGTTTGGTCGAGTGCAGTCTGGATGTCCCGCAGGACGATGTGTCGGGCGAGGAACTCGATCTTATACAAGCGATATTCCCTGACCTCGCGCGGCAAGTGCTGAGCGAGGCCGATGCTGTAGAAGAGTAAGGAGCCGGCTATGGATGTGGTGATTTACGCCCGCGTGTCCACGGGCAAACAGGTGGAGAAAGATCTCTCCATCCCTGATCAATTGCGGCAACTGCGCGAGTGGTGCAAAGCGCAGGGCCATCGTCTCGTTTCAGAGTACGTCGAGGCGGGTGCAACGGCGACCGATGATCGTCGTCCGGTGTTTCAGCAAATGATCGCGGATGCGAGTTTGTCGCCTCCACCTTTCGAGGTCATCGTCGTCCATAGCCTCTCGCGCTTCTTTCGTGATGCGCTGGAATTTGGTCTTTACGAACGAAAGCTCAAACGCTGCGGCGTAAAGGTTATTTCGATCACGCAGCAGACTGGCGATGATCCGTCCGGCGAGATGGCGAGAAAGCTCTTCAGTCTATTCGACGAATACCAAAGCAAGGAAAACGCCAAGCACACGCTGCGCGCGATGAAGGAGAACGCGCGCCAGGGTTATTGGAACGGCTCGCGTGCGCCGCTCGGATACCACGTCATCGACGTAGATGTCACCGGTGCGCGCGGCAGAAACAAACGCCGACTTGAGGTGAACCCGGTAGAAGCAGAAACCGTACGCCGAATATACGATTTGTAT
Organism: Betaproteobacteria bacterium; assembly: GCA_021730905.1. Classification (GTDB taxonomy): domain Bacteria; phylum Pseudomonadota; class Gammaproteobacteria; order Burkholderiales; family SG8-41; genus UBA5216. The sequence goes on along the minus strand of JAKFYK010000039.1, from coordinate 1,120 downwards.
CTGCATGGACTCAATGGCCGCAGCATGGGCATGAAGAATATCGCGAGCCACCTGAATGATCTGGGTGTGACGATGCGGGACCAACCGTGGCGCATGCAGAAAATCAATCAGGTGCTGTCTAATTCCGTCTATTCTGGGGAATTCTATTTCAACCGCACCGAATATCGAACCAGCAAACGCAAGCTGCCCAGCGAATGGATCAAGGTCGATGCGCCACCAATTATCGACAAGGCAGTGTTTGACAGGGTTGCCGCCCGCCGCCATGCGCGCCAGCCGGTCAAAGTGCCGGGACAGCAGCTTTCCACGTCTGCCCTGCTGGTGGGTCTCATAAAATGTGGGCACTGTGGCGCCGGCATGACGCAGGCCACCGGCAAGAGCGGTCGCTATCGGTATTACAAATGCACGACACGCATGAACAAGGGCGTATCGCGCTGCACCGGTCGTAACCTGAGCCGGGAGAGCACAGAACAGGTTGTGCTGACCGCGCTGGCAGACAAGGTATTCACGCCGACCCGGGTGAACATCATGCTGGAGGAAATGCGCAAGCGCCAAGCCGCCGCCTGCACCACCGAGGACGCGCGGTATCAGCAGTTGTTGAAGGAACTCAAGGAAATCGACGCCGGGATTGCCCGCCTTTATGAGGCCGTCGAGAAAGGGCTGCTGCCACTCGATTCAACCCTGCAGGAACGCTCGCAAAAGCTTCAGGCACGCCGGCAGGATGTGCTGGTTGCCAGCGCCGCCCTGCGGGACAAATGGAATATTCCGGCTACCAAGCTGACACCCAAGCATATAGAGAAATTCACGCAGGCGCTGCGGGAACGGCTACTGGATACCGGTTCCGGCTTTGGGAAAGCTTACGTCAATCTGTTGCTGGACGAGATACGGCTGGATGGCAACGTTTTGCGCATCAAAGGCAGCTATAGCGCCCTGGCGCGCGCCGTCACACTGTCCAGACAGGGCAAGCTGGAGCAAGTGCCCAGCTTCGTACCTGAGTGGCGTCCCCAAGGGGATGCGAACCTATTCCGTTCGTAAATTCAACGACGTACATGCTGAATTGATAGAAAATTTCCCGATCTTGGTCAGACTTCCTGACAAACGATTGGCATGGCTATAGGGGTCA